>NZ_JBFRHH010000013.1:0-187147 GCF_052115765.1 Paenibacillus sp. 2KB_20 | reverse complement strand
GAGAAGGTTGGATGAAGCTAGGGACGTCAGGAGCGGAGCGTACGTTTTGGGTACGTGAGCACCGGAAGGCCCGGCTGAATTCAAGATTCGATGCCGAGCTGCTTCCTGATTCGCTTCGTGATCAAAAGCGGACTTTTTGAACAACCTCTTATACTTCGATAATGATGGGCAGAATCATCGGCCTTCTCTTTGTCTCGCTGTATATGAATTTGCCGACATGATCTTTCAAGGTCTGCTTGATCAGATTCCATTGGGTGGACCCGGTTTCCGTTAAATCCTTCATGGAAGACGTAACGATTTCGTGGATTTGATTCATGAATTCCTCCGAATCTTTCACGAAGATGAAACCTCTGGATATGAGCTCGGGTTTGGCCACCATCTGCTTTTCCGTTTTACTGAGCGTGGTTACGATAATAAGCATCCCGTCGGAGGACAACTGTCTACGGTCCCGCAAAACGATGTTGCCTACGTTCCCGATCATCAATCCGTCCACCAGGCTGTTGCCTGAAGGGATTTTCGGACCCAAGGATGCCATTCCCTGCTGGATTTGTATCGTGTCGCCATTCTGGATGATGAACACATTTTCATTAGGGATCCCCACGGAGTCCGCCAGCTGCCGATGCTGATACAGCATTCGGAATTCACCATGGACCGGAATCAAATAGTCCGGTTTCATCAAGGTGAGCATTAATTTCAATTCTTCTTGGCTGCCATGGCCGGATACGTGCATCCCTGAAGCTGAGCCGGACCCATAGATGACCTGGGCACCCAGCACATACAAATTATCGATCACATGAGCAAGGTTCCGTTCATTTCCGGGTATGGCTCCTGCAGCAATGATGACGGTATCGCCAGGTAAAATCTCGATATGGGGATGCTTGGAGTTGGCTAATCGTGATAATGCTGCCATAGGCTCGCCTTGACTCCCCGTGCATAACACGGCGATTTTGTCCGGTGGATACCGCTCGCTGTCGCCTGCATCAATCAGTAAGTCATCGGGGATGTTTAAATAGCCATGCTCCTTGGAAACGGTAACGACATTGACCATGCTGCGGCCGAGCAGAATCAGTTTTCGCCCTGTTTCCGCGGCGGCATCGATGATCTGTTGAACGCGGTTCACGTTGGAAGCAAACGTAGAGATGAATACCTGCTGTTTGGCCTGCGCGAATGCTTCCAGGATATGTCCGCCAACCAGACGTTCCGAAGGCGTAAATCCCGGTCTCTCGGCGTTTGTGCTTTCGGACAATAACACCTTAACCCCCTGCTTGCCGATATCAGCCATTCGATGCAGATCCGGATAAGGCCCCTTCACAGGAGACATGTCAAATTTAAAGTCCCCCGTGTGGACAACATTGCCTTCCGGGGTCTGAAAAACGATGCCCACGCAGTCCGGGATGCTGTGGCTGGTCGAAAAAAAAGAGGCGTGGATGGCACCCGCTTGAATGGTAGAATTCGCATCGATCGTGTGAAGCTCGGATTCACGCAGAATGCGATGCTCTTTCAGCTTGATTTTAATGAGCTCAATCGTGAGCTTCGTCCCATACACAGGGATCGGGAGCTGCTTCAGTAAATAGGGTATCCCTCCGATATGGTCCTCATGTCCATGGGTGACGATTAGAGCTCTGACTTTATCCGCATTGTCCAGCAAATAGGTGAAGTCAGGAACAATCAAATCGATGCCGGGCAGGTTTTCGTCAGGAAATTTGGAGCCGCAATCAATGACCACGATATCTTGATCGTACTGAATGAAGTACATGTTTTTTCCAATTTCATTAACGCCGCCTAGCGCTGCGACTAGCAGTTTATGTTCAGCTATATTCATAATGATGAAGCCTCCTTCTCCTCTATCCACCTAGTCCAATTCCTTGATGCTGTCGGTCTCCTATATTATTGAAATTGTCACAAAACTTATGCACCAAGGTAAACAATGGATTATTCAACGTGCAAGGTATAGAATAACAGCAAAAAACCCGCCTTCCGTAGGCGGGTTATCCTTGAAATCGAGATAAGTATGAATCCCTGCTTCATGTTAAAAACCGAGCAGATTTTTAACCGTAATGAATACGACTGGGACCAACAGCGCTGGCGTAAGATTCATGGTTTTGAAGTTCCGAATGCCCAAAATGTTTAAGCCTGAAGCAAAAATTAAAATGGCGCCAATAATGGATATTTCGGTTAACAGCTCCGTCGTGATAAAGCTAGAGGCTGCACCGGCCATAACGTACAGTAACCCTTGCCAACAAAATGTGGCCACGGCTGATAGAATAATGCCAATGCCAAAGGTTGAAGCCAGTACAATTGACGTCACGCCATCCAGAATGGCATTGGTGAACAGATAGGTATGATTATTGTTCAAAGCGCTCTCGATCGGTCCGATAATGGACAGTGTTCCAATACAGAACAACAGAATCGCCGTAGTTAGTCCTTCAGCCAAATTTCCCTTGGTAAACCTCGACACCGCCTTTTTAAATCCCTGCTCCAGATTCAGCTTCTCCCCGATCAGACCGCCTATGGCAAGACTTATAATGAATAAGACGGGATATTGGCTATCCGGCATATACTTCACGATCGAATTCACACCGAGTGCCATGACGGCCAAACCCATCGCCTGCATCAGGATGTCCTGATAGGTTTCGCTCATCCCCTTCTTAAATACATTTCCAATCGTGCTGCCTACAACAATGGTTGTTACGTTTACAATGGTTCCTATCACAGTCGTTCTCTCCTACTAATATGTTTTGATACAAAGAATAAACCCTCCAGCAGCTGGAGGGTCAATCGTTTATTTAGCAAGCATTTGAATTTCGGTTACGAATTGAGAAGGATCACCGGTAAGCCCATAGTCAATGTACGTAATCTCTAACGCATCTTCGATCAGGGTGTAACCTTTTTCCTCGATATAATCCAGGAGCTTTCTGTAATAAGGCGCTGCATCTTCGTGTGTCCCGGCAAACCGAATCGAAGTATAGGTACCCTTCCGCCAGATCTTCTCTTCGACTTCGGAGCTGCTGTGCTCACTTTCCTGCTCCACAATAACAAAAATGGAGTCGTATTCATCAAATTTGCGTTGTATTAAACGATCGATCGAGATCGATAATCCTACTTTACCCAGAAAAATGGTGGACTTCATCTTCGTGCTATTCTCCAATAAACGGATCGGCATATCCAGATTGTCGCTTTTATGTATTTTCTGTTTCAGCAAAACCATCACTCTCTCGGGAAGCTCCACTTCCCGAATTTTATAGAGTTCTTCCTTATTTGAGGCATCTTCGATCTGATCAATTCGACTTTTGATCTTCGCCTGGATTCTTTGATATTCCTCAATTTTCTCCTCCGTTCTGCGCTGCTGCTCCTTGAGCAGGGTTAGTATATGTTCAATCTCCCGATCATCCAGAAAAAGCTTAATGTCTTTTAAAGGGATGCCAAGCGCCTTGAGATACAGAATGGTGTTCAGCTGCTCGAATTGATCGACCGAATAATAACGGTAATTTGTCAGATGATCCACGGATGCCGGTTTAAATAAATCAATATCATCGTAATACCGGAGGGTGCGGATATCGATCTGAAACAACTTGGATATTTCACCGATCGTAAACATATCATCTCTCCTCTCCTTAACAGCCTATACCCCTCGTTCAATTTGTACAATAAAATGATAGGATATGCAGCAAAATACAATCCATGTGATCAGCTATATGATATGTATGCATCATTATACTACGTGTGAAAAAAACAAAGACTGCCGAACAATCGGCAGTCTTCTGAATAAAGTGCGAGTCGCAGCCTACTGATGCTTCCCCTGTTTGTTAGAGTCTTTAACCGGCTTGTCGTCAACACTAACAAAGATCGGATTAGAATAAAACCACAAATCGCTATAGTTCCGTTTATTAATTTCCGCAAACCGCTGCTCGTTGTCTTCGATGTCTGTTTTTGGATCTATGAGCGGATCGCCATTGCTGGTTTCTCCCGCAACATTTACGCCAAGATTAGTCCCTCTTAATCGGAAATATTGATCTTTCGTCGCTTTCGTTCGATATGTTATGACGTTGTATCCATCACGATCGATTTTCCAATCCTTGCTCGTAAACCGTTTCACCACTTTGGTCGAATCGTTGGTGCTTTTGCTGTAAGCCGCCGTACCTGGTTGCGCTTTACCCGTTACGTCACCTGAGATCAAATCGACATGATCTACGGTTACAGAATCACCGTTGTTGTTTTTACTTGGGCTTTTGAATCGGATCGTAATTTCGATTGGGCTCCCTTTTTTCACTTGCAGGTTACTTCCCATCTCGGCCTGCTTGTTCCCGTGACGAACGCGATAATCCAGCGCGTTAATCAAATCGCCGTAGACGGAGAACGATTTACCCGAACGCATCCCGTCCAATACGCTTTGCATATCTTTTCCATTCACCCAAGTGTAGTTTTTGGCATATTGTCCCGGCCAATACCCGCTGGAGTATAAACGGTTTTCACTAATCTCAAAATGAGAATCCGAGTTCGCAAAGTTCCAAAATTCGCGTCCTTCGCCAAGCAGCGCATCCCATACGCCGCCAACCTTGGCAATCATGAAATCAGCACCGCCGTAGGTTCTGTTCTCCGGTGTGGTTAAGTTAAGGCCACCGCGATCCGGTTCCATCTGATTCCCGGGCATGCCTTCCATTCCGAATACAACATTCGGCGCAATATTATTGAAATCCCGTATATCCGCTATTGTATACACGGTTTTTCTAGAAGGATGGTTGAGTAATGCATAACTGCTGTTTCCGTAGTTTTCCTGGAGCCAAGCCAGCGCTGTTCTGGCATCTTCGGGTGTAGTATAGGCCCGGCTGTCTTGTTTGTTCCAATCGGCGACATCTTTGGGATCGAACATCGCTTCATCACGATCGGTGAACAGATACTCGAACTGACGGGCTGCCTTCAGGCTCGATTCTGAACCGAATTTGCCTGCTATAATGCCAATTCCCACATGTTCATATGTAGGCATGTCCCACTCAAAGCCTGAGAAGATAATGTTGTTCTTGTATTTCCCTGCTTCCTGAAGCTGCTGGATCTTTGGAATCTGGTATTGAGCCATTCCTTTGGAGAACGGAATAGATCCACCGGCAAGGGGATTTCCCTCGTCGTCCCGTTTAGAAACTCTAAGATGGTCGGAGACCGCGATCCAATCCAGACCATACTTTTGGAAACCGTTATCCAGCAATTCCTGCAGGGATTGACTAGCATCATCGGATTGATACGTATGCGCGTGATACTCTCCTGTCATCCATTTGCCGTTTCCTTCCGGCTTAAACCTAGCGCCATCTTCCTTGGCATGAACGATCATGCCTTGCGAAAGAATGGACAAGCTGAGCGCCAAAACCATGATGGTTTTCTTCTTTAGCTGCATTTCATGGCACCTCCGAGTTGTTATCGTTCGTAAAACTTCTTAAGTGTAAGTCTTCAGGATTAAGAGAATGTTATCGTAAATCGATGAGTTTGTAAGAATGGAGCTTCCGATCCTGTATGTCCCTATGAAAAAATTCCACCTTTGAAACTCGGAATACACAAATTCCGCGAATTGAGATTACATATTATATATTATGTAAACTATATTAAAAGAATGACTACGATCTGAACTCGGCTGTAGTCATTTTCGTAGGTATCGTATAATATTACATTCTTTTTGATAAAGTTCGATGAACCAACTTTACCCTTCCATTCACCCCTGAAGGTAAAGCAGACTTACCATATAAATTCTCCAGCGTATTGGCTGCACGGATGGTAATGTGATTATTCCCCTGCTCAACATATGGCGTGATGTTCCAGTGATAAGGCGGCCACAATCGGATTCCTGCCTGCATATCATTTACATATAAACAAGCCGTCTCCCTAATATCGTCAGCTTCCAGCCATAATTCCTCATCTGGAGCCAAGCTAACTTGGGTCAGATCCACTTGCTGCGAGTATTCTCCCGCTCCTGCATAATAAGGATAGCCGGCAGAAGACCAATAACCAAACATATGTTCCGAACTCGCATTTAGCTTCATCCGATCTTCTCGATTTTCTATAACAAAGGGTCCAATCAAAAATGCAGGGAATGAAATCGCCGGCATCGGTTCCAGCAATGAAACCGTCAGAATTTCAAGTTCGTTCTCGCCTGCCAATAGATGAGGTGTGATATCCACGCTACTATAGTGTTGATCCTGCCAGTTAGAGGGCTGCAGCGCATTCTGCCTTACGCCATTCACGAAGATTTCAAGATTGCGTCTGCGCTGCAGAAAGCCGATATGAGATGGGATCTTCTGCTCTACATCGTCCAGAATCAACAATATCTTATGGAATTCGTCGATCTCCAATGGATCCGAATGAACTTGATGACTCGGAGATTGCAATCGTTCAATCAATTCCTGCGTCATGGTAAACGTTGTGCGATACGTGTTCACTTGCCCAGGCATCGTTGCATTCATCCTGGACTTTCGGTCATTCAGCGTGACCTGCCATTGGTCCAGTAAACAAACGTTGGGTTCAAGTGTCCGGAAACGCCACAGATCTTCAAGAACGATGGCATCCGTGGAATCCCGTGTCATATCGAACATTTGTTCCATTGCCCCAATTGAACTCTCCTCAGGTACAACCGAGAGAACTCGCAGCTCTCCTGGTGCATAGGTAAGAACGGAATCGCTGGCTAACCGGCGTATTTTTCCGCTTTCCAAGTCCCATTCTTCGATTCGGTACTTCGCCTCAATTGCATCAAGCTTCATGGAAACGGGCTTCTCCGACCAGTTCATCAGCCACACATATACCTGATCTCCGAACACACGTTCTACACTAATCAAATCCTCATGTTGTCCTTCGATCAACTTCCATCGTAAAACAGGGGGTTTCCTTAATAACCCGCTTATACGTTCACACAACGAGTCCAATGGATCATCAAGAGGCGTATTTTCTAGGGAATAAAACAGACTATACCCTTTGCCAACGGGGCGTAATGCCCCGTGCTGCGGGGTCGAACCAAACAGCGCATGCACATGCTTCGCCAATTCCGGATCATGATGCAAGCACTCGCTATGTCGCGGTATCGCTCCTACAGCAACGAGAGTACCCCCTTGCTTAACATAGGCAACAAGAAGTGCGGCAATGTCCTTCGACATGACCTCAATCTCAGGCATAACCAAAACCGAATATATGTTCCCACCCTGGTTAAATCGCACCCCTTCCCCATCAACAAGGGTGGCTTCGCGAAGCTGACACTCGTCTACATAGTCGTAATCAATGGATCCCCGAAGCAGGTGATCCGACAGGAGCGAGAACAGAACATCAGAAGCGGGATGTTTATTCGATTGACCGGATACGAACATATTTTCGTATACCGTATGGATGGGCGACAGCAGAAGTACCTCCGGTGTACGTTTACCGCTCGCGCCGAGCAGACTCAGTCGTCCGAGATAATCGGCAAAAGCCCGATAATGCGGCCAATGAGGCGCGTGTTTGAATTCCGTCGGCGGGAAATCGGTCTTCCGATACCCGGCAAACGAGTAATAGAACGCATGCGGGATGAACAGATTAACGCCCAGGAATGCCATGAAATTCGCATCCAGTCGCCGCTCTCGCATGGAATAGCCATGACCGCTTGCGCCAAACGATTCGCAGATCACCCGTGCCTTGCTGTTCAACTGCGCGACAGAAGCTGCCGTCTTTACGGATACAATTCGATGCGGATTCTCCTTCGTACCGATGCCAGGCGTTAAATAATCCACGCCTGCGTAGTGAAACTGCTGCAGCACCCGGGTCTGATTGCCTTGCGATCTCGCCTGTCCCCAGACCGGCTCTTCGAGCGTATGACCGATGTACAGCAGTCCATGCCGCTCACACCATGTACGAATCGCATGATGATAGCCCTCAACATACCAGCGCGTAATCGTATCATAATATTGCTGTTTCGTTGACCGGCTGCCGTCTGCCATGTTATATAACAATGCGCCTAACCGCGGGATGAGATCATAGCCATTCTCTTGCTGATACCGCTGTGCCATGCCCTGTGTCCAAGCAAAGACCATGCCCGGCAGGGTGGCGTCCACATCATGAACGGTCGTGCGGATCGCTTCCACCCCGAAGAAACCGTCATGGATCATAAGCCCGGGTTCGTCGGTAAATACCCCTTGAATCGTTGCACCAAAGTATTTCTGTAAGGACTGAAACGGCTCATAGGACATCCGGATGAAAGCCTCGACGGCATCCGGATTCAACGTATCCAAGTAGTATCCTTTGGCAAACGTGATGCCTTCCGCGATCTCGCAGGACCAGCAGGCCAGCACGATATAAGAATCCTCCGTTGTCGGCGTCCAATCTCCTCCCCATTCATGCGTGAGATCCTCGGGTTCATCACAGAGCAGCCATTCCCCGTCCTGCCGGACAGCGCGATAAGCCAGAATGGCTATAAGCTCATTGTGATCATAGCGTGCAAAGTCCAGCTTCAAGCCTTCTTGCTGTCCGTCGTCTATATACCTTTTCTCTTCAACCCTTAAGTATCGCATGCGATATTCCGGATGATGACGGGTCAGCTTGCCGCCCAGCGTTCCGCTTGGCCAATTGTCCTCATCGTACAGCCAGACGACCATGTTGCGCTTCTCGCACTCCAGGGTACAGAACTCCAAAGCTTCCATAAATGCCGGCGACAGGTACGAGGTTTGCATCCCATGACGAGCATGCAGAACAACACCGCCAACACCCGCTTCATACATCGATTGTATCTGGCTTTCCAGCTCCGGCTTCGTAAGCTCATGATTCAGGAACCAGAACGGCTGTGGGCGGTACGTAGCGTCCGGATTCTCGAATTGTTGCTTCAGCTGTGTTAATTCTTTATGGACGACTTCTTCCTGAACATTAATGTTATTCACAAGGCATCACCTGTCTTATCACGAATTTAATTCAGGTCGGAACATAAGCAATTGGATGAAAAATCCACCGACTACGGAGCGGTTCTGGAAATTCATCTGCTTGCCGCTAATCGTGTCATACCAATCGGTCACCGGAACGCGAGCGGAGGTTTCATTCATGAAATCCCATAAGGGTGCAATCATGGCTTCAAACTGGGATTGGGTAGCACTCATGGAGGCACACCATACGAGCCAATCCGCTTTTGTATACGTATCACGGCTATCCAGCGGAAGACCGTAACGATTTTGTTTCTGCTTATAATATTCCAGCTCTTGAGCTGCAACTTCTTTTGGAAACAGATTTAATTCCAGCAGGCGATCCCATACCAGATTGTATTTCATACTCCAGGTATCGTTGGCACTGTCGAACGTAAGTTTATAATGGTCTCCTGCATCCGCCATGGACATCCACTCATTCGCCATGTTTCGAGCGGCTGCAAGATAAGAGGCCCCTTCCTGCAAGCCCAGTTGGTCACACATGTACGAATACGCAGCAATGCCCAGGATCGCTTTAATGGACAAATTCGCATTATGCGCCAAATGTCCGGCAAAATCATCCGTGCACAGCTGATTTTCCGGATCGAGTCCATGCTGCAGTAAATACCCCGCCCATGTGGAAAGAGGTTCCCAGTGCTCCCGGGCAAAATCCGTACTCCCTTCATACTTGCACACCGCGGCAGCCATCAAGAGCATATTCCCGCATTCCTCAATCGGCATCTGGTATTCCAGCTTATTCTCGCCATACACCTGACCGTTAGCTTTGGGGTACGTCCCCACGTCATGAGGCGCAAAATCGAACGGCCAATCAGGGCTCTTGGCATACTTATAAATCGGGCGCATCATACCCTTGACCAGTTCAGGATTGTATCTTAAGAACAGCGGAATCGACGGGTAACTGACATCGACCGTAGCGATGCATCCGTTACTGAAATTCTCCTTGGAAAAAAACAACACATGCCCCGCTTCATCTGCAACTAATTTATGCGCGGCTATCGCCTGTCGATACGTCAATGCCAAGATATCCCGGTATTGTTCGCCGCCTGCGGCAAGGCTCTCCGCCATCAGCTCGCGATTGAAGCTCTCGCATAACTGCATGATGTCTTCATATTGGGCGGCGGACTGTAACAGCATGTCGTGGAACGTCAATCCGTTTCGCTTCCAGTAAGCATCCAGCGGCTGGTTAAAATATTCGATGGCATGAATATCGTCATACGCAAGCATCAGATACTCGGATACCCATTCTTCTCGTACCTGGCCTAGATCGATTTCGACTGCCATAACAGGAGTATGATCGGATACGGCCCTCGGCTTCTGCGGATCGTCTACGGACGGTAACAGACCGGATCCGACATACGACTCCCGGCTCGTTACAGAATGAATCACCGTCTGAATCCGTTCCGTACGGGGAACCGCCAGAACCATATACCCCCAATCGATTCGAGTATCATCTCCGGCACGCTGCAGGATGGGCTGTTCGACATTACCCATCGACATCATATTTAATTGTCCATCGATTACGCGATGCTCCCAGGTCACTTGCTGATCCGGTGTATGCACGCACCACTCGCCTGTGACATCGAAGTAGATCTTTACATCATGTTCACGCCCATCCATCGAACGAACCTGAACAGTCACATAGGTTACAGGCCGGGATAACAGATCAAGATCATCCAGTAATAAAGGCGTGGTGAACTTAACTTGAAGCTCAATGCCTTCCCCTTGAAACGTATAACGGGTGGTTACCGGTTCAACTGTCAGATCGGTTTGTTGAAGAATTTCGAGCTCGGGACGGTCTGTTGAATCCGCTGTTGCTGCCTTCCCCATAAAACGTCTAGGCATGCCATCGATGATCGCAAGGCCGACCATGCCTTGGATCTTGTTCGTCCAATGACGGGTATGATCATCGTAGAGATGATCCGCAGCCGACCATACGCTGAAATAAGGATCTACGGTCACCAGCGGAACGGATGGAGGTCTGAATTTTGTTGTCATTTAACTTCAACTCCTTCATGTTTTGTTAATTCTTGATAATCCCTTCCATCTCCTTGCGGTTTGGAAACTTTAAAAACTAAGGCAAGGAGAGCACAAAAGGCTCCGCCCCCTTGGTTGCCAAGGTGCTGCGAAACCTTTCGTATTACAGGGCTCCCTTGATGATGGAAGTCATCAGTTCGGCATCTGAACGGTTACCACGTCTTTCCCCTTCAGATTTTCGTTCGTGAACTGCATCGCTTTCTCATATCCGGTCTTGCGGAGCTGTTCTCGTAGTTCGTTAATGATGCTCATCGCCGCTTCATCCGATTTGGCGAATACCGCTTCCTTCCAGGCATCCCCCATTCGATCCATCGATGGCTTCAGCATTTCCCATTCCGGCGCCTTCGTGATAACATCGCCCGGGTTATAGGCGGTAATCACGTGAATGCCGTTCGGTCGGAGGATTTTGCGGGCATTCTCCATGGCGTCAAGCCGTTCCTGTTCGGCCCAGATGTCTCCGCCAGCTACCGAATTGATGCGATCAAGACCCGTTAGTGATTCCAGGCCGATGCTGATGCCTTCGTTCTTGCGCAGCTTCATGTTGGTGTCCGTGCTGAATTTGTCAAACCATTCCTGGTTGGCAACCGGCTTGCCATCTTTCATGTCCCAGTGAACGCCCTGAACTCCATATCTGGCCAGCATGAAGCCTTCGTCCGAGGCCATGAAATCCAGGAACTTCAGCGCTGCGTCAACGCAAGCGCCTTTACAGTTCTTGGTGATGGCCGTCACGTTGTTACCCTGAATTCCGAGATCAACCGGCCTGTCCGGCTCGACGTCAGCGCGCTCCAACGGGCCGAGAGGAATGTAGTCGCTGCCCGGATGCGAAGTGGCATACTCCTTGGAGGCATCCAGAATGGCCGGATAGTGTGCGGCGAGGATGGCGATGCGGCCTTGGTTGATTTTTTCCTTGGCGATCGGGTCTGTCTGGGTAAAGGCTTCCGGGTCCAGCAGCCCTTCTTCAACCAGCTTGCGATAGAACAGGGTGTATTCTTCATAGCCTTTAGTAAAAAAGTCGCGCTCAACGGTGCCATCGCCCTTGTCTACATAGCTTGCACCCGAGTAGAACATGGTGTTGCCGATGCCAACAGCCCAGCCGTTACTGAAACCGCCCAGCGGAAAGACCGGCTGGCCGTTCTCCTGTAGGTTGGCATCCTTGATTTTTTTGAGGAAGTTGTAGAAATCGTCCTTCGTCACAACGGATTGCGGATCGACGCCAACTTTCTCGGCGATGTCTTTGCGCACGTAGAAGCCATAAAGCCAATCCATGCCGTCTTCGTTTGTGGCCGGCTGATTTTGCAGCAGCAAATATTTTTTGCCATCGTAAGCGTCAATCGCTTTCTCATATAATGCTGGCGGCACATTTTCTTCCGCGATGGATTTGGACAAGTTCGGGTAATCCTTCAGCTTGTCCGATATATCCACCAATTGTCCCTCTTTGGCAGCCTTAATGATGCCATCCAATTCTCCGCCCCAGGCTGGCCCTGTATAAATATCCGGCAAATCCTGCGTGGCGAAGATCTGGTTTACCTTCTCCGTCTCACTGCCTTTCGTATATTCCCATTCGAGAGTAACGCCGGTTTTCTCCTTGATGACTTCCTCTACGGGCGTTATGGCATCGGAACCGTTTGAACCATTCCAATTGTGTAGTATTTTGAGTTTGTATGAATTCTCTCCTTCTGCCCCTTCTCCGTTATCTCCGTTCCCTGATGAATTCGTGCAGCTGATCAGCAAACCTCCAACCATGATGGACACGAGCAATGCGGATACGCCTTTCGACCAAATCCTCTTCAAACCTATCGCCTCCTGGAATATGGATATCAATGATCTTGGTAAAGCTTTAGACAAATTCCGGGTCAGGATGACCTAACCTTTAACCGAACCGATCATAACCCCCTTTACGAAATATCGTTGTAAGAACGGATAAATGCACAAGATCGGAAAGACCGTAATGACAAGCAAGGCCATCCGGAGTGATTCCGGAGTTGCGCCGGCGCCGCTGGTTCCGCCAATCGTCTGCCCGCCCTGCTGCGCGGCTCGCTGCATCGAATTGGACAGTGCCTCAGCTTCCGTCAGCATTTCTTGCAAGAGGGTCTGCACCGGGATCAAGTCTTTGTTGGATACGTAGTAAGCACCTGAGAACCAATCATTCCAATGGGCCACCCCGATGAACAGGGAGATGGTGGCAAGCACCGGTCCCGAAAGCGGCAGTATAATCCGAACGAAGATTTGAAAATCGCCATACCCGTCAATGCGAGCAGACTCTTCCAGTTCTTCGGGTATGCCTTGCAGAAAGGTTCGGATAATGACGATGTGCATGAAATTGAACAGCATCGGCAGAACATACACCCAGAAGCTGTTGATCAGATGCAGTTTTTGCAGCGTGATGAAGAACGGAATGAACCCGGCACTGAAAATCGTCGGCAAAAAGATGTAAAAGGTGAAAAAAGAGCGGCCCGGCAATGTCTTTTTGGAAAGTGCATAGGCCATGAGCGTACTCAGCACAACATGAAGGAATGTCCCCAGCACGGTGCGCATGAGCGTAATTTGGTACGCCTTCCAGATGCGGGCATTATCGAATACCTGCGCGTAGTTCTCCAGCGTGAATTTACGGGGCAAAAAATAAATCGCCCCCATCATCGAATCCTTTCCGTCGTTAAGGGAATACGCCAAAATGTAAATAAACGGATAGATCATGGAAAATCCGATGATAGCGAGAACGGTATAATTGAACACCGAGAATAAAGACCATTTACGTTTCATAACGTCACCTCCTTAGAACAGGGATACATCACTGACTTTGCGGGCGATGCGATTAACGGTCAGAACCAGGATGAGCCCGATGATGCTTTGGAATAGCCCGACCGCAGCGGCGTAACTGAGACGACCTTCCCGGATACCTGAATTGATGGCATGCACGTCCAGTACGCTGCCCATGCTGGCAGTTGCAGGTCCATTCAGGAGAAGCAGCTGTTCATACCCGGCGCTCATCAGATTCCCTACGGCGAGAATAAATAAGATGATGGCGACATTGCGGATACCTGGAAGTGTCACATGCCACATCTGCTTGAAACGTCCTGCGCCATCTATCTTGGCAGCTTCGTAAAGCTGCTGATCGATACCCGCAATGGCGGCCATGAAGATAATCGAATTCCAGCCGATATTCTTCCAGATGTCAGACCCGACAATCATCTGATAGAACCAGGTAGGGTTGTTCAGGAACTGAATCGATTCAGCTCCAAATGACCCCAGCAAGTCATTGACCGGACCGCCATATGGAGTCAGTAAACGCTGCATGAGCGTGACAACCACAATCCAGGATACGAAATAGGGTAAATAAGAAAGAGTCTGAATCGTCTTCTTGAATTTCATCTTCCGCACTTCATTTAACAGGAGCGCAAGAACGATCGGCATCGGAAATCCGATCAGCAGCTTCATGAGACTGATGATGACTGTATTGCGAATGATGTCACCAGACTGATAGTAATTGAAGAATTGTTCAAAATACTTAAATCCTGCCCAGGGACTCCCGGTAAATCCGCCAACGAAGGTATAGTCCCTGAAAGCAACTTGAATTCCGTATAAGGGCACGTAAGAGAACAGAAAAAACCAGACGATGCCTGGCAGCATGAACAAGTAAAAGAGCTTGTGCTGCCAGATTCGTTTCATGAATCGGTTGTTTGTTAATCGTGACTTGCTCACATTCCCACCTCTCCTTTCAGTGGGGCGGATTGACCGCCCCGGTTACATTAACGGAATCTCAAACGCAGTGTGATGATTTCAAACGGCGTGAAGGAAAGCGCAATTGTGTTGGATGTTATGTCAATCGGCAGTGCGGTAAGGATGTTTTCCATCAGATCCGTAGTCCAGGCTTCGACCACTTCAAATCCGAAATGGAGTGTCGTGCCCGCATGTGTTCCCGAAGTTTCGTACAGACGAACCATGATGTCGTCGCCATCCTCGGCTTTCTTGACGGATTCCACCATAATGTTCGCATGATCCGGTCTCAGAAATGCTTGAGATGACGGTAGCTCTCCTGTCTCTTGATTAGGCATGGAAGGCAAGGACACCGTACGAAGCGGGATATTCAGCTCATTGCCTCGTCGATAGATTTCGGCTTGCACATGGTTCCCTTGATGCGGATATAACGAATATGTGAATCGGTGCGCTGCTCGGTCCGCATCCGGATCCGGATAAGAGCTGCTGCGGAGCAAATGCAGATCCAGCACGTTATGGATCGCCCGATGGCCATATTTGCAATCATTGAGCAGCGCGACACCATAATCCGGCTCCGATAAGTCAACCCATTGATGAGCACAAATCTCGTCCTTCGCAAAATCCCACATCGTATTGCGGTGAGTCGGCCTGCTCAAGCTGCCGAACTGAATCTCGCATTGAACCTGATCCGTGCGTATATTGACCGGAAACGAGGTTCTTAGCATCTTGCCATTCTCTCTCCAATCGACGGCCGTCTCGAAATCGATGCGCTGGCTTCCCTCCGTCAGTACAACGGTCTGCGTCAGCGTAGATTCACCATAAGCGTATTCGAAAACCAGCCCGTTTCGCGGTCCGTCCCGCAGCTCCTGAATATGAAGGAGATTTAACGGCTTGCCCGGATTCGCTGAATAGTCATGACGGAAATCCCATGCATCTCCTTCGTCATGATACACACGAAGATCGTTACCCGATTGGCCTTGCTGAATGACTTCACGAGCTACCGCCTTATCCAAGATCGATAAAATGCCTCCGTTTTGATCAAATTTCACGATCAATTTATCGTTCTCCAGGGTTCGTTCCGAAACTGTAATGTCTAATTCCGCTTCCGGTTTTTCTGGAAGCATTTCAATGCCAGATGCCACTTCAGCTTCGGTTCCAGGATCGGCGACATCTGATATGATGACGTAGCCCATCGATGGAACCAACACGTTATGCCATTGTCCATTCGCGTGCAGCCACTCCCGGCGTTCCCAAGGCAGCGAATTGAAAACGACCGTCCCGGGAGAAGCTTCGGCATCGTGTGAAATGTGTTCTGCCAAATAGCGATAGGTATCGGCAATCATCGCTTCCGTTTGGGATAGCAGCTCTTCATACCGCACTAACGACTCATCGTATACCCGCTTTATTGAAGAGCCCGGAAGAATGTCGTGGAACTGATACAGCAGGACTTCTTTCCAGATCGTCTCCAGCGTCTCGGACGGGTATGTCCTGCCTAACTGGGCAGCCAGCACGGAAGCGAACTCCAACTCACGCAGCGCTTTCTCCATCTTCCGGTTGTACCGCTTGCTTCGCGCCTGACTGGTCAGGGTGCCTTGATGCTTTTCCAGATAAAGCTCACCGCGCCATGTCTGGAACGACTCGCGTTCTTCATTTAATCGCTCAAAGAACTTCCACGAGGGCTCCTGTATGACAGGGGACAGACCAAGCAGGTTCTTCTGGCGTGCCAGCCGCTCCAAATGCTCTTCACCAGGACCCCCACCGCCGTCTCCAATGCCGAAGAGCATCAGGGCATGGCTGGATACATTTTTATCTAAATATTCCCGCTCCGCTTTGGCGATGGAACGAGGGGCTGCCGGGCTGTTGTATGTATCTTCAGGCGGCATATGCGTTAATACAGCGGAGCCATCAATCCCTTCCCACAGAAAGGAATGGTGAGGGTGCCGGTTATACTCGCTCCAGGAAAGCTTCTGGGTCATCATATAATCCACGCCCGACTTCTTGAGCAGCTGTGGCAGGCTTGCGGAGTAACCGAATACGTCCGGCATCCAGAGCGATTTCATCTCCAAGCCGAATTCCTGCTGAAAATATCGCTTACCGTACAGGATCTGGCGTACCAGGGATTCACCGCCCGGCACATTGGTATCCGACTCCACCCACATGGCACCTTGCGGTTCCCATCTGCCCTCACGTACCCGCTCCTTGATCTGTTCATATAACGCGGGATAATGCAACTTCATCCAGTCGTATAGCTGGGGCTGGCTTGCGCCGAATACATACTCCGGATAGCGTTCCATCATGCGAAGCGCGGTAGAGAACGTTCTGGCGCCTTTCCGGATCGTTTCGCGGATCGGCCACAACCAAGCCAAATCGATATGCGCATGACCCACCGCGCTGATCGTTAAGACCGGATCGCCCCCCTGCAAGCTTAATTGTTTATCCAATTGCTTCTTCACTTGATTCACCAGTTCCGGCGAGAAATCCGTAAGCTGCAATGAAACGTCATAGAGCGCCTGATAGATTCTTTCTTTGCGCGCGGTTCCAGCATGGAGCTGCTCGGCAGCTTCCAAGAGCACTTCGACATCGTAATAAAGGCCTCGAATATCTTCCCGGCAGTTCGCGATGACAGCCTCTTTCAAGGTTCCTCCCTGATATTTGCCGAAAAGATCGTTATTGCCCGCATCTGCCCATACTTCAATGTCAGATCCGCTCAGGTACATGTCATGAAGCTGGACAACACGCTTGCCGGGGAGTCCTAATGAAAAATCGAATTCCGAATTCACGGTAGTCAATCCCTGGACCGGCGATCCTTCCGGATCCACCAGGCACAACTCGCCGTTGATGTCGAGTAAGAGAACGAGGTCTTCCTTACGGCTATTTTCCGGAATGCTGCCGGTAAATCGGAACCAGGCACAGTCCCACAGGCTCCCCCATCGCTTGCCATGGACAAGCGTCATTTGCGTGCCCTTCATTCGATCCATGAACGATACGGGCTCGGGCGTAACCCATGCAGTCACTTCCAACTCGGCAACCGGCTCATATATCGCTTCCCGAAGATGGTTTAACATTTGTTTTAATCGTTCCGGCCTTATCGGTTCGTATGGCATGATGATTTGCTCCTCTCAATTACATCAATCGGCTGCAGGTTCAGGTATGAATTTCGCTGGCTTCCAATCAACCTGGATCTCTGCATGGTTCGCGCCCCCATGTTCATACTGCAGCAGCACGGTTAGCGACTGCGGATCCCATACCCACCCAGCAGTTACGACTTGATCCTGAATAACGTACTGGACAGATATCGGCTCTATTGGGCAATACAATCTCGCGCTTGCCTGCAGATTGGACGGCCCTCTAGCAATGAATCGGAAGCCTGATTCCGTCTGGGCAAGCTCCTCGATTCGGGAAGAAGCAGCAATGACGGATACCTTGCCGTCCGAAGGACGTCCAGCCTCAACATCATAGAGCAGCGCTTGTTGCCCTGGACTTAACGTAACCTGATCCAGAACGGATAGCTTCGAATCGAACAAGTTCACGATCGGGCCTGAGATGTTCAACGGCTCATCGGTAATCGATTCCTCCAGAACCGAAGCGATCAGATAAGGCCCGCGCTTGAGCTTGAAATAATGTTTGGGATTCAACGGTCGTTCTGCGCCGTGAAGTGCTTCCAGCGTGGCTTGAACGGCGTGCCGCAGCTGGTCTGCCCCTGCTTTGGATAGGGTGAGGTCAGTTGGATGTTGATCTAACCAGCAGACGACGCCTTTTCCTGCCTGATGGATACCGTCCGCTTTCTCCTTCAGACCAAGCTGCTCAAACAGATGCTCCCGCGGCGAGTTATACTTCGGGCCAAACAGGTTATCCTTGTGGTCATTGTTCCACCATGAACGAATGCCATGATACGGGTCGCTATCATCGCCAACATAAATCAACGCCCCGCCATCCTGCACCCACTGGGCAAGAGCATTATGAATGTCCGGATACTCCGGTTTGATGAATTCATAGCTTAGAACCAGCACCCGGTAAGGATCCAAATAACCCGGATACCGCCTTACATTATCCAGCTGAAGCGGACGAACCGGTAATCCATGCTTCAGCAGCGGGAGCGACAGACCGTAAAAAGGGGAGAAATCAAGAAGCTCTGTATCCCCTTCCGCCTGAAATCCTTCAGGGTCCGTACCGTCGTATTTACCGGCATCGGGCGCTTGTGGTTCCGGCTTCATCCGCTGAAACATCGCGGAGTCGGCAATCAGAACGCCAACTTGCAAGTCATCTTCTGCCGATTCGATCACTTCCTGGTCCATGTTGCCCAGCGTGTGCATGACCTGAAGCAGCGTCGTTGCATAGTCAGACGGGATGGACTCCTTACCGGAGCCATCTTCGGATGGATAAGTTCCTTGAAAGACTCTTCGCGGCCAGGGTGAAACTTCGTAATGGGCAACTCCGGGATGCAGCAGTGAGGCAACAACGGTTTTTAAGTAGTTCTGTTTGTAATCCGCCCAAGTGTGGTTCGGGTTATCCTCGATCGGATCATGCAAAAACCACATGCGTCTGTCGGTTCCGCGAACCAGCTCCTGCATCACGCCATATTCGAGGTAAGCGGTTTCAAACGTCCGTTCCTTGCGTTGCCCTTCATACACGTTCGGCGTCCTTGATGTCCCCGTCCAGATCTGTGCAATGTACCCGTCAATGGATGGAAGCTCAACGAGGCCGGATTGCGGGCTGACAATTCGCCACTGCGTATAATTGATCAAACTATGGGTCGGAACGTAAAAGCGAAGGACTCGGCCGAAACGAGTTAGCGCGTAATCCTTCATCTCTGCACATAACCGGTCCAGCACGCGTGTGTATAAATGCGCTTTCAATTTAGAAGCTCGGTATTGTGCGTCAGGTGAAGCGTGTGGCGGAATCCATGGCTCTTTGTAATACAGCAGCCATTCCCGCTTAAACGCTTCCGAATATCCGCCATTCACCCAGAATTCGGGCTCCTCCAGGTGGATGGCCTCTACACCCGCATCAACAGCGACGCGTATTCGATCCGCTAAATAGCGGCCAAAGGAAATCGTCGGCACCATGTAAGGAATAACCGGTCGTTTCCCATGCAGGATCATCTCACCATGACGATCGGTCTGCGCTTCATCCCAATGTGATAAGCCGTCAACCTCTCCGTCCAGGTAGTTGTTGTATGTCCCCCATGCGACTCCTGTCATCAAATGGACGATATATCCTTTTTCCTTCCATTTCTGAATGCGCTCCGGCATCGTTTCGTCAATTCCGTAGACCATCACAAAGTCAGTCTGAAGATCATAGTCAGGATGATACGGAGCCGATTCCTGAAACCCGGTTCGCTCTTCTCTGCGGTCTTTTGGCACGTTCTAAACCTCCCTGCTCAGGTTAGATGTACTTTTGCTTCTTGGTTAGCCATCATTTTCTAGAATATAATATATAATATCAATATATTCAATATGTTTTTTAGAGAGAATTAAAAAAGCCTTCTCCGTTAGTTAACGGAAAAGGCTTTTCCTTAGCGTAAATATTAAGTTTGTGGAACATGACTCGACGTTTGGCGGATCACAAGCTCAGGCTCAATCAGCAATTTGCTGTAGCTCTTCACTTCTCCATGACCGCGTAATACTTCGAGCAGTTTTCCGGCTGCCTGATATCCCATATCCCATTCAAACTGCTTCACATGGGTAAATATGCTGAATTCCTCCACGATGGAAGTCGGATCGTCGAAGCTGACGATCGAAACGTCTTCCGGCACGTTAAGCCCCGCTTGCTTGGCCATCTGATAGATTTGTACGCCCAATCTCCCATTCAGCGAAATATAGGCGGTAACCATGCGGTTTCGGATATACCGGTACAGTGGATGAGCTTCGGCATCCTTGAGCACGCTCAGCGGTTTGAAATCCGTAATCATATGCGCCGGATTGATTAATGCGCCTTTGTCTTTTAAAGCATCAATGTAACCTTCGATCCGCTCCTGAACCGTGACGGTTTGAAGGGGAGAATCCGAGCATATGGCGATGTCCCGGTGTCCAAGCTCCCATAGATGTTCAACGGCAAGTCTCGTGCCCCGCCTTCCATCGGCGGCAATATAATGTGTCTCGACCCCAGGTAAATACCGATCGATCAGCACAAAAGGAAACCCGGATAGCTTCATACCCAGTATTTCCTCGTTGTAGTTCTCCTCATCGACCGGGAAAATCAACAGGCCTTCGGCTCCGAGAGCCTTCAGCTCTTTGATGGCGTCCTTTTCTTTTTCCAGCTTGCCATCGGTCAACATGATCATGCTGCGATAACCTTCATGATTCAGTGCCTCTTGGATTCCCTCAATGAGTCTGATCGCGAAATAATCATGGATGGTGGGCATAATCACGCCAATCATGCCCGTGGTCAGCTTCCCGTCTCTTCCCCTAAGCAGCGTTGTCGATGACTGGCCAGCAGGTGAGAAGTCAGCCTCCTCTGCTACAAAACTGCCTTTGCCCGGCACACGGGCAATCAATTTCTCATTCGCTAATCCGGTTAGGGCATTGGCAACGGTTATTTTACTGACATGAAACTGATCCATCAGCTCCTTTTCTGTCGGAATGCGGTCACCTGGCTTCATATTTTCTGCTGCTATGACGTGTCGGATATAGTCCTGGATTTGCTGATACAACGGAATTCGATCGTTTGCACTCATTCTAATCACATCACCAATTCATTCATGATATTTGAAATATATAATATATCCTTACACATACAAGCGCAATAAACAAGCATGAGTCGATCAACAGCCCATTACGACAAACCCTTGATATACCTAGGTTTAAATTGCCTGATTTTCAAGAATTATAGGAAGTTTTGTCGAACTACTTGTAAAAACACACTTGAATATATTAAATATGTGTTGATAAGCGTAGTGTTGACGGCTATTGGGCCGCAAAAGGAGGATCGATGTTTACGGATACACACGTTTCCATTTCTGACCATAGACCATAACAAGGAGTGAATTCGCCATGGCTCGTAGAGTCACGATTCTCTGTTTAGCTATCCTATGCGCTTTTTCTTTAACGACCGGCGCAGCTTACGCTTCGGGAACGAATGCACAGTCAGCGCAACCTAACGGCTCCAAGAACCGCGAACTGCCAAACTTCAAGAAGCCTAAGCATCTGGATGTCGCAGATATTTATGATGCGCCAGGTGACATTAAATTGTTGTTAGGTACTTTGCAGGGAATCGTTAACAGGGAAGAGCCCCGAATCTATTTAATTGAATCCCAGGAAGAAGGGAAATTAACCTGGCTTACGGATATAAAGGTGCCTTACACGCTTCATGAAGATTATTGGGACGTGTTCTCCGCTTATCGGAGCGAGGTTAAAGGCATGATTGTATATGATCCAAAAGTTCCTGATACGATTAATGTCGCCACCACGCTCGCAGGTTTGAAGAATGCGGTCGTTGCCAGTCCGGATCTGGCCGCCCAATTGTCCAAAGCCCCGCATAATTTGAAGATCCTAGACGATCTTCGCGGCAAATTCAATAACCGGCTTGATGCTTACACCTGGCAATATGAGCATCTGTGGAAGCAGACGACTCATCAGATGCTGATCGGGCTGGATCCGGATACAGCGATTCGTATTCCTTCCGGAATGCCTGAATCGTTCGTGACGATTGCCGAAGAGAAGCAACAGGTGCGGGATGCAAGCAACCGTGATACTTATAATCTCGACCTCTCCTCGCTCTTGGGAGAATCAGCGGTTTATCTGCGCTTTGATGATGCTTTCACCCAGGATGGTTGGGGACCCGCAGTACATGAAGTTACGGTCAAGGCTGACGACAAAGAGATAGCGAGATTCATTGCAGGAACCCCTGAAGAAGAGTCTTATCTCTATGATCGGCAAAACTCGAAGTTCAGTGAAGGCCAAGGCGGTCACCGCTTTGCCGATAACGGCAGTTATTTTGTGTATGAATTCACTCCGCCTGCGGGAACTCAGAAACTGACCGCTGAAGTCGATATGTGGAACCAGTACAAGGTTTCGGCAGGGAATATCCGTCCTCCCTCCGCCGAGCAGCAGGAACCCTATGGCTATTTAAGAGATTACGCCGTCGCCAATAAAGCGATGGTATTCTGGCTCGATTCCAATGTACCTGAGCAAAAGGCGCTCTTCGAGAAAATTATGTCCGATGTGAAGCCGGGCACCCCTTACCTCGGCTGGTTCAGCAATGATGTGGAAGGTGAGTTCAGCTCGGTCGAGATTGCCTCCCGTTACGGCGTCTATGTGCTGGCAGCCGATTGGTTCAGCAATCTGACGGTCTTCTCGGGAACCAAGCCGGATTTCAAGCTGGCGAAAACGCCTCCTCGGCCGGCGCTTGAGAACAAAATTTACGTAACATACACCTTTACGGAAGGCGACAACTTTCAATATAACCAGCATCGCATGCGCGTCATGTGGGATGACCCGGCCAGAGGCAAGGTTCCGATAAACTGGACTTCAAGCCCACTGCTCTATGAAGGTGCCCCTGCCATATTGAATTACTATCAAAACACGGCAACGGAGAATGATTTGCTTATTGCCGGGCCTTCCGGTGCCGGTTACTTCTATCCGAGTCCATGGCCTGATGCAAGCTTCCGGGCGTTTTTGCAGCAAACCGAAAAGTATATGAGAAAGACAGGAATGACAATCCCTTATGTACTGAACCGAGTTGATAGCGAGAATGTGCCGTTGTCACCGGATAAAGCAAAAGCTTATGAGGAGGAATATAACGTACCTGGGTTATTTATTAGTTATGAAGACAAATACGGAATTGAAATTATCGGCGACAGCCTGCCCGTGTCTACGATCCGCGGGATCAGCACCGTTCAAGACGGATTGCAGGTGCTCAATGAAGCCAAAGCGAATTGGGATGGTAAGTCACCGTTGTTCGTCTCGTTCGGTATGTTAGCATGGAGTATGACTCCATCCGATGCGCTGGCCCTGACCGAACAGCTCGGGGCAGATTTCAAAGTCGTTCGCGCCGATCATTATTTCTCCTTTATTCGCGAAAGCTACAACTTGCCAATCAAGAAATGATCATTCCCGTTAAACAAGTGACAGATATTTAAGGGCATCGCAGGTCCGATTATAATTGGATCTGCGATGCTTTTGTTATGCAATTGAACTACTGCCCCACCCCTTGGTTACGGGCTTTGGAGACAATAGTTAATGATATTAAATATAGTTAATTAACGTCATTAATTGACGATACATTCCCCATTCATTGATTATATTTAATGTGATTAATTAATTCAATTAATCACATTAAATAATTGGGTCGACGGTATGGTTACTGGATAGAAATCATTTTCTTAGAGCAGTAAAAACCCACGACTTCATGCTCTCCATGCATCCTCTAAAAACCAGAACAGCCCCCCCACTCCACACAATTGCCAACCCGATTTTCGATGTTTCGCTATTTAACAGACAGATGATTTCCCCTGATTATTTCTTGGGTAATCGCAAAAACCACATCCATTCGACAGGCGATCCGACTTTTCCATGAAACCGATTCGCATTCCCGGTCCCAACTTAGTAAGTAATCAATGACCTGATATCCCCTCCCCATTCTGTTCGCAGCCACATACAGGATGGTTGTACTTCTTCACCTCATACATAAAATGCGGATAATGGAGAATACTCACTGTATCGAATTAGCATGTATTCCCTCATATGGAGAGTAGTATAATGGCCACAACCAAAAAGATATCCTTGATCGATGTATATTTCATCATGCTGTTATCCTTGGGGATAACCAATCACGTAATCCTGATCCCTCTTCTTCTGCAAACCGCAGGCCGCGATGCATGGATGGGCACCCTTATGACCATGATCCTTCATATCGGCTGGGTTTACATTTTGTTTTTTATCATGAAGCGAACACACCAACAGTCTATAATCGTCTGGTTCAAAGATTCTTTTGGTCCGGTCATGGGTTGGATATTCGCCAGCATAATAACACTCTACTTTTTTTGGATGTCCATGGTCATATTAAGAGAAACGGCGACCTGGATTCATGTCACCTACTTGCCGAGAACGCCCAAAACGGTCGTCTCGCTAACCCTTATCCTGTTGTGCGTATATGTGGCAAATAACGGTATTCGCTCGATAGCCATCATATCCGGAATCCTGCTTCCCACTGTATGGGTGTTGGGACATTTTGTAGCTGTGTCGAATCTTCAATATAAGGACTATTCATTGTTGACGCCCCTACTCGTGGAAGGATACACGCCTATGCTCAAAAGCATGATCGTAGCCGGCGGCGGGTTTATGGAGATGATCGTACTGATCTTTCTTCAGCATCACATGAAACGAAAGATGAACTACCTCTCGATTGTCATATTATCTATTCTTCTGGGCGGACTCACGTTGGGACCATTGATGGGAGCTATCGCCGCATTCGGACCTGTTCCCGCCATGGAATCCCGCTATCCCGCATACGAACAGTGGATGCTGGTCACCATTACCAAATATATAACACATGTCGATTTTTTGGCTTTGTACCAATGGATATCGGGCACATTAATTCGTATTTCTCTGTTCCTGTTTATCATGGCGGACGGTATTTCCTTTAAAAAACCAAAACAGCGCCTTTGGTATTTATTAGGAGTGGGTGTCGCATTGTCTGTCTTTTCCTTAATTCCGGTAATCGATAGACAAATCGAGTTATTCGTTCTGGGCAAATACTCGCTGGCATTCTTAGGCTTTCTTTCCGTGCTGACGCTTTTCATTGCGATTGCAGTAGCATTTAAACCTAAAACAAACGGAGGATAAAAGATGATAAATCACAGACCTCGAAACGGTATGTTCCGCCGAAAATCGAAACAAACCAGGTTTAATGTGGACCGTGAGCCCGCATCCGACACGTTGGATGAAGAATCCCTGCGTGCCATGTTTGCCAATTCTGCGGATGTCGTCATCAAATCTTTCCCGGGAAAGCATGAAGATGGTATTCCCGTATTGTTGCTCTACAGCGAAGGCATGGTTGATTCCAAGCTGATAACCCAATATGTGCTGCCAGATCTGGAAGAAAAACTGGAACGCTTCAATGATTGGGAGCCGTTAGCCAGAGAACTGGATAAATCGATGGAATGGAGCAAAATTAAACAGCCTGCCGATGTCGTAAAGTTTCTGTTTGCAGGACGAATGATACTATTTTTTTTAACAGAAAAATGCTTTTATTCCATCGATCTCGCCGCGCGTCCGAATAGACAACCTGAGGAATCCAATACGGAGGTGGCTATCAAAGGGGCGAGAGACGCCTTTACGGAGGATATCATTACAAATGTGGCACTCGTCCGAAAAAGACTGCGTACGGACACACTCCACAATGAACAATTGATCATCGGCGATCGCAGTCAGACCCGAGTTGCTCTTCTGTATATTTCCGATATTATACGCCCTGAAGTAGTCAACGAGGCTAAGGAACGATTAAAAGGCATCAAAGTCGATGCACTTGTAACCAGCGGCCAACTGGAGGAGGCGCTTTCCGATTCTACCCTGTCCCTGTTTCCACTTATGGACTACATTGGCAGGCCGGATTTTGTCGTGGAGTGCTTGCTTAAAGGGCGTTTTACCATTCTTGTGGATGGATCGCCAATGGCATTGATTGCACCATGCAACTTACTGGAATTATTAAAAACACCAGAAGATTCTTATTTCCCTTACCACTTTGTAATCTTTGGGCGACTTCTCAGGTTGTTAGGTCTATCTCTTGCCATTATGCTCCCGGGATTTTGGGTTGCCTTGACATGCTACAACATGGATCAGCTTCCCTTTCTCCTTCTTGCGACCGTCACCGTCTCCAGATTCGGGCTTCCGCTTTCCGCGCCAATGGAGATCTTATTAATGCTGGGCATGTTCGAATTATTCAGGGAGGCTGGGATCAGGCTGCCCAAAGCAGTCGGTCAAACCATTGCTGTCCTGGGCGGTCTGATTATCGGCGATGCTGCCATCCGCGCGGGACTTACGTCGCCCACCATGCTGGTTGTATCTGCAACAACCGCAGTTGCGACTTTTACATTAGTCAATCAAACACTAAGCGGGACGGTCAGCATTATTCGTCTATATGTGCTGGTATGGTCTTCCTTGCTAGGCATGCTCGGATTCTTCATCGGAATATTAAGTCTCATTGCCTACCTCTCTGTATTGGAATCCTTCGGTCTTCCGTATCTAGCTCCTCTATCACCATTAACCTACAAGGATCTGTTGAGCTCCCTCTTAAAAAAACCATGGGCTTTCAACAAAAACCGACCGGAAATGCTTCAGACGATAGATGACACATCTGAAGAAAGGGAACCTACATGAGATGACAATTTGCGTCAGAATCATAAAATTAATGTTGTTAATGGTAATTCTAAATCTGTTAACGGGTTGCTGGGACATCAAGGAAATACAAGACATGAATTACATCACGGCCATCGGCATCGATCAGGAGGACGGTAACTTTGTTGTATATACCCAAATGATGGATTTTACATCCGTAGCCAAATCCGAAACCGGAAAGGCGGAAAAGCCATCCCAAGTGTGGACTTCCAAAACAAAGGGTAAAACATTGGACATGGCGATAAACGCCCTATACGATACCTTACAGGAACGAACCAGCTGGAGCCATATTTCCTGTATTCTACTTAGTGAGAACGTGCTGAAATCAAATGTCCTAACCAAACTGGATACCATCGGCCGGTATCAGGAGGTTCGTATGACACCTTGGATATATGGTACAAAAGACTCCATCGATCAATTGTTTACTGTCCCTGCGTTTTTCAACCTCTCCCAATTGAATACGTTAGCTCATGAACCTACTGAGGAGTTTAAACAAAGATCCTATATCGTACCGATTCGATATTTCGATTTCATGGCGCTGATTACAGAACCAGCCAACACGGTGTTGCTTCCTAATCTGTCGGTTGATAAAAAGACCTGGAGCTTAAACCAAAAAGATAATCCGAAATTGGTGATTAACGGAGTATTTGCTATATCTAAAGGGGTATCGAATGGATTATTCACCAATGATAAACTCACAGGCTTGCGTTGGCTGGAAACCGATACGAAACGATCTCACATCCTGATCACGAATAAGCGCGGCGAATATGCAGGGGTCGTGGTATTAACAAATCCCAAAGTTCGCAAAGAATTAGTTATTGTTAACGGCATGCCCAAATACCGCGTTCATTTGAAGTTAAATGGAAGCGTGGATGAAGCTCTCGATGACATGACCAAGGCTGAAATCGAAATACAGGCAGCAGCGGAAGTGCGGGAGGAAATTCTAACTACGTTTAAAAACGGGGTTGCTTCAAAAACGGACCTATTCAGCTTGGAGCACCTTTTTTTTAAGAAAGATTCCCGACTTTGGAAAAAAACATATCAGTCGTCTTCCCAACCGATTGATCCAGGCGCTCTGGAATCGGTTCAAGTAAAAGTCCATCTGGAGCATGCCGGCATGAAGTTGCTGCCTCATCATAAAGGTCCGAATACCCCAACATCCAAAAACGAACCAAACTCCTAATTCAGCTATAAAAGAATCCATGACAAAGGCAGCCTGTTCTAATGATCAGAACGGCTGCCTTTGTATTGAAGTGGGAATTCCATGCTATTTATGATCAAGATAAATAAACGTTCTGGGATCGGATTGTTTAAACACTTTTAGTTATACGACAACTTCAACGCCGTCTTCCTCGAACAAATCATCATACGCAACGTAGAGGCCTATAGCTGAGGCAATCAATATTAAAATGGCTGCAATAAACGCCAATTGTTTAACCGTCGCTTTTTTCGAATTTCCTTGTCTGCGTTTTCTTTGCGTTCCTTGGCCCATACTACATACCTCCCGCTTCCATGCCATTACCATAAAATATGAATTGAACATGAAAATGTTGTTAGGCAAAGTACGCTTATATCGTATTCTGGTTCTAATGGTAAGTTTGCTGCTTTTGAGGTACGTGAATGTGGAAGGGACGCACGGAAGTTTCAGAACCCTGGTACTTGATATCAGCTTGATCATGAGTCATAGATTTTTACCTCGCTCTCGAGTTTTACTTTATGATAAAAGCAAAACACTGACGACAATGTGTCAGTGTTTCCTAAAAAGATCTCTCATATGGTGAGGGTGCCCCATTATCCCGCAATAAAAAAACAACCCGTGATATACACGGGTTCTGGTACGTAATTAATGTTTTTATCGATTGACCATCTATGGGTTGTTAAAGTGAAGCACCATGCCTGTTTTGTCATCGGATTTTTTGAATCTTGCATGTTTTAAGCACTCAGGGTCAGCCTCTTCGATCTCTATTAATTCGCGCGCGTACTGCTCAACGCCCGTTTCGAGTATACGCTGTGCGACATGTTCCCAGTAAGAACGATGACTCGGCACATCCTTGGTAGGCCAAAACAAACCATCCGATAACATGATTACGTGCTTCAATCGTGACCTGTTGATCTTTCCGTATTCGAGAAAATGGGCGGCGTGGGCTTCCCCGTTTAATACGCCATAGCCTCCATTTGTGTTACTCTGAAAGCGATTCTCCCTGATGATATCAATCACCGTCCCGTGGAGGTCTTTTTGATTGGACAATCCCTTACTCACGCCCTCCTCCCATTTTGCGATCGCCGGAGATTCTAAATGAGCGACTTGCCTCCAGGTTAACGGGCGAACCTCCCCATCTTGGTATACGGCAAGAATCATGCAGTCGCCTGTCTGAATAAATTCCACACGGTCCTCTTGAATTTGAACAAGAGCAAGGGCAGTACCCCAGAGGCCATCTTTTTTCTTCATATTAATATTCGCTTGCAGCATAAGTTCTCTTAGCTTTTGGTTTGCTGCCGCAACATGCTCCGTAAGCTGTTCAACTCGGTCCAGTGATTCGAAGTAGTTCTTCACGGTTTGAGCAGCGATGTATCCTCCGGTTTCCTTCTTGTTGCTGAGGTATGGGACGATAGATGAAACCCCATCTAACACGCCATACAATGAGGCCCGCTCATTTATGACAAGTGCATCTTCATTTAAAAAGTGGATTCCCCTATGCGTGAATTGCTCAACGGTTAACATAACGATCCTCCTGTCGATTCCTATTCGATTTACTAGATTTGCTATCTGCCCCTTGCAGCCTGCCAAAAGACAAGACACGTTACAAGTATTACAAGCATGAAGCTGCTGATGGCCGGTACGACAAGCTGTAATACAAACGTCATCCCTTCACCATCAACAACCGTTTTCATGGCCATGAGCATAACCAGAATATAGATCACCACAAATACACACCAAAAAGGTAGAACCGGATACGAATGATCTCTTTGCATTGATGCTACATACAAGTGGCGATGAATCCAGCATAAGATCAGGATCAACCCAAACAGACTACTGCCATGCTGACATACTTTATACACCGGAATTTGTACGGGGCCGATATGTATCAATTGGGTGAGGAAGGGAATCTGATTGAGCAGCGATTTCTTCTTCCACCAAGGCATCGTGATGACGGGATGAGCGAATGTAAACGGCATAAGATCTCCTAACTGCTGCGAACGATGGCAATAGCTAGTTTTTTACTATTCTAACAGATTCGCTCTCGTAAGGGATGAAGATAATTTCACCTTTATAAAAAGGGACAGGCATTTGCCTATCCCTTCACCTACTTTATTGAATTAAAGCAGCTCGCGTGCAAGCAGGCGATAAACCTCCAGCCGCTTTTCCTGCGAATGCGGAATGCTGCATATCATCGCTTCCTGGAATCCGTAGTGCGCTTGCTCTTCCTGTAAGCGTGCCGCGATATCCTTTACCGCTCCCACAAGATGAATCTTGCGGCCTTCCTGAATAGCCATCCGGTCGATTTCCGTTAAGGACACATTCTGAGCTTCTTCGGGCGTCAGCACCTGCGTAATCCGGCCCTTGCTCATCATCAATCGGAAAATATCCTGCGGCAGCGCTTCATACTCGGCTTCTTCCTTCGTTTCGGCCGTTGTCACCATATAGGATACGTTAATCTCCGGCTTTTCCATGAATATGGATGGTTGGTAGTTATCGCGGTAATGATCTAATATCTCGTTGCTCATCGCTCCGTTAAAGAATTGCGCGAAGGAGTACCCGACCCCCATCTGAGCCGCTTTTAAGGCACTGTTGCCGCTAGAACCGAGCAGCCACACTTCCGGCAGGGCAACTTCGGTTGGAGCAGCGGCGTTTTTAGCATACAGCTCATCTTCCGGAACCTCATCACGAAGGAGCTGCATGGTTACGGCCAGCTTATCATACATGTTATGAAGCATCAGCTGCCGCCCTTCAGACAAAGCGTACATCGCACTTGTATCACCGCCTGGCGCTCGTCCTACACCGAAATCAATCCTGCCCGGAGTGAAAGCGCTTAACGTCTTAAATACTTCCGCGAGTTTTAGGGGAGAATAATGCATCATCATGACGCCGCCGGTACCGATGCGAATCCGATCGGTTTTTGCCGCAAGCCGGGCTGCCGTCACTTCAGGTGCGGAGCTGGCAAACGTATTTCCCCCATGATGCTCGGCCATCCACATTCGGCTGTATCCCAATTCATCTGCCAGAATAGCCAGTTCTTCCGCTTTTTTCAAGGCGCCTTCCGCTGTGTTGCCGCTTGTTACGGGTGCCTGATCCAATACGCTTAGTCTCATGAAATTTCATCCCTTCCTCGGTTAGATGACCATTTTGTTGTTGATCCATTCCTCTAAAGCCGCAACCTTATCCTTAAAGCGTGTACCGCACATCTCCTCTGACAGCGAAGCAATGGTCTCCCGCTTTAATACAGCCTTCCAGGAAGATTCCGCTTCCTCCATTAAATCGGATAACAGACAGCAGCTCTCTTCTTTTTCCAAATCCAACATGTCTACCAGAATTCCGTTGCATGAATAGAGGGACTGCTGTCCTTCCACCGCGAGGTATACATCGTATACACGGATATCCTCCGGTTTCTTTTTTAATCTAAAACCGCCCTTGATACCGGGTACTGATGTGATGATGTCTGCTGTTACCAGCTTCCTTAACAGTTTCTGAAAATAGGTTGCCGATGTACCCAACTGCTGGCTAATCGCTTCCCCGGGCAGTACCGCCTTGTCCGGCAGCATATTCAATAGAACCAGGGCATACACCGACTGTTCCACGCCGGTTTTCATATGCATCTAACAGCACCTCAATTCACGAAAATATCAGTTCGTTCGTTATCTAAACTACTTACGCATCTATCCATTCACGATTAAAGAGGATAAACAATATCCACGTTATATCTTATATGAATTCGAACCGAATGTAAAATCATTGCCAATCTGATGCAATGAGGAACACAACCAATCTATATCCAAGTGCCAAGTCATTAGTTCATATGATGAAATAAACGCCTCTAACTCAAGGTCTCATAAAATAAAAAAGTCGCGCTTAGCGCGACTTTCAGGCTGTTCTGTTCTGTAATTCCATGTATATTTCGCTATGAGCATATAATTTCCGTAACGCAACCACCTATGCTTCGTCCCATAACCGCTTCAGATTGTCCAGACCCAGCCGGGTTCCTTCCCGGCATTCTTCCATACCTTCGAATTCCAGCGTAATATCTCCGTCATAACCTTCAGTCTTAATGAGACGCAGAATCCGGCGAACATCGACATCACCCTGGCCGAAGATCGAGCCTCGAAGGTAATTGCCGTGGGATGTTCTGAACCATTTCCCCCCACCCGGGTCCTGATCAAACGGACGATAATAGAAGTCTTTCACATGGATGAGCGAGGCAAACGGTAAATTTCGTTTCACACCAACAAGCGGCTGCTCGTCAACGCATAGGAAGTTCCCGATATCCAGCGTCGTCTTGAAGTTCGGGCGGTCGACCGCCTGAAGCACACGCTGTACACGATCGCTCGCCTGTACGCTCACGCCATGGTTCTCGATTGTTGTCGTAATACCATAAAAGTCTGCGTAATCTGCTATGAGCCGACATCCTTCCACAATCATATCCAGATGGGTTTCGACATAATCAATGCCCATCTTCTCCGGCGGCAGCGTGAACGCCGTCACGTCATGACGCATATGCTTCATTCCTAACCGATTCACCGTATCCACATGGCGCTTGATCCGCTCAACCTCGACATCGAAGGCGTCCCGGCTCTCCTGGACAAAATTAGCGGGCATCGAATAGTTGGATAACGCTATGCCGACTTTCGCCGCCCGCTCACGCACCGCATCGGCAAGCCCGGGATTATCCTCCAGCGTAAATCCGTAGGGCACGATCTCCATGTGCTGCCCGCCGTTCTCCGCGATCCAATCCACCACATCCAGCACTGTCATCTCTCCTGCACGGATAGCGGGCAGCAAACTGTAGGTGCTTACGCCAACTCTCATCCTGCAATCCCTCCTTTATTTGCTTCTTCCATCATACGCTTCCTGATAAATTTCCAGATAGCGGGCTACGTTCATTGCTTCCAATTGCTTAACGTAACCATCCCAGTCCTTATCCAGATCGGCATCGCCGATCACGAAGCGGGCCATCATTTCGTCAACATAATCATTGATCGTCTTGGACAGATCCGCTACCTCGGACGCCTGCTCGTTCGTTAGAAATAACGGCGGCACGGTGCTGACATCCGTAGGTTTGTAAGGTTCGTATTTATTTTTCGTTTCATTGTACAGAATGACTTCCAGATCGTCGTCTCCTTTGGCAACGGCGCTCAGGCGGAAATCATTCGTCCGCAGACTCGGACCGGTTTGAATCCAGGCTATATTCTGTACCGTGCCGTAAGACTTCAGCTCTGACCAGACCGCGGGCTCTCCGTTGATGCCGATCTCTCCGTCCTTTGCGTCCCGCCATTCCTCGTCCGGGCGACCATACACGCTTCGCAGTGTATGCTCCCGTTCGTACAGCCCATCCGCCCATCGCAGGGCAAGCTCAGGATGCTTGGCCTTCTTCGTGATGACAAAGGCACCCGGATTCAATCCGGTGGAATCCAGAGCAGCATAGCGAACTCCGTTCGGTCCTTTGAGCGGCGGTACCGTCTTATATTCCAACCATCTTCCGCTTTCGCCGAGGAGTTGGGTAAATATACCCTGGTGCCCGCCGGTTGAAGCGCCAAGAAGTACGTTATCGGGGTTCTCGCCGATCTGGATCAGCTGATTGTCATCCTGCGTGAATGACTCCGGAGCGAGCAGCCCCTCAGCGTACAGCTTATTCATGTACCGCAAGCCTTCCCTCCACTCCGGTTTGTTGAAGGCGACGTCAAGTTTATCGTCTTTTATGAATATATGCTTGTAACTTGAGCCGTAAACCGGATTATAGATGAAGGAGTTCAACAGGAACGCATCAATGGAAGAGCTCCAGGATTTCGGTGAAATCGACAACGGAATTTCATCCTGGACGCCATTCCCGTTCGGGTCTTGTTCTTTAAAAGCTTTCAGCACCTCGTACAACTCATCCGTGGTTTCCGGCATCTCCAGATTGAGTTTCTTCAGCCAAGGCTCGTATATCCACATTTTCTGGCTCATGGAACAGTGGTAGCATTCATTCACTTCCGGAAGCGCATAAATATTGCCGTCCAGCGCCGTTATTGTGGATTGGATCTCCGGGTTATCCTGGAATATTTTCTTCGTATTCGGCCCCTGCTTCTCAATCAAATCATTCAACGGAAGAAAGGCGCCTTGCGAGCCGTATATCATCTGCTGCGCCGGCGAAATATTTAAACCCATAATGACGTCTGGATAATCCTCGCTGGCAAGAACGAGATTCAGCTTCTCCTGCATGCTCTGCTCCGGAACGACCTCCCACTCGATGTGCACATTCGTTTTTTCTTCATACCATTTGGTGAATTCATTCGTTTCGAAATTCTCGACCAGCGGATTTCCCCGCACCATCACCTTTAACGTGGTTTTCTCTTGAACCAGCGGATAGGTCCCCGGTGCGGATAAGGCGATTGGCTCGGTACCCGCATTTGGCGTCTCATCCGAGACCTTCGGGCTCTGTGAACCCGTACAACCTGCAAGAAGGATACTGAATGCGGTGAATGCCCCCATGATCACCCGTGTTCTTTTTCTCATAACGTCCCGCCCTCCTGAAATATGGATGTTTTATCCCTTTAATGATCCGATCATGACCCCTTTGACAAAAAATTTCTGCAAAAACGGATATACGATCAACAGCGGTACCGAGGTCACCACGATCAGCGAATATTTCAGCAGCTCCCGCAGCCCTTGCCGGGCCGCAGCGGTTTTGGCATCGCCGAGCATTTCGATATTCACCTCGTTCTGCACCAGAATATCGCGAAGCACGAGCTGGAGCGGGTACAAATCCGCGCTCTTCAAATAAATCATTGCGTTGAAATATTGATTCCAGTGTCCAACGGCATAGAACAAGGCAATGACAGCCAAGATCGGACCCGAAAGTGGCAGCACGATGCGCCACAGGAAGCGAAAATCCGTACAGCCGTCCAGCTGTGAAGCCTCCAGCAGTTCCTGCGGGATGGTCGTCTGGAAATACGTGCGCATGATGATGACATTCCACACCGACAGTGCCCCTGGAATCAGCATCGACCATATCGTGTCAATCATGCCGAGATCCTTCACCAGCAGGTAGGTCGGGATCAACCCTCCATTAAACAGCATCGTGAACACGAACAGCAGCATGAACATGTTTCTGCCCCGAAAATCTTTGCGTGACAACGGGTATGCTGCCATGACGGACAGAATGAGATTGATCATCGTGCCTGCCAGCGTATAGAACAGCGTGTTCATAAAGCCTTTGGCAACCATTGTATTTTTGAATACCGCACGGTAGCCTTCGAGGGTCGGTTCGACGGGCCACAGCCATACCTTTCCCGACAAGACCGCGCTGCTGGAACTGAATGAGGCGCTGACTACATATATCAACGGATACAACACAATGATTAGGAAAACGGATAACATCGCGTAGTTGACCACCGTAAAAACGCGATCCGAGCCGGATTCCTTCATGGCAGGTGATTGCATACAAGTCCCCCTTCCTTACCATAGACTCTCCTGCTTCAGCTTTTTGGCCGTTTGATTCACGATCAACAGCAGCACGAAACCGATGATCGCTTTAAACAACCCAATCGCCGTGGCATATGAAAAATTCATTGCTTGGGATACCAATCCTACCTTGTACACGTACGTGTCAATGACTTCGGATGAACGCAAATTCAGTGCATTCTGCATTAACAGAATTTTTTCGAAGCCGGTCTCGAGCATTTGCCCCGTATTCAGAATGAGTAAAATCATGGCGATGGGCATGATGCCCGGGAGATCAATGTGGCGCATCCGCTGCATCTTCGTGGCTCCATCCATGACGGCTGCTTCATGGAGAGCCGGATCAATCCCTGAAAGCGTTGCCAAAAAAATGATGCAGGAAAACCCGACATTCTGCCAAATATGGGACCATACATAGATCGACTGAAACCAGGAGGCCTCCGCCATGAAATGAAACGGACCCAGGCCGATCCAGCCGAGCATCGTATTGATGAGTCCCGTTCTTGGATCCATAAACTGCAGCATCAAGCCCACCAGCACGACCAGAGAGATGAAATAAGGCGCGTATGTAACCATTTGGACGGTGTTCTTGAAGCGCCGGTTCCTCACATAATTCAGTCCAAGTGCAAGCATAATGGGAAACGGGAAACTGGCTAGCAGTGTGTACAAGCTGATGGAGAACGTATTCTTCAGCAATCGCCAGAATTCATGCGATTCAAAGAAGCGTTCGAACTGGGCAAATCCTACCCATGGACTTCCGTTGATCCCCTTCGTGACATTGAACTCTTTAAACGCAATTTGCGCGCCGTACATCGGCACATACTTGAAAATAATGATGTACAGCAGCGGAAGAAAAAAAAGCGCATACAACTGCCAGCTACGGATGATGCTCTTCCAGCCACTCAGCGGCTACCACTCCAATCTTCAATGGATTCGTCCCGGGTGCGGTCCGTGATTGGAGTATATACAGCTGCGTGGATCAGCGTAAATCTTCATGTTTCCGGTCGATTATTCAGTATTTTGGAATGAGCTGTTATTCATCAATCATGCACTGTGCATTTCTTTAGATTAAGCATGTTCTTCTGCGCGTTGAAGACGTCTATACTCGGTCGCGCTAATGCCGTTTACCCGTTTAAACGCACGGCTGAAGGTGTTGAGTGAGAGATAGCCAACAGAAGCAGCAATGTCACTTACCGGCCTGTCGCTTGACGCCAATTCCCGCTTCGCCTCATCCATTCGGAGTTGCTCCAGATAGTCCGAGAAATTCAAGCCTGTTTGCTCCTTAAAGAAGTAAGACACATAAGCCTCAGAGGTGCGTGTTTCCCGGGCGAGCGCGGTTAAACTCAAATCACTTTCCCCATAGTGCCTCTCGATATAGGTAAGCAGTCGGCTCGTTAAATGGTCATTATGGCTCTTCTTCCTCTCCTCGTTTTTCCGACAGAGCCGAATAAAAGCAGCATAGAGTATGTTCATGGCTTCGGCTGGGGGCAGAACCGGATTTAATGCTCGGATGACGGCTTCCATTTCCTCCGTTCTGCCGCTTCCATCTTTCCCTGTGGGTTCGCAGCATTTCATTAAGGTACCGCTAAGTTCCTGGGCAAGGAGCTTCTCCACGGCCATCGGCAATTGCCGCTCCGACCTGTTCTTCTCCTTGATCTGCAGCAGCAACTGCTGCGTCTCATCCACATTGCCTGCCTTCACAAGCTGGATCAACCTCATCTCTTCATCGGCCGGGTAATAATAGGAGAAGGCCGGCGTTTCCATCTCAGCATGATATAAGATAGGAGCCTTCTCGCTCCATCCTGCATGATGAAGCACAAACCTTGCCTCCCCGTAGGAACGGTATAGCTCAGCAATGCTGGACTGGCACTCGCCTACAGCCATATACAGGCCTGTATCTGAGATTCCGCTCAATTGCTCGTAAATTACCCGTATATTCGCTCGCATCTGTGTCATAAAATCCGCATTGTCTACTGCCGTTCCCGACAGGATCAGGACCAATTGGTTTTCACCAAAATCATGCAGCAGCACCTCCTCCCCGCATAATGCTTGAAGCCGGTCGCGGAGGTTGATTTTTACAATATCGAGCTCCATCAGCATCTCTTCCATAAACGGCTCCTGATATCCCCGAATATGAAGAAGCGCAACCGCATGGTGAGATCCCCGAAGCTGGACTTGTGCGTGTTCCATGGCAGCCTCTATCTCCTGCATCGACGTGAAGCTACCCTTCAGAAGCCTGTCAACCACGACATTTCGCAGCATCGGAATCTGCTCTTCCAACCGTTCCTTCAGCGTATCATGACTTTCAATCAGCTCGGACACGGAATGTCCGATATAATCAACCGCGTTACGAGAAACCACATGTTTTGCATCCCGTGAGGATGACGGCAGAAGCTGGAGGATCTTAAGGAATGGTCTGCTGCTTCGATATGCAAAATAGCCGGCGATCCCAAACCCCAGCAGAAGAGCTGTGATAAAGATCGTCAATGTCAGCTGTTTAATATAATTCACCTTTTGCAGCACCACGGATTTCGGTTGAGCGGATACATAGCTCCAGCCATTGTATTTGGACGTAGATTGCGTTACCAGCATTTCCTGTCCGCCCAATTGGATATGGGAGTAGCCCCCTCGTTTGGGAAGCGCTTTCACAATATCTGGTTCTTTCAAACCTATGGAACTGATCAAGTTGCCGTTCTGATCCGCTATGTAGGCAAAACCCTCTTGTTCCGGATCGACTTTGCGAAGCATGTCCTGAATCTGCATGTTGTTAATCAGTACAGTAACAACCCCGCTGCTCATTTTATTCCCGAAAGATTGCATATAGCTGACAACCGAGTAAGGTTTGCCTTCATACACGACCGAACGGCCCGGGGCATACGTTTTATAATGATACTGCCCAAACAGAGCTTGCTTCCACTCGCTTAATGACTGGTCGTCATAGCGCAGCTGCAAACGATAATACTGGTCCGCCGTATACACCTTACGAGGTGAAACGATCATGTTGCTGTTCCTGTAAGCAATGTAATAATCCAATATGAAATGATTGAACAATTTGTAATTAAACAAACTCTTTTCCAAATCCCATAGACGGTAAGGACCTGTTCCGACAAACGGTTCTTTCTCAAATTGAAAAGACAGCACCTTCGATTCGCTCGACATCTGTCGTGCCATGTTCTCGATTTCAGCGAATCTCTGATCCAGCGCTTCCTGGATTTGCTGCAGAGCGGCGGAGGTGCTTCTTACCGTCTCGCTTTCGATAAGACCTGCAGTCTTCCCATAAGCAAACCATCCAACCAATAGAGAGCCCACCAAAATGACAGCATACGGTATAAAAAATCGAACCAGCAGCGCTGCCTTCTCCCCGGAAACGGATTTCACCGCTTTAATCCCCCTTTCATCCCTTCAGATATGATCCAATATAACAAAGAAAACGACGTATAGTCAGTAGACCAAAAGGCACTCTTTAGAGTCAATCTTGAACACCATTCCCATCACAAGTTTGATAAAAACAATCATTTGGAGACTGTCGGCATTTCATCCGTAAATTGGTTATCTCCTTCTCCTTCCCTTATACTGGATAGGAAACTATCATTTTCGAGAGGAGACCCTATATGACAAATGCGAACGAATCTCTGAAAAATGCATTGTTTACGAAGGAATTTACCCATAACCCTTATCCTGTATACGAGAAATTGAGGCAAAGCGATCCTATACTGAATCTGCAATTTCCCGATGGACGTTTCGGCTGGCTGATCAGCAATTACGAGGAAGCTGTTGAAGCGCTCAAGGATGTCCGTTTTAGTAAAGACGTCGCTAAAGCAATGGGGCAGGAACAGACCAGCGTGTTCAGCACTAATATGCTGTTCTCCGATCCGCCGGACCACAAACGGCTTCGCGGATTAGTCCAAAAGGGCTTTACTCCGCAGCGAATTGCGGATATGCGGGACCATATTCAAGAGATCGCGGACAACCTGCTGGATGCTGTCTCCTCCAAAGAAACCATAAATCTCATTGATGAATATGCGTTCAAACTTCCTATTATCGTGATAAGTGAAATCCTTGGCGTGCCTACGGAGGACCAAGACAAGTTTCGGATATGGTCCAACTCCATCATTGGCGCTTCCAACCAGGAAATGAACGAGCAAGTCGTCCAGCATATGAATGAATTTATCGCTTATTTGAAGGATTGGTTTGCCAAGGTTCGCGAACAGCCGGGCGATGATATGATCAGTCAGCTTGTCATTGCCGAGAATCAGGGTGATCGCTTATCCGAACAGGAGTTATATGGCGTCGTCACCCTGATGATCATAGCCGGTCATGAAACGACGGTAAACCTGATCGGTAATGGTGTGCTTGCCTTATTGGAGCATCCCGAACAACGCAAGCTTCTGCAGGAACAACCCGAACTCATTCATGGTGCGATTGAGGAAATGCTTCGCTACAACGGTCCCGTTGAATTCAGCACCTCACGTTGGGCGGCGGAGGATATGGATTTTCATGGTGTTCATATGAAGAAAGGCGACTTGGTTGTCATCGCTTTGAACTCCGCTAATCGGGATGCCTCACAATTTAAGGACCCGGATATCTTTGATATTACCCGGGAGAAGAGCCAGCATTTAGCCTTTGGCAAAGGGATTCATCTATGCCTGGGAGCTCCCCTTGCCAGACTGGAGGGTGAAATCGCAATCAACACGCTGCTCCACCGCTACCCCAACTTTGAGCTGCAACGGGACATCGATGAGCTTGAATGGAGACCGGGTATGATTGTCCGCGGTGTAAAGGAAATTCCGATTTCACTTCATGCCTAATGTGCAACAACATGAATGACTTCTTCCATGAAAAAGGCGAATCCCTAACAGGATTCGCCTTTTGACTATGTTGCAGTCTTATTGGTTACATATTAATTATTATGTAAACTAAACTTCATTATATTAACATGAATCCCTTAGTTCATATGCCGGAGTGAATAATAGTTAATTCCACCCTTTTTATCCAAACGGCATCACTGTATTCTATTTAAAAGCCCATTTCGAGGAGGACTTATGTTATGAGACGTATTGGTATCATCGGCTGCGGTACCGCTGGAATCCAGCTTGCCTATTCTCTGAAGAATGATTTTGATGTCACGGTACATCAATATGAAGAGCCGCAGAACATCCTTGATGGGAGAATCCGATCCACGCAGGTTCATTTTCATCCCACATTAGAACGCGAACGGCGTTTTAACATGCCTCCCGTGGGTAACGCACCTCCAATCAGAACGATTCACTTTCAGTTGGGCCAACAAAAACTGTTTACAGGCAATCTTTCCGGAAGCGCAGCATCGGTGGACCAACGCTTGTACTTCACCAAATCGATGCATGATTTAGCTGCGCAAGGCGTGAAGTTTATACATGGGCGTTTGAAGCCGGAAGGTCTTCAGGACCTGACCCCATCCTACAATCTCATCATCGACACAACGGGAAAGACCGGGCCGCTGGCACCCTTTCCTGTAGAAACGGGACTCACTCCCTACCAAGCTCCTCAGAGAAAATGCATCGTTGGTTATTTTACCGGAGTACAGCCCGTGGAGCCTGAAGGTATTTCCATTACAGTTCTTCCTGGGAACGGTGAAATGTTCGAGATTCCCGCTATTACCGATACAGGTCGTGCCACCATCTTATTCATTGAAGCTGTGCCTGAGGGGATATTGGATGTTTTTAAAGGCATCAAGAACTCTTCCGAATTGGTGGCACGTATGGTGAATCTAATTGAAGAGCATTTTCCTCCTATATATGAACGAATCGATATGGATCGGTGTGCACTCATCGATGAGAACGCCTTCCTTCAAACCGCGATTACGCCTGTCATTCACAGGCCATATGCCACACTAGGCGGAACGCTGATACTAGGGTGCGGTGATAGTGTCTTTCTCAGTGATCCGATAACAGGCCAAGGCTGTAATACCGCTTCTTATGCTGCTGAACAGTTATATCAAACCCTCATCACACATAAGGAATCGACTTGGGATGAAGCTGTTGGGATAGACTACTGGAACCGTACGAAGTGACGGCGTCTCTTCGGAACAGGCCGAGTTGGGCGGAATGCTGATGTATTACGGCGGCGACGCGATTGATCTCTTTCTAGTGTATTGGCTGTGTATGCAATGGTATAAGTCAGTACGCCCGCGACCTGCTGCATCCATGCTCCAAACCTTGGATTAATCACCGTTAACCGGATTATGCTTGGTGTCACTCGTCTCCTGCGGCAGCACGTTGGATATGCTCGGTACATTACGCGGCTTATATTCAATGAGTTCAGAAGAGTAGATGGCAACGGTCATTCTTCCCCCATTACCGAATGCGCGGATGAGGATGGGCTGATTATAGGCGTTCTGAAAAACAAAATCAGGTCCTCCCCAACTCACCGTAGCATCGCGCCCCGGCAGCACATAAGGTACGTTCCGGCTGTGAGAGTATCGCTTTACAATCTGCAAGCCTGCACGGTCAATAGCATTATACAGTGTGGAAGAGACCTGACAGATCCCTCCCCCCACCCCCTCCGATAATTCGCCTCTGACAATAACGCCAGCACGTTTGTACCCTCTGTCCACCGTTCTAATGCCAACCACCTGATTAAAAGAGAAGGTTTCTCCGGGAAACACGACTGCACTGTCAATCGCCTGAGCGGCTAACGCGATATTATGGGAACGATTTTTGTTGTTGGAATTAAAATAGGTGACATAGTAACCTATCGGCTTCACCCGAAGGGAGGCCAAAAGCTCCGTATCCACCTTCGGATAAATCGGATACCTCGGGGCTTCGACGGTAGCGCCCCCAGTGCCGTACCAATAGGAATAATATTGCTCCAGCAGTTTGCGTCGATCCAGTCTATGACCATTCTGCCCGGGAATGATTTGACCATTGCTGCCAATCCGGGCGTTCCGGGCTTCCATATAGGTTTTCCGATCAAGCGCATCTACCCATTGATTGTATTTATCCATATCCAGCAGTGGGAAAACATCAAGCGCATGGTCACTTCGGCTCACGCTTGCCATGACTTTGCCTTCTTGCGTTATCATTAAATCGCTGTTATCCGGTTCATCCCCTTGCAGGAGCATAAACAATAGACCAAGGGCTGACATCCATCTCAAGCTGGTTCACCTGCTTTATCGTTGTGTTTTTCTCTATTGGCGTTTACATGATATGTCCGGTTTCGTTTACTCTCTGGTATTATGATTGCATTACAGGTAATTCATTCAGATTGTTTTATAAACAAAAGAAACCCTCACCATGAAGTGTGGGTTTCTTTTGTATGTTATGACTTATTTTACAAGGACACTGGCGTCTCTTTCCTATGACTAAAGGGCATAACAAGGAACAAAAACGAGCTTACGGCCAGCAATTCTGCAATCCCGATGACCGTTCCCATTGGGACAGCAGTAGTTCCGTCTCCCAGGCCTACAAGTGGACTTGCGGCTGCACCTAATAACAATGGCAGTAATCCAAGAAGTGCGGACGCACTGCCTGAAGTGTGGGCTGCTTGCTTCTGCATCGCCAGTGACGTAGTCGTTGCACTGACCATGCCGACGGCAGAAACAATCAGGAACAGCATCGGAGCAATCAGCAGCAATCCGCCGCCAAGCCATGTGATCGCGAACAGCGAAGTGCCGCCAAAGGCCGCAATGACAAGACCCGTTGTCAACAATTTGGTTTCCCCTGTGCGGGAGGCCAATCTGCCGGTAATTTGAGAGAACAGGACAATGCCAACCCCATTAACGGCAAAGAACAGACTGTACATTTGAGGGGATACGCCAAAGATATCCTGCAGCACGAAAGGTGACCCCGAGATATACGCAAACATCGCGGCGGATACGAATGCTTGAGAAAGCGCATAGCCGATAAATACGCGGTCCCGAACCAGCGTGCCGAAAGTACGGAATGTTTGTTTAATCCCTCCGCTTGCCCTTTTCTCCCGAGTGAGCGTTTCCGGAAGACCAAACCATACAGCGAGCAGCATCAGCAATCCAATTAGGAACAGGACGACAAAAACTCCGCGCCAAGAGACGAAATTAAGGATAAACGCCCCGAATACAGGAGCGATAATAGGTGCCAATCCATTAATCAGCATCAGCAACGTAAAAAATTTGGTCAGCTCCGAACCGGTATATAAATCCCGGACGACAGCCCTGGATATGACGATACCGGCTGCTCCGCTTGCTCCCTGCACGAATCGAAGCGCAACCAGAACCCATATCGTTGGAGCAAACGCGCACAGCAAGGAGGTAATCGAATAAATAATCAAGGATATAATAAGCGGTGCTTTTCTCCCCCGGATATCGCTGAGCGGGCCTGCTACAAGCTGTCCCAGAGCAAGACCGAGTAAAAATGCCGTCAGGCTTAATTGGGCCAACGATGCTGGAGATCCTAAACTTTCAGAGAGCTTGGGCAGTGCAGGTAAATACATATCAACGGAAAGTGGCCCGAAAGCCGAAAGAGATCCGAGAATCAAGGCAAACTGAAGCCTCTTCCTGCGAGTTAGAACCATGGCTGAACCGGCTTCATTTGTGGACATCGACATACGATCTGTTACTTCCTTTCCTGCAACACATTGATGCATGAGTAATAAAATATTAGCAAACGCATTGCTAAATAACTATCCTATCATAGGATATATTTCGGTAGATTGCCATCCATTTTTTCTAAGCAAGTGGAATCCGCAGGGTAAACGTCGTGCCAATCCCTAGCTCACTGTGCACCGTTATTCTGCCCCCATGGTCCTCCACAATTTTTTGACACAGCGACAGCCCAAGGCCGGTTCCTTCTTCTTTGGTTGTATAGAACGGATCAAATATCTTGGCCAGATTTTCATCGGCAATGCCTTTTCCGGTGTCCTGAATTTCCACGACAGCCATTCGTTCTTCCGCTCTGAGCGAGATTCTGACGGAGCCGGTGTGCTCCATCGCTTGAAAGGAATTACGGATCAGGTTAATCAGCACCTGGATGATCTTATCACGATCCATGACGATCTGGATCGGTTCATCACTTACATCCAGCATAAATAAATGTCCATGTGAAGCGGCTTCGGATTCACACAACGAATAGACTCGTGTCATACAGTCCGTAAGGGATTCTACCCTCATATTGCTGGCATGGGGTTTTGAGAAATGTAGAAATTCTGCCGTCAGCTCCCCTACCCGCGTAATCTCCCCCATAATGACTTCATACCAGGGCTGAATGTTATAACTTTGATTTTTGGAGAGTTGAATAAACCCTTTAATGGAGGTAAGGGGATTCCGAATCTCATGGGCCATCCCGGCAGCCAACTCCCCCACCATCTTCATCTTTTCCGTCCGGATCATCTCCTCCTGGCTTCTCATCCAGGAATTGCGCCGCATTTGAAATATCCGGTCCTCTGCCGTGCTGATCATCTCTTGATAAGTTAAGGCTTCATGCGGGTAACAAGTGATGCTATAGGTCACCTGTACGCCGATATTTTCAAATTTGAACAGGCTGCTGTCGATGTTGACGTGCTCGGGCAGCAGTATGGCAAAGCGGTCTCCCGCATATCGGGAGGCTGCCAACATATCGTTTCGAAACAGTTTGCGCACTGCCCGTGAGAAACTGATCAGAATTTCATTGGCTGTGGAGATGTCCTTGGCATTTAACGATTTGAAGTTGTTGATGTCCAGTAACACCAACTGAAAGGGCTTGTTCACCTCAATGAGATGCTGAACTTTATGCAAATATCCATCATAATTCAGAAGTCCCGTCAAAGGATCATGATAGGTCAGGTAATCGTTTTGCTTATATAATTTCTTCTTTTCCGATTCGAGAAAGTTAACAAAATGAAAGGACATCACGACGACAAAGGATGCTAAGCAATCAAACACCGAAACCAGAATATTGTACTTCGTAAGAGGCACGTAAGTCAGACGAATAATAGAATATTGGAATACCATAAGGAGGCACAGCGGCATCGTTTCTATGAAACGCTCCTTTTTATGAATGAGATTGATGATAAGTATGTAATACAGCAAGATACACCAATTCAATTGGCTAACATAATGAAACGCCCCGAGAAAGAGAAATTGAAGAATGCGAAGCCATTCGAACTTTCGATCCCATATGACGGATGCATACAGTAACGATGCCGTGAGCAGCATCAAAGGGATTGACGTTTGATATCCAAGATAAACCGACGACACCATGATAAAAACCGATATCAAGGGAACAAATAGGAGCTTAAGTACTATAAACGACAAAGCGAATCACTCCTAAATCACTATTACTGGCGCAAAATGTAGAAATCACGGAGGCAAGTTTCACCAAATATGGTACACCATATATAAGCGTCTGAACAGCAGGAAAACACCACTTTCAAAAACAGCAAACGTGAATCTCTTTCTGAAAATCGTGTTTGTGCCTGCTAACCAGCTAGAATTCCTCGTATCGAATCGATATGAACTGATGGGTTGTCGGATGAAACGCAACGGTTACGTATACGCCGAATTCACGAGCGCCTTTCTTAAGCCATAGCTTAAATTTCTCCTCCGCCATCTCATTGGATATCGTAGTTTTTCCCATATAGAGGTAGTCAACGACATCCATATTGTATTTACGCTTCGTTTCCGTCACGGCGAGCGTTCCCCACATGGCGTAAACAGGGTCCTTACTGTTCATGGCTTGGGTCAGGGACTCTGCAATTTCTGTCAATTCCTGCTGACTGATTTTCGACGAAGCGCGATTTGCAGCAGTTAAAAGGTATTGCCAGTTCCCCTTTTCGAATACTAACAGTTGAAGCGTATTGATCGGTCCCTTGTAAAACTTTGCAGTCGTATGATCTGCCAGCTCCGATTCTTGAAATGATAGATGCTTCAGCTGCTGTTTATTCTCCAGCGGATATAACGCGATCTTGTAGTCATGTTCAGGTTTATATCGGTTCCAATAATGAACCTCCAGATGCTCGTCCAATCCGCCTTCCATGTCATAACAGCGGCCATACTGATGCGTGAAAGCTACGGACGGCAATTGAGGTGGCAAGAAGAGGGCTGTACCGAAATGTTTCTCACAGGCCCTTAAGACTTCCTCTACAAGCTCACCGCCGGATTCAACTATGGCTTGCTGAAACTGATTTTTCGGAGATTCTTTTATCCCTTGATCATTACCAGGACTTATCCCAAGCGATAAAACACCAACTATTACGATGCTGCCCAGCATATTAAACCTCCTCGTTACACCTTTAGTTGATTTAGCGTTCGTCTCTCAAGCCTAAGATTCCCGCTTATATTCTTCCTAATTCAACTTGGGATTCGTTGGATAAAACCAGGGCAAAGTACACACACTGTGACAGACTATGCAGGAATCCGAGGTGTAAAGACGTGGGAATGAAACAGAAGTTAAAATCCATATTTCTGGTTAGCCATGAGCATTCTGAAAAAGGCCAAACTCACGAAAATCAGCAAGATCCTAACCCCCAGGAAGATGATAGGCTGACGCTGCAGCATATCATCGACCAATTTGATCATGCCGCCGATTTTGTCCATAAAACCTATCATAATGAACGTTTGCATGTACTGTATTTCAGTCATTTAGTCAATGAGGATCGACTGGAGCGTGATCTGCTCCCTCCGCTCTTGAATTCCGATACACCGCTAGAACCGTTAACGCAGCAATCCCAGTATGAGCATGTGACGGATACTAAAAAATGCGTGGAGAGCATTCTTGACGGCATGGCTCTATTCTTTTATGAGGACAAAGCATACCTGATCGATGTTATTTTCCCAATATCACGTACGGTTGCTGAGTCCGAAACGGAATCCATCATTATCGGGCCGCACGAGGCTTTTACCGAACAAGCTTATACAAATCTGTCGTTGATCCGGAAGCGAGTTCAGAGTTCTCATCTCAAAGTCATTAAATTGTCCGTTGGTGAAGTGACCAAATCTGATGTCTATGTTCTTTACATCCAAGACATCGCAAATGAGAACTACGTAAAAGAAGTGATAAAGCGAATTAAGGATATCGAAATCGATGCTATCCATGATGCGAATATGCTGATTCAGTGCATTGATGATGATCCGTATTCGATCTTTGCCCAATTTCTGACCACCGAGCGGCCGGATACGATCGCATCGAAGCTGGTTTCGGGTCGTATCGTCGGAATTATGGACGGGAGCCCCACTGCCTTCAGCGCCCCGGTCAACTTTTTTGAGTTCTTCTCATCCTCCGATGATTATTACCAAAGGTGGAGCATAGGCACGGCATCCTTGTTCTTGAGGTTTGCAGCGCTCCTGATTACGGTGACGTTGACAGCCCTTTACGTATCGGTGACCTCCTTTCACTATGAAATGATTCCATTAGAGCAGCGAATCAGTCAATATATTTCAAAAAAGGGCGATAACATCATCAAGCTCATGAAACAACATCAGGTAGACAACCTTGGAATCGGTAGGTTTGTCCGAAATCGGGTGGGCTATGAGCAGTGGAAAAAGATGAACTGGCGACAAGAGCTTCAAAAGCTGCCGGTGGAATGCTCGATTGAAGTGCATATTAAAGATTACGGCAAGTTTCGATAATATGGGAATGGGCAGTGTCACTACCTTTGTTGGGTGAGGACCGGGCCTCCTACGGGAATACTGAATAATTGTGCTTTTCGGGGTATGGAATTAGCAGCAAATCAACATAAAAACCATGAGCTGCTTGGTATGCGGCTCATGGTTTTGCTTCTAAACGGTTATACATCTCAATGGTTTACTTCTCCATCAGAAGTTTCTTAGCAGCGCATGCGAGCATGCCGTCTGAAGATCCCTCCAGCAGCGATTGATTTCGGTGTCTTCCATCGCAGCGGATAAACCCAACAGCGGGAACACCTGCTGGCCGCAGGATAATGCTGTTTGGGCTGCTGCTACGCTTCGGGTGGTTACCTCTGCTTCTGTTGCATTCGATAATCCACCGTTACTCAGCAGCTCCTCCCATGAGCCCTCCACCGTCTCATAAAAATCCGAAACGGATTGCTCCAACATTGCTTTACGCTCCTCCAGCTTGCCGATCACATGAGGAGAGCTCCCTTTCTGTGCCGCAAGTGATTCTGCTGCTTCAAGGAAATGCTCGGCGATGCCAACGGCGACTCCAGCAAAAGATACTTGGGCAAACGGAAGGAAGGGATATTGATAGATTGTTTCGTTCTCATACCCTTGGGTTTCTGTAAGGGAGAACGTCATCTCCACCGGCACAAACGCATCCACAGCGGATATCGTATGACTCGCCGTTGCCCGCAGTCCGAAGGCATTCCAATCCTCCAGAATCTCGATTTGATCAGGGTTCAGGATAAAGGATCGAATATGAGGCTCGTCCTGATCCGCAGTCGGTACGTCAGCTGCATCTTGTATCGTAGAATCTGGTTCGATAACCGCATTGGCTGTAAAGGTCGTTGCATAGGTAGAGCCGCTGCAATACTTCCAGCTGCCGTTCACAATATATCCGCCGTCCACCTGTCTTGCCGTAGCTGTCGGCATCCCGCTGCCCGCAATCACCGCTTCTCGATGGGCGAATACGCGGCGGCTCACTTCCTGACTCATCAGTGCCGCGAAGAATCCTCCACCTGCTCCAATCGTAACCAGCCATCCCAGGTTACCGTCGATCCTGGCACTCTCCTGAAAAATGCGTGCAGCCTCCGGCAGAGAGGTCATTCGTCCTTCAAGCTCATCGGGCACAAACAAATGAAATAAACGATGATCGTATATAGTTGCCAGCACTTCGGGCGTTACTTGTCGATGCTTGTCCATCCCAAGCGCTTGTTCTCTTATGGTTTGAATCTGATGATCCGTAAATAACATCTCTCCACCGCTTTCCACAATCTTTTCTCTGCCTAGTGATATTAAGTTTCCAACATTATACGAATGTGCTTAATTTATTCTTTCGGTGCCCTTTCATCGATCTGAGTTAACACCTTCTCCAGAGAACCCAAGAAAGACATGCGTTGTTCTTGATGCTGTTGATACGTGCTCAATAGGCTATCGATTTGAGTTTGTATGCTGCTCCTAAAAGCTTCCGGGTTGGTGAAAACAGATGATCCCAGTCCCTCTGCATCTAACTGGCGTAGTTCTTCCATGAGACCTCTCTCCGAATGATTAATTTCCATCATCTCACTCATCAGCGACTTCAGCTTCACGACCTTGGCCAGGCGCTGTGCATGGGTCCACCGCTCCTCGGGAGTCGATGCATCTACAAGAGAGATGCTGTAGTTTCGCATCGCTGTCAGCTCGCCGTTATAGGTTAAAGCACCTTCCTGAATCAGATGACGAACCCGATACTCGATAAAAGAGTCGGAAACGGTTAATTCACCCATTCCGATCACCTCGCCAATAATGCGGGCTGATTTCTTGAAGAACCCGTGTCTAGCCTCAAGGCGATATGCGGCTTGCAGTATATCTGCATCATAGTAAGATTCAGGAACGGTGCGTAACTCCTCGCCTTGAAGCACGCGCAGGAACCCATCATCGCTTACGAGACGCTGCCAATCCGCACGATAGCCAGCCTGATCTTGCGGCGACAATGGAACATGCTCCTCAGATGTGTCCATTACGATCTGAAGTTTTTCCGAAGCCATCTCAAACGTTCCTCGATACCAACTGTTTGGATTTTGCTGACGATGAATACTTGTCGCATTCACCAACCTAACATCGAGATGATCCGGTATCAGTGATAACAGCCTGCGCAGACCAAGTTGTTCCGAGGCGGAATCCCCTGCCCATATCAAGCACGGCAGCTCGTTCAGCTGCTGGGGCAAGGTCAGCCAAGCGAAGGCAGCTTGCAGCATCGTTAATTTTCTGTCATCCGCATGCGTAATGCTATATCGTTCCTGAAACCACTCATTTCGGGTAGAGAACGAATGGGAGAAATCATGGTCCTTCGGGAGCGGCCCAACCATAAGATCATCGCCCAATGTAACTACGATTTCCCCCGGTGTCGAGCGCAGCATCATCCTTAACGACCCTGCCGTTGAATCATCGAAGGCGATATGGACACGCGATACATTTCCGCGATGAATCGGGGATTCGTTCAGGTAGGCTTCATTCCCCATCGACCACTCTTTATCAAAGAACTGGAGAAAAAGCTCGAGACTCTGATGCTTGCCATCTGCCAGCAGTCTTGCCGATTCCGTATTCATCTTGTCCTTTAGTTTTAGAAGCTTTTCATAGAAATGGTTAATGGCCGTGCTTTTGCCTTTTCGATATTCCTCTCTTGTCATTTGCTCCCGAAGTGGAATGAATGGATCATACATGCTTTGTCCCTTCCATCCGGAATAAGCAAATGTACGGGCAATACCGATTGCGCCAATCGCATCCAGACGGTCTGCATCCTGTACAATTTGCCCTTCCAATGTACGCATGGCGTTCCCCGTGCCGCCAGAGAAAGACATCGTGCTGATAATCTCCAACACGAGCTCCTGATCCGAAGCTTCTACACCGGCTTGCATCAGCCAAAGCCGAACTCGCTCGTAACCCGCTTCCTTCGATTCGTTCAACTTCTCATCAGCTACGTCATGGAGATAGGCTGACAGTTCACATATGTATGGATTCGCGCCTTCAAGATACGCCAAGAGTCGGGCGATGCGGGCGACACGCTGCACATGCCACCAATCATGACCGCTTGCATCCCGATCGTGCACGGAGCGTGCAAATCCTTGAGCTTGCTGAATAATTTGACTATAAGTCGATTTCATCTGATTCAATTTCCCCCATCCCAGATTCGGCTTTGCTTCTAGGCTCTATTATTCCCGATTTACCAGAGTGTCGCAACTTAGAGTATGTTATTGGCCAGTTGTATCCCCTATGCGCATGTAGGCATACGATAACCAGGATTGGGTTAATTCCATTTAGATTCCGCTTGGTAACAGCTAAGATAAGGATACAGAAAGGAACTGAACGGTTATGCTGGTGTTTATTCTTCCAGGTTTAAATCCCCATTTATGCGAGAATACTGCAGCATCGGTTCAAAGCGTTTTCTCCGATGCCCGTCACGTGATAATCCCTAGCGAAGAAGTGACCGCTGCGATTCTAAATGAAACACTTGCCCGTGAGTTTGGCCCGTGGTTCATGACGCTTTATGCGGGAGATTCTGTCCAGCCTCATGCCAAGGTGGAGATTGAACAATGGCTGAGGACCTGCAGCGACCACTCAGCCGGATATATCATAAATCCGGTTTCGATTACGGATCAGTTGGCTCCCTCCAAGAACAGACACGTCCCATACTTGCGCATTCCCCGTGGACCGCTGTTATGGCGCACGAAGACTGTCATGAGCGGACGAACGCCGGGCTTTAGAACCAGAGAGCAGCTGCCATTTCAGAAATACGTATTGAACGATAAACAATTCGAGTTGTCCACGCGATATGAATGGATGGAAGTTGATTCCGCCGGAATCTTATACCATCAACGCGCGGCTCCCGCCTGGATGAAAGAAACAGAGGAATGGCAAGCCGTATTACCTCTTCTCCAAGCTGGATCCCAAGAACAATCACAGCCACCAGTGGTCTCATGTCCTCCTCTGGTTACCATTGCTTTGTGCACCTATAATGATGGCTCATATCTTCCCTGGGCTGTGCGGTCCGTATTAGCGCAGACTTTCGGGGGATGGGAGCTTGTGATTCTTGATGACGGATCAACCGATGCAGAGACTGCACATTATCTGTTGAGGGTGCCTCAGGATAATCGCATTAAGCTGATTCGACAAGAAGATAATACAGGCAAATCACGAGCTCTGAACAGAATATTGAACCTAGCGAAAGCTCCCTGGTTATTGGAGCTGGATGCCGATGATTGGCTGGCACCCGATGCGCTGGAGATCCTCATAAGGGAGGCTGGTGGCCAACAGAATACTGCCGTCGTGTATGCTAATCATATGGAATGGCTGGAACGTGCGAATAAACAGCTGGTGTATCAAGGAGTTAAAGTTGCCCCCTCTTCCTTGTCTCCCTATGTGCTACTGCAAAATGCCCCTGCCGTCGCTCCGCGCATGTTCAATGTCTCTATACTTAAGCAGGTTGATGGCTGGGATCATCATATTCTCTTTGAGGGGAGACTGTATGAGGATATCGGACAATTAATGAAGCTATCCAATACACACAAGCTTTATCATATACCAGAGGCGCTGTACCACCGAAGATTAAGAACGTCCAGCTTGACGCATCGGCATCCCCACCAATACTTGGAATGGAAAAATTCCATTATAGGCGAGTCTGAAACATGGAAACATGACCATCATTCAGAGAGGCAGAATGCGTACGAATGAAATGCTCTCATTAAGTACAGTGACTACTTGAGAGGTAGGAATATAATTCGAGCTTACCACTTCCACTGTAATTAACCCGTCTACTGAGGATCGTAACTGACCTTGCAGAAATTGATTCACCTGTACAACTTCTACCGTTCTGCCCACGAATGCAGCCAGAATTTCTGAAAAGTCCATACTATCTAATTCCTCCCATCTTTTATCAAGCGATAGATAAGAAGCTGCGGAGCGGGATTATGACGATACTGCCGTTCGGCTCTGCAATCTGTACATTATCTTCTCCAATCGCGATCAGCGTCCCGAATATGGTACCTGCCGTTGTTTCCACTGTAATTCGGCTGTTCAGTCTTCCTCTTAAAAAAGCAGAGACACTGCTCCCTGGACTTGCTCCTGGACTTGCTCCACCTTGTAAACCGTTCACCTGCTCTTGAAGCGCATGGATCCGTTCATTCAATCGAACAATCTGCAATCGGATTCCTGCAATACTGCGAATGAGCTTTCGACGCAGAGATAAAAATTTACTCCACACCGAATGTGAGGTTTTTTTACGCTTTTTCTTTTTTCGTACTGTAATTTCTTTGCTTCCCCCATCAAGACTCCTGTTCCAATATCTCCTCACAAGTGCCCCTCCCTTTGTATAGTCATTGGTACCTTATGTGAATGCCGGGACAGTGGCAACTCGTAATGTCAAAGATAAGGAAATGGCCTAATTTCCTTAACACCGAAAGCTAGTCATCAGTGGTACGCCCTCCAATCATTTCGGGTATTTCCGCCTCATCTGGTGTTCTACCCATACAGATATTTGGAATGATACATATTTTGTTAAATAGACCCTTGCACGATAGCCTTTTTCATATGGTAGATCAGCCGGACGAAATCGCGTCCAGAGTCAAGCAATCCGGGAAGAAGGTCGTGCTGGTGCTCGGTCTTACTGTATGGGAAACCAATTCCAGGCGCTGGCAGCAGATAGTAAATGGTTTAAGCGAGGACGAGAATCTGCTTGTGATTGTGTATACTCATGTATATCATGCCAATCTCATCGTAGGAACCCGAAAAATAGGTCCGCGGCTGTATTTTACAAATCGGATTGATCTGTTCTCGGAGGTTAGGTTTGATCAAGTCGTTTATTGCGGCTCTACGGATGTTCACTCGCAGGTCCACTCCGTTCATTATTGTGTCGATTCCCTAAGCTACCATGAACAGCAGCTCAACTCCTTGCTAACTCAAATATCCAGGCTGCAGGTATTAGGCCGGATCGGTGCATCTCAAGTAGTCAGCCACTTATGCTCGTCTGTCCACGCTGTAACAGAAATGACAACCGATTAAAATAAAGCAGCCCCTCCATGATCTGATTGTAGAATCAGTCATCATGAAGGGGCTGTTTCTTGATTATTCTGTTGATCCTAACGCAATTTAATACCGGTCCAATGACTGACAGCTTCATAAGCTATTCACTCCTCCTTATTGAGAAGATGAGGTTCCTGAATCAATAGCTGCATCTCTTTCTGATTGCCGCGTGCCTGTAGATAGTGCAGATACAGTGCATAATTGGAATCGTAATTGGGATTCCCATCAGGTCCTACGAATGGATGCCATAAATGAACCATTTCCCCTTCCAGTCGAATATGAATGTAACGTAATCTTTGGATCGTTTCGCAGGATCACCGGCCCACCCTATTACAAAAGGGGTGCTGCCCCTGCGCACTATCATGGATGTCTGGAATAGCCGATGGTCTACAAAATGCCCGATGTATTCTACGTTAGCCTCCGGAGCCACCTGTCTAAGCGTTTGGCCCAGCTATTGGTTCATCGCACGAAATATGCCGATTCGGGGAATGACAAGCCTGAGAAACTCCGGATCGGGGATCAGTTCATCACGGTTCCATTCACGAAAGGTTTCGTAATTCTGACTAAAATAATAATAAGAGACCGCAGCCGAGGCATCGATACGAATATGCTTGAAAATACAATAGGCTGCGATTCCCAAACACATTGCAACTATTCGGTCATAGGCCTGATTAAGATCCACACTGCTGTGACGTTCCAGATACCGGTCCAATTCCCCGACGGACATGAGGTCCAGCGAAGGATGATATTGCTGAATGAGCTTTGCATGCTTTCCTATGATCCACCACTCCACATCATAGATCAGCAGATGCCTTCCCATGAGTCGAACACTCCTTTATGCTCATAATGGATTATATTCGTTTCGGGGCCGCCAAGTTTGTCACCGCGACATAAGTGACGAATTGGTCCATATTTCACGCATAAAAAGAGCCGCACCTTACAGATAAGTTCTGTATCGGCGCGACTCTTCGTGTGTTGAATCTATACTCTTTTATCCACGATATGCTTATATTGCTGCATGAAACCCTTGAGCAAACCCTGCATCATCGCAAAGACCAGCTCGGAGTCCTGCAGCTCGTTCTCCTTAATCCGGTGCAGGCATTCCGTTACGCTCATTCTTACTACGTCAATGCGCTCGTATCCCTCGAGCTGTTGATCTGCTTGACTTATCACCTCATCGGTATAATAAACATGGGCGATTTCATTGCATCTCCAGGACGCCGGATACAGCTTGCCGAGATAATGAAGTTTGCCGCATGTGCAGCCCGTTTCTTCCAGCATCTCACGGCGTGCTGCCGATTCCAGATCCTCCCCCTCACCTACGCCACCGCCAGGTAACTGAATGACGTAGTCATCCACGGCGGCGCGATATTGACGGATCAGCAGCAGCTGATCGCCATCCTTAGCCAGAATAACAACGGACATATGATCCTCTTTCGTATAATACACTTTACCTGACGCTTGCTCGTAAATCGAAATTCCGTTATGACGGATTAACAATTCAGTATTATCCATGGAGGCAGAAGCTCCTTAGCATTATGATAGATTTTAGATTTCGAATTCCTCTTTGAGCACGGAGAATAAATAGGAATCATGGTAAGCACCTTTAAACCATAGGTGCTGCCGAAGATGCCCTTCCTGCTTCATTCCGATATGGCGCATGACCGCAGCTGACCCGATGTTTCCCGGCCTGCAGGTGGCGTAGATCCGATGAACTCCCAGCTCCTTAAAACCAAAACGGCACATGACGCTAGCAGCTTCCGTAGCATAACCCTGTCGCCAATAGGCGGAATTCAAGCAGTATCCAAGCTCTGCGTTCGTCCTCGATCGGTGAAGACCCACACCCCCGATTAGGTGGCCACTATCTTTCAGCACGATCGCCAGTTCATAACTGTCACGGGGACTCTGCTCCTTCATTTGGCGGATTTCCGTTAAATATTCTAAGGTATCCTCTTCCGTATTCGGTCCCCACATTGTATACTCGGTCACTAATGGGTCAGAGGCGTAGGCATGAATACTTGCAAAATCCTCCTCCTGAAAATCCCGGATCACCAATCTTGTTGACTCCATGTGCATATGTACTCACTCCTTGAAATAATCTTCATCACAATCGCGTCGTTTTTTCCTGATTATACCATGCTCTAAGAGTGTTGGAAGAAAAAAAGAAGCCTGGGCATCTAATCGCCCAAGCTTCATACAGCATCATTTTTTAGGATACACCATCCAGTTTCTCTTCGCTGCCGTGCGTATTAAATTTATGAAGATAACGGGAAAGCACGCCATGTCTCGGAGAGAACAGGAAGCTGATAATAAATACGATTCCAGTGGCAAACGCCATAGATCCTGAGATGGAGGTGTCCAGCCATAACGCGACATAGTAACCCATGATTGCAGAAATGACGCCGAATGCTCCGCTTAACACCAGCATGATGGAGAGTTTATCCGTCCATAGATAGGCCGCGGCGGCAGGTGTTATAAGCATAGCCACCACCATGATCGCTCCCACGGCATCAAACGATGCAACCGTCGTGATGGAGACCAGCGACATAAATACATAGTGCAAGAGTACGACAGGAATGCCAATACTGGCCGCCAAAGCCGGATCAAAGGACGTAATCTTCCATTCCTTGTAGAAAGCCAGGATGACAATAAGTACGACGAGGAGCACGGCTGCCAGCATAAAGGTAGCCTTTGGCACCTCCCCTAACAGAGGAACGTGCATTAATTCCCAAGGCACAAACGTAATCTCGCCCATGAGGGCATGCTTGGTATCCAGATGCGCATTGCCAACCTGAGTTGCAATCAGGATAACGCCAATCGCAAACAAGGTTGTAAATACAACACCGATGGATGCATCCTGCTGAACGCCCCGGGAATGGAACCATTGAACGAGGACCGCTGTCAGCAATCCGGCAATAATCGCACCGATCAGCATATGAGGCCCGCTTAGTTCTCTTGTGACGATAAACGCCGTTACGATCCCAAGCAGCACCGTATGGCTGATAGCATCAGCCATCATCGCCATTCTGCGCAATATCAGGAACACGCCAACGATACCACAGGACAATCCGACGAGAGAGGCCGTAAGCAATATCCATCCTGTATAGGTCATTGATTGCTCCCCCTTTCGGACAGCCGGGGACTTAAAACAGGTTGGTTATGGGAGTCCATATGCTCTTTTTTCTGAGAGCGGAGCTGCAGCGCTTGGATCAGCAACCCCTTCTCAGCACCGAAAATCAGGGAAACCGTGAACAATACGGAAGAGGCTACAACGATAAACGGCCCTGTAGGCCATCCTTTCCCCATTGTGCTGACCAGGGTACCGACAAACCCGGAGCCGCCTCCAAATATAGCCGACAAAATGACCATCATTTTGAAGGATTGTGTCCAATATCTTGCGCTGACGGAAGGTATGATTAGCATGGCCGCCATCAGAATGACGCCGACAGCCTGAATACCAATGACGATGACAAGAACGAGCACACCCATATAGAGGGTATTCATCAGACGGCTATTCAACCCTAATCCCCGGGCAAAATCAGGATCAAACAGAAACAGCTTCCATTCCTTAAAGCCAATCGAGACGACCAGAATAACTAAAGCTGCCAGGATGAGCATCGTAAAAACATCCTTACGAACCATGGACGCAGCCTGGCCGAAAATAAAGTTATCCAGTCCGCTCTGATTTCCGCCCGCTGTACGGTTCACAATCGTAAGCAGCATAATGCCCAATCCGAAAAATACAGATAGAATCATGCCCATGGCTGTATCTTCCTTAATGCGGCTGGAGGTACGGATCCACTGGATCATCCAGGCCCCGATTAATGCGCTGGCAGCAGCCCCGAGTATCATCACCAGTAGATTCTTGCTTCCCGTCAATGCAAAAGCTACCACCACACCGGGAAGAGCCGCATGAGACAGCGCGTCACTCATCAAGCTTTGCCGCTTCCAATAGGCGAGACAGCCAATCATGCCGGCTGCCATGCCCAGGATTAACGTGCTCAATAGCACCCACTGCGTGTTTGGCGACAATAATGAATTTAGCATGCGTTACGCCTCCTTCATCCAGCGAAGCGAACCGCCGTAGGCGCGGTATACATGTTCCTTCGTGAATACGTCTTCCGTCTTCCCATGGGCAATGACCGTACGGTTCAGGAGCAGCACATGGTCGAAATAATCCTCAACCGTCTGGAGATCATGATGGACCACCATTACGGTTTTACCGGCCATTTTCAGATCCTTCAGCGTGGTCATAATAGCCCGCTCGGTTGCAGCATCAACTCCGGCTAACGGCTCATCCATGAAATAGAGGTCGGCATCCTGGACAAGCGCCCTAGCGAGGAATACGCGCTGCTGCTGTCCACCGGAGAGCTGGCTGATCTGCCGGTCGGCAAAGTCCGCCATGCCCATTTGATCCAGCGATGCCATCGCTTTTTCCTTATGGCTCTTATTCGGTCGCTTCAGCCAGCCCACCCGGCCGTATAAACCCATCATGACAACATCCAGTGCATCGGTCGGGAAATCCCAGTCCACGGATCCGCGCTGCGGCACATAACCGACACGAGTCTTGGTTTTGCTTAAGCTTGATCCAAAAAATGAGACATTACCGGACAGCTTGGGGTGGAGCTCCAGCATGACCTTTAACAGCGTTGATTTACCGGCGCCATTAGGCCCGACAATACTGGTTAAAGAGCCTTGTTCCACATTAAAGGAGACATGGTGGAGCACTTTATTTTTACGATAGGATGCATTGAGGTCTTGAACTTGAAGTACAGACATTTTATTCACCACTTCCTGTTAATGCATGATAGATTGTTTCAACATTATGACGATACATTCCGATATAAGTTCCTTCCGTTGTTCCCGCTTCGCCCATGGCATCGGAGAAGAGCTCTCCTCCGAGCTTTAAATCCAACCCTTTCTTGGCAGCACCTTCAATGACGGCATTAATCGAAGCCGGATTGACGCTGCTCTCGACGAATACGGCAGGCACCTTGTGCTGCAGCAGGATATCGATCGTTCCGTTAATATCCGAGAGGCCGATTTCATCCTCCGTACTCAAGCCTTGTAGTCCGACTACCTCCAGACCATGCAAGCGGCCGAAATATCCAAAGGCATCATGAGCGGTTACCATGACCCGCTGCTCTTCCGGAATCTGACTCAACTTATCCTTGGCCTCGGCTTTCAATTCATCCAACTGGGCAAAATACTTCTGCTTGTTCTCTTCAAAATAATCGGCGTCATCCGGGGACAGCGACTTCAGCTTCTCTACCGCGGAATCGAGTGACGCTTTCCACAGATCGATGTCAAACCACACATGGGGATCGATGGCCTGCGTATCATCCTGCAGCAATTGATCCTTCGGGATGGCATCCGCAATCGCCAGTACAGGTTTGTTCTTACCGATCTGTTCGAATATTTCCGTCATGTTGCCTTCGAGATGAAGCCCGCTATAGAAAATAACATCTCCGCTATCTAATTTCTTGATATCGCCTTGGGTTGCATTATATAAATGCGGATCGACGCCAGGCCCCATCAAGCTCAGTACCTCGACCCGATCTCCCCCGATAACGGAGATGGGTTCCGCAATCTGTCCAATGGTTGTAACCACGCGAATGTTCTTATCTCCCTGTTCACCCGCTGCTCCTTCCTGCTTCACTTCTCCCGAAGCGCACGCGGATAACACCAGCAGCAAACTCAGAATGGCGGCCGCCCCTATAAATATCCTGCTTCTACTAGTTCTCTTGTTCTTCATCTTCTTCTCCTCCACTCCACATCAATAATGAGTTTGCTTAATCCTTAGACGATCTTGGACATCTCAAGCCTAGTCCTGCAACGGTACAATTATTTTTCCCTAATGCAACTTTAATTCCTATGTACAAAAAATAATCCATCTTTAGGTTTTTGTCAATGCAATTTTACAAATTCGTACATCTCATTCTATTTGGATCAGTCCATCCCCTTTTGATTTTATTGAATTTTCCGTACATACAGAGTTTATTTTTCGTCGAGGCAAAATATTTAGTTATATATAAAATATTTTAGTGATTTGATTTTGAGTGAACTTAATAATACAAAAAGACGACTTCTCCATTAGAGAAATCGTCTTTTTTTGTTATATTCCAGCTATCGCTAAAACTCTACACCACGCACTTTTGAATAAACCTTCAAATGTGAAAATCCGCCACGATCCCTCGGCATCACATTTCTCAGCGTACCTTCTAATGCAAACCCACAGCGTTCCGCAACCTTAATGCTTCTTTCATTCAAAGAATCGCAGCGTATCTCGATTCGATTAGCGCCCAGATGCTGAATAGCAAAGTCCGTGATTCCATCAACTGCTTCCTTCATGAGACCTTGCCCGGTTCGGGAGCTTCTGAGCCAATAACCGATTTCGAAGGTTCTGGCCTCCCAATTCATTCGATGTAATCCGCTGCTGCCAACCAATTGTAGCGAGTCTTTGTCCAGAAGATGCATGACTAGATCGCTGCGCTCCATAAACTGCAGACGAGCCTTACGCACGTAAGCCTCAGATTCAGACACAGCGGGAATGTTTCTTGCAAACGGAAGCCAGGGTTTAAGCTCCTCTACACTTTCAAGTATGGCTTCATTGATACGCTCTCCGTCACCCCACTCCGGTGCACGGATAATAAGCCGTTCCGTCTCAAATCTGTCTGGAAAGGACAATAAGATCGGATTTGTTTCCATGGGTGTGTTCATACCGTCCATCTCCTGTCCATTCACTCGTTATCCAAAAAATCGGATATGCGCAAATTTGGTTTTGATTCGATCGAGTTTCTTCTTAGCTGAGCTGCGATGATCAGGCAATAACTTCACATTTGCCAAAGCGCCAATCGTCTCTACAACCTGGTCGATCGATAAATGATCTGTGTCGATATGTTGCTGGAACACATCATTCGAGAATCCGCTGACACACCGGTCAATTTGTTGTGCGGCCCATGAATTCGAAGCTTCCCCTCTGCTCCGCAGTCGTCTAAGGAGTACTTCCTTGGAGGCGCATAATGTAAAATGCTGTACGACCACGCCATCACGTCTCAAATTACCAACGATTTCATCGAAATATTCCGCGTTCGTAATGGTCATCGGAGCTATGATCAATTGATCGGATTCCTGGTCCAAATACTTAAACATGGAGTAATTAAACTCCCTCCACATCGGATAATACTGAAAGTCATCGCGTTTGGCATCCTTCGGCACATTATCGCGAATGAAGTAACCTGCATTCTCCGGATCGTACACGTACGAGTTCGGGATTCTTCGCTGAAGCTCATGCGCAGCCTGGGTCTTACCCGAACCGAATGCGCCGTTAACCCATATAATCAAAGATGAATCCCCCTTCTTAACAGGGCAAACTTTTATAAAATCCTTTTATGATACCGTCCTCATATCCGAAGGATTGATAGAATTTTACCGATCCCTTTGCCTCGGTAAACACTGAATACGAATAAATTAAACTAGTCTTTCCTACGAAAGTCCGGCATTCGAGTCAACGTTTTGCCATGATCGCGTACAAAACCATATTGTTCGTACAGACCATGGGCATCCCGCGTAGACAATATACCGAATAAATTTCGGTAATCTTCGTGGGTGGTAATCGTTTCGATTAATTTCTTCCCCACACCCTGCCCCCGATAAGCCTCATCCACAAACACATCACACAACCAATAGACGGTTGCGCCATCCGTCACCACGCGAGCAAAGCCGATCTGTCGGTTGTCGTAATATGCCCCGAAGCAAGTAGAACCTTCTAGCGATTTCTTGATTTTCTCATCGGAGCGCTCGTTAGCCCAGTAGCTTTGCCGCAAAAAATGTACAATGGCATCCAAATCCAACAGGGAAGCGTCGCTGCTAATGAGGACCTGCTTAATGTCGATGTCCATCATCCCACCGCTAGTCCCTTTTCCCGGAGCCAAATGCAATCACATAGTTGTCCGGATCTTTAATTGCAAAATCCTTCCACACACCCCAGTCTGCTTCCATTAATACAGGCTCCTGTACCACTTCGGCACCTCTGGAGGTCAGTTCCTCATACAATTCATCCAATTCGTGGTGAGTATCCACGTATGCGTATGTATCCCATGGTGTCTCTTGGTCCTTGCCTGCTGGATTCGGTGTGACATCTGTACTCGATTTTGCCTGAATCAGCTTGAATCCGAGCGCAAAATCATCCCTAACCGCCCAAACGTCATTCACTTCGCAACCCAGCACTTTTTCATAGAACTGTTTGGAACGGGTAAGATCGGATACCAATCGAACTTGGACTGCGAATTGAATCTTGCTCATAAGATCATCTCCGGTTATTTTTTATTCCATATTACAACCGTCCAGTTCGCATAACAAGAACTTTTCGTAAGCTTATTTTTAAAACTGTTCTTTTCTGTAATATTTTCGCAAAATAGGCGTGGCTTTGTTCACGACATACCCGCTGCCGCCCCGGCCTTCAACATGCTCTATCATCATCGCGAGCAGGAGCTTGGACTCCATCGTGTCAAACGCAACGAACCAGCCGTTCTCCTGTCCTTTTTCGGCTTTGCTGATTTTCAGTTCGGCAGTTCCCGTCTTGCCTGCAATTTCAATACCTGAAATATCAGCACTATGTCCGCTACCTTTTGGATCCTGAACCACATCGACGAGCATACTCTTGATGATCTGGGCAGTGTGCGAATCCAACACCTCTCTTGTTTCCTTAGGCCCTTTCTCTTGCTCTGATGAATCCAGCACAGGCTGAATTAGCTTCCCGCCATTAATGAAGGGAGTATAAGCCAGTGCCAAATGTAAAGGACTCATGAGCACTTCCCCTTGACCATATCCGGAATCGGCGAGCTGAATTTCGTTTTTTATCCCCTTATTAGCCAAGCTTGCTTTCGGAAAAGGGAATTGAAGCGGCACTGCCTCTTCGAAGCCGAACTTTACTGCTTCCTTCAAAAAAGCATCCGCACCGATCTCCAATGCTTCCTGCGCCAGATAGATGTTATCTGAATACACAAGAGCATCTCTCAGATTCAGGACTGGAATTTCCTTCACGCGAGTCACGTAATAATTTCCCCAGCTCGGGTCTTTGGACCAACGCAAGCCGTGGATCTCCCTGTCCTTTCCAGGGGTAGTGACCCCAAGCTTCAGACCAACCGCAGCCGTGATCGGTTTAAATACCGAGCCCGGAGCATACAGCTTAGTAAAACGATTCAATAGCGGCTTATCCGGATTGTGATTCCATTCATCCCACTGCTCTGTCGATAATCCAACGATGAAAGCATTGGGATCATAGGACGGGCTGTTGACCAATGCCAAAATTTCTCCGGTCTTGGGGTTAATGGCCGCTGCGGTACCTGCATCCTCACGAAATGAAGCATATATGGATTGTTGAAGTTCAGTATCAATGGTTAAATGGATATCCTGACCATTTACCGCTTTCTTCTCGGCTACGATTTCTTTGACCTGACCCGAGGAATCCACGATCGATATCCGCTTACCGTCCCGCCCGCGCAACACCTCATTATATACTTGCTCGGATCCTGATTTACCGATAAGTTCATTCGGTCCATAATGCGCCTCAGGTGCATTGGTCAAATCCTCCCTTGTCACTTGGCGAATATAACCTGTTAGATGTGCTGCCGCCGCACCGTAAGGGTAGACTCGAGCACGCTCATTCTTTTTTATAACGCCTTCCAAATCACTATAATCCATTCTGCCCTGCTGCGCATTCAGGTTCAAGATGGGTACGAACAGATCGTCTTTCACCCACGCCGCATCCAGCTTTCGCTTTATAATCTCGGTCGAAATTCCCAACCGTTCAGCCAACATATCCAAGGTCTGTTCTCCATCGTCACCCAGCTTCCCCGGAATAATACCGATGACCTCAATCGTGCCATTAATGGCCAAACCGTGACCATTACGATCCAAGATCTCGCCCCTGCTGGATGGTAACGTCTGCACATTCACTTTATCCAAGGCATCCATGGCCGGCAAAATTAAGGAAGGATGCCATACCATTCGCCAAGACAGGTTCTTAGCCTTGGTTTGATTGTCCTCTTTTAAAAGCTCAAACGAACCTTCTGCCTGCACCCGACCTGCCGATGTTTCCAATTGGATTTGGTAGGGATAGAACACTCGCTCATCCGTTGTTTCGCTTGCTTCCTTAGGCGTAAAGTCAGGCTTTATGGTGAGGTCTTCTGCTCCAATCCCTTCATAGATGGTCTGTAATCGCGTTGCAAATTCTTCCTTTGTCATCTCCTGTCTGGACTCCTGTGACAGCAGATCATACATCGATTCATAGCTGCCTTCTTCCCACCATTCCACATACTGTTTCGCAATCTCTGTCGGATCCAATTCCTTGTTGCGATCACAACCCGTATGTATTTGCACTAAACTCAGGCACAAGAAGACCCCTATCCATTTAAAATACATCGCTTCCACTCCTCAGATCCCATAATTAATCGTCATTACATCGTTCTCCAAACGATAAAAATGATCATGATCAGGACACAATCCATCCCAATCAACATCAACAACTTGGCATGCTGTTTCCGATGAAACGTTATCCCGGTTTCTATTAACGAAACAGCAAGCAAACCCCACAGAGAGACCTCCATAATCGGAATAAGGAGGATAACCCAGATGATGGCAGCGTTGCTCACCATCAATAATAAACATAAAATGATGGCAATGATCGGAGGGAGCAATTTCACCCTTGTCGATTTCTTCGCGCGATATGCCCACAGTTGAAACAATCCCATCCCCATAAGTGCCAATACATATTCATTACGTAAAAAAGAGTCCATCCTGATCCCTGCCTTCTCAATTAACAACAATCTCTAACCAAAGCATGCTGTATTGTAGAGTATACTTATAGTGTATTGTTGTGAGAATGCATGTTTTCCGGCTCTGTACCCGTACAGAACGATTGGAGGAATTACGAGATATGAAATACACCGACATTATAAAGTCAATTGAACGTCAAATACAGGGTGGACTATTAAAACCCGGCGGCAAACTGCCATCCATCCGTGCTTTGACAAAATCCTATTCATGCAGCAAAAACACAGCCATCCGGGCCTATGCTGAATTGGAAAAGAGACATATCATTTATGCTGTTCCCAAGAGTGGTTACTATATCGTTGAGGGCAGAGTAAACATAAACCGCTCGAATTCCACGGATCAAGTGATCGATTTCCGATCTGCGGGACCTGACAAAGCGATCATGCCCTACCGAGACTTTCAGCATTGCATGAACCAAGCGATTGAACTATATAAAGAAGAGCTGTTCACCTATTCCCAGATTGCGGGTTTGCAGTCGCTCCGTGTTGAGTTAGCCCAGCATTTACTCGACTTACAGGTCTTCACGGTTCCTGAACGGATCTATGTGGTGTCTGGTTCGCAGCAAGCGCTGCATCTGCTCGTCTCCCTCCCTTTTCCTAATGGAAAGAACCATATCTGCGTGGAGCAGCCCACGCATTTTAGCATGATGGACTCCCTCAAGATTCATCAAGCCGTGACATACGGGATTGAGGTTACGAATTATGGAATTGACCTTGGGCGGCTGGAGGACATTTTTAAAACTCGGGATATCAAGTTTTTCTATACGGTCTCCAGGTTCCATAACCCTACAGGCTACAGCTATTCCAATGAGGAGAAGAAGCGGATTGTTGAGCTGGCGCAGAAGTATGATGTCTATATCATTGAGGATGACTATATGGGAGATTTGGATCCGGATTCTAAACATGATCCGATGTTTGCCTACGATCCTTCCGGTAGGGTGATCTACACGAAGAGCTTTTCCAAAGTCATGCTACCCGGACTAAGGCTGGGCCTGACCGTGATCCCCGAAGAGATGAGTGAAATATTCCAGCGAGCGAAGCACGCTGCGGACATACATAGTCCCGTGCTCATGCAAGGCGCACTCGAAATTTATCTGAAGAACGGGATGTTCCGTGCACATATTCAGAAGATGAGGCAGAACTATAGTAAAAAAGGGGCTTTGCTCCAGCAGGCTTACCAAACTCACCTGCCGCCCTTCTTATCCTTTACAGGTTCGCCATCCGGATTTTATTCCACGATCCAGCTGCCGGAGCCATTGAAAGCATATCAGTTGGTTAACCATCTGGAGAATGAGAACGTATATATTCAGGATGCCAGCAATATGTTCTTGCCTGAGTTTAAGAACGAATCCATGATACGGCTTAGCGTATCTCAGGTGAAGGAGGAACTGATCGAAATCGGCGTTCAGAAAATTGCAGAAGGAGCCGCAGAATTGTTGAAAAGGCGTAGCGAGGTGAGGTTCATCTAGTCGGACCGACTCGTGTGGCGATCGGACCGACAGATGAAACAGGTTTAAGCGATGGGAGTTCCATTCGGCAGATCGACATCCGGCTTCAGAAGCACGACGTCTCCCTGTTCCGGTACCCCGCCGAGGACGAGCACTTCGGATTGATAGCCCGCTATGCGTCTAGGCGGAAAATTGACGATAGCTACCACTTGATTACCTATGATGGTGTCCGCATCATATCGATTCGTAATCTGGGCACTTGTGCGTTTGATCCCGAGCGGGCCGAAATCAATCTTCATTTTGATGGCCGGAACGCGTGCTTCCGGGAAAGGCTCTGCTTCCACGATCGTCCCGATCCGAATATCCAGTTTGGTGAAATCATCGATGGTTGCCATGATTAAATCTCCTTACAGCTAGGGTTATGAGGCGAATGAGGCTTCACAACCCGAATTTTATGTACCATCTTACCACCTGTGTTTCTGGGTATTCAAGTGACAGATTGGTTTAGCGTGTTCTATGCCGCAAGAGACACCTCAAGAACCGAATTAAGGAGTAGCATTCGACGTCTTCTATACTCGCTCATTCTCCATAAGCATTAAATCCAGTCCAAGTTGCTCGTCCCCCGTCACGAAGCTCTTCAATCGATCATACAACATTCATTAACATCTGACTTTCTTAAACAGATAAAAACTGACCATTTTTATGTGGTCAGTTTTGTTTTAAGTTAATGCTAGCTTGGATGTATATCAATATGAATCTATTACGTTATGAAAGGACGTATGATCCTATGACTCATCCCATCCATCTCCAACACAAAATCGGCCAGGCTTTAACGCCTCTACAATTTATGGAGAATATGAAGATTCGGGAAATGAAATTGAGCAGCATCCCTAGTACGAAGGAATTATTTAGACAGGTATATGATCGCTTCCAGTGGGAGAATAAAGAGAGTGAACAATTCTTCACTTCTGAGCGAAACCCATTCAACCAACTGCACTGCCTGATTCACTGTACGGATTGGTGTCCGGATGTCATATGGAATGTTCCTGTACTGGTTTAGAATATTGGAATATAGCCGTATCCCGTCTGAAGTGCTCATCATGGAAGATCATATGGAGACTATGGATCTGTTTCACACGGATGGCGGACGCGCCCAACCGATTGCAGTTTTTCTCCATGCAAGCACCGGAGAGGTATTCGGAACTTGGGGCGCACGACCGGCATACATCCAGAACGTCATGGACGAGTTCAAAAGGAACTATCCCGATAAACAAGCCTCAGCCTATCAAGAACAACTGGACCAAACGTACAAGAAGATCGGCGAGCTCTACCATGACGGTAATGAATATCAGAAGGTCATGATTCAGGAATTAAAGCAACGATTCACTTCGTTTATACGTGAGAGGATTGCCTATAAGCACTGACCACCTTTGGCGAAAGCGTGATCCCCTCCCCTTGATTCACTGAGTGATGAATGAGTGTGGTTTCTGACATTGTTCAAAGTTACATAATGAACATGCAGGATGAAATAAATCACATTCCCGCTGCTTAAATCTTCCTGAATATGTTATCATTACTATCGACGATGCCTTAGGGAGTCACAGTTCGCGCAGCCATTTAATAAGGTAAGTCATTAGAAGTACAACCATTCACCAAATTTCATTAACTCAGTACAAGGGAGAGAAACACTTATGACAAAAAATGAAGCTCAGCGCCCGTCCCGCGTGGTGATCATCGGTACAGGAGCTGTAGGAGCAACGACTGCGTACACCTTATTCTTGCGTGAGAGAGTATCTGAACTGGTATTAATCGATGCGAACCATGACAAAGCTCTTGGCGAAGCCTTGGATATGAATCACGGCCTCCCCTTTGCCGGAGGCGTGAAGCTTTGGGCTGGAGATTACAGCGATTGCAAGGATGCAGACATCATTGTCATTGCCGCAGGTTCCAACCAAAGACCTGGCGAGACGCGAATTGATTTATTGAAACGCAATACGGCGATATTTGACGATATTATCCAAAATATCGTGAAATACAATGATCATGGCATCATTCTTGTGGCTACAAATCCGGTTGACATTCTGTCATACGTCACGTTGAAGAAGAGCGGCTTCCCGGTCAATCGCGTAATCGGTTCCGGTACCTTGCTGGATAGCGCCCGTTTCCGGTATTTGATCGGACAAAACAAAGGCATTAATCCGCGCAGCATACACGCCCATATCGTCGGGGAACACGGTGATTCGGAGCTACCTCTCTGGAGCATTGCCAACATCGCGGGGATCGGGATCGATCTGACAGACGGGGAAAAAGAGGATATTTTCGACCGCACCAAGAATGCGGCTTATGAAATCATTAACGCCAAGGGCTCCACTTCCTATGCAATCGCCTTGGCGCTCGATCGGATCATCGTCTCCATTTTGCAAAACGAAGGTTCCGTTCTCAATGTATCCACGCTGCTCACGGACTACCACGGTGTATCCGATGTATACTTAGGTGTACCATGTGTGGTTGATCGGACAGGGGTTCGGGAAATTCTGAATCTTGAGTTAAATGACGAGGAACTAAACCAGTTCCATGCATCCGCTAACAAACTGAAAGAGCAAATCTCCAACATTTTCGAATAAAACAAGGCAAGGCTTTCCGAATGAGTAATCCGGGAAGCCTTGTTCTTTTAGTTAAAGCGTCGATAACACACGATGAAGCGAGCGTATCAGTTGGCGGCATAAATAGAAAATGCGCTGTAAAGCAGAAGCAATCCCATCGATATATTAAACGGGCGCTCATATCGGGTTAACAGATGCTGGAACAGCGAACCGAACAACGCCCAGGTCATGTTGGCACAAATGCCGACGATCGTGAGCAAGAACGAGTATGATAACAACTGCGCATGGGATGTGGAGATGGGCATGACGAAAGTCGATATGGCCGTAATCCCGTATAAAATAACCTTCGGATTCATGAACTGAAAGATGAATCCGAAGTAAAAGGTATTGAATCCACGCGCCTTATCATCTGCATCTTGCGGCTTGCTCTGCATGATTTTAATAGCAAGATAGATCAGGTACAGGCATCCGATGATATTCATAACAAACCTAATCTTCGGGATGAATGGATATAATACCAGATTGAAATAGCTGGACAACAACATAATGACCAAGCATCCAGCCGCTACCCCTCCGATAAAGCGTATTGTTCTTTTAAATCCGTGGCTCCGTGCATTCGTCATCGAAATGATATTATTGGGGCCGGGCGTAAATGACGCGACAATGGCATAAGTCAACAGCGGAACGATGAACACGCGCTCCCTCCTTTCACATATGTTATAGTAGTTATAATTGTACGTTATAGCGTCCGTACGTTATGATTATACATTATGTATGCTATAACGCACAATCTATAAAAAAGGCGGTGTATGATGTTGAAGCCCATTCATTTAATATTGGCGAATAACTTGAAGCTGCTAAGGGAGCAAAGGAAGCTAAGCCTGGATAAAGTCGCGGAGATGACCGGAATCAGCAAGACGATGCTGGGTCAGATCGAACGCGGAGAATCGAGCCCCTCCATAACAACCGTATGGAAAATCGCGAACGGATTAAAGCTTTCTTTTACATCATTGATCAATGAGCCTCATTCCGAAACGGTCGTGGTATCTCAAGAAGAGGTACAAGCGCTGGTAGAGGATAACGGAAAAGTTCGGATTTATCCATATTTTCCATATGAGGACGGACGACGCTTCGAGATGTATTCATTAGAAATGGAGCATGGCGGTTATTTAAGTGCAGAGGCTCACATCGAGGGGACGGAAGAGTTTATTACTGTTTTCGAAGGAGAGCTTACCATTCGTGTCAATAACGAGGAATATACGGTGACTCCAGGTAAATCCATTCGGTTTAAGGCCGATAAACCTCATGTTTACCATAATTCCGGCACCTCCATGAACCGGTTAAGCATGGTGATCCATTATTCCAAATAACCAGGAGATTTGAAAAAGCAGCTGCCCCCTCCATAAGAGGGAACTGCTGCTTCATATATTGCACCACGTTCAACGACGCAGTGAATTTGTACTGACTACCCCGTAACGAGACAACAACTTACGCCCGAGCAGACCCACTGCACGATCCGTTATAAACCCCATCAAACCCAGACAAATCAATCCGACAAAAATCCAATCTGTACGGAAGAACAAACGTGAATTCCAGATCAGATATCCCACGCCTTCATTGGACGCGATCATCTCTGCCCCGATAATCGCCATGAACGAGGTACCCATGGCAAGCCGGATGCCGGTGAACATATAAGGGACCGTCGCAGGAATGATGACATGTTGCACAATCTGCCATTCGGATGCCCCCATGCTGCGGGCGGAGCGAATCTTATCCTCTTCCACGGCTAAGACGCCCGTCAACGTATTTAATACTACAATGAAGAAGGTGGCATACAGAATAAGCATAACTTTCGATGTTTCCCCGATGCCAAACCAGACCAGAAACAAGGTGATGAAGGCAATCGGCGGGATGAACCGGATGAAATTAAGGAAAGGCTCGGCGAAAGCGCGGATCGGCCCGACCTTTCCGATGATGAGTCCGATGGGAATCGCAATCAGACTACCGAGGGACCAGCCGAGAAGCACCCGGTACGAACTGATCCCGATATACTGAATCAGGGTGCCGTCCATCAACAATTCGTATCCGCCCTTGGCGGTATAGATAGGGCCCGGTATAATTTCAGGCCCATATGCAAGGAAAAGCAACTGCCAGACGCCAAGGGCAGCGATCCAAAGCAGGATATGAAGCGACCATTTGTTAAGTTTTTTGCTCATGGGTCTTCCTTCCTCTCTACTCGTCAAAGTGCGATTGAATTTGGTTATACAGCGCATGGAAAGCTGGATCTAATAAATCTCTCGGGTAAGCCAGGGGCACCTCGTAGATATCCGTTATTTTCGAGGAGGGTCCCGCTGACATGATGCCGATACGTCCTCCCAATAGGAGGGCTTCCTGAATATCGTGCGTCACGAAGATGACGGTTTTGTCGGTGTCCTGCCATATGCGTACCAGTTCCCTCTGCATGGTCCGCCTTGTCATCGCATCCAATGCGCCGAACGGTTCATCCATGAGCAGAATCGCCGGATCATTGGACAATACCCTTGCCAGCTGTACCCGCTGTTTCATACCGCCTGACAGTTCGCGTGGATATTTGCTCTCATGCCCCGCAAGACCTACTAGCGAAATAAACTGGTGAGATATGTCCTTTCGCTTCGCGGCAGGTATACGTTTCATGCGAAGTCCAAATTCCACATTTTCTCTTACGGTAGCCATGGGAACAAGGAGGAATCCGCTTGCTGGAATACCACGGCGCGATCCTGGCCCGGGCGCTCTACCTCCTTCTCGCCCACTCTCACCTGGCCCGATGTCTTGGATACAAAACCGGCAATCAGACTAAGCAGCGTCGACTTACCGCAACCGCTCGGACCCAGAAGAACAAAGAACTCGCCGCCTGTTACCACCAGATTGACGTCCTGGATAATATAGTGCAAGTCACCTGCCGAGGGTTGCTGTATGTAGCTTTTGTTCAACTGTTCAATATGGATTTCATTCTGCCTTGACGCTGCTCTCATCGTCTTCATCTCCTCACTTTAATTCAATGACTCGATCCGGGAATGCTTCTCTCACCAATTCCAGATTCAATTTCTCGTTCAGTTCGAAATCCTTCTCGATGATACCGTTATCCACCATATATTCCTTCTGTCCCTGCAGTCCTTCATAGGCTTTCTCCGTAAAACCAATATTCCATGGATTCTTCGGCAGATCCTTTAGGGTCGCTTCTCTCGGCTGCTTGACTTCTTCATACATCAGGTCCGCGGTTTCTTCCGGATGCGACTGGGCATAAGCTGATGCTTCATCCAGCGCTTTCAGAAGCGCTACGAAACCTTTCTTGTTGCTGTTGATCAATTCATTCGAAGCGATTAATCCCGTTCCAAGCCTTACCGGTGTCTTAGACATATCCGACAATTCTTTGGCTTCGGTAAGGGCGCCGAATTTCTCGTTCAGCACTGCCCCATATACCCAGGCGGCGTCGATGTCGCCTTTTTTTAGCGCCACATATGCCTCGTCGAAACCTCCCTGTCCGATCAACTCCACATCCGACAACGCAACTCCGTTATCAGCCAAATAAACATCCCATAGATAGGGGATGAACGTGCCTCTTGAGAAACTTAACTTTTTACCCTTGAGATCGGCAGCACCCCCGATCTCTTTACGAACGAACAGCTTCCATTCGCTCGCGCTTAAATCCGTTGCCGTTCCAGATGAAGCGAAGATAGAGTAATCGCCTTTGCTGACAGCGTTCAGGAGCGGAAAGTCCGCTCCGAATGCAACGTCTGCCTGTTTAATGAATAAGGAGTTCACGCCTTCAGCTGGCGTAGCGAAGTTTACCAATTCGGCATCAATTCCGTGTTTGTCAAAGAACCCTTTGCTTTTAGCCACACGAAACACGGTATTGGTGGAAATATCCGCGATTTTCAGTTTGAGTCGATTCCCCTGCTGCTCGCCCGAACCATTGCCACACCCGCTTAACATACTCATGGTGAGAATTAGCGACAGAAACCGAAAACTCCATTGCTTCAAAGATTGGTTTCTACTCATCGCGATCCCTTCCTTTTTGCACAAGTTCATCCGTTCTGGCCACGCAAAGCGCTCCCTCTCCATATGAGATTGTACCTTCTACTTCCACGCTCGTAACGGCACCTCTCGGTGCGGCCCCCTGCAGGCGGAAATCAGCAACATCCAGCGGTGCAATCTCTGTCTCAATGGGCAATTCAAGCTGGGGCACCCATTCATAAGGAACCCGGTATGCGCGATAGACCATATTGGAGTTGCGGCTGTTTTTATAAGGTGAGATATATTCCCACACCAGCTCGAATTCTCGTGTCACTTCGAATATTCGCCCATCTGCCCCTTCGGTGATCAAGGTGTTGCCATTGGGAAGCCGCTGAGCCGAACTGATATATGGGCTGTAAAAACGGTAAGAGTCAAGCGGCGCCTGGAATCCGGCTTCCGTCGGCGTATATTGCCATTCAATCTCTAAAGTAACGGGGTTGATCTCCAAAATGCGGGAATGGTCACGCCGAGCTATTTTCAAACCATCCCCCGCTTCCGGATTCGGTTTTCCGTAACCGCCCCAGCCACCGTTATCAAAGATCAGAATGTTGCCTTCGCCCGGCAGGCCCTTCGGAATGAGATGAGCATGATGCTGGCCGATAATCCAGCCGATATGCTTCGTTTCCTCCGTGGAATAATCGGGCCCAAGCTTCCAGACGATGTCCCCGGTTTTTTTATCAATGATGGCAATAATATTCGTTTCCCTAGCATCCCAGATAATATTATCGGGGTGGAAGCGCTCGTCCCCTGCATCATAAAATCTGTTGGGCCCGAGCACCGATGCCGAATTAATGTGCATCCAATCCCCAGCATGAGCTCCAAAACCGCGAGTATTCGGATCACGGGATAATGCGAGCTTCGCATCCTCATCAAATCCGAGTTCATCAAAGTGATCGCTAACAGCCCATTCCCACACCACATTTCCTTCCCAATCCACTTCGATAATCGTGTCATCCAACAGCTCGATGTCGGATATCTCGGGACGCTTCACATTCTTGTGGGCCAGAATGAGCGTATTGCCCGAATCCACCTTCGGATCTTGTCCCGGAACATAATAACCGACGGGATTGCCCTCACGCTGATAGTCATGATGCTGGCGTGCCATCCACAGCGGCGGATGCCCCGGATCTTCTATGTATTCATACCGGTCAAATTTCCAGACGATATTGCCGTCCCAGTCAACCTGCACCAGATTGGTCTCATCCTGAAACCCGTATTTCGGATCGCGCTCTGATGTGCTGCCAAGCACGTAACCACCCGGAAACAGCTTGTTGGGAAATCCTCGAAGCCCTTTCCACAAGTGAACCTCTCTTCCATTCATGTCTATGAGGAGAGCTCCTGTATCCGCTGCTTGATATATCGTGTAACCGCTCCAAGTCTTCTCAGGGTTATATACCGTTGTACCTGTTGGATAAATCGTCGGATGTCCCATCGTACACAACTTCCTTTCACATTTGAATTTTAGTAAGAAATAAATGAGCTTGAACGTTTCATGGAACCGCGATTATCTTGAACATTTTCTTCATTGGGTCCGGCGGATAATGCAGACTGTCGAAGCACGGAATCCGAGAAACCTTCAAGATGTTCATTCAGCCGTTTAAAATAATGAATCTGTTCTCTGAGTTCATCATGCGAGAATGCGCCGAAGATAAGCTCAATCATGTACCCGCCAACATTTTCGTTACGCCGCAGCATCTCTCTGCCTGCTTCCGTAATGTCTAAGGCAATCGCTCTCCGGTCTGTTTTGCTTCGCCTTCTGATCGCGAGCCCGGAAGTCTCCAGCTTGTCGCATATCGCCGTTACGGCTCCGGATGTAAAATCGAGCTGTTCCGCCAGTTCACCAAGCCTCTGTTCACCATCCCGGAATATCGTGTTGAGTATCAACAAACCTGGCAGTGAGATGCCTTCTACCGAAATTTTGTCACGCTCTTTGACAAACCTGCGAACCACTTTGCGAAAATGCCAATCGGCCTCCTCCAATAAACCCCAATCCTTCTCTTCCATGTCGCTCCTCTCTCGGGTCATGACCTCCGTATGCCGGTCCTTATCTGCCACTGAGAACTCTTGAAAATACAGAAAGACCCCCATCTACCCTTTGTCGTATTAACGACAAAACGAGTAAACAGGAGCCTTTGGTGGACCAATCGGCTGACCTTATCGTTCAATGCTAAGATAATGAATGATCATTTAATGATGACTGAAGCGTAATGCCTGTGGCTAGATTAAACCAATTAATTCCACCTGTCAAGTAGGGATTATTCTTCTAGTATTAATTTCTGCTCATATGAAACCCTTAGAAGTTCCACCTACCCACCTCCATTCCTCCGTATGTATGTAAAAATATTCAATATGGTTATGGATCAATCCTGCCTATATTTGAGAATACCAAAAGTCAAAAAACGTTCCCTTATCGACCATTCATTCGCGTTTTTCTAGTATTGCCCAACACAATAAAGGTTGGTAGAATATAACAGTTACACTATCGCACATGTATAAGGAGAGGAACACAATGACAGTTCAACAACAAGCAGCTAAGGATTCCATGATCGAATGGCTGGCAAATGAACAAGAGCTCGGCCATAAACCCAGCAAAATCGAATTAGCGGGAGAATTTGATCTCCACGACATGCAGTATTATATTTTCAAATATAAGAAGACCCTGTTTGGCAAATGGCTGGTCGGCGTCTGCGGCGGTTATGAAAGTCCGTCAGACACCGAGCATTGTGGACATGTATTCAGTGAGATGCAGCCCTATCATCCTTCCACCGCGGAACAGGAAGCTGTAGCCATGGTTAACATGATTCGTGAGTATTGGATGAAGCAGGCGGCACTATATGAGGCAGGGGAAACTTCAGAGGATAACGCGCTGGGTTCCAATGAATCATCCGGGGTATTTAATGGCTTCGTTCTGTTGAACTCATCGGAATGCGATCTGGAACAGATCAAAGCAAATCTTCTGCGCGATTGGAATATTTCCTCTTCCTCGGAGGATGGCAGCTCCGGAGAGGAAAAAGAAGGAATTCTGGTCTTTGAGGCAGACGGCTGCATGATCGCGGTCAGCTTCGTTGACGCTCCGGTACCGGATGGCGAGGCTGAGCATTACGCGCAAGGCAACTACCTGTGGCCAGAGGCTGTGGAGGTAACCAAAACCCATGTCAGCCAGCTTATTCTGGCGGTGCTTACGCGTGCTGCCTCCCCGCTTGATAGCGGCAGGGTGTACACCAAGCTGGCGGCGAGCTGTTTGAAGCTGCCTAATGCCGTCGGCCTCTATTCATCCGGCACGGTATTTCAGCCTGAGCTCTTTGTGGAAATGGCTGACACCATAAAATCCGACGATCTTTTTCCACTATTAAATCTGGTATACTTCGGGCTAGTTCGTACGGAATCCGGAGTTAATGGATATACATATGGGCTCAGAGCCTTTGGTAAAGACGAGATCGAAGTGCTGGACAGCCAGGTGACACCTGCCGAGCTTCGTGAATTTCTGATGGATATTTCTTTATATATCGTTGAACAGAACGTCACACTAAGAGACGGGGAAACCATTGGCTTTTCGGCGGAGCAGAAGCTGCCGATTATGCGTTCCGAGGGTGTCTATCTTGATGGTGACACGCTTAAAATCAAGTACTGATTCAATGTAATCTTCTCCAATAAAATGGCTCTCCAAGTCATTCAATTAACTTGGAGAGCTTTTCACACTTTCCAGCTCGCAGCTTGCCAAGAGATCCAATAATTGTTCTGGTTGTAACATATAGTCGTCCCCTCTTCATGAGTCCATTCACTAATCGTTGTCTCCACTCATTTTCTTCCTAAACGCGAAAATGGCGACAACCATGATAACCACGGTATACCCAATCACCCACCACAGGTGAGGTAAGATCGAAGCGTAATCTCCTGAAATCGCCGCTCTTCCCGCGTCAACCGCATGGGCGAAGGGGAGAACATACGCAATCTCTTTAAACCAACCGCCGACAAGATTCAGATCAAACCAAGTGCCGCTAAGCCATGCGCTAAGATTCGTCAATAACGCACCACATATACCACTTACCTGCTTATCATTAAATATACTGCCTGCCAGCAACCCGATTCCTATGAACAGAACAGCTGTTGGAAGGAGCACAATAACGGAGAGCAGAACATTCAATGTTACTTGTAATCCCAAGAAGGAAGCTGCAACAAAGGTTATGGCAACTTGGAGAATCGCCATTCGAACTAAAGGTAACGTATATCCCACGATATAATCCGGTGCAGTTAGCGGACCCGTATACAATCTCATTAAAAATGAGGAACTCCTATCTTTGGCTATAAGCATCCCAGAGAAAAGTGAAATGAAGGAGAACCCGAACACGGCAACGCCCGGAACAAGCTGATCAATGACAAAGAGTTCAATTTCAATATTCTGTTGAAGAGCAGATAGCAGCAACAGTATAACTAATGGAAAGCCGATGCCAAAGGCCAAATTCAGCGGATCTCTAACCATTTCTTTGTGGTTTCGTGTGGCAAATGCTACAGATCTCATCCTGTTGCCTCCTCTACTGCAGCTAAAGATACAAATGCATCCTCAAGCGTTAGGGTGTTTGTTTTTGCTGTTAATTCAGCAGCAGTTCCAACTGCCTTTAATCTCCCTTTCGCCATAATCCCGATTCGATCCGAAAGCGCTTCTGCCTCCTCCATATGGTGGGTTGTCAGAATGATGGTGATTTTTCCCTTTAGTTGTTTAATAGCTGCCCAAAGCTGCCGTCTTGCAATGACATCCAGTCCCAGTGTGGGTTCGTCTAGGAAAAGGATCGAAGGGTTCGAAATCAAGGCCATGGCAATACTAAGTCGTCTTTGCATGCCTCCCGATAACGTTTTTGCTTTATCTTGAGCTACCTCTCGAAGACTAAAAGTATCCAGCATTTCCTCCACCTTAACGGCAATAGATGGACATTCAAATCCATAAACTTTAGCAATAAACTCAAGATTCTCTTTCACGGACAAATTCCGAGCAACAGCCGTTTCCTGAGGAGACACATTAATTTTTTCTTTCACTGCATATGGATTGGCAACGATACTGTCTCCTAACAGTGCCGCGTCGCCGCTGCTCGGCTTACTGAGGCAGGTTAGCATCTTGATCGTTGTCGTTTTTCCTGCACCATTCACGCCAAGCAGAGCAAACAGTTCCCCATGCTCGATCTGAAGGTTTAGTGAATCAACCGCGGTTTTGGTCTTGTATCTTTTAGTTAAATTCATCGTTTGTATGGCAATCACTCATCTTCCTCCTCGAATGTCTGCGCATTTAATATATCCTCTGCAAACTGCAGCAAGCCATCGCTTTTCATAATGGCAATTCCCTTCTGCTCCTCATCACCTAGAACCACCAGGCGATCACCGGGGCGTATATCGAATATATCTCTGGCTTTTTTGGGAATCACGATCTGTCCTCGTTCCCCAACCCGTACCATTCCAAAAATATGTTTTCCCTTCGGCCGCAGGCCGATTTCTGAATGCTTATCGGAATAATGGACCAGATCATCCAATACCACGCCATACAGATCCGAAAGAGCTGTACAATTCTGAATATCCGGTACAGTCTCTCCATTTTCCCACTTCGCAACAGCTTGTCTTGATACCCCGATCTTTTCGGCAACTTCTTCTTGAGTGAATCGGTGCATTTTTCGCAATTTCTTCAAATTCATATTAATCATGTTGTTCACATCCTTTTTTCTCATTATAAAGTCATTTTCCGAGCAAACCACCAATCAAGGATAACATTCCATGTTGCTTTCTGTTGCCGCAGAACAGCTCACACAAAAAGCCCCCCTGTCAGAATTTCAGAAGGGAGGCTTTTTACGCAATTATGATAATAGCATTACGCCTGGATAAACAGGCTGAATTCCTGGCCGTTTTTGACCGGCTCCTGTGCCATGGTGTAGCCGTGTTTTACGACTTCCTCCGGCACGTTGCGAAAAGCGGACGGACAGTCCGAGATGACCTGAAGCGTTTGTCCTTTTTTCATATCACGGAGCGTTTCGAGTGTGTAGATGACCGGGTATGGACAAGATTCCCCCCGGAGGTCCAGTGTGAAATCAACGGACATGGGTTGCATCCCCTTTCTTGAATCCTACGCCGAAGCGGTAGTTTTTTTGCCAGTATGCGGCGACAGCGAATCCGCCACCGAGTACGAGCAGCGTAACAATCAATGCAGCCGCCGGACCCATGACGGTGATCAGATTAATAGGCGAGCCACTCTTCACGAGAAGGTTAAATACCCCCATATGATCCCATGCATATGCCAAAGCGGTTGCGCCTATAATGTTGCCGATAAACACGGGTAAAAAGACAACTTGTCCCTCCATCAGCCGGTACATCATGCCGGTTTCGCATCCGCCGGCCATGACAATACCCAGGCCGAAGAGCAATCCGCCGATAAAGGTGCTGGGTGCAGCAATTTTTGTAATCGGGTCCAGACCGTATACAAGAATTACGATAAGCGTAGCGACAGAGCTGACTGCCATGCCGACAACAATGGCTTTTGTCATCGTAGCCCGGCCGCTGATCCACAGATCTCGGAATGCAGAAGTAAAGCAGATTTGCCCCCGTTCGATCAGAATACCGAATGCCGCTCCGAACAGGGCGGCTGTCCCCAACATCGTGCGGCCAGTTGCATAGAAATATACGATCAGTGCGATGTACGCAAGACCTAGCACAGCCCCCAGTAGAGGTTGCCTGTTCTTACCCGATTTAACGGACGGCACGGTACCGCCCATTTTCAGAACGGGCTTTCCTTTCCACCATCTTGTGTTAACCAGCCGAGCGCCCAAGAATGTGCCTACGCCAGTAGCAACGATGAAGATCCAGGAATGAAGGGAGAATTGAGGCACGCCGGTAAAAAAGGCTGCGAGATTGCAGCCCAGAGCCAGCCGGGCTCCGAAGCCCGCGATGATTCCGCCGACAAATCCCTGAACGTACCGCCGTTTCTGTCTCGGCATTCGGATCTTGAAATTGCTGCTCAGCAGAATCGTAACGAGGGCTCCGATAAACATGCCCCATACGATCCAGCCGTCGGTCCTCGTCCATGTCGTTCCGTCCATATGGACGAGGTCGAAATACGCCCAATCCGATATATCCACCCCGATGAATTCCAGAATATGCCCCCCAAGACGGGTAAATTCACCGGTTACAGCCCATACCGTATGGGTGATTCCGAAGTAGACCGCGCTGAGAATGCCGGCCAGAGCCATAACCAGATAAGGACTCCAATAACTTCCGAACCATGTTGAATATAACTTTTTCACTTGCTCAAAAACTCCTCTTCCACTAAAATCACGACACTAATCTATAAGAAAACCCACAAATTCCATTGTACTATAAAAACTGCAATGCGGGGATGAAATTTGTTCATGAACTTACATTGTCAAAACAAAAAAGCCGCGATGTTTCGCGACTTCTTATGCCTGTATGTTCTTGTTCTCCTAGCTCATTCATGTTCAAAGTGGCGGATTTTCTACTCCCATTTGTATCCACCCTTCCTTTGAAGGTCCATATACCGCAGGAATATTCAATCCCGCTTGACGCATAAGAACGGTAACCTGTCCTCTATGATGAGCAATGTGCTTAATCAATCCCATAAAGATGGTAGCATTTGATTCCTGACGTCCAAAGGCATTCTGAATTTGTTTTAAAGTATCATCCGTCCATTGTGCTTCAAGAGCTGTTGCTACTTCAGAGCTTATTTTTCTAAACGTCTCGGCGATTTGGTTCGCGGAGTGTACTTCATCAGAATCTTCTACCTGATCGAGAACAAGCCCGAATTCAGTCAAGTATTCAGGGGTATTCGTTACGAAATGCCATGCAATTCTCCCAAGAGTCCTGCCTTCAGAATAGACTTGCTGCCGTAATGATTCATCCGTCAAACTGTCTAACACCTTTTGCGTTAATTCTGCTTCTCTCTTCCATTCTGAAATAAAATCTGAAACGGTTATATACATGATTGGTTCATCCCTTCTTATCATTCAATATTTGATGAAAATCGTTACTTCTCTTCCCCCCACTTTGAAAAAGAATGTAAGATGATCATCCTTAGCTCAATCATATCTGCTAATAGTGACAAGGATTGTCATAGTTATATTTTTTCATCCTCTTTCTAGCTACTTTGCAAAATCTGATCCGCCTCCATAATGATTCCATCCCCTATAGCCTGATTGCATGTTCAGCGACTTTATCGTAAGCGAACAGTCGGACTGCTAGCAAGAGCGCTACCAAAACCATGACCAACCCGAACCAGCCCAGGTTGCCAATGGAGGAGCTGCTGATCACCAATCCCCCGATTCCTGAGCCGAGGGCAAAGCCAAATTGGATAAACGAAGTGTTGACACTTAAGGCTATATCCGGCGACTGTGGCACCAAGGTAACTAAATACAACTGCTGTGCCGGGGATGTCGCCCACGTGGCGGCCATCCATATCATGATTAATGGAATAACAGCATAGATCGAACCGTTGAACCAAGTTAGGAGCAGTAATGTTCCGGCTTGGATGGACAGTCCGGCGTAGATCGTGAACTTGGACCCCTTCGCATCCGCAATCCCCCCTCCAACTTTGGAGCCGGCAAAACTGCAAATGCCCGCAATCAATAAAATACCGGAAAGCGCCGTTGCCGTTAAGTCGGTACTCTGTTGCAAATAGGGGGATATAAAAGTAAATAGCGAAGAGTACCCTCCGATATATAACAGCGTAATGGCAACAGCCAGCACCATTTTTTTATCCTTCAAAATCGACAGCTGCATTCCGAGTGTAATGGCTTTTTGTTCGGTAATGGACGGGACTTTGGCAAAGACTGCAAGAAGCGGAATTACCGTCAGCAATCCAGCGATGATGAATAAGGTTCTCCACCCCATGGTTTCGCTTAAAAGCGTACCGATTGGCACGCCGAGCACCAGAGAGCTGCTAAGTCCCATCAGAATCGTGCCGATCGCCCGGCCCCGATTCCGTTCTTCAACCATACGGGTGGCTACAGCCATTGCAATGACTGTGGCAGTTCCACCGCTGAGTCCCTGGACCATTCGAGCTATTAACATCATCTCAAGTGAGTCACTAATATAAACGAGACAACTGCTTAATATAAAAATGCCGAGCATGATGAGCAGCATTTTTTTACGGTCCACCCGGATGGTTGCGGCGATCACCACGGGTGCGCCAATCGCTGCAGAAAGGGCGAATGACGTAACGAGAGATCCCGCGGTGGAGGTCGTAATTCCAAGGTCTTCCGCTACGATGGGAAGGATGCCGCTTATGATGTACTCGATCGTCCCAATGAGAAACACGGCTAGGGCCAGCAAATAAACGATCCATTTATTTTTCATACCCGTTCCTCTTCATTTACAATGGGTATTTGAATTTCGATGAGACAAATCCCCGGCTCACCGGATAAGGGCACATAGGTTTCTCTTCCAGGCTGATCGCTTCGAATGAGGTAACCATGCTGCTCAATCCACTCGGCAAGATCCAGACATGCCGTTTCGGAATACATCGAATCCGAGCGGAATAACAGCGTGGCCATGGTCTCAGAAGGCAGGAATCGATACTGGAGATGCTCGGGCAGCTTGAATGTGTCCGATTTTACGGCGTAACCGGCTTCGAACTCAAACACATGCTCCTTGCTGCCGGATATGTTCCACAACAACGTCTGCGGTCCGTATAATAGAGACTTGGCTCGGCCATCAAGCAGACCATCGAACATTTCGAACAGGCTTGGGATATCCTCAACAGTGCCATGGGAAGCATAAGTGATCATGTGCATAGCTTCAACGCGTTTCATGACAACCTCTTGTTTCTTATCTACCTTTCCATCACGTTCTAGAAGCTGCATCCTTTCTTTGACCCGGGCGAGTCTAGACAGCTCGATATCAAGCTGCCGTGCGATTTCACTCTCCTTGAGCCTCAGCATGCCGCGAATCTGTTCCGTTGATATATCTTCATGAAGGAGCTGCACGATCTGCTGTAACGTGAACCCCAACTCCTTAAATATGACTATTCGGTTGACTTCCAGAAGCTGTTCGGCGTAATAATACCGATATCCAGTCGATTCATCGATCATGGCCGGCTTCAGAATTCCGATCTGATCGTAATAGCGTAGGGTTTGTAACGGAATCCGGCTCAGCCTGGAAAATTCGCTGATTTTAAACAATGCTTTCACCATCTCTCTTGATTTATTGGTTTGAGTATAAACTCTCTAGTTAGGTATAAAGTCAAGAGGGCTAAATAAAATAGTAAGCCGCGATGGTAAGGACAGTTCCGTTAAACATGTTGATAGATGTAAAACCTCTCCTTACGTATAACAATTGTCCACCAATCTAATTCCTCTCTATGACGATTTCCCAATTGTGATTACATGCAGACGCAATGTTTCCGCGCTCCGAGATATACCGTTCCACTAACTCCGCGCTGTCGATCAGAATCTCCCGAATCACTTCTTTCCCCTGAAACATGCTGTAATCCCCTCCGCCCCTTGCCCGGTAGCTGTTCATGACCACATCCAGCTCCATCTCGCCCGGCAAGTCGGCGCCGTTATATTTCAGCCTGCTGACCCTAGATCCTGGGGGCTCTGCAAGGTTTATTGTATATTCAATGCCTTCCCACATGTCGTAATTATAGTGCTGCGCTTTCGGCTTCACATATGCCGGGTTCACGGCAGGGGTCCCTCTTGGGCCGACCGTAAAATAACAGGCTGTCTGTTCCAGCGCATCCCGAATGTCGCGCCCGGTCAGACGCAGAACGACCAGCGTATTCGGATACATGAAATTCGTAAGGATATCCCGCCTTGTAATAATCTCTCCAAAGCCCTTGGAATCTTCACTTAGCAATGCCGTGCAGGAAACGTTGACCCCCGCATATTCCATCTGCACGCGATGGATGAACTCAATAAAGGGATGCTCCTCTAGCCGACAGGCGAAAGAATCGTTCATGCCCATGTCACCCTCTACCCGTCCGATCGGCTCGTCGAGCCATGCCTGGGTCCGGCCTTCTATATCCCGGCTGGAAGCGAGCAACACCGTGTCGGCCGTCGTCCCTGTCTCCGGTCGCAGTAACTCGGCCCGCTTCTCCGCGATAATCCAGCGTTCCTGCTCCCTGGTCAGATCCAAGCTGAGCTTGCCAATGGCCTGTCCGTTGAAGCCGGGTTGGACTACCGTTACTCCATGCACCTGCCCGGCCAGCAGCCGATGCTGATGTCCGGTGATGAGCACATCAATGCCATCCACCTCGGCACACATGGCGTAAGCCTGGTTTTCCCCGGTGATGTTTTCCGCTGGTTCTCCGGTTTCTATATCGCGCTCAAATCCGCCGTGGTACGCCACGATCATCACATCGGGCTGCTCCTCCAGACGGATGCGCGGCACCCAGTCCTTCACGGTTTCCAAGGCATCATGGAATTCCAGACCCTGAATATGGGACGGATTCTCCCAGCATGGAATGTAGTGCGTCGTCACACCCAACACCGCCACCCGGATGCCACCGATGTGCTTGATTAGATAGGGCTTTCCGAGGGCGGGCTCCCTGCTATCCCGCAACCGGATACCAGCAGAGAGCCAAGGAAACCGGGAATCCCGCACTGCTTGTCCGAGCGTCTCCATACCATAATTAAACTCATGGTTACCCGGAACGGCTGCATCATAACCCAGTTCATTCAGCGCACTAATCATAGGGTGGATATCGGTTCCTCTTTTTATTGCATAGGAAGCCAGCGGAGAGCCTTGAATCAAATCTCCGTTATCGATCAGAAGCAGGTCCGGATGTATATGCCGCTCTTCGCGGATCAGGGACGCCAGCTTGCCGAGCCCTAGATTCCGTTCCTCTTGAGTCCGGTAATCCGTTGGGAACAGATGCCCGTGTATGTCGCTGGTAGCCAGCACGGCAATCGTCATTTTATTCGTCGAATTCATACCAACTCTCCTGTTCATATCTTCTTCAAGCCATTCTATCAACCGAAATGCAGTTTTATATTAAAATTCCATGTCTTTACAAAAAGTTATCATTTCATTGACAGGCCATTAACACTCCCTCCGTATAGTGAAGCAGGTAAGACATATCATTTAACTTATAAAATGGAGGTCATTGCTTTGAAAAAATGGATGAAATTCACGATGCCCCTGTTATTGTCCTTCGCTGTCATCAGCGGATGCGGCGGTAATACCGACACCGGCGGCAAAGCCGCGGCGAACGCTGGCCAGGAGAACTCGCAAGACACAAGCACAGTCAGCAGCACGACTACAGAATCAACCGGGTATATCCCTGAAAAACTGACCGTCCAATTTGTTCCTTCCCAGAATGCCGACACGCTTGAAGCCAAAGCCAAGCCGCTTGAAAATCTGCTGTCCGACAAAATCGGGATCCCCGTTCAGGTAAGCGTATCAACTGACTATAACACGATTGTAGAAGCGATGGCTTCCAAAAAAGTAGACGTCGGCTTCCTGCCGCCAACCGCGTATGTTCTTGCCAAGGAGAAAGGCGCTGCCGAGGTTATTCTGCAGGCCCAGCGCTTTGGCGTAAAGGATGAAACTGGGGAGCCTACGGATGCACTTGTGGATTTCTACAAGGCGATGATGATCGTGAAAAAGGATTCCGCCATCCAATCCGTTGCCGACCTGAAGGGCAAAAAAATCGCCTACCAAAACGTGTCTTCCTCTGCCGGTTATGTATGGCCGGCCGCAGTTCTGATGGATAACGGAATCGACCCGTTGAAAGACGTCGAGCCGATTACGGTTAAAGGTCATGACCAAGCTGTCCTTGCTGTGTTGAACGGCGATGTCGATGCAGCAGCCATCTTCCAGGATGCCCGCAATGTCGTTAAGACCGATTATCCAACCGTGTTTGAAGATACGCGCGTACTGACCTATACGGAGAAAATTCCAAACGATACAATCAGCGTGCGCTCCGATATGAGCGCAGAATGGACCCAGAAGCTGCAGAATGCATTTATCGAGATCGGCCAGGACGAAGAAGGCCACAAAATCATTTCCGAAATTTACACCCATGAAGGATATGTAAAATCGGATGACACTCAATTTGAGATTGTCCGTGAATACGGCGAAAAGGTAAAGACCGAGTAAAGGATAAGGGACTGGGAGCCATGATTGAAATTCGTAACGTTTCGAAAAATTACGCTAATGGAACCAAAGGACTGAACCATATCAATCTGACGATCGGCCGCGGCGAATTCGTGGCCGATCGTCGGGCTGTCCGGCGCTGGTAAGTCGACCCTGCTGCGGTCGATGAACCGGCTTCACGACATTACCGAAGGCGAAATCGTGATCGACGGTAAATCGATTACAGCGGCCAAGGGCAAAGAACTGCGCCGCATCCGAAGGGATATCGGGATGATTTTTCAGAGCTTCAATCTTGTGAAGCGCTCTTCCGTACTCCGCAATGTGCTCGCCGGACGCGTCGGATACCATTCCACCCTGCTCACCCTGCTTGGCCGATTTCCGAAGGCCGATGTGGATCTGGCCTTTCAGGCGCTGGACCGGGTAGGCATTGTCCAGAAGGCGTATGCCCGTGCCGATGAGCTGTCCGGCGGACAGCAGCAGCGGGTCGCGATTGCCCGAGTGCTCGCGCAGGAGGCCAAGATCATACTGGCGGACGAGCCGGTTGCTTCCCTCGATCCTTTGACCACGAAGCAGGTCATGGATGATCTCAAACGGATTAACACGGAATCCGAAATTACGACGATCGTGAATCTGCATTCGATCGATCTGGCCCGGCAGTATGCTACGCGGATTATCGGATTACGCGCCGGGGAGGTTGTCTTTGATGGACCGGTATCGGAAGCGACGGACGAACGGTTTACGGAAATATACGGGCGGCCATTCGGCAAGGATGTGGTATTGGAGGAAACGGCTGTATGAAGATGGAACTGGAAACGGCGCCATTCAAGCAATCAGCTCAGGCTCCCCCTCCTCGCCCGAAACCGCCGGGTAAACTGAAGCAATACATGACAGCGGCTATACTGCTGCTTCTCGTCTGGGGTAGTGCGCTGCAGACGGACGCTACCTTCAAGGAGCTTGTGGAAGGACTGCCGAACATGCTTGACCTGCTGCGGGAAATGTTCCCGCCGAAATGGAGCTATCTCGACAACATTTGGGAGGCGATGCTGGAGACGATACGCATGGCGCTGATCGGCACGACGCTCGGCGCCATCCTGGCGGTTCCGGTTGCGCTGCTGTGTGCAGGCAATTTGGTCAAAAGCCGGTGGATCACCTATCCTGTTCGCTTCCTGCTGAACTTGATCCGGACCATTCCTGACCTTTTGCTTGCCGCTTTTTTTGTCGCGATATTGGGGCTGGGCCCGTTACCAGGGATTTTTGCCCTATCCGTCTTTTCACTGGGTCTGATTGCTAAACTCACCTATGAAGCACTGGAAGCGATAGACCCTGGCCCGCTGGAGGCGATGACCGCTGCCGGGGCAAATCTCCCGCAGCTGATCATATACGGTGCAGTCCCGCAGATTCGGGCACATTTCGCTTCTTATACGCTGTACACGTTCGAAATCAATGTTCGTGCCGCTGCCGTGCTCGGTCTGGTGGGAGCTGGCGGGATCGGTCATTATTATGAAGTGACACTCGGATTTTTTGAGTACGACAAGACATGCATGATTATCATCTTCACCCTGATTGTCGTCCTGATGATCGACTATCTTAGTACGAAATTGCGGGAGAAATTGTTATGAGCCAATCATGGAACGACATCGTTCCCCAACCGAAAAAAAGCCTTCTCCGCTGGCTTATCTACGTCGTGCTGGCGATCGTTTATGTCTGGGCTTTCTCGGGGATCCCGTACTCTGGCATTAAAGAAACGGCAGGTCAGGTGACAAAAGCTATTTTCTCCGGTCTGTTTTCACCCGATTGGGATTTTGTTTATTTACCAGACGGAGAGGATTTGCTGCGCGGTTTGCTGGATACGTTGGCGATTTCCATTCTAGGGACGATCATCTCGGCTGGCATCTGCATCCCATTCGCTTTCTGGGCCGCTGCCAACATGACCGGGTCCATATTCGCCTCCGGATCAGGCAAAGTGCTGCTCAGCCTCATCCGCGTCTTTCCTGAAATCGTAATGGCGCTATTGTTCATCAAGGCGGTGGGCCCCGGCTCTTTTGCAGGCGTGCTGGCACTCGGTCTGCATTCAGTAGGCATGCTCGGCAAACTGTTCTCCGAAGAGGTGGAGCAGATCGATACGGGCCCGACCGAAGCGCTGATCGCTGCTGGTGCGACTAGGCTGCAAATTGTCCGGTTCGCCGTTGTGCCTCAGGTACTGCCCGGGTTTCTGTCGTATATACTCTACCGTTTCGAAATCAACCTCCGATCCGCCACCATCCTCGGCATTATCGGCGCAGGCGGAATCGGGACACCGCTTATATTCGCGCTGAGCTCACGGAATTGGGACCGCGTCGGCATTATTTTGCTGGGGATTATCGTCATGATTACCTTGATTGATTTGATATCAGGGGCGATTCGAAAAAAGCTCGTTTAACCGAGGCCGTGAATAACTTTGGAAGTATCCTCCATACTAGTGAAGAACCACATCATACAATCAAGGAGGAACCATGATGATCGACAATTTGGAAAGCGACTATAACTGCGCGAAAGCCAGCGACGATCTCCATCAGCTAAAGCAAGAACTTGCCGCTCTGCGGGAACAGGGTGCTGAAGACCAAGAAACACAGGAACAACTCAACCGATTGGAGAATCAAATCTCCTTCATTATGAACAAGTGCGATATTAACCATTAACGTTCAATCCAACCTCTTCTTAGAGATCCCTCCATGATTAAAAAAACCCGTATCCGTGAAGGATACGAGTTTTTTTAGTTTCGCTATTACTCCCCAATCTGCTTGATCAATGTCTTCATAGGATCAATCGGACGATTCGCGTCGTATGGATAGCGATTCAATACCTGAAGCAGTAATTGATGCAGCTTTGCGTTTTCGTTCACCTTCGTGAGAAGGAACTCCATCTTGGCAATCAGCTCCTTATATTCAGGGATGTTCCCCGGTGAATACACCTCAAACTCAAAGAACGAGTTGCCGAAGACGGTTGCCCTCTTCAAGCCTTGGAACTTCACATATCGGGCTTGCTTAGTGTCGAACTCCAGAATGTCCAGTGTTCCCTTAGACTCTATGACGCCGCCTTCGCCGGAAATATTCTCCCAGTTCGTCTTGTCATCCGACACCAGAATCTGATATTTCTCCGCGTAAGCGCCCTGCCACTTTATAGTGACTTTATTTATTTCCTTGGTCTCTCCTAGATCCACAAGGAACCAGGCATCATCCACGTACGCACTGGACCAGCGGGTGGATTCATTGCCATCCACGGCCATATCAGGAGAATAATACGGAAATTCCGTTTCCGAGGACTCCGCCGACTTGTGAAGCGCAAGATTTTCCGTGCTCAACAGCTCGATCGCTTTGTTGTGGATGACAACATTATCCAGTACACCCTTAAACGCATTCGTCTCGCTGCCGATTCGCAGCGTAGGCAGGACGAGCGTGTGCATTTTTGGATATTGCATTTCCAGCCGTTCCACATATTCGTCAAGATTGACGAACAGCGATACGCCTTTGTCATCGCCCTTCAGCAAAATATGCGTCCACTTATCTTCCGGGACAACATAGTTAAAGGTACTGTCATAATGCTCCTTAGTAAATCCGAGCTTTCCAGTCTTGCCTTGCTTCAGCTTCAAAGTTCCTGCAGGCGATTCCATCAATACGGCATCATCGGGATTGTTCTTGTCGGGCTTAATCCACATGGAAGCGGTCCACCCGAACCCAATCGCATCCACCGGCGTTTCGATATAACTCTTTCCTCCATTGAAGCGAACACCCTGCTGGTACTTGCCGTCCGTTATATCGACATTGACGCCTTTTCCGTCAAAGCCGTTGCCTGAATCATCTTTGAAGCTTTGCTCGAACAAATATTTCATGACCAGATGATCTTGATTGTTCACTGTAATTTTGTGAGAACGGTCAGCATTCGGCGCATCGCCAAGAATCTTCGTCCGCTGTTCAAATTGGGAGAAGGACTTGTCGTCTCTCGTCCCGGTCCACATCTTCTCTGCGACCACCTGGATTCCAGGCATTAAACGGATATGCGCATCATCCATGGATACGCCGTTCGCATCCGACACGTCGTTCCACATCGAGAACATGCCGCCCTTCACGCGCGGATGGCCAAGCGGCAGCGTTGTGTTCTCCCATTTGTTCGGCTCCCACTCGTTATATAGGAATTGCGAGTTCAAGTAATTCCCATAGAGCGTAGGCACGATATACAAAAAGACATTTTGGGAGTTGATGACGTCATAACCGAGATCCACGGCCTGCTGCGGTGCACCATACGGTTCATACCAGATTCCCATCGTTGCATCATTACTGATCGGTGTGGTCCCGTTGTACATGGTCAAGCCTCCCCACATGATCGGATGCTTGCCCTTGCTATTGATATGCTTCACAAGAGTGTCCATGTACCAACGGAATCTCTCGATATCCGGTCCCCAGTATTCATCCGTGCCGATGTGCACTTCAGGCCCGACAAAGGTCGGATCGCTTCCATCCAAGTATTCATTGAACAAGCTTTTGACAAATTCCACCGTTTCGGGCTTGGAAATATCCAATCCCCGCTCATCCCCGAGTGCCGGATTATAGGAAGTGAATGCGCGGGAATGTCCAGGAGTATCAATTTCCGGAACCACGTTGATGCCATAATCCATAGCCATCAATTGCAGCTCCTTGAATTCTTGCTTCGTGTAGTGCCCGTTCCCGCTTGCAAGTCCGGGATACATGGTGCTCTCCAGGCGATATGCTGCCGTCGTTCCATCCGCGAACGGAGTCCCTACATCATCGTTCAAGTGGATTTGGAACATATTCATTTTGTACCATGACAACTGCTTTACATAGTCCCGCAGGAAATCGATCGTAAAATATTTGCGGGCAACGTCGATCATAAGTCCCCGCTTCTCATACTTCGGGTAATCCCTCGCTTCCCCGCGCGGAATCGTGCGATCCTCGTTCTGCTTGATGATTTGGAGCGCCGTTCTCGTGCCGAAGAAGGATCCTGTCGCCGAAGATGATGTAATTGAAACGTACTCGCTCACCTTGAACACATTCCCTTCATCCCCAAGCCAGGACAAGGACGGATCAATAGCTAGGTAGAGATCACCGGATCGCGGCTGCCCTGCTGTCACTTCCAGCTCATAGCCTGTGAGATCCAACAGATCATCGCGTGTGATCTCCGCTGCCTTGCGCAATACCGGTTCATCCTTCGGATCCACCACAATGCGCGAGGATTCGGTTAATGTGTAATTGCCAGAGTCTCCATACCACTCACGCAGCGAAGGTATGACATCCGGCTCGGCATTGCGATCCGGTGTTTGCTCATGCAAGCCCGGAACGATGACGGTCATATTGTCCGACAGTAGTTTCCGATCCGGTTGGTTCAGATCCTCCACTTGGATGATCAGATTCACCTTGGCGTCTACAAGCGGCGTACGGATATTTCCTTCGAGGTCAACGACAGGGAGCCTGTCGCTTCCATATACACTCACGCTGTATCCATCCGGCACCTCTGCTGCAGACCAATCCAGCTTGGTTTGTCCGGCTTGCACGTTCAGAACACCAGCAACCCTATCGATCACAGATTGCAAATCATTCAACTGATACACTTCAAATTCATAAAAGGAATAGCCGTACAGCGTTCCTTCGACAGGCGCTCGCTTAACGCCCTGGAATTTCACGTAACGAGCCTCAAGCGAAGGGAAATCGACGGTTTCCACGCCCCCCTTGCATTGGATAATTCCGTCATTGTCCTTGACATTGACCCAGGTCTGAGCGTCATCCGACACAAGAATCTTGTATGTATCGGCTGGAGTTTGCCAGCGAATGACCACCCGGTCGAACGATTTCTTCTCGCCCAGATCAACATAGAACCACTGATCGTCTTCTATAGCCGAGGACCATCTTGTATTGCCCTTGCCGTCAACTGCCAAGTCAGGCGTCAAATAGTCCACTTCATTACCCGATGAAAAAGCTGGAGCATTCAGGGCAAGATTCGTCCCGCTGAATGTTGCCTCTGCAAGGAGTCGAGCCGCTTCATCATCCGATTGTCCATTGGGCATTATATTGCCGTACTTGTCATACACGACATCTGTAACGCTTGGTGGTGTGTCATTCTTGTTGTCAGGAAAGGTTATAATGGCGTCAGGATCGCTGATTTCAACATTCCCGCTCTCCTGTTTCGTCTTCGCCTGTGCGCTAGCAGGTTGAACTGCCGCAAATGCCGAAGTCATCCCTACAACCAAACTCAACAATAGACAAACGATCTTGATATAAACGGTTTTCTTCATCAGTTCCCTCCATATTATCCAGTATTGAAATACACGTATTAATTTTGAATTCACCACTCCTTTTCCAATGCGCAACCTCCAAAGTAAACGCTTACTTTATATGAACATTTCTATAATATTACAAAAATGTGCAAGTAGGAAGAATTTTATTTCCTACTTGCACCCTATTTCATTCAAAACCTTTTATATTTGTCTTCTATATCAATTTAAAACTTAATATGGTTATTCTTCTTACTTTTTGACCGCCGTTTTAGCCATTTTAATCAGGTCTTCTTCTGTCAACGTATTACCCGGATTGGTTGAGATGCTGAATGACTTGCCATTTTCGATCCAGGAAAGCGTGTTGGTTATAAATTCCTTACCAAGCTTGGGATGTTTCTTTTTCACTTCCTCAGCGGTTGTATAGGTATACCCTTTCTGCTTCTTATCTTTCGGATCAAGTCGTGTGCTTTGGAATTTAACATAATCGGTTCCGTTCTTATATTGTAATGAAATCATGCTTGATTTCGTCCAATTCACTTTTTTGGAATGGACCTGCTTTTTCAGCTTTTTAGCTTCTGCCTTCAATTCATTATGATATTCGCTGCTGTATGGACCGAGTATTTCCCCCGATACAAAGCGATAATTCTCTGGCAGTTTATTCGGCTCTTTCAGTACCGGTTCTTTTAAAGTAGAGGCTTTCTTCCAATAATCATCATAGGTAGTGTACTCTGGATGAATGTTCCCCATAGCGAACGTCTCCAGACCTTTTCTATTGGTCAGTTCATTGCTTACGTATACCATATAAGAGTCATCCGGATTCTCCTTAAGCAATTTACTAATTCTGGCTATTTCCTCCTTTTCCAATTGTGCCACTTTGCTCACAGCGGCTGCCGTGCTTGCAGGTTTCCCTGGTGCTGCCTCTGCGGCAATATTCATGGTGCCCAGCATCAATACGCCGCTTAGCGCAGCAACTGTTATTTTCATACTTTTGTTCATAGGTCATTTCTCCTTGTGGTTTCTTTTTTCAATGTATATAACAATACCGAACAAGGCTTTTGTGACATTGACACCTAGCTAAATAGTCGAATGTAAACGGACTGTATAATAGTTAGGTAGCTGGGTTCACCTACTCGTTCTAGAAAAAAATAAATAAAAAACCCGAACCTTTTTTTGATAGAGAGACAATATAGTGTGTAAGCTGCTTACCCAGGAGGGCCCTCTGAATGCAAAGTGAATATATGTACGAATTACTCAAACAAATGAAAGACGGTGATCAACAGGCGTTTCATACGATGTATGATGCCACCTATCAGGACGTCTACCGAACCGTTTCCTTTCTGGTGGATCATCAGCAGGATCGGGAAGATGTCATGAATGAGATTTATATGCAAATGTGGACGTCACTTGCCAATTACGATACGAATCGACCTTTCCATTTCTGGCTGCACGGCTTGGTCATCCGTCAAGTGCAGAGATTTCGGGTCAAGCGCTGGCGGAGATTCCGAATATTTGAACGCATCCGTTCCTTCTCTCGGGAAGAGTCGCACTGGGATCAACCTTCTGTGTTGATGGACGGCACGAACCAAATGATATCGCAGGCAATGCAAAAACTGACTGATAAACAGCGAACGGTGATGATCCTCCGCTTTTTTCACGACTATACGCTGGAGGAAATCGCGACATTGCTCGAAATTCCAGTGGGTACAGTCAAGTCCAGATATCATGCAGGCATCCAGGCGCTTCGAAAAAACATATGGAGTCTCCCCCCAGAAAGGATGGAAGAGATCAATGACTATTGAACGCAATATCCGTGAACATCTGCACAAAGAAGCAGAAACGATGGATTGCCCACCGGCAATTTCCAACCGAATAGCACGATCCTATTCACAATATTTGCAACAAAAAAGGAGCGAGAAACCTATGAAAAAACGACTAATTGCTGGAATCGTTACAACTGCCATTTTGATTCCAACCGCAGCATTTGCTGCCCCTACTCTGATTGAAATGCTGACCAGAACACCGATGACGGCTGAACAAGTCAAGACGGATGAGGTTGGCAAAGCAACACTTGAGAAGCTGTATCGCGCATTCCCTGAAACAAAATCGTTTGAAATTATCGATGCAAGCAACGTTCAAGGTGTCCAAACCAGCATCATCCTCCAGGAAAAAGGGGGAATCGGCAAAAAGATTGCCCTGCATACAAACAGTATGACGGGTGAGATTGAACACGTGATTCAAGAGAATTGGGAGCCTAAGGAGAAGCCACTCACTGCTTTAACCGATCAGGAAATCAAGTCAAAGGTTGATAATCTCATTGATAAAATGTATGGCAACCTGGAAGAGTACGAGTTTGCTATGGAGCAAATGGAGAACCCGGATCAAAAAACGTTGATGCTGAACTACTCGCAAAAGGGATCCAAAACACCGTTCTACCAGGTAATGGTCCAGGGCAATTCAATCAGTGTTTCTCTGATTGGAGGCGAGACTGTATCTTCAAACGGTAAAGTAGAAGGTTTCTTCTCTACCAATGGAAAGGCTGAATATTTTGCAGATGCCTATTTAAACGATGACACACTGTTTTCTTTACTAAACATGAGCCCAAGCGAATTAAAGCAAGAATTAGCAAAAGGTAAATCTGTAGCGGAGATTGCAGCAGCTAAACATGTCTCGAAACAACAAGTAATAGATGTCATTGCAAAAACACAGGTTGATTTACAAATGCAAGGTGAAGCTAATGGCGATGTTCCTAACAACAACCGTTCGAATGAGCAAATGTTAAAAGCTATTGAACCAAAAGTATTACAAGTTATTGAATACAAAACGGTAACACCATCAAAGAAATAACGAGTTGACGGGGTTTCAAAAGCGTTGAATCATACTAAAAAGCCGGATTCCTTAAAGTAGGAAAATCCGGCTTTTTAACTATGGATCCATCCTGAGCGTGTTTTTCGTTAAATAACCAATCCAGATGTACTGCTCGTGACGTCTATATGAACCGAATATGGACAGACAAAGTAATGCTACAGCGTCACTCTACTTCGTCGGACATTACCGGTTAAAGGTCTGCTATACGTATGATCGATTGTGACTACGATAAACCTATGACTGGCAAGATCCTCGGCCTGTGATGCATGTAGAACTCTACTGGTTCCCATGCCATGAGATAGCAGTACCAAGGGATAAGGACTTGCAGAAGGTAATATTTCTACATTTTCATAAGAGTTGGTTTTACTATACTTCCAGTAATCGAACACAAAATCGGGAAGGTTTAAAGAATTAGAGTATGTCTGAATATACTTCTTGAACATCTCTTTATCTTTTGGAAAAAGAGCTTCACTCTTGTTGTTATTGCTATTTTCAGTAGGGTACCAAACTTGAACCATTAGCTCCCTCTTATCGCTTTGATCTTCAGTTAAGACTTCATCTCTGTTCTGATCCGTAAAATGAAAGGTTTGAGTACCCACTTTCTCTGGTCCATCCGGCTTCGGCAAATGAAAGACATAAACAAACCCCATCCTGTTTTCTTTGCACTTCTTTTAATAAACAATAGATCTACGAGTTAAGCGAAACAGGATAGAACTAAAAGTATTTCAAATAATCTCATTTTGAATTCCTCTCTCTCATCACGGTTATCGGCCGAATTGGACATACGATGGAAAAACCGCCCGACAGGACGGCTCTTCATATTCATTAATGCACATCTGTGAAATCACGAGTAGACTTTTACAGGATATTTACTTCGCTTCGTTCATGAATGCTCTAACGTCTTCAGCTATTTCTTTAAATAACGTATGGTGTAAATAATGTTCGCCATCCATGGTTATAACTTTTCCATGTACCGATATTACCTGGTGAATGAGAAATACACCTCAACGGTATATGACAGTGCAACGCCGATCATCCCCATTCATATGTTTAATGAGGTACCCGGTTATGTGTATACCAATAAAATTGTTGATGCAAACCTGGCCGTGAACCAACTGCAAATTCCAGGTTTGGCTGGACGGGATACGATGGAGTATGCGTTCTTCGAGAAAAACGGCGTGGAATACGTGGCAGCAGGAGGAAAGGTATACGTCAGTCAAGAACTTGTGAGACCACTCTATTCGGGAAAACAATCGGAGACAACGATTCAAACGAATGGTTATGCGACATGGTATTCGGTCCCGGCAACCGCTGCAGGTAAAGTGATGACGGTGAAGATGCCTTCGAAAGGTGCTTTCACTGTATATGACCAGGCTGGTATCAGCACGAATCATACCGTGGTCAGTGGTGTGAATGAAGTTGCATTACCTGTGAATGGTACGATTGTATTTGCTGGTGAAGCAGGTTCAAGGTTCGAAATTTCGTTAACAGATAAATAATAATGAATATGAAAAATAAATACGCCCGTTCCCCGGTGTTCTACTGGGGGACGGGCGTTTCGTTCTTTCTGAAATCAATTCTGAAAGGTACCAAGTTTATTTTACTTCATTCATAAACTTCCTGAAGTTTTCGGCTATTTCTTTGGATCGGGTGTGATGCAAATAATGATCTCCCTCGAAAGTCATCACTTTTCCATGCACTGAATCTTTGACTTGCTCTTCATGCAAGGGTATCCATCCTTCCGTTTCAGTATCATTCGCTTGTAAGAAGAAAATCAACGGAAGATCTTTGGGGAAGGACAGGTTCTCAGCTGCTTTGAAATTAGGGCCAAAGTTTTCGCCTTCATTCAGGTTGTTCGGATTAAACGTATTTTTGAGTGAAAGTATTCTAATTTGCTCTCTGGTTTCATCATCAACATCGGGTGCAATCAGTTGATCAGGGGCCAGTTTCATTAACAATCGGTAGAATCCTGATTTTTTAAGCAGTTTGTACGTTTCAGTTGGGAATGGATCATCGTTACCTCCCTGCGTTGGGACACTGCTCTCGATGCCGACAAAGGAAGTTACTTCGTTAGGATATTTGTTCACATAATCCAGTCCGTATATCCCTGAAATGGAGTGAGCCATGAGCGTGTAACGTTGAATACCAAGTTGCTGTAACGCTTCATGAATTTCACTAACCATATTTTCCGTAGTACGCTCTTTTTCAGTAATGTCACTTAATCCATAACCGAAAGGTTCAATGACGACGACTTTGTAAAATGGAGATAGCTCATCGATGAGCGGTTTGAAATCAAGGGCTGGGGCGGGTGTTCCATACCCAGGAAGCAATACCACCGTTTCTTTGCCTTTTCCTTGAATCAACACATTCATGTTTTTGCCGTCAACCGCTACAAACTGGCCATAAGGTTTTATTTTCCCTTCCTCCGATTTGTTGCTAACTGCATTAACAATAAAGACAGTCGCAATAAATAATGCAAAAGCGATAACGATCGCACCGAATATTTTGAGCAAAATGATTAATATTTTTTTCATCATGATGGTTCTCTCCTGTTGAGTTCATTTACTTTTTTAATGAAATTTGAAATTGGGAACCAGCCTCACCTGCAAATACAATACGGCCGTTCTCTGGTAAAACAACAACATTCTTACCGCTGACCACGCTGTGATTAATACAAATTCCGTTCTGATCATAGATAGCAAAGGCTCCATTTGCAGGTAACTTCACTGTCATGACTTTTCCTTTCGCAGTAGCGGGTACCGAAAACCATTTGGCATGTCCATCTGCTTGAATCGTTGTTGCGGATTGTTTACCCGAATAGATTGGTTTCACCATTTCCTCACTGGCGAATACATAACCTGAAAATGTAAGATACTCTCCTCCGTTCTTTTTGGAGAAATGAATGTCCATCGTATCTCGTCCGGCAGTACCCGGAATCTGCAATTGATTGGCTGCTTCGCCTGCTCCAATAATTTTATTATTGGACATATACCCTGGATTCTCTTTATTGATATGAATAGGCAGGATCGATGTAGCATTAAGATAGAGCATTGATGTGTATTTCTCATTCACCAGATAATATTTTTTACCATCGCGCTTTGCCCATGCAGCGTTAATCTCCTTGGGTAATGTATTGGCTTTGAGCTTCTCCGCATTATATTCTGAGAAAGCCACCTGTCCGAGTCCTGGAATGGAGATATAAGATCGAGACCACAGGTAGGTATTCCCATTTTTCTCCACAACGAATTTCAACTTTTCTGTACCATCATCACTCACAAAAGTACCATCTGATGTATAGGTGTATTCTTGAACCGGATTACTTGGAGCCGTGAGAGAGGAGACCGTCATTTGTCCAGCCTTATTTATTTTGATCTTCGTAACTGAATTATTGCCACCATATATCCCTGCAAACTTGGAGATTTCTTTAGGCATATCGGCCTTCACAGGTACGCCAAATGATTTTTCCGGCTTCCGTTCTTTAATAACGCCCTTTTCCTCAAGTGCGCTGAGTAATAATTCATTGGCAATGAATTGATTGGTTAGGCTCGACCCGCCCGAAGAGATAACGGCTGCAGCCATGTTGTGTTCCGGCAGTACGATTAATGAGGAGTGATAAGATAACGTATCTCCTCCTTTCATAACGGCCTGAATGCCGTATTCATTGAATGGGAACAAGTTCACACTATCCCACCCCAACCCGTAAGACATCAGCGTATCGCTATCCTCTGGCCATATGCCTCTTTTATACTCTTTTTGCGCCATAGCTTCTACGGACTTGCTGGAAAGAATACCATCAACTTCTCCCGTGAAGATTCTTGAAAATTTGACCAGATCTTCAGCGGTGGAATACAGACCTCCAGTACCGATGATATTATAATTCTCTTTTGGAAGTTGTCCCTCATAAAAAGGGGAATAGATTCCCGCCATGTCTGCCGGATTAACTACATCCTGTGGTGTTTTGGTATGCTTCATATCCAAAGGCTCCGTGAAATACTTGTGTATAAATGCGGTATAACCGATGCCGCTCACTCTTTCGACCAAAATCTCGGCTAACGTAAAGCTATCGTTGCTGTAGACGGAGTACGCGCCGGGATCTGCCTTCAGGGTTTGATTCGCCAATTGATCGAGAAACGTATCATGTGAATACGTGTCATGATCTCCGTACAAGGTGGCATTGCTAGTTGAGGTGCCCAGCAGACCTGAGGAATGATTCAGCAACATACGGGGTGTAATCTGTTTGTATCGGTTATCTTTCATTTTAAAGTCAGGCATATACTTCACAACCGGCACATCCAGATCGATCTTGCCTTCGTCAACCAGCTTCATTACAGCGGCGGTAAGCATCATTTTGCTGGTTGAACCAATGCCATAGATCGTGTTCGAAGTAAGAGGTATCTTGTCGTTTATATCGTTCTTGCCCGTTTGACTGGACACCACAATCTCTCCACCATCGATGAGCGCATATTGCAGACTTGTCGTACCGTACGTCTCAGTCAGTAATTTGGCTTTTTCCATCACGGTTTTCTTCGTTGCCTCATACGTAAGGTTGCTGTTGTTCATGGCAGCCGGTGCGGCTATTGCAGATAATGGGGCTAACATCGTTAACACTAGCGTTAAAGCTGCAATTGAGGTTCGTTTTTTGACTGATCTCTTGACCATTTTCGTTTTCACTTGTTGTATCATTTGCATCTTCTCCTGTCAGTATCTCTGTATTAGAGTATCTTGCTTTGGTGCTAAAATAAGCTTAACCCATACAAATGTACTCTTCGTGACGTCTATATGAACCGAGTATGAACAGGCGAACTAATTTGAGTACATGATGATTTACGATCCTTAATTCTTCCTTTTTTTCGCCATAAAAATATCCCCTCCAAGTGTCACTTGAACCCTCCTGAATTTATGAGGGTTTTTAAGTGTCTACTTAAAGGGGATAAAAACTTCGCCTATTTCAATGAAATTTCAAACTTGGAACCGGCCTCACCTGCAAATACAATGCGGCCGTTCTCTGGTAAAACCACTTCATTCTTACCGCTGACCACGGTGTGATTAATACAAATACCCTTTTGATCATATACGGCAAAGGCACCATTTGAAGGCAGTTTAACGGTCATGACTTTTCCATTCACCGTTGATGGTATAGAAAACCATTTGGCGTAACCGTCTGCTTGAATCGTTGTTACAGATTGTTTGCCCGAATAGAGTGATTGTACAAGTTCCTCACTGGCGTATATGCTACCTACAGCTGTGATGTACTCCACTCCGTTCTTTTCGGCGAAATAAATCTCCTTGGTATCACGTCCAGCCATGCCAGGGATCTGAAGCTCAGTGACTGCTTCGTTTGCTCCAATAATCTTGTTATTGGACACATACCCCGGAGTCTCCTTACTCGTATAAATAGGGAGGATTGGTGACGAATGGAGATAAACTGTTGATGTATACTTCTGATTCACCACGTAATATCTTTTACCTTCACGCTGTTCCCACGAGGCGATAACATCCTGGGATAATTCATTGGCTTCCAGCTTCTCCGCTGTATATTCTGAGAAAGCCAACTGCCCAAGTCCTGGCAAGGATATATAAGATCGAGACCACAGATAAGTACGTCCATTCTTCTCCGTAACAAATTTCAACTTTTCTGTACCTTCATTGTTAACAAAAGTACCATCCGTTGTATATGTGTATTCTTGAGCCGGATTACTCGGAGCTGTGAGTGTGGACACAGTCATTTGTCCAGCATGATTCATTTCAATCTTCTTAACCGAATTATTGCCGCCATATATACCTGCATACGTGGATATTTCTTTAGGTATATCTGACTTCACTGGCACGCCAAACGATTTTTCCGGCTTTCGTTCTGTAATAATGCCCTTTTGCTCAAGTGCGCTGAGTAATAATTCACTAGCAATGAACTGATCTTTGGCACTTGTCCCACCTGAGGAGGTAACAGCTGCAGCCAGATTGTATTCCGGAAGTACGATTAATGAGGAGTGATACGATATGGTATCCCCACCTTTGGTAACAGCTTTGATGCCGTATTCACTGAATGGGTACAAGTTCACACTATCCCACCCTAACCCGTAAGATATAGACGTATCGCTATCCTCCGGCCACATGCCTCTTTTGTATTCTTCTTGCGCCATGGCTTCGACCGACTTACTTGAAAGAATGCCCTCGACCTCTCCCGTGAAAATTTGTGAAAATTTCACAAGATCTTCAGCAGTGGAATAAATGCCTCCAGTAGCGATGATATTATAATTCTCTTGAGGAAGCTGGCCTTCAACCAAAGGAGAATAGATTCCCGCCATTGCTGCCGGATCAACCACATCCTGCGGTGTTTTGGTATGTTTCATGTCCAGGGACTCTGTAATATATTTGTGTATAAATGCAGTAAAGCCCATGCCACTAACTCTTTCGACCAGAATCTCCGCTAATGTAAAACCATCATTACAATATACGGAGTATTCTCCTGGATCGGCTTTTAGATTCTGTAGCGCCAATTGATCCAGAAAAGTGTCATGTGAATACGTGTCATTATCCCCGTACAATGTAGCATTGCTGCCAGAGCTGCCAAGCAGACCGGAGGAATGATTCAACAGCATGCGTGTTGTAATTTGTTTGTATCGGTTATCTTTCATTTTAAAGTCAGGGATATAGTTCACAACAGGCTTATCCAAATCAATCTTGCCTTCGTCAACTAGCTTCATTACAGCCGTGGTAAGTACCATTTTACTGGTTGAACCAATGCCATAGATCGTGTTCGAAGTAAGAGGCACCTTGTTATTTATATCGTTCTTGCCCGTTTGACCGGACACCACAATCTCTCCAGCATCGATTAATGCATATTGCACACTGGTCGTACCGTACGTCTCAGTAAGGATCTTCGCTTTCTCCGCTACTATTTTCTTGGTTGGTTCATACGTCAGATCGCTGTTGTTACTCGTAGCTGGTGCGGCCATGACTGACATTGGAGCTAACATCATTAACACCAGAGTTAAGGCGGAGATTGAAGTTCGTTTTCCCGTTTGTCGTCCCATTCACATCATCTCCTGAGTTTAAATTAGAGTTCTTTCGGATCTACAAATTTCACCTCTGAGTAGATGTCGCTCGGCCCCTGAATCAGGTTTCCACCCGTTCCTTTCAATTGCTTGTTAAAGAAATCGAGTACATATTGATTTACGATGCTTGATCCTCTTTTACCATTGATCTCTCCTGTGATCCCGGACAGTTTAATCAGTTCTGAATAAAATTGAAGATCCGTGAAATTGAAGTGCTGGGTTCCTTCTATATAAATCACATTTCCCCCATGTTCAATAACATTTTTCATAATGTGCAGCTCATCTGAAAGAAACTTAGTTACTTCGTCATCCGAATTTCTATCACTTTCAAAATTGGCTAACCAGTCTTCAAAATTTCCCGATCTGATAAACATAAACGGCTTGTTTATATCATCTCTATCTTCTACTTCATTCAGTGACCCATCCATATTAACCCCGGCCTTGATTCGATGATCCAAATACGTTGCATTAAACGCCGTTGCACCCCCAAAAGAATGCCCCATCGCGCCTATGTTATTTAAATCCATTTTCCCTTTGAATTGACTTTCAATTGCACCTGAATTCAGCTTTTCGATTTCATTGATTACAAACTCCACGTCTTTTGTCCATATTTCCCCGATTTCTCTGCGGTCATCTATGGTTGTCATCTTTGTTGTATAGCCCGTTACACGGCCATCAGGAAAAAGGGTAGCAAACGTGCTGTACGTATGATCGATTGTCACTACAATAAACCCATGACTGGCCAGATTCTCCGCCTGTGATGCTTGTAGAACTCTACTGGTTCCCATACCATGAGATAGCAGCACCACAGGATAAGGACTTGCAGAAGATAATATTTCTACATTTTCATAAGAATTGCTATGACTATATTTCCAGTAGTCGAGCACAAATTCAGGCAGTTTCAAAGAAGCAGAGAAGCTCTGAATATACGTTTTGAACATTTCTTTATTATTTGGAAACAGCGTGTCACGCTTGTTGTTATTAATATTTTCAGTTGGGTACCATACTTGAACCATTAATTCCCTCTTATCACTTTGATCTTCAGTCAAGACTTCATCTCTGTTCTGATCTGTAAAATGAAAGGTTTGAGTACCCACTTTCTCTGGACCATCCGGCTTCGGCAAATTAAAGACAGGTAAGTATACTGACAAGAGGGTAGAAGCAACAAGCAGAATGACGATTAAGGAAGATAAACTATATCTCAATACCTTTCCTATTTTTAGATTCACCATTTTTTCGGAATGCCTGAATAAAACGATGATTATAAATAGAGCCGTCATGATATATACCAAAAGCAACTGCCATCTGTATCCCTCAACCAATAAATGAGCTACGAGTATGACGCTACTTCCTATACCTACACCCAAGCCTGTTTTCTTTGCACTTCTTTTAATAAATAGTAGGTCTACGAGTAAAGCGAAGCAGGATAGAACTAAAAGTATCTCAAATAATCTCATTTTGAATGCCTCTCTCTTTCATCACGGACATCGTCCGAATTAGATATATTATGGAAAAGCCGCCCCGCAGGACGGTTTCTCATATTCGTTCATGCACACCTGTTAAGTTAAAGAGTGTACCTCTACACCATATTTACTTCGCTTCGTTCATAAAAGCTCTAAAGTCTTCAGCAATTTTTTTGAATTGAGTATGATGTAAATAATGTGAACCATCCATTGTGATTACTTTCCCATGTACCGAATCTTTGATCTGTCCTTCGTGCAAAGGTATCCACCCTTCTACCCCTTCATTATTCGCTTGTACAAAGAGAAGAAGTGGAAGATCTTTAGGGAAGGTTAAACCTTGAGCACCTTTAAAATTGGAATAAATATGTTCCATCTCGTTTAATGACGTGGGATTGTACATGTTTTTGTTCGAGATCATTTTCATCTGCTCAACCGTCTGTTCATCGAACGCAAGTCCCTCATAGGGGTCTGCACCCACTTTCATCATTAATCTTAAGAGACCTGTATTTCTGAGGAAAGCGAATGTTTTTAATGGGAACTTTGCATCTGTAATACTTGGTTGGGTGGATACACTGCTATCAATACCGACAAAGGCAGTTACCTCATCCGGATATTTGTTCACATAATCAATGCCGTAAATGCCCGCAATGGAGTGACCCATGAGCATGTACTGCTGAATATCAAGTTGTTGCAGAGCTTCATGAATTTCACTTACGATATTCTCTGTGGTTCTTTCTTTTTCAGTTTCATCACTTAATCCATAACCGAATGGCTCAACAGCAACAACTTTGTAATATGGAGATAATTCATCAATAAGCAACTTGAAATCAAGCACTGGAGTTGCTGTTCCATAACCGGGCAGAAGCACGATCGTTTCCTTGCCTTCACCTTGAATGAGCACATTCATATTTTTCCCGTCTACAGATACATGCTGACCGTAGGGCTCTATCTTTTTCGCCTCTGAATTTGTACTGATCACATTCGTGATATAAACAATACCTAGAAACAGAATAATGGCGATTACGATTGCTCCTAGTATTTTAAGGATCATGTTTCGCACTTTCTTGGCCCTCGATCCATTCTTCGCCTTCTTTTCCTCTGGTTGTGTCACTCTCATCTTCTCCTTTCTTGAACTGTTTGTTGGGCTTTCTTCTTTGCTGCTAATGAAATCTTAACCTATGAAAATGTACTCCCCGTGACGTCAATATGAACTGAATATGAACAGGCAAGGAAATGTTATGACGTTACGGGCACAGGAGCTTGTACATGATGGAGTTATTGAATTCCTCCCATAAAATCCCTGAATTTTTCAGCAATTTCTTTGGCATGGGAACGATATAAATAATGATTCGCTTCCAACAACACCATTTCTCCATGTGCGGAGTCCTTTATTAGTTTTTCATGCTCAGGAATCCATTGATCTGTTCCCGGATGATTCGCCTGAACAAAGAACAGAACAGGGAGATTTAAAGGGAACATTAGCTGTTCAGCTGCTTTAAAGTTGGAATACATACTTTCTGCCTCATTTAATTGAGTGGTATTGTACATATTTTTGCGTATAAGAATGTTCAATTGTTCTTTCGTTTGTTCATCATAAGGCAGTCCATCATAAGGGTCAGCACTCAGTTTCAATTGTAATCGGGCGAAACCTAAGTTGCGGAACCATTTAATCGGTTGTGTTTCTGACGAATCAATCTTTTGTTCACTCAGCGCTGGAACACTACTATCCAGTCCGACAAATGCACGTACTTCATTTGGATATTTGTTCACATAATCCAGGCTATAGATCCCGGAAATGGAATGGCCCATAAGGATATAACGATCAATATGGAGACTCTGTAAAGCTTCATGAATCTCACTAACGATATTTGCCGTGCAACGTTCCTTTTCGGTCTGATCGCTCAATCCGTAACCAAAAGGCTCTACGACGACGACTTTATAATATGGGGATAACTCTGAAATAAGCGGTTTGAAATCAAGTGCTGGCGATGCCGTTCCAAAGCCAGGTAAAATCACGACGGTTTCTTCGCCTTTTCCTTGAATGGTGACATTCATCTGATTCCCATCTACAGATACATGCTGACCATAAGGTTCCAATCTCTTCTGCTCCGAATGACTGCTGATTTTGTTAACGGTATACACGGCGGCAACAAACAGTAGGATAGCTATACCGATTGCACCTAATACTTTAAGCAAAATGTTTAATACTTTCCTCGATTTGGTTCCACCCCATTTTTTCTTCTCTCTTTCTTTTGTCACACACATCTGCTCCTGTCCTCATCTGGTTAATGGCCGTAACAAGCCGTTCATGCAAGCCTAACCAACCAAGATGTCCTCACCATGACGACAACATGAACGGAGTATGAACTAACAAAAAAATGCCACGTTTCACATACAAGAAAGCTTGCATGTGAAACGTGGCATGAAAATACGGTTTAGACAATCCGGATGGACATTCTATACATCCACCTTATCCTGTAAGCCTAATTATTCCGTTGGTGGAGTGATTGGCAACGTGACAATAAAGGTCGTTCCTTGACCTAGTTCACTTTCTACTCGGATGTCCCCTTGATGAAGCGATATGATCTGTTTAACGATGGCAAGTCCCATACCACTGCCGTCAAACTTGCGACTGTGGGAACGATCCGACTTGAAAAATCGTTCGAATATGCGCTTCTGGTCTTCAAGAGGGATACCAATCCCTGTGTCGGAGATTCGAATAGTCACATTCTTGATATCCTGCTTCGTGCTAACGTGAATCACGCCGCCATCCTTGGAAAATTTGATGCCATTGCTGAGAATATTCGTCCATACCTGGTTCAACTGGTCGTGATCAGCCAAGACTTTAACGGCTTGGAGATCAAGCTCAAAGTGAATGTTGCGAGCTGACCATTGCGGTTGGAGCGCGACGATGACTCGCCTAATCTGTTCATCAAGACTGACTGTGACGAGCCGCAGCTGCTGTGACTGCGATTCAAGCATACTCAGCTTGAGTAGGCTATCACTCATGGTGGACATCCGCTTCGCTTCAGCGATGATAATATCGAGATACCGGCTTCGTTCTTGATCGGACAGGTCCACTTGCTTGAGCGCTTGAGCATAACCGGATATCGAGGTGAGCGGGGACTGTACCTCGTGCGACACGTTCGTTACGAACTCCCTGCGCATCTGCTCAAGTTGCTGCAGATCATGCATCATGTCTTCGAAACTGCGAGCCAACGTACCCAACTCACTCGTTTGCTTAATATTCAGCTTGACGTTGAAATCTCCAGCTGCAATACGCTTAGTCGCTTTTGTTAGCTTTTTGATCGGTCTGACCAGGAATACAGAGGCAATGAGAATCAATAAGCTTCCTGCAATCAACGAGCAGGTTGCAAAGATCAATCCCCACTTAGCGACAAAAGAGGAAGAAGGGGGGGCGAGCGTTTCCAAAAACATCGCTTTCGTTCCCGTTTCCGTTTTTAAAGGCAACCCTAAGAGAACCGTAGCAATACCATTCGGCGTGTCTTGAACAACGCCTCCATCGATGACTTTCTTTAACTGCTCCATCGTCACCGTAGCAGGTTTGTGTCCGTTAAGTTTACCGTAAGACTGGAACTCTCCCGTTGCTTCGTAAATCCGAATATGATAAGAATCGAGCTGCTTCATTCCACTTACGAACGAGTCCGCTTCACTTAACGGCAGGGTCTTGTAAATCTGCACGATGTCTTGTCCAAAGTTGCGCAAGTTGATTTGAGCGTTTTGGTTCAATTTATCTTCGAATATCCAAGTGGACATAAAAAAAGAAATGATCGTGCCCGCAATGACGGAGACTAGAAATGTCAGGACCACACGGATATATAAAGACTTAATCATTCGTAAACCTCAAGCCGGTAGCCAAGTCCACGAACCGTTTCGATCCGAAAATCAGATGTAGCCGCAAACCGTTCGCGCAAGCGTTTGATATGTACATCTACGGTTCGATCATCTCCAGCATAATCAATCCCCCAAATTTGATCGATCAATTGTTCGCGCGTATAGACTTGTCCGGGTGTACCAGCAAGCTTATACAGCAATTCGAACTCCTTGAGCGGCAGCGTGAGCGCCTCTGTTCCTCTCATCACCTTATAGGTTTGCCGATCAAGTGTAACGCTTCCTAACTGAATCGTCTGTGTAGAGCCGATCCGGTATCGTTTAAGTAATGCTCTCACACGCACCGTTAACTCCAATGGATCGAAAGGTTTGGTCAGGTAATCGTCTGTTCCAAGTTCGAATCCTTTTACCTTCTCCCATGTTTCGCCTCTCGCTGTCAGCATAAGTATCGGAAGATCAGGATTAACTCTTCGGAGCTCTTTGCACAACGTCCAGCCATCCATATTCGGCATCATAATATCGAGCACGACAAGATCAACATGCGTTGAGGCATAGACGTTCATTGCTTCCTTGCCGTCCGCGGCCTCGGCCGTTGTGAATCCGTCGTTCCTTAGAAATAAACAGACGAGTTCGCGAATGTTCGCATCATCGTCAGCAACCAGTATAGTAGGCATCCGTTCCCTCTTTCCCATCTCATATTGAAGTAACCATTTTACTATAAGTATAATGAATCACTCCCATACTACCTAATCATCATACCCGGAATTATCATGGAATGCACCTCGAATGCTTTCTTCCCTGCACAAAACAGTATGGGTTAAGGAGCATCGCCGCATCACGCAACAAATATTCAGCAACTTCGGCGGAGATATGATTTCTTGTTTGTGCATGGACTTCTGAAATGAAGCTGCGTAGATTTTGATTTTGCAATTTTTTCAGCAGACTGTTAGCAATCCCTTTGTTGTTAATTGTGCCCTCGTCTGCGAAACGTTGAACCAGTTCCTCTAGAGCGGCATAACTTGTTTTCACTTGAAAATCTACAGATTTTGTAGATGTATTCCCTGCTAAATCAATAGCTTTTACCGTAAACGTATGTGTACCCAGCTCAAGTTTGCATAAAGGAATATCTGTTAAAGCGGTGAGTGCTTTTCCATCCAACATGACTTCGGTTTTTGCTTGGTCGACACCTGACAGAATGTCTGCCACTTCGAATATAAAAGGCGACAGAGGATTGATTCCTCTGCCGCCTTGTCTTTCGTACATTCAGTTTTTCTTGATTGCGGTACTGCGGCTCACAACCGGATCACGACACATTTTCCGGCTTGTCCGATTTCCGTTAAGTTAAAGCCCGACATCCACTCAGTTATGCGTTTCTGCCTCTTTTTTGAATTTCATGATGGACCAGACAACCAATAACAGAAGAACGGACAGACATACGCTGATGCTGACCCGATTCTGTCCATCGATGAGGAAGAGGATCGTGATCACCGATAGACAAAGCGCAGTAAACGCAGTTACATAGGGGAAGCCCCATACCTTAAAGCTAGGCTGCACCGGATAAGCTTTGCGAAGCTTCAGCTGGGAGAAACAAATACAGATCCATACCAGCACCACAACGAAGCCCGGAACCGCCATCAGAACCCGAAACAGTTGGTCCTGCGCGATCAATCCAAGCAAGGAACCCGCTAATAGTATGATTGCGCAGAGTTTCAACGTATTGAGCGGAATGCCTTTGCTCGTGGTCTTAGCCAGGCTCCTTGGAGCCTCCCCGGCAGCAGCCATGGAATAGATCATGCGCGTCGCACCATAAATGCCGGAGTTAGCTGCAGACAGTACGGCCGTTACCAATATGAAATTCATGATGTGGGCGGCTCCCTGCAATCCCGTAGCGGACAACACTTGCACGAAAGGACTTGACTCTCCCCCCAGCTGGTTCCATGGAATCAATCCGCAAATAATCAGGAGCGGCAGCGTAAAGAACAAAATCACCCTTAAAATAAAGTTGCGTACAACTTTAGGCAGGATTTTCTCCGCATTCTCGGTCTCGGTTAATGTGAGACCTATCAGCTCGGAGCCTCCATACGAAAAGGTGACGACAAGCAGAGCTGAGAATATGGCAAACCATCCGTTTGGCAAAAACCCGCCATGTGCGGTGAAATTCTGAAGGTACGGGGTGTCCGAACTCGGAATAATGCCAAACATCAGAAAACTTCCCAGCACAATAAAACTAATAATCATGGCGATTTTTATCCCGGCAAGCCAGAATTCCACTTCGCCAAAACTTCCAACACTCATCATATTGATTAAAATAATGAGTGCCGCACTTGCAAGGCTCAGCAGCCACAGCGGAACCTCCGGAAACCAGTATTGCAGAAAGCTGCCTGCCGCAATCACTTCAATCACGCATACCGACAGCCACATGAAACAATACATCCAGCCCATGACAAAAGAAACCCGCTTACCAAAGGCTTCGCGAACAAAATCCTTCATATTGCGGCCCGGATACACCGTAGCCATTTCCGTCATCGCTCCCATAACGACCAGAAGAAGCAGTCCCGCAAAGATATAAGAGAAAATAACGCCCGGACCGGCGAGACTGATCGTCTCGGCACTTCCTTTAAATATCCCGGTGCCGATTACACCGCCCATCGCCATAAAGCTGATATGCCTTGGCCTCAATTTCTTCTGTAATGAAACTTCATCCTGTTTTGCCATTCACATATCCCCCTGATGACTTTCAAATAAACCTATTGATAAGTATAACCTTTTCTGCTAAGGAAACAACTTAAGAAATTCGCAAAGTGAATGAGGAAGTACGAGAGCTCTAATGCCTCATATTCTTTAATAAACGGTAAATAGGTTGTTCCTGGAGCGGATCATAAAGAGCCCGGGGAGGTCCCGGGCTCTTTATTCATTCATTATGATTATGGCTAGCTCATACCATCACTGCTTCAGTGACGGACAGTACTTCATTGTTTGATCATCATCGCATTACATTTATTGCTTCCTAGTTGAGACGATTCTGACATTGCTGATTTTGGACATGTTACCGGAAGTATCGTACGCAACGATAAAATATTGATACATTGTATTCGGCGTCAAGCCGCTATCCTTATAATCCGTCGTATTCGACGTTCCAATGACGGTATTATTCCGATAAACCTTATACTCTGCAATGCCCGCATTATCGAATGAAGGAGTCCACTTCAATTCCACCGATGAATCGGATACGGCTACCGCTTCTTCGATGGTTGGCTGCATCGGCGCTTCGGTATCCGCGATGGTCGGTGACCACCAGTTACCCGAAACGACAATCATGCTTAGTAGACGCAGCGTATTCCCAAAGTACACATCATCATTCGTGGAGATGGAGGCATTGTGGTCCCATAATCGGTTGAGCCACTCCTGATTCGCCGGATTTATCATGGCGCTGACCATCATCGGCGCAGAAAATGAAGCATCCGTATAATCCACGAGCGCTTTTGATCCATCCAGCTTGTAACCACCATATATTTTGCTTGGATCATCCCCGGTCACTTGGCGAATCCATGACGTCATTTTATTTAGCTGCTCCTTGGCACGAGTTTCCCCTGTCATGAGAGCGTCCGTACCGATCCGCCAAGGAATACGTGAAGAGTTATAACTATAGTCCCCGTCCGTTTCAGACTCCAGGAATGTTGAATCTGCCGGAGCATAGCTGCCGTTTTTCTTCACCACAAAGTCAGGCAGCAGCCCCGCATTCGGACTGTACTTTTTGTATAATCCCTCACTGATGGAATAGGTTTTGTCGATTACGCGGTCCCAATTGGCGTCTCCGCTCGCGTTTTTGAAGTCTTTCAAATGCTGAAGCATAAAATCGGAAGGACGCGTAGCACTGCCATATTTAGCATCGTCGTCGCTTACCCAATCTGCAAGCTTCAATGTCCACTCAGCATGATTAACATCACTCTTCATGATCGCGTCAATTACTTTTTTGGCTTCAGCCAAGTAATTGATCTCACCATCGCTTCCCCACTGGCGATCCGCAAGGAGCAACGCGTATGCGATATCCATATCACCGTCCGTGGCCGAATCCACGCCGCTGACATCCACGACGGCCTGACCTGTATCACCCTGCTTCCAAGCCATAAGGTTCGGGTTGATCTTACTCGGATGTGCTCTGAAATATCGATATAGTCCGTCAAAATAAGCCTTAGCTTTAGGATCATGGCCCGCCATATGTGCGGTGATCAGCATCCCGTATCCGTGCGCTTCCGAAACGGTCATCGCTTGATACTTGACATTAAGCTCCTTGTCAAACTCTTCTTGGAACCAGTCCCCATCGGCATACCAGACGTAGTACTGATCCGGCTCCGAAGATTGAAGATACGGCTTCTTTTTCAAGTATTTCTGCTTCCACTCATCATACAGCCGGGCAACGGTTGCATCCAGTTGCGCTTGTTGCATATGATTTGGCTTGATCGAGCCGGAGGTGTAGGCCGTATGCTGCGGAAACGGCTTGTAAGGCCCGGTGCCTTGTGAAGAAGACATCGTTTTCAAGCGGATTTCTTCAGACGGCAGCGATTCGACTCCTTCCGCGGTAACGGCCGTCACCTTGTACCGATATTCCGTGTCAGGCGTCAGCCCGGTATCGGTATATGTTATTTCCTTGGTTGTTCCAACGTGACTATCGTTGCGGTAAACATGATAACGATCCGGCGCCTTGCCGGATGGCGCTTTCCAGGTCAGGTCAATTTGGAAAGGAGACACGCCTTTGCCCGCCAAACCATCCAAAGCGGATGGAGGCTCATTCCCCTCGGTCTGATTCGAGGTGCTTACCGTGACTGGGCTGGCATTGTCTCTTCTGCCAACAGACTTGATCACCAGATTATATTGGATATCCGGATTCAATTTGTCGATAACAACGCTGTACTGCGACGTTCCCGATTTCACTGGCACATAGAGGCTCCAATGCTTGCTGATCTTGTCATCCTTTTCGTAAATACGGAATCCTCTTACCTGCTCTTTACTTGAGGACGGCGCCTTCCAGGTCAACGTAGCTTTGGTACCTTGGAGTTTAACCTGTGCTCCCTCCACCGGATCCGGTTTGGTGTCTGTTCGTTTAATACCGTAATGATCGTACACCTTCAGCCCATTTTTCCCGTATCCGCTCTTTCCTTCATCTTCAACAGCGGCCGTATAGGCATCGAATTTCAGAATTTGATCTGCAACCGACACATCCGTAAACATTTTTTTCTTTGGCTGGTTATTAATCGCTGCGAAATAGTCGTCATACGGTTCATTCTTGTAATAAAATTTGTTTCCAAACGCATTGGACATCAGATATACCGTTCCTTGAGGATTGACGACGTTGCCTGCTTCGTCTTTTTCCAGTTTTTTGGGATCGATGACCTTGTCCCCGTACATTTGGAAGGAACGCATATACATATGATCGTGAGCCTCAAACACCATATCGATGCCAAGCTCGTCAAAAACAGGAATCAGATTTTTCCTGTAAAATTTAACGCGATCTCCTTCCCATTGCGCGGAATTATCGCCAGCTGCATAAGGCGCTTTGTGAAGCGTCACGAATTTCCACTTCTTGTCGGTCTTCGCTACCGTATTCCGCATCCAATCAATCTGGTTCCAAAACTGTTCGTGCTGTTCATCATCCCAGTCGACGGAGCCGTCTTTGTTCAGCTTGCCGTCAAACTGCGAGTTGTAGACCATGTAAAGCGCGTCGCCGTATTCAAAAGAATAAACCGAGCCATCATGCGTTGCATCCACCACTTTCCGTGGCAGATTGAAATGGTTGTAAAAGTTATTATTCGGTGTTGTGGCATCCCCGTCCCAATCCGATACTTCGTGTCCGCCCAGTACGGGTACAAATGGCACTTTCATCAGATGCTCCTGCGCGAGCCCGAGCATCCACTGCCACTGCTCTTCCAGGTCGCCATTATCAACCAGATCGCCGGCATTGATCAGAAATTTGGGGTTACCCGTATGTTCGTAAGCTTTCTTGAAGGTATCTGCCCATGGTTCAAAGCCTGATTTGCTCGAGGCCTGAGAATCGGCTCCCACGATAAAGCGATATGGCTGCGGTGTCGCTGTATCGGTTTTAAACGATCCCACGGAGCTCCAAATCGAACCGTCGCCTACCCTGAATACATAATCGGTTCCCGGCTTTAATCCATTCGCGCTTGCTTTATGGCTGAAAAACTTTTTCTTCTTACCCGTCGTTCTGTCACCCTTGGTCATATAAGTCGAAATTTCCTCGGAAGTTCCGGTGAATTCAAGAACACCCTCTTTCGGAAACACGTTACTGGTTCCCGTTGATTCGGCTACCTGGACTTTCGTTCCGGCCGAGGTATCCGTGTACCAAGCGAAAGCCATGCTTGTTTTAGGATCGCCGTTCAAGGTCATGTTAATGAGTTTCGGCTGAGAGACTGCTCCTACAATTGTAAAGCTCCACTCGATATTTCGAATCAGGGGAGAGCCGTCTTTTCCTTGGACCGCGGTTTGGGGAATGGTAACCCAGTAGCTTTTCCCTTGACCTAATCCGCCATGCCCCATGCGCAAGGTCGTTTGGTTTATGACTTCGACGGCAAGGCTTGGAACCGACTGATTCTGGCCATCCCGAACCGTGATGTCCTGTTTTGCCGTTACCGTGATCGGTTTATTAAACTTAACCTCAATCGGCGTGGTCACGGCAACCTTTTCCGCACCTTGCTCCGGTACATAGGATACGTCGATGGTAGGCTGTTCAGGCGTTGTTCCGGAAATCGGCTCTCCGGTTACGCGAATGTTCCGGATTTTACTGGAACCTCCCGATCCAATGCCTTTCGGATTATCTTTGGTGTTGGTTGGCTTATTGGAGTTAACCACCCAGCGGATATACAGCATTTGCTTATCGTCTGCATTCGGCAAGGAGACGTTATTAAGTATGCAGGATTGATTCGGACAATTGTAACTTGAAACGATATTCATCTGAACCGTGCCTCCCGGAACGTCTGTCCATACCGTTCGGTCGGTACTTACCTGTACTTTGAAATCGTTAGGAGCTGAACCCGAAGAGCTTTGCTCCGAAGATAATTTGATATTCTTGTAGGCTGAGGTAGAAACCATGGCCAACCAATATTTCTTGCCCTGGCCGTTATCCCAGCCCTGGTAGCTAATATCTTGGGCTTTACTGTCGTAGTATTCGAAATATCCTCCGACCTGTTGCAGGATGGAGGAAGACTTGTTGAGCCCTCCGGTTGCAGGATGGATGCCTCCTTCTCCCTTGTTCTTGAAGACCCATTCGGCGATTAAGGCCTCGGCCGCTTTCCCCGACCCATCGGAGGCTAGCTCGGGCTTACCCGTCACGGAGTCGGCATATGAATTTGCCGGCAATGTCCAGGGGATCAACAATAATGCTAAAAACAATAAGAACATTTTTTGCGGATTCCTTCCTCTTTTCTTCTTGATTCGCATGCTTTGCACCCCTTTCCCGTTCAACATGAACGGTTTGGCTTGAGGATTCGATATGAATCCCGCCTTCTTGAATATATCCGATGTTTTCTCAGGATTCTCGCGGAATCTTATTTAAAAATGGCCCTTTTCAACATATATTGCTGTTATTTTGATTAACAATTCAATCGGCTTCGGGTACAATGAGGACATCATGACATAGCTGGATTTTCGTGAGAGGTGATTTGACATCAACTTTTTTTGCTCCGATCCCTTTTATATCAGTCGAGAGAGCAAATCCCGATCGAGTATTCCTTCATTCCACTATCACGACGCTTATGAAATTCTGTATATTGTCTCGGGCGAGCTGCATTATTGTATTGGAAGTCAGCCGTTTCAGCTTGTGGGCGGTTCCATGCTGCTCATTCGAAAGAATGACGGACATCGTCTGATCAATCCTAACGGTGCGCCATTTGAAAGAGTGACCTTGCTCTTTCAAGAAGATTTCTTAGGTGGGTTGTTGACCGAGGATTCGTCATTTCATCCTCTCTCCCCTTTCCAAACAGGTTCCGGCTCCATCCGGTTAAAGGGTCAGGAGCAAGGGTATGTCGAAGGGATTTTTGCGAAGATGGCCGCCGAATCGGTCAACGGATTTCCGGAGTCGAATTTTTATCTCAAAATCCTGTTGTCCGAGCTTTTGGTGTTCATCCACCGTATTCTAAACAGTGGTCGTCAATACATAAATGCCTCAACCAACCAAGTTCATCAGCGTATTTCCCATATTGCCCACTTTATCAATCACCACTACGAACAGCGTCTGACATTAGAGGAACTCACCAGCCGATTCCATGTAAGTCCATCCCATCTTAGTCGAACCTTCAAGGAATCAACAGGGTTTACTCTGATCGAGTATGTGAATCACGTACGGATCAAGCAAGCGTGTCATTTGTTGAAAGAATCCCATTTACAAGTTTCCGAAATCGCCGAAAGCGTCGGCTTCGACAATTCCACCCATTTCGGCCGCACGTTTAAAAGCATAATCGGTCTCTCTCCCCTGAAATTCCGTAAAAATCATCAGGCGGATATACGGGCGTAAACAACAAAGAGCCGAATTCCTTTAAGGGAATTCGGCTCTTTGCCCTATAACTCTTCCTGCCTCACCACTTGACAATTCACATGGTATGACAGGACATGACACAAGCAAACGCACATTTAGTTTACATAATATTTATTATGTAATATTCAGTTTCCAGGGTACAACTCGTGAATTTTGGAAACCAGAACTACTGAATTGGTATGGAACACTTCGTTTGAATCCATCCATACCGATTTCAGAAAATAAGAAGCATGAAACCGCCATCCCTGATGGTCCGGATTAAAATCCACTTGAATCTCGCGCCCCGGACTTCCCCGGTACACCCTGGAACCCGGCTTGCGCCAACTGCCAATTCTAGTGATCCTGTCCGGATTCTGGCCCGTAATATATGTAAACCGTTCATTGTAAGGAATGTCCTTCAAATAAAACTTTGGACACCCCACAGCAAATACATGGATACCCCGAAAGTCGTACTTCTCCTCCAAATGAAGCCCTGCCTTATAGGCGACCACGCCTCCAGCGCTGTGCCCGATCAGGATCAGCTGATCCGTATCTGCTGCATGCTCGCGGATGATCTGCCCTGCGTTCACTACCCGGCGAGACTGCTCGCGAACCAAGTCATAGCCAACTTGAGTAAGCTGCCGGGCTAGCAGATGGATTAACGAGGAACCCGCTATGCCGTTTGCCATCCCATACGGAAAGATCACTACAATTTTGGCATTTGGATATCTAAGAGCAATCTCGCTTGCAGCGTCTTCAAAATTATTTCGATAGGTCAGGACACCGGCAAAAAAGAAAACCACCGTTCGGCAATTGTTTGAACAAGTGCTATAGGAGGATACGAACGTCTCTGTCATGACTTCACAGTCCCCCTCTTAAAAAGTGTTCCCAATCTTCCGTACATATGAAGAACCCCCATGATAACAATGCGATATCTGCATTGTAGCATGAGGGTCCTCATTATTTCATATTCTATTCACCTTACTTTTTGGCGGACAACCATTCAGATAACACATTAATTTCGTCAGCGGAGAGCTTGCCTTGGAATGCCGGCATTCCATTTCGGCCATTCGTGATGATGGCTGAGATTTGGCTGGCATCGTATTTGGCCCCTACATTTTGCAGGTTTGGAAAATTCCCACCTCCGCTTAAGTCCGTCGCGTGGCAAGCCATGCAGTTTGCATTGTAGAGCGAGGTTGCTTCTGCATTCGTCGCATCCCCGCCGGTTGTACCTTCCTGTGGAGCTTGTCCGCCGTTTTTTGCTGGGGCAGGCTCTGATGTGTTTTTACCTCCACATGCCACCACACCAAAAGCAAAAGCTGACAAAAGCATGACAAACAGCAACCCTTTTTTGAACATGTTTGAAACTACCTCCTTTTGTAAAATGCAAGTTATACGAGCAACCCGCCCTTTTTGCTGTATTCGAGGATTCCGTCCGCTGCGCGATACGCAAGAGCGCCGACCGTACCTGTCGGATTATAGCCGCTATTATGCGGGAAAGCGGATGCACCCACGACAAACAAATTTTCCATATCCCACATTTGCATGTAGTTGTTGATGGCTGAATTGCCAGGATTCTCGCCCATAATAACCCCACCGGTATTATGAGTCGATTGGTATGTCGTTATTTCGTAAGGTCCCAGTTCCTTCAACTTCATAATATTCTGGGCCCCCATCTCCTGCAGGATCTCTGCGCAGCGATCAGAAAGATACCTAGCCAACTGACGGTCCTGCTCTTCGAAATCGAACGTGATTCGAATCAACGGATCTCCGTATGCATCCTTGTAAGTGGGATCCAAGTCTAGGTAGTGATGCCGATAAGGCATAGAAGATCCTTGGGAGCCCACGGACAGCACGCTGTTTGCATACTTCAAGGAATTCGCCTTAAACTCTTTTCCCCAACGCGGTGTATCCTCCGGAACAGGATTGTTCTGAATGGGTCTTTGTCCTGTTACCGTATGGGCGATGTTCCCCCCATGTATGAACTTCAGATCCGAGTGATCAAAATTATCGCCGTTATAATCGTCCAAGCCCATTCCTAAGCTTCCCGCTCCGGCAAACAGATTGAATTGATCCTCGAAAAATCCGGCGGCGGTCCCCTTGATGACCTGATAAGCATAGTTTTTGCCAATCACACCTGTTCCGCTGGACGAGTCGTACGGTTTACCGATCTTAGAGAGAAGCATCAAACGAGTATTATTAAATACATACCCCGTTGAAACGACGATATCCGCTGGCTGTTCGATTTCCTCTCCCGTCGTTAGATCCGTGTACATGACACCCGTTGCCTTACCTCCCGTATGCAGGATTCGTCTTACATAGGAATGGGTCCGGATTTCGAACTTTCCGGTTTTTTTGGCAACAGGAATCACGGTAACGACCGGATCCGCTTTCGCCCCGTATTCACACCCAAACCGCTCGCAATACCCACAATACTGACAACCTGCACGGGCAATGCCATCCGGATTCGTATAGCTTTCCGACAGATTGGCTGAGGGCACCGTATATGGATTGAGCTTCAGTTTTTTCGCCGCTTCTGTGAACATCTTCATGGATGGCGTGTGAAGCATAGGCGGTGTCGGGTAAGGATTCGAACGTTTCCCTGCCAAGGGATTTTCCTCGCCGGAGATGCCGGTCGTCTTCTCAAACTTATCAAAGAACGGCTCAAGCTGATCATAGGTTATACCCCAGTCCTGGATCATCATTTCCGGCGGTATTTTATCTTTCCCATATCGTTCTTCCGTCATGCTCCGAATTTTAAAATCGTAAGGCAAGAAACGGAATGTTTGCCCGTTCCAGTGCACCCCGGCTCCTCCCAATCCCTCGCCTAACAAGAACGAGCCATATTGCCTCATTGGAAGCGCACGTATTTTTTCAGTGCTTCGAAATGTAATCGTTTCTTTGGAGAGGTCCTGCATTAAATCGTACCGAAGCGCATAACGGAGCTCATCGTGAGCCATGTAATAGTCTTCCGTCACTCTTTCTTTACCTCGCTCCAATCCGACAACGGATAAACCGTTCTTGGTCAGTTCCGAAGCGATAATGCCGCCAGCCCAGCCGACGCCAATGATGACAACATCCGTTTTAGGTAATTTTTTAGCCATATCTATACTCCTCTCGCTAATCGTGAGCCGTTATAGGTGATCTTTTAGACTCTTAGGCGGGATGACGGTAAAATTCTTCTCGATAATATTCGTGTAAGCCATTTGGTTTCCCGGATATTGCCGCATCGCCCAGCCCTGCATATTTTTATTGCCACCATATAGCGGATCACTGTAAACACCTTCTAATGTGCTGCTGCGGAGCAGGTTGAAGAACCCGCTGGCTGAGATCGTTGTCAATTTGACCTCATCGTTCTGAAAGGCTGTTAACACGGCATCCTGTTCCTCTGGCGACAGGCTCGGGAAATCTTTCTGATAATTTTTTTGGCTGTAGTTCTGAATTTCGCGCAGCCCAATGTAGAAAATCTCTCGTCTTCTTAATCGTCCCTGATAACCTTGCGTTTTCTCTCCAACATAAAAAGGCGGCTGCATGTAGTCTCTTGCATTAAAACCCCAATCACCGGCCAACTGGTGGTCGATGAAGAATGCAGCGCCAAGTTCTTTGGCGCCAGGACCATTGTCATCCGCAGGAAATATACGCTCTACGGCTGCTTCCGTTATCCGGTATTGTTCCTGGTTGAAGAACATTAATGCTTGATTGTAGTTGTTTTCATTCGTCTCAGGAGCTGGCGCTGCAGGCTGAGTTGCCCGCTTCGGCAGCAGATAACCGAGTACCCCGCCCAGCACGACACCTCCCACGGCATACCCGGAGTTTCTCAGAAACTTTCGCCGTGACATCGTCTGTGAGCTGCCAGACTTCGATGGTTTGGTTTGTTGTTCGTCTTGTTCGCTCAAACTCTCAGCACCCCTACTCTTTATCATTTGGAATAATGGGTATTGTCCCCATCAAAATTTCATTCATACATTATTCTCCATCCGGGCATGATAAAAACACTAATGATATGGAGGCGAATGCTCATGAATCAATTGTGGAGCAAGTGGAGAGGTCCAATATTGGGCTCAGCACTGCTTCTTTCTTTAACAGCCTGCTTAAATCAAAACGACAATCAACAAAATGCGCAATCCATGGAACAGCGTAATGCGGATGCCGTACACTTGCACAGTACCGATGTGATCCCAAGCTATCATGGGCCCAAGACCGAAACGACCAATGTCCACGGGAAAACCACAAGCGGTATGGGCATGTCCGTGTACAGCATGATCGGCTCTTCCAGCCTGCATGAAGGCGGTGTCTCTTCCCATGTCCAGTCAAGACTCGCAAGTTCAGGCATTGAAGGAGTCAAAGCCTTTGTCCTGAATGACACGATTATTCTGGCACGTGCAGAATCACGCGTTTCTTCTAACCAATATGACAACATGCAGCAAAAGGTTTTAAGTCAGACGCAAGGAATGTCGGGTAAAGGTGAACCAAACCAAGGTGTGATCGGGGCCAAGTCTGCGGACAACGATAATATGTCGCAAGCCAAAGAGCAAGTGAAAAGCATGTTTAACGAAGAAGTGCAAATTCTAACGGTAACGAATCCGCAAGCTCCTGAGCTGATCGACCGAATTGCCTCGAAGCTGCATGGTGCGCCGCGCGACGAGTCGATCGCCAGAGATATTACAAAGCTGCTGCAAATGGCATCGGATAAAAAATAGGTAAAGGAGTTGATCATATGCCTCTAGGAAATATCGGTGTGACAGGGCTGATCCTCATTCTGTTGATCGCCTTAATTATTTTCGGTCCTTCGAAGCTGCCTGAACTGGGCCGTGCCTTCGGTCGTACACTGAGCGAGTTCAAAAACTCAACGCGTGAACTGGTTTCGAGCGAAGATATCCATGATGGAGATAAATTGAAATGACCGAGCACGAGCAGGCACAAGAACAGGAGCAGCATATATTGGAGCACTTAACAGAGCTCCGCAAGCGGATTCTCATCACATTGGGCACCTTTTTGGTAGCCCTTTGTGCCGCTTTTCTGTATGTTGAACCCCTATATGAGATGTTGACTCGAGACGTGGAGGGTCAGCTTCAAGTATTGGGACCAACGGACGTGATTTGGGTATACTTCATGATTGCAGGCGTTATAGCTCTGGCGGTGACGATGCCTGTTGCCGGATTTCAGGTATGGCGTTTCGTCGTACCCGGCTTAAGCACCATTGAGCGGCGTGCTTCTCTGGCGTATATCCCCGCGATCGGAGCCCTTTTTTTATTGGGGTTGGCTTTTGGTTACTTTGTCATTTACCCCATGGTCCTGTCCTTTCTGGATTCGCTGTCGCATCATTTCATAACAGCCTATACAGCTGAGAGATACTTCCGTTTTATGGTGCATATGACCGTACCGTTCGGTGTGCTGTTCGAAATGCCCGTCGTTATCATGTTCTTTACCTCGATTGGCATCCTGAATCCGCTCCGCTTAGCTAAAATGCGGAAAATTGCCTACTTGCTGCTGACGATAGCAGCTGTTACCATTACACCGCCGGATATCGTGTCGGACATTCTTGTCATTGTGCCCCTGTTGCTTCTATATGAAATTAGCGTTGGACTGTCTCGCATTGTATACCACAAAAGGCTGACCAAGCTGGAATTGATAAGCGAATAAAAACCCGGTTCGAATCAGGGACATTGCGAATAGATACTAAAAAAGCTTGGAGATCTCTTTTAGATCCCAAGCTTTTAATATGAGTAAGAATATTATTAATAACCTTAGAAAATCGTAGGCACCATTCCGCCATCCATACGGATTGGAGAACCTTTAAATGCGGATGCGTAAGGACTGCACAGGAATGCAGCCAGTCTACCTATTTCGATAGGCTTGATAAATCGCTGCATTTCGGATTGAGGTAGGTTCGTAACCATAAATTCCTTCTCTTTTTCAGAAAAAGTCATATTTTTATCAGGGTACATTCCTTCTATGATTTGGTACACATTCTCTGAGAGGGTTGGTCCTGGCATAATTGTATTAACGGTTACTTCCGTTCCCCTGGTTAATTTGGACAAGCTCTTAGACAAGGATAAGAGCATTGATTTTGTCATGCAGTATTGAGGCATTTGTCCTGAAGGCATTACGGCTTCTTCGCTGGCTATAAAAATAATGCGCCCATCATCACGTTTCAACATATGTGGCAAGTAAAATTTAGTTAATCCATTAGCTGCAAGCACATTCGTACGGAAATATTTCTCCCATACCTCATCATCAACATCCTCATACTGCATAATTTCATAAATACCCATGTTGTTAACTAAAATATCCACATGGGGATATTTTTCAAACAAAGCTTCTCTTTGCTTTGCATCCACGATATCGGCTGTAGCATTTTGAGGAGACGTCGCCGGGAATTGGGACTTGATGTCATTCACGGTTTGCTCGACCTCTTCATGATTTCGTCCATTAATGAGTACATGAACACCTTCTCTTGCAAGTTCAATAGCAATGGCCTTACCTATGCCTTTTGTTGAACCGGTAACTAGAGCCGTTTTATTGTTTAATCCCATATCCATAATATAATCATTTCTCCTTTGTGATCCGGATAGTGATTATATTACTTTGTCAGGAATGTTGAGTAACTAGCACATAGCGCCAAAGTACTTGTATAACACGCCAATTGATAATACTAAAGCAACACACTGAAGTAACCTGCAACCTCTCTATAGAAACCGTTTAGTTGAGAACGCTATGAATTCATGGTCAGCATTCCCTGCCGTTGTTCTGATAGCGAATGGGTACTGAGATGCTCAGTACGCCAATTTGATGGAGTATCTCCTTCCCAAAGACGGAAGGCACGGTAGAACGAGTTCTGATCTTCATATCCAATCAAAAAAGCAACTTCTTTGAGATCGAGCGAGGGGTCTGCCAAGTACTCAATGGCCTGCTCGTGTCTAGCTTGCATCAGCAATTGCTTGAAGCTCGTATTTTCTTCCGTTAACCTGCGCTGTAACGTACGATCACTCATATTGAACTCCTTCGCCACAGACTGAATGTCAGGTCGCCCTCCTGTAAGACTGCGTTTCATGATCCACTTAACCAGGTCGGTAATGGATTGGTTGCTCTGTAGTTCATCAAGCGAACGGTCCAGAGCGGGAGTTAGGATCTCCAGCAATTCTTCGTTATACGAGATAAAAGTGCGGTCCAGATCTCTTCGATAGAGCGTCAACCGGTTACGCGTAGCACCCATCCGGATACGACAGCCGAAATAAGCTTCAAGAGCTTGGACATCGCCCATAGGCTGCGAAAATTCAACCAAATGTGCGGTCAATGGTTGACCTGTGCCCCGGCGTCCAAGCTCCAAAAGACATGCTAGTGTGATACCCACAAGCAGCGGAGGACCGGGCTGTTCGCCTAGATTCAGCCATTCCAGCTCGATGGTACAGTACTCGCCTTCCTCGGTAATCAGCAAGCCTTCGGGTGGACATAGTTGTTTATACCGTGCCATTCGGTTTAGAGCATCGCGGTAGTCACGAGCGTGGTAAGGCGCTAAGACGGTCGGTGGGTACTGCGCCGTTTCAAAAACGGTCGCAAGCTTGATGATGGCTTGGGCCGTGTCACCAATGAGATCGGAATAAGCCTTCCAGATCGCGAAATATTGGGCGGTGGTGACTATAGATTCCGTTATGATGGTGAGCGGTAATTGTGCTTTGCGTGCTATGTCATGAGCGGCAATCCCTAATTGATGTAATCCTTCCCAAAATCCCGGCGGGATTTTAATACGGCCAGATGCATAATGCTTCATTTATAGGGCTCCTTTATATACTGTTTATTGTAATGTTAGATATTCCTTGATTCCGTCCAAGATGGAACTTGCTATCCTGTATTGGACTTCTTCTGTCAGCATTTCTTCCTCTTCTTGCGGATTGGTTATAATCCTCGTACGTATTGCCGTGAATGGATATAAATAAATCTGCAGGATCGATAACTACTATATAGGTCGATTCTGGATCGTGCTGTGTTTGTTTGCCATGCGAGCGATCATTCGAACTGGTTATATCCGCCATACGATAGCTTGCTGAACCTTCATTCGAAAGATTATTATACAGCAAAATAATGAATATTGCTGACAATATAAGCGGTATGATCGTTGCACCCTTTTTCATCCGTTTTCTCCCCCTTCCTTAAACGTGTGTATAAGGGTGACATCAAGATCAAGTGGAGATGAAATCAACATCAATTAAAAAAAGCGCAGAACCGAGGTTCTGCGCTTTTTATTGAGATACGTCCTTATTCTTCATCCTCACCAGTAATTCTTAATGGTGTCGCCACTTCCAGCCTTGGGCCATTATCTGAAAATGCGATAACCCGACTGATGACAATGCCTTCCTCGGCATCTTCAGGAACAACATATTGCAGCACAATCGTCTGCCCTGCCCCAAGAGGCGCTCTGACCTGGGAGCAGTTCCGGAATCACCGTTGTGAAACCGGTCAGTGATTCCCATCATTTTTCGTGGCTTTCCGAATCCATCTGCTCTGAAGCTGCTGCAGGTAACCATCCTTCCAGCAGCGCTCCCCCTTCCGGATGATTGCTTGCGGCAAGCTCGCCTCCGTGCTGCCTAACAATTCTTTGTGAAATGGTTAAGCCTAATCCGCTTCCTCCAGTAGAGCGGCTTCTAGAGGCTTCCCCGCGATACAGCGGTTCAAATACGCGCTCAAGTTCTTCCAGAGAGAAGCCCGACCCGGTATCGCGTATCGCAAACATAACCTTATTGCCATCTTTGTTGCACAGGACTTCGATGTCACCATCTGTAGGTGTGTGTCTGACGGCATTATCCAGAAGATTGTTCATGGCTCGCTCCAATAAATGCATATCTCCATTGATGATGCAGCCATCTGTTACACGGAATGAGATCGAGATGCCTTTTTGCCGAGCCAGCGGACTCAGACTGTCCATCGAATTCCGGATTACCTGGTTGAAATCAACCGTTTTAGTGTTCAGTTCCGACTCCACATACTCCATTTTTGTAAAGGTGAACAGATCCTCTACCAACCGATCCAATTGTGCCGATTTATCCTTGCAAACCGCCACATATTGGGCCATTTTTTCCGGAGATTGAGCGATCCCTTGCTCCAGACCATCCAAATAGCCCCGCAAAGCGAACAAAGGTGTCCGCAAATCATGCGCAACTGCCGCAATGACGAATCGGCGTTCCTCCTCCAATTCGGCCTGTTTTCGATAGGATTGCTCAAGCCCCTTGACCATAACATTGAAACCGTCGCGGACTTCAGCGATTTCGGTAACCCTGGACATGGGTAATCGAACATCCCAATCTCCTGTTGCAATTTGTCTAGCTGCGATTCCCATCTTCTCAAGTGGTTTAAGAACGAATCGCCTCATTTCCATTCCAACAACAAAGATCGCAAGTAGCAGCCCGACAAAAGCCGACATCACTTGAAATTGATTGGACTGAGGCAGATACAGAATAACCCTTCCCAGCAGCTGGCCGTCCTCGATGACAGAGAACCGCTCGGTAGATAAATTAGTTCCTCGTCGATCTGGATTGGAACGATAAATTTCCTGATCTGCTGCGGATTGAATGAGAACATCCATCTTCGCTTCGCGCAATGCTGAATACAATTGGTTTTGCCAGTCGGAATCCGTCCATTGGTCTGTGCCCGATTCAATTCGCTGAGTCATTTCCGATATATTTCGTTGCAGCGTCTCATTTTGCAGCCGACCTTTTTCGAAGCTGAGCGTCTTCGTCTCCATAAAGTGAGCAGCAACAAAGAAGATCCACGGCAAAGTGAGAATAAAGACGAAGCAGAGCATAGTAAACGTACGAATGCGGAGTGACCTCATGTTACCCTCCCTCAAAGCGATACCCTACTCCCCATACGTTGACCAGGAATATCGGTTGGTTCGGATCAGCTTCGATTTTCTCACGAAGTCGGCTGAGATGGACCCGAATCGTGTGCCTGTCGCCCACCCCATCCCAAAATTTCGCTAGTAATTGTTCATAGGAGAAAACATGTCTCGGGTGTTCGGCAAATAATCGCAGCAACTCATATTCCCTGGGTGTGAGCACGACGTTATTTCCATCCACTAGTACTTCTCTTGTGGACAGATTTAACTTGATTCGCCCGTAATCCAAGACCCTGCTATCCATTTGCTGCGGGGAAGCGGAACGCCGCAATACCGCTTTCACTCTGGCAACGATTTCACCAGGTGAAGCGGTTTTAACAATATAATCATCGCCTCCGAGAGTCAGGCCTCGAATCTTATCCACATCATCGCTGCGAGCACTCAAGAACAGGATCGGAACATGGCTCTCCCCGCGAATCCGGCGGCAAAACTCAAATCCGTTTTGTCCCGGCATCATAATGTCCAGAACAATACAATGAATGGAGTTCTGCTTAAATATGTCCCACGCTTGAGCGGTATCGCAAGCAGTTTTCACTTGAAAGTTGTCATTCTCTAGAAAATCTCTTAATAACTCAACGATGCTTTGGTCATCGTCTACAACCAGTATCGTCTTGAAAACACTCATGTTTATCCCACCTTTGCTTTCCTAGTTTATCATTTTTTTAGCTAGAACTAACGCGAGCTTATGTATTGTGATGATTTGTTTATACTTTTGTGACCTTTCTACATCTTCGTTTGAGATATTCGTTTGTTATGCTTCTATTTGCGCACACAGACAGCCAATATTTCGGGTGATCTTCCCGCGCAGTCATCGATAAAGGAGGTTTACATATGGGTTTGGAAAATAACGCTTTCTCGTTCTTTCCTTTTGGCGCTTTGTTTTGTCTCACGCTGTTCTCTTTCCTGGCGGTTCGAGTATACACGATTCGTCATCGTTACAAAAACGATCAAAAGGATGATATCGCTATGATTCTGAAGAACCGAATGGCCAAAGGTGAAATTGATGAGAAGGAATATCGCATGTTGAAAGATCTTCTAACCAAATAGAGACAAGGAGAATTTATTGATGCTAAACGTTCAAATCGTGTTGTTTGATGGCTTCGATCTTCTGGATGCGTTAGCTCCTTATGAGGTCTTTTGTGCCGCAGCCATGAATGCTGAAAACGAGTTAAACGTAGAATTGGTCACGGCCGAAGGAGCAAGATCCGTGCCTAGCGGCATCAACGGGTTGAAGATTGAAGCAAATGGCAGACTGGACCCGGAACGTGAGGGCATCATTCTCGTTCCGGGCGCGTCCGGCGACGTCGAAGGTGATGGGCCCGATTCGATTCCGGCTATTCTTGGCCGGGCCATGAGTACCGAATTGACCAGGTTGATCAAGCAGGCTCTCCAGCAAAAAGACATTACAGTCGCTACGGTCTGTGGCGGTTCCCTGATTCTTGCTATGGGAGGCCTCTTAGAAGGCCGGCCGGCGGTAACGAACCACCTGGGCATGGGCTTACTTGGTGCAACTGGAGCAGTTCCCGTCTCGGCTCGCGTCGTGGACGACGGTAATCTGGTCACTGGCGGCGGTGTAACTTCAGGACTCGATGTAGCGCTATATCTGGTCGAACGTGAACTTGGGCCTCGTATCGCTCACGCGGTCGAGCAGTTATTCGAATATGAACGAAGAGGCACGGTCTGGAAGGATACAGGGATAAAGCCTAACGTTAATAAATCAGTGACGAGTGACGAACCAAATGTCGCGGTGAACATAACAGCGATGACACCCACGCCCAGCTCCCAGCATAGCAAAAGCATACAGGCATCGGTCTTCGACGGGGATTGGGAGACCACTATCGCTACGCCCGTCGGGAAGATGGAGGTCAAGCTCTCCATATTGACAAGGAACGATATGATCCAGGGCACGGCAACGCAGGGGGATGAAACCATTGAGTTTATGAACCCTGTGCTTCAGGATAACAAGCTGGCCTGGTCACTACGAATCACGAAACCCATGCGCTTGAATCTCAAATTTGAAGTTGTCGTCGATGGAGATCACATGGTCGGTATAGCCAAAGCTGGCCTTCTGCCTGCATCCAAATTAACAGGAAATCGGATTTCCTGATCGTAAAAAAGAAAAACCGCGGCATACACGCGATAATGGCTTCCAAGGATGTATGTCGATCGAGTTTTTCTTTACCAGGAATGGTGTGTATCAAATCTAGAGTTTCGGGAGTTGCGAGCGGATGAAGAAACGAAAATCGTTATATCTATTGCTGGCCTGTATCAGCATTCTATTTATACTACACGCCTTGGTAAAAAACTATTGGATCGATCCCGCTGCTTCGGGGTTTTTAAGTCATAAGACCGGGCTGAAGCGCGAGCTCAATCTCCCGGTTTGGCTAAATGTTATGTACGTTCATGTTGCATTCGCATGTATGGCCATGGCATCGGGACTGGTTAACTTTTCGAATCGAATATTTGAAAGAAGCCGCCGGCTCCATCGCATAAACGGCTATGTATATATCGTATCCGTACTGCTAGTTGTGCTGACTTCCGGATATATGGCCCCCTATGCCACTGGCGGAAAATTAAGCAGTATGGGATTCAATCTGCTGAATATGATCTGGCTGTTTATCACCATTACGGCGCTCGTCCAAATCAAGAGGAAACGGATCATTTGTCATCGAAATTGGATGATTCGTAGTTATGCCTTTTGCTTCACGAACATGTTGATTCATCTCATTACTTCCCTTTTTCATCAGGGATTCGGGTATGTTTACGCTACCAGCTACACCATCGGCGTATACGGCTCAATTGCGCTGCTGCTAGTTATTCCTGAAATGATCATCAGAACGAATCGAAAGGAATTGGTATAAGAATGAAAAGAATACTTAGCTTACTCATGTCGTTTACGCTCGTTCTAAGTCTGTTAGCCCCCGCAGCAAGCGCGGAAACAAAAAAGAATCAGGATCCATCCAAAGACAAAAGCGTGCATGTACAAATCGTATTATTCGATGGATTTGATCTGCTGGACGCATTAGCGCCTTATGAAGTATTTGCTGCAGCTGGAATGTACACTGGAGGAAAAGTTACGGTAGAATTGGTATCTGCAGAAGGTAAGCGTTCGGTTCCGAGCGGGCTGGATGGACCCACGCTTGAAGCACAAGCCGTATTAGACCCTAATCGTCCCGGGATTATTGTAGTTCCTGGAGCTTCGGGAAAGCCAGCGGGGAATACCGCAGATGCAATCCCCAACATATTAAGGCAGGCTAAGGATACGGGCTTAACCAGTATGGTGAAACAAGCTATGAATAATAAGGAAGTTACGGTGGCTACCGTGTGTGGAGGTTCATTGCTACTGGCTATGGATGGTTTATTGAAGGATAAATATGCTGTCACCAATCAGATAGGCATGGGTGCACTAGGAGCTCTCGGTGCAATTCCGGTTGATGCAAGAATCGTGGAAGATGGTCCTCGCTTAGTGACTGGCGGAGGTGTTACTTCCGGACTAGATGTGGCCTTGTATTTGGTTGAGCGTGAAGTCGGGCCACAGATTGCGAATGCCATCGAAAAGTTATTTGAATACGAGCGTAGAGGCACGGTGTGGCAAGCAAAAGGCATCACGCCGATTAGCTTTGAGACGAGCCAGGAGACGTCTAAAAAAGTACAACCGGCTGTACCGGGGAAGAAAGCTGAAAAGTGAGGAATCGAGGCAATCAGGGAGCATGGAACCTCGTCGCCCCCACCTGCCGTTTATTAGAGATATCTAGTCACAATGATTACATGTCGTTTCATTTACTCGCTTAAAGAAATTGCATGAATTCATCAAAAAAGCCGCAATTATGCGGCTTTTTGCGTGTATGTTATTCTCTATCAAAAAATCTACTATACCCTTTTTGAAAATCCGGCTTGCGAGGATTATTCTGGAGAGTTTCAACCATCACGATAGAAAGAGATAACGTTTGTTTTGTCTAAGATGACAACATCTTTCTCGCATCCAGTGTTGATTACTTCAATGGTTTGATAAGTCATTTCTCCTATTTCAGCTTTCACAAGTTCCAGCTTACGCGCAAGCAACTGCTCATTCATTGTGATTTCCCCCATATTGCATAAATCCATAATGTCCATATCGCGAACACATGCTGATACTTATCATTACCACGCTGAATACCTTTACCCTTTTGAAGATAAGGTACCTTCTAAAAATGTAAGAATCAAACCAGCAAGTTCTTCTGCATGTGTCAGCGTGGCCATATGGTCAGCCCCATCGATTACCTCGAAACGGATGTCTTGAACACGCTTGAACTGTTCCGCAATTCGTTGCATATCCTCCCATTCGACCGTTCCCTGAATAAACAGCGTCCTTGCAACAAGCTCCTCCAACCGCTCGATGGCTGGCGGCATCGGCCATACAACCTCAAAGCTCTTCCACTCACTAAACACTCTTGTCATATACAGCGTGTGCATCTCGCGCAAAAAATCCCGTTCAGCGCTGGACATCGTCACACGATAATTTGGACCGCTCAACGATTGTTCAACCAGACGGTTAACATCTGGTGCGCATGCATTTACTTGGGCCATCCAATCGATGAATGGCTGAGAGTGCTCGAATCCGGTTAGCGATGGTGCGATTAATACTAAATGGTCAACCCTGGAAGGGTAAGTCAAGGCAAAATCCGTAACTGCCTGCCCTCCCATGGAATGACCGACAAGCGAAGCGCTGTCAATTTCCAGATGATCAAGCAATGCTCGCAGGTCTTCAACCAAGCTGGTTGGTTTTTGCGGCGCTGGAGATTTTCCCGTTCCCCGACCATCATACGTGATGACTTGATGGCTCCGAGCTAAATGCGGGGCAATATACTTCCTTTCTCTTGAGTCTACACCTGGACTGTGTACCAACACAACAGGTGTCCCAATGCCTTGAGTTTGATAAGCTAAATCCATTTGAAAACTCCTCTCTCCAATGAATGATTATCCAGATTATGATTCTAATATAATTTAAGACTGAACGTCCGGTCAATAGAAAATCGTAATGAAACAAAATCAAAACAAAAAAAGCCGCCAATGGCGACTTCTTAAACATGTGATAACCCTCAATCCCGTGATGGGACCGACTGAAAATCAATCATTAAATGCGACTACCCGAGATTCCTCACGTTTACCAAGTTGACTGAGCGCAACTTTTAATGAGCCGGCTTCAGAGAGGCTGAACACTATATGGACGTGAGTTTGAAGCTCCTCTTCCTGCAGCCGCTGGTTGTCAACGGTTTCTATATGCTTTTCCAACAGATCATCACTTCTTGTTTTCATCACAGCTGCCACGGTTTGATGCCGCGTCCAATACCGACTGGATCGTTTGCTCCTCCAAGTATCGATTCAATTGCCGTTCGGCACCGTCCATCACCTGTTTGACCAGGCATACGCACTCACGGGGATGGTCCTCTTGTTTCTCGGCAGCCTTCTCTTCGGTCAGCAAACGGTGCTGCCGCGAATTCATATTTGAGCATTCAAAGAGCTGCTGCCTTCCTTCGATCACCTGTATCACTTCAAGGAATGTAATCTGCTCGGCCTGCTTGGCCAGCTCGTAGCCTCCGTTCACTCCCGGCACTGCTCGCACGATTCCATCCTGTCTCAGCTTGGACATGATTTTGGATAAATAGCTTTCCGAAACGCCCAGCGTCGCAGATAACTCCTTGATTCCGATGTTTTGGTCACGCTCCGAATGAGCCAAATGGATTAAGGCGTGCAGAGCGTAATCAACGCTTTTGGAAAACTGTATGACGGTTTCCTCCTTTAATTCGAATCACATGGACCTGTGATATCCATTATATTAATTCGGATTCTTTTTTGCAATGAATCCACGTTTCAGGATGAAGCATGGTTGAATTTACCTACTATTGCTTTGTGAAGAACCTACTTTTTTTATTTTTTAAAAAAAGTCGCCGAAATGGCGACTTCGCAAGCAAATTATATTATAGCCTTCAAAGATTACATCCTTTATGAATCAGTCAGTATGACTTCCTTGTTCTTGTAATTGATCACGAACTTCTGTCAGTGCAAAACCAAGCAGATTCTTTCCACGCCATTTCATGGGATTGTCAGCGTTCGGATCGTCCTTCGCCAAGCCGATTCCCCATATCCGATCTACAGGACTGGCTTCAACCAAAATCCGATTTTTCGTTGTGCTTATATACAACCTTAATTCCTGATTCTGCTCGAATTTAGCCAAATTCCCGCGCTTCACAATGTCATAGCAATGGTGCTCCCAAACCTCGTTATCAAAGGATTGGACAGCACGACCGAATGCTTTCATCTCTTTGGGATGTTTAGCCTTCATAATCGCTTCTAGCATCTTATGATCGCCGAACAACCGTGCTTTTTCTGCCATCATGTATTGCTCAGTACAGTTATAAGATACGCCATCTATCAGGAAGGTGCATTTCCACCACTGACTGAAGCAGCTGTTACTAACGCTGCCGTCGGCTGGAGGCGTATGACCCCAGAAGAACAGAAACTTCCGCTTTCCCCCGGCCAGATAGGCCTTTTGTAAATCTTGGATGTTGTATATCAAATGAACACCTCCTGATTCTATTGATGAGCCAGTCCAAAAGACTATTTCAGCGTGTTGCTATTCGGAGGATCATACATGCCCGATGTGTCCTTGAACCATTCGAAAATATGGGACACACAAACCTTGAGTACCGCATAGCCAGGAACAGCTAACAGAATGCCAACCACACCGAACAGATTACCGGCCGTCAGTATGACGAAGATAATCGTAATGGGGTGAATCTTAAGCGTTTTGCCCATGATTTGCGGCGAGATGAATTTCCCTTCGATTAATTGCACGATCGTCCATACCGCAACCATCTTCAGCAGCATGACCGGAGAAGTGACCAGAGCCACAATCAGCGCTGGCGTGATCGCAATTGCGGGTCCCAGATAGGGCACCACGCTGGTGAACGATGCAATAATCGCCAGAATCAACGCGTAATCCAGACCGATGATCATATAACCGATATAGAGCAGAATCCCAATACAGAAGCTCACAATAATCTGCCCGCGGATAAAGGAACTGATCTGATGATTGATATCCTGAAGTACATGCAAAATTCCGGAACGACTCTTCGTCGGCAGGAAAGACAATATTTTCTGAGGGAGCTTTTTGCCATCTTTCAGCATATAAAACAGCACAAAAGGTACGGTCACGATCGACAACACAATCTCCGTAAAAGCACCTAGGAACCCGCCCACTCTGCTCCACGTATGGTTCAGAATTTCCGTTGCTTTCTGCGTGACGGTTGTCCACCATTCTTGGGAATTAATGTTCATGGTTTCTTGGATCTGATTATACAACTCGCTGCCCGTTAGATCTTCAAACTGCTGTCTAACCTTCTCGCTATATGTCGGGAAATTGTCAATCAGTCCCATAATCTGGTTGCGCAGCACCGGAATGACCGCGAGCACCACAATCGTTAGAATACCGGCAATAACCAGATATAGGATCAGGATGGACCATCCGCGCTTGATTTTCCTTTTCTCCATGAAATCCACCAGGGGGTTCAGCAAATAATAGAGAATTCCTGATAAAATGATCGGCAAAACGATTGTCTTGACTAACACGGCGAGCGGATGCAGCACAAACGAAATCTTGCTTATAACCAACACGTTGAGTCCAACCAGCAACAGAACAAGCAAAAAAAGCACAAACTTATTGTTCAGGAAAAAGCGCTTGAACCGATCCGGCCAAATACGGGGTTGCTCCATACATGTCCTCCCTTACTTATGTATACATATTCAAGATTTAAAGCTGAGCATCGATTCACAACACCGAAAAAAATCCGCCAAAATGACGCCATCCTCATTCTTTTAACTATAATGTTTGAACGGGGCACATGTCCAATTTACCAAGTACGAACTAGAAGATATGTTCAGGTATTCACGAATATTAATAGAACAAGCCCGCATGTCATAAAGACACGCAGGCTGAAGCTGTTCAGTGTTGATATATTACAAGTACCGAGAAATAATGCGCACCAATTTTGCTGGCAGCTCATTCAGGTTGGTAATATCCAAAAACCTCTCGACACCATAGATCTGACTAATGACATCCTTGTCTTGACCGATGGCTGCCGCCAGAAATTTGACTCCTTTTCTTTCGTATTCAGATAGCGTCTGCTGCATGTCCTGAATAGCCAGATTTCCTGTATAGTCTTCCATGGCTTTTGGCTGCCCGTCGCTGATGCTGATCAACAGCTTGGTTTGCTTCGGTGAAGCTGCTAACCGTTCCGCCATAATTCTTAAAGCCAACCCATCCCGATTATTACTTCTGGCTCGGATCCCCATTAACCTGAACCGATCACGGATATCCGGTTGATTGTAATCGGCATAAGCGAAGATGGACATCTGCTCCAAACGGGAAACATCCGCAGTATCCCCATAAATTAAAACAGGAATATGGCAAATTTGACAGAATTCATAGACCGCGATGACCGCCCGTTTGGCCGCCTCCAGTCTTCCGAAAGCAGCCATCGATGCGGATTCATCCACCCTCAAACCGACCACAAGACCAGGGGATTCCGTCGGAGGACGCTTCTTGGCAAAATACCTGAAATCGCGATAGGCCACGCTATCAGCCTGAAATTTAGAACCATAGTAATGGTTTTTGGCATATTCCGCGGTGATCTCATGCTCCAATAGCGGCAGCGTCTGTCTGGCGATTTCCCGCACGATGGGCATAAGCCCCTTACTCAGACTCCAATATTCCTCCTGCTGGATCGGTTCATATTCAGGACGGTGAACGATCAGCTTAACAGACTGATGAATCGAATCGGACACGATGGATCTGGAAACTTGATTCAGCTTTTTGCGGAAGTTCCGCTCCTTCTGTTTCTCCTCTTCCGTCATGGGTTCGGGATTGGCCTGGTGATATTGCGGTGATCCGTCTTCACCCGAATCCGCACTCTCCATATCCGTTGATTCATCCGAAGGAATGGATGTGCTACCTTCGCTTTCAGCGGACTTTTTTAACCGGATACCTTCTTCCCCAGCTTGCCCATCAGGAATGGAATCCAGCTCGATATCGCTGTTCCAGGTCGTGATCTCCACTGCCTCTGCATTTCGTTTATTATTCATTTCAAGCGGAACTTCCTCTAACATATCCATTAAGCCTTCGCCTTCCAGCGCATCTTCCAGCAGTTTGATCTCTTCCGAATCGGTTGTTATCTTGTAGATTACTTTATGATAAAGGGATTCCCTCGCAGAAGCACCTTGAGCAACGGCATCCACCCAATAGAAATAGGAACGCATGCCAGCCACACCTTTAATGGCATTAGCCCGTGCTGTTTTATCCAATAGAATAATGACGCTTGCCAGCACGTCCAGCATTTCATCGTTCCGATAACCGGTTTTGGCCATTGCCCGCTCCATCATGATCTCTTTGGTCGGCAGGTCCATCTTCTCCGTGTGCTGAACCCGGTCACGCAATGCCTCGTTAAGCGGTCTCGATCCCGCATAACTGCGGTTTGCCGTGATCACCGCTATGAAATCCGGATGCCGGTGCACGATCTCCGTTGGGAGATTAAGGCTGCCGCTCGGCTCCAATGCGGAATTCAATGCCATCAATACGCCAGCATCCCGAATCACATTCGGTTCCTGTATTTCCAGCAGATAGCCCTTTTGAAAAGCTCTGACGATCTCGGAAGCGTAAAATCGATACTCTACAGCTCCATCCTGAGCGTTATTCGCGGCCAGCTTCAATAATTGCTTCATCTTCGCGGAAGCCATCTCTTGTGGAATCCCCAGCGCCTCCATTAAAATCTCCGTTGAGCTTCGAAAGCCGTCACTTTCGTATAATGCTCTCAAGGCCGCTTGGTCCGCAGCTTCCAACTGCTTCATTCGATCCGATGAAATAACCGGTAAAATGGCGCCAAGGATATCCGATTTATCCATATCGGCAAAACAAGTTACTTTGGTATAGGGTAGCCTGAAGTTTGCGGATAACGCCTTGGCGAGCTGCGTTTTTCCGGAGCCGGCATCTCCCTCCAATAGAATATTGGCGATTTTCATCTCGCCGCGATGCCAATTACGCTTGATCTCATTCGTGATTCGCCGTTCTTCCTCGCTTACTTTATGCGTTAATGGTTTTTTCCAGACAAGGTTCTGTTCCTCCTCAGTTAATGCTCTCCCAGGAGACAGCACGTTAGATGCAAAGTCATTCTGGTCTATCATGACCGCTCACCTCCAAACTCTCGTTAACGCTGAACACAGGAAAAGTTTCGTAACTCCACGTTCGGCGACTTTCTCATCGCGCATATCCCAATTCTTCTAACATTCTCGTTAAAGTGCGCAGACGTTCTCCAATCATCTCACCGTTATCGCTCAATGCCTCGTTGAAAAGCTTGATATCCTCCTGAATCTGTTCATTATCCGTGCAAACAGCCACCGTCATGGCGTTCCCCTGCAATCCGATCCGGTCGATCATAGGATGTTGTGGGTCATATAAATGTTCAAATCTATAGGCTTCGCTAAAATGGGTCAGGGCACTGCAAATGAGAATAGATAAATCCAGAATTCGATGGATGGGGATCTCATCAGATGAACTGGTCCCTTTTTCCTCTTCAGCTCTCCATATCTTGGCGGCAATATGCGCCCTACCATCCTCGTTCTGCTCGGTCAATCCCAAAGATAGAGCTCCTACGTCTGTCTTAGATGCAAATCGTCCATCCACTTTCCCATAGTTATCCGACACAATCACGGGTTTATGATTTGTTGAAGCAGGTATTTTCATGGTTCCTCCTCTTTCTTAAAAAACAAACATTTTATACTTTGGTCTATTTATATAATAGATAATTTTTATATTGTTGTAAAGAATGGTTTGCCAAGCTTCATGCAAATACCGCTCTGGAAAGGAATATTTTCACACAGAGGCCGATTCATCGATGCCAGAACAAACGAAAGGCTGCCGCTCTATTACTGCGACAGCCTTCGTACAGCTGAGGTATTCCAATGAACTTCCTACTCCAGATTAAACGCTGCTTCAAGCTCGCGAATCCGGTCGTCATCGATATGGATGACATTGCCGAGCGTTCTTGCCGACAGAATGGACTTGGCGCTGTACTCGGCAACTTCCAATCGGTCAAACGCGTTAAGCAGACTCTGACCGGCAACAATGACACAATTATTATTCACGATGGCAATCGGCGTACTCGCTTTAAACAGCGAAGCGGTACGCTCAGGCTCGTTGTAAACCGCATGAAAGGGAAGCTTTGGCATTCCACGAAGCAAGATATAACTCTCTGGAATCGTTCTTGAATCGAAAGCGGTATCGGTTACGGCAAATGCCATAATGTTGGGAGGATGCGCGATAATGACCGAATGGACATGCGGCTGCATTTTGTAGATCGCTTCATGCAGAAAGACAGACTTGCTTGGCTGTTTGCCAGCCTCAGCTTTGCCGTTCTCTATACGGACAAGGTCACCCGGTTCCAGATCGGTGCGGTCTTTACCGTAGGGTGTGATAACAAAATCATTTCCAATCAATCGATGGGAAAAGGTGCCCTGCGTGCTGGTGAACAAACCTTGTTTATACGCACGCCGCATTAGTGCGCACATATCGCGGCGAATTTCTTTTTCCTCCGACGTGCAGGTGTCGTAGATATACGTATCCAGCTGCAGCGTGCTTTTGTTGCGGACGGTATCGTAATCCTCATCGGTCAGCAGGACGGGATTTCCGAGTCGACGCGCCTCGATCTCCAGCCGCGCACAGAAGTCCAGGGTTTCAAACCGGTTAAACGCTTGAGAAAGGTCCCCAGCTCCGACCACAACGCCATGGTTCTCCAGCATAACTGTGTCGATCCCGCGCTTGAAAACAGCCGCAATGTTCTCCCCGAGCTGCTCGCTTCCAGGCAGGGCGTAAGGCGCGATCCCGATCTCGCCACAAATCTGCCGTTCGTTCGGAAGCAGCCTGGTATCCGGAATGCGCCGGACAATGCTGAACGAAACCAGTGCGGGCGGATGGGCGTGAATGATCGCTTTCAAGTCCGGACGGGCTTGATAGATAAGCCTGTGAAACGGAAACTCGCTGGACGGCTTGTGAATGCCCAGGACCGTGCCGTTCTCCTTCACGCATACCATATCCATCCGGGTTAATGAGCCTTTATCCACCCCGGCCGGTGTGATCCAAATATCTCCGTTCTGGTCCTTGATCGACAGATTGCCCCCGGACGTGGTCGTCATGCCATGATTGTAAATACGATTGATAAATTGAAGGAGCTGATCTGCCGGATGTAAAAAATTCTGATTCATCCCTGCCACCGCCTTATCCGAATGTTTTTGTTTAGTTTTGTTTGTTTTTATTATACTGTTTTTTCTATTGATATTCGAGAATAATTGTGGCAAAAACATAACAAGTAGAAAATTAGGATTCGTACCACCAGTTCTGCTCCAAGAAGTTCATGATTGGCGTACTAATACGAAAAGTCGCCATTTCAGGCGACTTTTTATCGTTTATGATCGAATGCCAATATCACGAAGCAGCACGGTTCCCCGCTCGGTCAGGTTGAACTCCATACGAATCTTGTTTAGCTGCTCCGGATTGAAATCCGGATTCATTTTGTAGAAATCACCTAACTGGAAATCATAGCTTTGAAATACGGGTTCCGAGGTATTCCCTGCTTTAGAAAATGGCCATTTCAGCAGTTTACCTTCAATGACAGGTGGCAATTTGGATATATGGCTAAGGGGAAGACTTGCCTGATGGCCCTTCTTGTCTTCGACGGTAATCGTAAAATTGATTAGCTCTTTCGGGTCGCTACCCTCTTCTTTCCCTCGAACATCCGCTACGGAAAATACGATAGAGCTTTCCTTTCCTGTTTTGACTCCGTGATCCGGCAAAGTAACCGTATAGGATGCCGGTTTGACAGATCCGTTCGAATTCCAGCCTAAGCGAGCCGCGCTGTAAGCCGCTTCACCCATTTTGACCTTCACCTTTTCCTCCTTCCATTGCTGGAGGTTCTCGCCCATCAGGCTGCCGCCGGGAATTGTGGTGCTCTGCAAATCAACGTCTTCCTCATAATCCGCCAGTAAGATCGTTTGCGAATCGTAATAATTGCCGATGTACAGGGTATCGGGGAGCCATTCCTTGGCATAACCCAAATCTCTGAAAACCTCCCGGTATTGCCGTTGGTCCTTCAGCGTGGCATCCAGAAACGAAGATATGAACACTTTTGCGATGGTTTCCTGTTCATCCCACGGCATAATTTGACGTAGGTTAAACATTTGGTTCCCCAAGCCTGCCACATCCCCTCTGCCCCAGCCTCCGTTAAACTGGCCGTGGTTAGCTCCATAAATATAGACCAGCGATTTCATGTAATTTGTGCCCTTAGTATAACTAATCCGGTGATATTGCTTCACGCTGTCCAGGCTGATGACATCCATATCATGAGCTCCATGCAAAGCCAGATAATTCACGTCCTGCAGCGGCAGCGGTTTGCCTTGAGGTTTATACTGCCCGTCCGTGCCCGCAATGGATATGAGCGAGCGGATCGAGAAGTTATAGTCAAACTTGATGTGGCCATGGTCCGGATGACGGCTGAGCTTGTTATAGGCTGCCGCGATCGCGACCGCTTCGCCGCCTCGGGAATGCCCGATGAGGGCGATTCGTTCCATATCGACCTTTTGATAAAACGGATGGTCCGGATCACGGTTCCATCCCTTCCAGGTTTGCAAATGCTCCAACAGCAGCAAGCCTCTTGCCGGATTTTCACTCAGCAGCGGGCTAATCAGGAACATATCCTCGTATGGAGAGACATTAAGAAAATTTTCATCCACGGAGACAAAAATATACCCTTTACTAGCCAGCAGCCTGCCGAGATATTCATAACCCGGATCGGAATAATCATTCATTAAGTGATTACCATGTACGATCAAAACAAGCGGAAAGGTGCCTTCCCCTTCGGGATACCACACTTTACCGTTTAACGGCAAGGCCTCTGGTCCAAATCCAAGCGACTTCGTACGCAAGGACGACCATTTCTCAACAAACTTGGACGCATCCACCGTTTGGGTGGTCAGGGATCCGCTCTGGTTAAACTCTTTCCTGTAATTGTCGGGGCTTCCGTATAACAGGCTTTTGACGGAATACTCGCCTTCTTCGGCAGGGTTTTTCATCGAAGCGCCATCATATCGGGTTGAAGTCTTCAGCTGTTTTAAGGTCACGTCCGGAGCGGCTTCATCCCCGGCCCGAATCAACCAGAAGCTGCCGGCGCCGATCACGACAGTGATCAGGAATAAACAGGCCAGGGCGCCGATCTTCCTAGTGTTGGACGCTTGCTTGTAACTTCCCGTTGCAAATTTATAAACCAATGCACCAAACAAAGAAAAAACTACGGCAAACAACACGATGAAAACCACCGAGACTTCCAGCGGCCCTATGAAAGAGAATAAAAGCATGATAAGGGAGCACAGCAATATCCACATATAACGGCTTGGCAGTTTCTTGACTCCGTGCAGCAATAATGCAGCCAGGCCGCTTATAAGCGCTGCCGCTAAGACAAACAGGAATGTGCTGACGATGAATTTACCGAAACCATGCCCCATCAACAGATAATTGGCCTGGATCAGAATCAGGATAAAGGCGATGACGCCAAGGCCAAGTGACGCACCTTTCCATCCAGGGGATAACGGGCCCCGTCGCTTTCGGTTGGCCATTATTCTTCGAACAAAAGTAACATCCTTCTCTGTTTCTGTCTCTTTTTGTATTTCCAATCTCTCCAGTCCTCCTGTATCCCCATATCGTTATTGGTTCTACTTCTGATTATATCGGAGAATTCTTTCTCTACACTCTCCTGAACCTTTCAGTAATCTTACAAATGATCAGGCAGAAAAAGAACGAAGTTCGTATGCCCGTTCGTGGTCAGCGTGATGTTACCCCCATGTTTTTCTACCACTTGTTTGGCAATGGCAAGACCCAGACCCGTACCCCCATCGCTTTTACGGGCTTGGTCTCCGCGGACAAAGGCATCAAAAATCGTTTCCTTCATAACATCCGGGATTCCGATGCCATCGTCCGAAACGTGGATTTCGACTCCTTTTCCCGTCGCTGCCAATTTCAATTCAACAGTTGTACCGGGCGGGTTGTATTGGATTGCGTTGGACAGGATATTAGAAACCGCCCTGTATAACCAGGTGGCGTCGAATGGGACGATGATCTCACAATCGGGAATATCGTACTGAAAATGAAACTTCTGTTCTTCGAACACCTCGTAATACTCGGCTGCAATTTCCCTTGTGAATTCTGAAATGTCGGATGCCTCAACAGCAAGAGGATAGTCGGGACTATCCAGCTTTGACAGCTCGAAGATACCGTCGATCAGCTCTGACATCAGACTGGCTTTGTCGGAAATCAAACGCAGGATTTTTTGCCTTCTCTCTTCCGAATCGACGAGCCCCACTTCCATCGCTTCGATATAACCCTGAATGGTCGTCATCGGTGTCTTCAAGTCATGGGAAATGTCGATCAGCATTCGCTGCTTGCTCTCCGCAAGCTCTCGCTTTTCCCTCTCCATCCGTTCAAGCCGCTCCGCCATAGCATTGAAATCGTCCTGAATTTCCGCAAGCTCATAACTCGCTTTAAAATTCAGTCTTTTGTGGTAGTGTCCGCTGGCGATGTTCCGTATGCCGTCCGCTATGGAGCTAAGCGGGGTGGTGAGCCGGGAAGCCGTCCATCTTCCGAAGACATAAACGGTAATTGCAAACAATGCGAGAAAGAGCAGCAGGGCTTGGAAGGCCATTTTATAAAATACTCTCTCATGCTGATCACTGTCCATGCCTGGCACGGCTGTTGGACTGCCCATGATTCCAGCCTCCGTCTTGACCGGTCCGGTAGCCTCCATAAAATAATCCAAGATCAACGCATTTAATACAAATAGCGAAAACACGGCAATAAGTGCAATCGTAACAAAGAAAAAAATATATTGGCGAATCAGCGAACGCTGCAGACGATTAGGAGATTTCATGGCTGTAACTCATCTTTCTTCGCAAATCGGTATCCGAGCCCGCGAATGGTTTTGATATAAACAGGTTTCCTCGGACAAGCTTCGATTTTATCGCGCAGCCTGCTGATTTGGACCATGACGGCGTTATCGTCAGCCAGATAATGCTCGTCCCAAGCTTGTTCAAAAATTATCTTTTTCGTAAATACGCGCCCCGGTTCCCCCATGAACAGCTTCAATAATTTGTACTCGATCGCACTCAGCGAAATCGGTGTTCCCTTTATGTACAGCATGCATTCGCGGTGATCCAGCAGCAAGTCCCCGACGCAGGTTTCGGATAACGTGGGAGCTTCCGACTCCAACGGCTCATTAAACTCATAAGAACGTCTTAACTGGGCCTGAATTCTCGCCATCACTTCGAGCGGGCTGAACGGTTTGGAAACATAATCGTCTGCCCCCAGCTTGAGACCGGTTATTTTATCAAGTTCCTGATTTTTGGCCGAAATGAGAATGACCGGGATTTTATAATCCTGCCGCATCATGCGGAGCAACTGGAATCCGTCGATGAACGGCATCATGATATCAAAGAGTGCGAGATCCACGTGCTTGCTTTGTAGATGCTCTAGGGCTGCTTTCCCGTCGAAAGCCTCCAAAGTCCTGTATCCTTCTGCCTCCAAATAAAGTTTAAGCATCTCTATAATATCCGGATCATCATCAACAACAAGTATGGTTTTAGGCATAAAAAGCATCCTCCTTCAAGTAGTATATGGTTCTCCTTGGGAGGCTAATTTCCTTTTTTGCGTTGTTTCCGTAAGCATCGTTAAGCGCAAATAACCTCCTACCTGGATCGTCGGAGGTCATTTTATGATTGATTTTAGTGGCGTCCAACGAAACCATACAAGAGAAGCTGGTTAAGTTCAGCCATCTTATTTTTATAATTCCCGGATCTTGCCCAGGAAGCTTGGAGCGTCCCGACAACACTTAATAATTCCAAAAGGGTCTCCAGAGAAACAGAAGAATGAATCGCCCCTTCCTTCTTCCCCAGCTCAATAAATTCCTGAATAAGCTCAGTTCTAATTTTATTGGTGTTTTCACTATATAAGCTCGCCAGCACCTGATCCTCAACTGCACCCGGTGTAGAAAGCAATTGATAGTCATGCTCAGAACAGATCTCCAGTACTTGGGATAGCTTGTCTTTAAACTCGATATTTTGCTTCAACAGCTCCTTGGCCATATGGATGGTATTTTGCATCAGAACGTTCGCACATTCAGTAACCACCCCTTCTTTGCTGCCGAAGTAGTTATACAGCGATACAGACGATACACCGGATTCTTCGGCAATGTCCTTGATGCTGACATGGATGAAGCCTTTTTCTTTAAAAAGCTTTAATGCGGCATGAATGATCGCATCCTTCTTTTGCTGCGTTCTTATCTCGAATTTATTCATCCGTTTTCACTCACTTCCCGTATTCGTCGCTACAAGTAGTTTACCATAAAAAGAGCGGTTTTTAAATTTCGGGGTCGATATTTAAAAACTTCTTGACAGTCCGGTCGATATCCATATAGAATCAAGCTGTAATTTTTAAATATTGCATCAATTATTTAAAAACTATACTGAAAACAAAAATAAGTGTTTGAGAAAACACAGTTTGATCAAATCGTTTAACCCTAATGGAGGAGTTACTATGAAAATATTGGTTTATGGCGCTGGGGTTCTGGGCAGTTATTTAGCCCACGAGCTGGTGCGTGTTGGTCACAACGTCACGATGCTGGCCAGAGGACAACGAGCGAATGAGTTGGAAAAGAGCGGCAATGTCATTCGGCATTATTTTCAGTTCCAAACAACGGTTCATAACGTAAGGGTGATCCGGGAACTACAGCCTGACGATGTTTATGATCTTATTTTTGTTGTGATGAAATATCCGGATTTCGAGGCGGTACTGCCTGCACTTGCAGCGAACCATAGCAGCCACATCGTTATAATGGGCAACAATGCGAGTCCTGGGGAAATGGAGAAGTATTTGCAAACCCATAGTCCGGTAACGAAAAAGGTTGCTTTCGCTTTTCAGTCGATCGCTGGCTGGAGAGAGAATGGCCGGGTCATTAGCGTACGCGGACCAAGAACCAAAATCAATATCGGCGGTTTAGGTGAGGAGCTGTCTTGGCGTTCGGTGATCGATCAGGCTTTGGTTAACACCAAATATAAGTGGACCTACCAGAACAATATGAATGAGTGGCTGAAAAGTCATTTTGTCATGATCTTGGCATTGAATTCCATTGCTTCTACATATCACGGTAATTTGCGCAGAGCCGCAAAAGACAAAAAGCTTCTCAAGCTTGTTATCCATGCTGTAGATGAAGGGCATCAAGTGTTGGAGAAAAACGGATTTACGGTTACGCCTGCTGCTCAAAAGCAATTCGCCCGCAAAAAAAGGAAGCTGTTCTACATCCTGTTGAAGATAATGCTATCAACCCCGATTGGCAGAATCCTGTTAAGTGATAAGGCGGTGTCAGCAAACGAGATGACTGCTTTACAGCAAGCTTTTGATCAATTGAAAATTCGCGCGAACATGGCGACACCCCATTGGGATGAGCTCCAACATTATTCCGCGCCTGTTCAGAGATCATAGATGATGGCTTTATTGATCTATAGCTTAGCCTGGTAAGAAATATGTTCGCAAAAAAATCTCTGCTCAACCAACGAGCAGAGATTTTATGAACCTTCCGGCGGGCCTTAACTGAAGCTTCAATCTTCGATATTTTATGTGTGGAATCGGTTGTTTCCCTAACCCTTGTCTTTTTCATAGTGGAAAAACCTCTTTACGGATCGCTGGTGTTATCTAGTTGTACCGAGCATGTCCCTGTGTGACAAGTAAACCCGGTGCCCTCAGGATCTGCTGTTTCTTCCATAAACGAAATATAAAGTAACGGAGGACATGATCATCAATATCACTGAATAAACCAATGTCAACGCTTTGGTATCTGCTAGCGCCTGCGCATCCGTACTGTTCTTGATGACGATTCCTAACGGCTGGTACAAAGGATGATAGAGGAACACGGTAACGTCATAATCGGCCAAAATTCCGTTGAAATTCAAGGCAAGAACAGCTAGCGTCGACGGTAGAATGATCGGCAGCAATACTTTTCTGAATGTATAGAACGGTTTGGCACCCAAATTTCTTGCAGCGTCTTCCAGATTGCTGTCCAAGCTAAAGAAAGAGGCCTTGACCATTCGCAGGGTGAAAGGAATATGGACGATGACATAGGCAATCAGAAGCATCCAGACCGTGCCAACCAGCACCGTATTCCCGATCATCAGCTTCGGCGTGTTAAAGGTTACGATCAGTCCGATTGCAATCAGCGTGGACGGAAGAATCCACGGAATCAGCAATGCGTATTCGAGGGCAAGCGCCCACTTGTTCTTATATTTATGTAAGATCCTTGACGCGGCCAGCGCCAATGCGACGACAATGACCGAGGCTGCCGCGGCATATAGAATACTTACGAGATAAGGCCTGAATGCCGACATGGATGAAAACACTTGAATGTAATTATCCAAGGTGAAGCTGTTCAAATTCAACGTGGCGGTCGAGATACTGGCCGCATCGGTGAACGAAAAGATGATGATCAGCACAACCGGAACGATGTAGAGAACAAACAGGCCGTAAGCCAGAATATGAGCGGCTATGTTACCGGATTTGCTGCGGATTTTTTGTTTGACCAGCTCCGATTTGACTTTGGAGACCGACATGAAGTTGCCCTTACGTTCGAACCGGATCATCACGGTCAACAACACCAGTGTGGCCACTCCGAGAATAAGAGCCAGCAGCGCAGCCAAGTCTCTTGACGTCATGCTTCTCGAGAATGTCAGAATCATCGGCGTAATCGTCTGGAATTCCTTGCCCCCGAGGATAAGCGGCGCGGACGTCGCAGCCAGGCCGGTGAGAAAAGTCAGGATCGTCAGCGCGTAGATCGTAGGCTTCAGGACCGGAAGTACGACCCGCCATAGGATATACCCAGTAGACGCCCCCATATTTCTCGCGGCTTCCACCGTTTGGAAGTCGATTTTGCGAATCGCATTGCTCAGGAACAGAAAGTGATTGGACGTGCAGGCGAACGTCATGACGAATAGAACCGCCCAATAGCCATGAAACCATGTCGTATCAAAAGAAGGGAACAATTGAACTAAGAGCTTGGTCATAAACCCCTCTTCGCCATAGACGAATTTATAGCCGGACACCAGCACGACTCCGCTGTAAATCAGGGTCGTAAAGTAACCCAACCGCAAAATCTTCGCGCCTTTGATATCGAAATATTCCGAAATCAAAACCAGCGTAATGCCCACCACATTTACCGTAATGACAAGCGAAAAAGCGAGAATAAAGCTGTTGTATAAACTTCTCATCGCGCGTTCGGACGACAGCAGCTTCTCTGCCGCTTCCAGCGTAAATTTGCCGTCCTTAAAGAATATTTCGCCGTAAATATTCAAGTTCGGATAAATCAGGAAGGCAATGACAAACCAGACAATCAACCCGTATAAAAGGATAGAGAAAGGGTTTATGGAAGCCAGCCGGGTGCTCAGGTTCCGGGCATTCATGCTTCCCCCTCCTTCATCGGATACTGCAAAATATCGCGGGCCGGGAGGTAGATGTCTACATCGTCACCGACCTCATGATGGACGAGCGGGCTTTCTATTTCGATGATTTTTAACCGTCCGCCGCCGGCAATCTCCAATAGGTATTTGCTGTATAAACCGTAAAATTCCCGGTCTGCAATATTGCCTTTCAGTTGGACCGTATCGATCCCCTGCAGGGGCAGCAGGCTTACCTTCTCATTGCGGATATAGGCGATATTCCCTGGCTGAACAATATCCTTCAACCGGCTGTTCTCTACCATCCGCGGATCGATCCGATTAATATCTCCTATGAAATTGCATACAAACTCGGTTTGAGATTGATTGTAAACTTCCATGGGTGTGCCCACTTGCTCCAGGACTCCATGATTGAATACGCCAATTCGGTCGGACAGCGTTAACGCTTCTTCCTGGTCGTGCGTGACATAAATCGTTGTGATCCCGAATTTCTTCTGCAATTGTTTCAGCTCATTGCGCAGCTGTACCCGCAGCTTGGCGTCCAAGTTGGATAAAGGTTCGTCCAGTACCAAGATGCTTGGCTTCAAAACCAGCGCCCTGGCAATCGCAACGCGCTGCTGCTGGCCGCCGGATAGTTCCGATACTTTCTTGAACAGCTGATCATCTTTCAGATCAACCTTCCGAGCAATGTCCTTTACCTTCTGGTCCACTTCCGCCTTGGAAAACTTCTTGACACGCAAGCCAAAAGCGATATTCTCGTACACATTCATCGTCGGAAACAGCGCATAGCTTTGAAATACCATCCCGATCTCTCTTTTTTCGATCGGCAAACGGGTAATGTCGGTGTCTTTCAGCAGGATCTGTCCGCTCGTAGGCATAATAAACCCGACCAGACTGCGGAGGGTCGTCGTCTTCCCGCAACCCGAGGGACCGAGGAACGTGAAGAATTCCCCTTCCCGAATATGCAAATTAAGGTTTTTGACCGCATGAAATTCTCCGAATTTAATGTCAACGTTCTGGAATGTAATCATATTATTATCTTCCTTTTTGTTGTACTTGAATGAACGGCTGCATATTGGCGTTCCCAATATGCAGCCGGCTTGACTCCATTCCGTTATTTAGTGCATAATCTCCAACTCGATTTTCTCCGCCCACAGATCCATGTTTTCGGCAATAAAGGCCCAATCGAAATCTTGTGGTTTTAACGAAGTAAACAGCTCCTTGACGGAATCATTGGCTTGCTCGACCGCTTTTGTATTTGCCGGCATGGCATTGAACTCAGCCGCAAATTCTCCTTGAATTTCGCTGGATCCGAGCCATTCCACGAACCGCTCCGCCGTTGCCTGTTTCTTCGTTCCGTTCACAAGCGCCGCATGTTCCACGACCATCGGTACGCCGACTTCGGGACTGACAATGCCTGCTTTCACTTTATATTGCTCTTCCTTCTGCTGCAGGGTTCCGGAAACGAGCGCCCCTAGCGGCGTTTTGCCGCTGGCCAAATTGGCATAGAAGTCTTCGCCCTCGACTGCGCTGACGCCGTTGTCATACAATTGCTGAATTTCATTCCAGCCTTCCTCGGATATACCGAGATCACCATTCGGATCTTGGAAACGGGTCAGAATGCCCGCTACAATAAGACGAGGCGTATTTTGTCCAAGCAGGGTTGGGGCTTCGTACTTCCCTTTGTACGCATCGTTCTTATACAGGTCGGTCCAGTCCTTTGGCGCGGTTTCGGCCGTGAATTCGTTCGGGTTATATCCCAGCAGAATCGCTTGCTTCACAAGGCCATGATAGTAGCCTTCCGGATCGTTCAAGCCCTGCTCAACATCTCCGGCCCAGCTTGGAACAAACTTAGCCAGAGCGTCTTCCTTTTTCAAGTTCTCATAAAGCATATTGTTCAAGCCGTATACGACGTCCGCGATCGGGTTGTTCTTCTCGGCAATCAACCGGTTCGTTAAGTCGGCGCCGCCCGCTCCGACAATTTCGATGTCAAAGCCCGCACCTTTCGCTTTCTCAATCAGCCATTCGCCGCGGCCGTCAGAGTTCGCATTCGTGTACACGATCAACTTTTCATTCTGGACCGGTTCCGTAGACGACGATTCCGACCCGGCCGGAGCCCCGGGCTCCGAAGTGCCCGAGTTTGCATTGCCGGCATTGTTGCCGCCTCCGCAAGCCGATACAATCACACACATAATGAGAAGTAGCGCCATTGAAAGTTTTCTCATGATTCCCTTAACTCTCCTTTGATCGTGTCATTTTATTTGGTTTAAATGTTGATGATCAACCCGTCATATGCCGGCAAAATTCCGACGGGGCTGAAGATGCGGACAAAATCCTCATGAAGCAGCTTGGAATTATGGCTAAAATGTGTGACGACGATTTGGCCTTCAGGCTTCAGGATATTTTCTTTTTGGAACTCGCGCTGGACTTCCAGCACCGTTTCCACGCACATATGATTGCGGTCGCGGGAGTTCCCCGTATATCCATGCGTGCAGTCGAGGATGGCGCAATCCAGATTTTTGCCCTTTAACCATGCCCATGTCGCATCCGGGAACCAGCCCGAATCGTGCCCGTACAGCAGTTTTTTTCCTTCCTTTTCGATCACGTATAACAGACAGGTTTCCATGCGGTCATGATCCGCCAACAATGGCGTTACCCTTGCATCGCCCATAGCGAAGGTCTCAAACGGGCGCAACAGATGGAATTGATACCTTTGTCCTTCAAAGCGGCCGATGGCGGCACGCGTGTGATGCATCACCGTACCATTCCCATAAATGTGCATCGGATGCTGAAGGCCATGCGCAATTCCTTCCCTGCGGCATTCCAAATCAACGGCATTGTAATGGTCCGAATGCGAATGCGTGACCAACAGGTGCTCGATTGCTCCCAGATCGATATTGTCCCGCAGCGCCTGCATATAGGAATCCGGGGAATAGTCAAACTTGATGACATCGTCCAGGATGGCGGAAGTTCGCGTGCGGATATTTTTTCCCCCAAGCTCCCGCGCTTTGTTACAATGCTCGCAGCGGCAAAAGGCATTGGGAAAGCCCTCTGCGGCTGCAGTTCCTAGAAAGTGAATTTTCAAAGTCATGTCTCCTTGCCACTGTAGTGATCCATTTTACGTCCTGGACTGAACGGATTGTCGTTCTACAATCGATGTTTGAATTTTAATGGTGATTGGATTTTCGTTGGAGTTGCCAACGCGCTTCATCAGCAAATCAACGGCCGATCGGGCAAGTTTCTCGGTATCTTGTCGAACCGTCGTAAGCGGGGTCGGAATATATGCCGCTAACTGAATATCGGAGAACCCGACGATGGACAGCTTTTCAGGAACCGGAATCCCCATTTGCAGTGCGGTGTGAATGGTCGAGATGGCGACATGGTCATCCCCGCACATGATGGCCGTCATCCGGGGGTTGTCCTGAATAAACCGCTCCTGTTCCGGATCGCACTCATTAATGCGGCTGGTATCGCAAGCGACGCTTCGAAAATGAATGTTCTGGATCTTCACCGGAATTTTATGGTCGAGCAGCGCTTGGATATAGCCTTGATACCGTTCCTTCCGGCTTGTGATATTGTCGATCGGGTTCGAAGTGTATCCGACTTCCCGGTGCCCCTTCTCGATCAAATACTTCGTCATTTGATAAGAGCCCATATAGTGGTCGTGATACACGCAATCGATCTCCACTTCATGGAAAATACGATCGATGATCACCAGCGGCAGTTTGCGCAACTTTAGTCGCAGCACCTGATCGCTGCAGGTCTTCCGCCCCTGAGGAAACAGAATGATACCGGTGATCCCTCCTTCGGCCAGCCTTTCCAGACAAAGATCCTCATCGTCGCAGTCCTTCGTCATTTTTAAAATGAGGTCGCACCCGTGCTTTCGCACTTCAGCCTCGGCGGCGGCGATGATTCTGGAAGTGTAATCGGATAGATGGGGCATAATGAGTGCGATCTGTCCGAACGGCCTGTCCACACTCGGCGCCGCCTCGATGACCTGGGGAGAAGTTCCTCCCTCGGCCATCAATCCTTCTATCGGCTGGGCAAGGAAGGTCCCTCTTCGGGGCAGGCGGTACACCAGTCCCTGCTCTGCCAGCTTTTGAAGCGCCAGCTTGCTCGTCATTCGACTCACGCCGAACAGCTTGGCAAGCTCTCCTTCGGATGGAACAGGATCATGCGGCCGCAGCCTACGGCTCTGAATAATCTCGATTACCTGATCAGCCACCCGGTGATATAATTGATTCTGTTTAATCAAACGTACATCTTTCATCAAATTATCCCTCTAATCGTTGAGTCGACTCGTAATCCGCAAGGGATCTGATTTAAACTTAATGAATGTCACTGACATATTCAATGATATATTTGTAAAAGTCTTGTAAATTCTATGTTAAATCACAATGCCGCGGTCCTGAATCAAAAATTATATATCAGTGATATATTAATTCGCTTCATATGTTTGCTTTCAAGGTACCCTACACCATGCAAGCTATTGCCATTTCCCCGATCAACGAAAAAAAAACCTGCCGGTTAGGTAGGTTTTTTAGAGCTTGATTCAATCGATCGAGCCTATGAAATACGCTACGAATCGAAAAATTGGTCTAAAGTCACTTTTCTACAAAATAATCGCCGTCAAAAGAAAAAAGCCGCAAAAGATATGCGGCCATCCATGTCTATATGTACGTAAGCATCGTGATTTTCTATTGCTTGTTTTCTTTTGCATGTAGGCTTTCTTCAGCAACCTGCGCTAGCTCCTCAGCTTTGATACTAATCTCATGGATCGTTGTAGAGAATTCCTGAATCGCCCTTGACTGGGTATCGGTTAGGGTGTGGATATCCGAAAAAGCATGATTCAATCGCTGCAAAAATTCCTGAATATTCTTCGTGATACCATTAATCTGGTCCACATTCTCTTTGGAGCTTGTCGCCAGCTTCCGAATCTCATCGGCAACAACCGAGAAGCCCCTTCCGACTTCCCCCGCTCTCGCCGCTTCGATAGAAGCATTAAGGCCTAACATGTTGCTCTGATCCGAAATCTCCTTAACAACGCTGGAAATCTTCCCAATCTGCTGCGCACTGGAGCTGACGTCCGTCATTTGGTTCGTTACGTCGGTCACACGTTCGGTAAGATGAGCAATCGATTGACTGATATCTCCAATGGATGCGGTGGTCTGTTCGACAATTGCCGAAAAACTCTCGGCCATCTCAAACAGCGCATTCGCTTTTTCGAGACTTGTCCCCATGCCTACGCCGCCGATAACCCTGCCCTGTTCGTCGTGCAGTGGGATCGCGCGTGCAGCCAGCGGAAATCCAAACAGCTCTTTCGGAACGACAGCCGATAAAGCTGTATTATTCCGAATCGCATTGGTGACAATATCGCCCTCAACAAGCGGGTCCCCCGGGCTCACATTCAGCGAGAAGGTTTTGCCCGGAATATTAATGATAAGTTTCTCCGTATCATAAATGCCAATCGTGATATCATCATTCGTTAGACTTTTCAGTAATGGAGCTACCTTTACAAAGGCACTAATCAGCTCATGCTGTGTTTGCTCTTCAGTCACATTATTCATGCCTATCTCCCCCAACCCTTAATACGGGAATTTCCTTTGCCCGTAATGAACCGATATCCACTTCATGGTCGTAAATTCATCCAGGCTCCATTGCCCATTCAGACGCCCCAACCCCGACTGCTTCTCTCCGCCAAATGCTACAATGGGTTCGTCGTTAATTGTTACATCATTCACATGGATCATGCCTGTATGGACCTTCTTCGCCATTTCTACACCACGTTCAAGATTGGAGGTGTGAATAGCCCCGCTAAGGCCAAAACGTGTATCATTTGCAATGGCAATGCCTTCCTCTTCCGTTTCGAATGGGATGATGCACACAACCGGGCCGAACAACTCCTCTTGTGCTACCTCCATATCCGGTTTGACATTGACAAGGACGGTAGGCTCCACCATTCTACCGGTGATATTCCCTCGCACCAATGGAACTGCACCTTGCTCAATGCCCTTCTCAATCAGCTTCTGCAGTGTCTCTGCCTGCCGATGGTTGATGACGGGTCCGATAATGGTCTGCGGATCGCTCGGATCACCTGTTGTCAGGGTAGAAACCTTCTCTTTGTATTTATCTACAAACTCCTGATAGATCGACTTCTGTACAAGAATCCGGTTGGCCGACATACAGATCTGGCCTTGATGTGTGAATCTGCTGAATGTCGCCGCTTGTACCGCGTAATCGATATCAGCATCTTCCAGGATAATGAACGCGCTGTTCCCACCGAGCTCAAGCAGCGGCTTCTTGAAGTGCTTGACGGCCAGTTGACCAATATGGCTTCCGACCTTAGTCGAACCTGTGAAAGAAATGATTCTCGGAATCGGATGCTCAACGAACGCATCGCCAATTTCCTTAATATCTGTCACCACAACATTTAACAAACCCTTCGGTACGCCCGCTTCTTCGAAAATCTTCCCGATCAGGGTTCCGCCCGTAATCGGCGAATCCTCATGTGGCTTCAGCACGACGCCATTGCCAGCACCCAATGCTGGGGCGACAGACTTCATGGACAAGAAGAAAGGAAAGTTAAATGGACTGATAACCCCAACCACGCCAGCCGGGATCCGATACAGGCGGTTCTCCTTGCCATCCTCTGTGGAAGGTAAAATCTTTCCCTCCATTCTAAGGGGGAACGTAGCCGCTTCCTTAATCATATTCTTCACAAGACCGATCTCGAACGCCGCCTTCAGACGCGTTCCGCCCAGCTCTTGAACAATAATGGATGAAATGTCTTCCTCATGCGATTCAATATATTTAACGGCATTTTCAAGAATGTCTCGTTTCTGGTAAGCATTAACCTTGTCCCATTGCAGCTTAGCTTGATAGGCAGCCTGATATGCGTCATCAATGTCTGCAACGCTTGCGATTTGAAAAGCAGTAATGACCTCATCATTGTATGGATTGATGTCAGGCAGCGTTTTACCGCTCTTACCGTCTCGCCATTCCCCGCCTATGAATTGTTTTCCTAGTTTTGAGTATTCCATATGAACCCTCCTGTGTCGAATAATTCCAACTGATCAATATAATTATCGACTAAATACAGGTAATTGTTAAGTGAATTTTCTTTGACCACTTCTCTCTCCTAGGGCAAGGGAGTCTATACGTTAAATAAATGCAGAATAATAACGGGGGTGTCTCAATAATGCTGCTAGAAGACGCTCCATGTACGAATCGTTCCTACCATCGCTGTTGCCCCCACATTTCTTGGAATGGTTCTGAGCAAGGACGAAATGTGGAGGCAAAGGCGAGCGCTGACGCTTGTCCGGAATCGATTCGTCCTCCGGTTTCTTACGGAAGCGGATCTATCGAAGCGAAAGCTGCGAAGGTTGTCCGCTCAAAAAAACATGTACGAAAGCCGAGGGAGACCGTGAGCCTGGAGGTCTCCCTCGGCTTTCGCTTGCCCATAATTTGCTCAAGAAGGCGGCCAATGATCAAAACAGAAGCCATAGCGGTGTGGGAATAACATCCTGAGCACCGCCATGGCTTTATTTGACACACTTTCTGTTTCTGAGAGCCGTACGTCAAGCAACTAAATCTACTTTTGGGACGCCACGTTATTTTGTATTTAATATTCATCCAGCATACGTTAATTCACTTTCACACGGTCATCAAGGTTATACCGCTTGACGAATCCGTTCGAACAAGATGTTGTTTTCCAGATGGATATGCTCGAAGGTGTCCTTTTCAAGCATCGCCAACCGTTGATAGACCAACCGATACGTACCGCAGGCATCCGACGGAAGTTCGAAATCAGCGGTTACTTCCCGGAGCTCCTGAAGCAGTTTGCCTGCTTGAGCATGTTCATGTTCCAGTTCAGACACATGCGGCTTAAGCTCCGCTGCAGCCTGGTGGTTAGGCTCTGCAACAAATTTCAAAATGAGCGGAAATACATGCTCGTCTTCATCCTTCGTATGATCCAGCAGTTCTTTTTTCAGATCGGAGAAAAGCTCCTGCACCCGAAGAAGTTCGGGATGATGCTCCCCATGAACGCGGGCTAATTTCGTCACATACGGCGTTAAAGCAGGTAATTCATCCCGCAAGAAGGCATGATGTTTCTGCTGGATGTATTCAATCAGTTCGGATTCCTTCAGTGAAGCCGGACGGCTTTCTTGATAATCTGCAAACTTGCTCTCCACGGACCGAACCTGCTCTAAAACGGCGGCGGGTTCCAAATTGCGCTGTTTAGCCGCCTCTTCTAAAGGCACCTGCCCTCCACAACAAAAATCAATGCGAAGTGATCGGAATAAATCCGCGGTTTGCGGAATGGATGTAACGATATCGGATACCTGACTCTGAAGCGTGAATGAACTCATGTTCAAACCTCCTTAGACTAAATGCGTCTTTGTGAACTATTTCACTCTTACAACCCAAGTATATGAAACTCCTATCTTCGTATATGTGATTGCAGTCATACCAAAATCTAACACTATGTGAACGATCAGGATCGGAGAACTACGGGAGCCAAGACAACATCTTTTTAGACTTCTTCTTTCTAGCGAGGGGTATTCGGAAAGGAAAATCTCCGTTCTGACCGACAACCTGCTAAGGGGGAAATCCGTCGTAGCCATTGAAGGGCTGGACGAGGCGATTAACTACATTGGGACGTTCTGGAGCAATTCCTCGAAGAAAGGTCAGGAGAGATTTCTGCCTTATATCAAAATCATGAAGGGGGAAAACGTGGAAATCAGCGGAATGGCTTTTTTTAAAGGAGCCAAAATGGTAGGTGTGACAAAACCAATTGAAATTGCCGGATACCTGGTCATCAAGGGAATCAGTCCGGCAGGATACCGGGGAATTATCCATATTGGGGACGATTCCCAGGTCGTAACAATCCATGCGACGAACCGGGAATCGGAAATTAAAGTTGATATCAAGAACGGTATGCCCCATTTTACGATCACGGCGACAACGGAGATTAATATCGAAGAAAAAAACTCTGATACCATCCCGGTAGATAACTCGAAAATTCTGGAGGAAATTGCTCGCGAGAATGAACGTTCCATTACAGAATTATTAATCGGATTAATCCAAAAGACGCAAAAAAAAGAATCCGATATATTCGGATTCGGCGAATTGGTAAGAGCCAAAGAACCATCGTATTGGAAAAGCCATGTTAAATCTGCAGAGCAATGGGGTGAAATCTATAAAAGCGTAACCTTTGATTATCGTGTGACGTCCAAAGTTCGAAGAATCGGGATGAAGGCAGAATGATGGTGCCGGTCATGGTATTCACCTTCATTTCATCCAGGCTTCCGGGCCGACATCATGGACGGTAAGCGGAGGATTGGATCGCTGCTTGCCTGGCGCATATTCGTCTGCACCCACGTCAGGTATATAGCGGATCTGGCCATCCATGTCGTCCGCTGCAACGAATGGAGTCAGGGCAGCGTCTACGGCTGGACTATAGACGGATAATCGAATGAGACCGTCCTTACTGCGCACCAAATGAAGCTCTTGTTTGGTCATCCCTCTGTCCACGATGGGGTTGTTAGAAATCGGTGCATTCCCCGAGAGCATATTTCCCTTGTACTCAGCCCGTTCCTGTTCGGGTGCCTGTATCACCGCATCAGTTTCCTGAAATATCGTCCCTGCATGGCTAAATATCAGATTGTTATAAATCTTAGTCCCTACCGGCTGATAGGTTCTGCCGCCCAGATTGAAAGTTGTCGTTTGGTTGCCGACATTCACGATTGTATTGTTGTAAATCTGAACGTTATACTGCCGCCAATGTCCGCGCAAAAGTTCCGTTCTTTGTTCGGCCGGCAGATCGCCAAGCCTTGCCGTTTGCTCTTGGTTTCCACCCCAACGAACGATTGGATTCGTACTGCCTTCCGGTCCGCCATCATGTGTTCCGCCATCAAGACGAATCACTTTGTCCGTAAGACCTTCCATGTAATTGTTATAGATTTTGTGATCGTTGCCGTATATCCGGAACCCGCTGCTGCCTGGTGTCACTCCATCGCCAATCAGATGGTTGCCGTAGAAGCTGTTGCGGTTTCCATGTCGCGACACAATACCGCCGTATGAATCACGAATCGTGTTGTACCGTATGATATTGTCACTGCTCTTCACCGATATCACTTCATCTTCACCGTTAAACCCGTCAAACAAATTGTACTGAACCGTAATATAACCGGAAGAGAGCGAGGTACTGGAAAGTCCAAGCCTGATGGCTTCCAACCCGTTGGTTACCCGGGGACCAATCCCGTGAAAATAATTATACTCAATGACGTCGTATTGCGATATATGCTGTCCACTATGCCCTTCACCATCATAAATCAGGACTGCGCCAAAGCCCTTCTTCGGACCAATATCATTATAAGCGATCCGGTTATGGCTGCTCGTTCCTTCGACTCGAATATAATGTCTGTGAGTGCCATTATCCGTAATGAGCTTTGGATCTTCAAATGGCGTTAACCCCTTATAAACTTCTCCGTTAGGGTCATACCGATCCTCACTGTACCGGCAGCTGTTCTCCAAATTAAGGAGACACCATACATATCGGTTTTGAGCTTTAAATCGGTAGGGCTGACCTGTTTCATCCAAAGCAAAGGTGTTGCCCAAAATAGAGATTCGGCTGGAGCTTTCCAGCTGAATCCCTGGATGAACCCCGGTAAGCGCCCGATGCGCCAATCCACGGTCATTCAAGGTCTCCGTTCCATTCTCATCGCCGATCCCGTTCCGGAACGTGAGTCCGCTGACTTCCACATAACTTGAATTTTCAATGTGTATATAACTATTCCCACTAATGATTGCCTTGCCGGGCTTCCCGGTAATCCGAATCGGATAGGCCGCGGAGCCGTGTTTATCCTTCACAACAAACGGACCGTTCTGCTCATAGTTCCCATCCTTCAGTTCAATCAGCGTACCGGCCACAGCCTGATCCAGTGCCTGCTGCAATTGTTCCGCCGTGCTGACCGAGATGCGCCTCATCTCCGGAAGCTTCACATCTTCCTCCTTCTCTTCGCCAGCGTTTGGAGGAACTGGTGGTTGTGGTTCTTCCGGTGATTCACCCGGCACTTTCCCTGCGTAAATCTCTACTTCCATGATACTGTTCCAGTTTCCCGAGCTTCCGCTGGCGTTATTGCCATATCCGATCAACCGCAAATACCTGGCTTTCACCGGATTCTGCAATACATATGTTTGCATGATACTATCTTCCGGTTTCAGCTGCCGGCTGAACTGTTGTTCAAAAACAACGGTGCCGGATTTGAAATCTTCAATATTCGAAGCTAATATTTCAAAGCTGGACTGACGCTCTCTAGCATTCAAAAAGGCGATGTTCACATAAGTGACGGTTTGTTCCGTGTCTAGATCAAATTGCAGCCATTGACCTTGACCCGATGCGGACCAGCGGCTTTGCTGGCTCTCCGCGTCCTCGCCCCATATCCCATCCAATACATTCCCCGGTACGTAATTCGTGCCCGGTTGGTAGCTGCTTGCCGTTACCGTGCTCTCGATCCGATTCATACTGCTGCTCCCTTCTGCATCACTCGAAGCCCCTTGGGCTTCTGAAGGCGCTATCATCAGCGTACCGATCAAAAGGCTCAAGATGAGACCCATACTTATCGATCTGTGATACCGTTGGTTTAAAGCGTTTAATAACGTTTTCATATCCGTTCACCCCTCTTCGAATATTAACGTCCCATAACCAATCAGAATACGCGATGGACCCAGCCGCGAAGCTTCGCCAGAGCCTCGATGTAATAATAATCCCCATAAATAAGCGACACATCGATATTCGTATCCGCCGGCTTATGGCCGGTTCCGCCAAGCAGGATTCCTTCATGCTCAGGAGCGTGGAAAGCTGCGTACTCCGTCGACAATGCCAGGACGATTCGCTCAGCAGCTTTCCGGTATACAGTCCCCACCTCCGGAGTTGTCAAAGCAGCGAGCTCCAACAATCCGGAGGCGGCAATGGCCGCAGCGGAGGTGTCACGAGGCTCGGTATCGGGATTCGGTACCCGGAAATCCCATGGCGGGACCCCGTGCCCCTGTAAGGAAGCTATAAAATGATGAGCTACCCGCTCGGCGGCGTACAAATAATCCTTATTGTTCGTGTAACGGTAAGCGTTAGCCATCCCATACAGCGCCCACGCATTCCCTCTTGACCAGCAGGAATCCGGGGCATATCCCTGCCAGCCCATATACTCCAGCAGTTCCCCGCTTTCCGGATCAAACGAAACAACATGACAGGTGGATCCATCGGCACGGATCATATGCTGCAAAGCCATATTCGCATGGGCATTCGCAACGTGGCGAAATCTCGGGTCTTCTCCTTTCTCGGCAGCCCAGTACAAGAGGGACAGGTTCATCAGGCAATCGATAATAGCCCAGCCCGGGAGATCCTTGTTCCATGCCCTGATGTACTGGCCTGCCAAATTAAATCGTCCGGCCAGGAAGTTAGCTGCCGCAAGCCCTCGCCTTCTACCATCTGCATCGCCGGTTAACTTATATTTCAGTACGGCTGTCGGCAAATACTGAAACCCGACATCATGATGAAAGCGACTCTCTTCCAGAGTCAATCGTTCCATCCGTATATCCCACTCCCACGCCGCTTCCTTGTACTTCGCATCTCCGGTCATATCGTAAAAAATCCACAACATTCCCGGCCAAAACCCTGAAATCCAGTTGTCCAGGGTCAAGCCGTCGTATTCCCCGTCCTTGGCCGCATGCGGAGCAAGCTCAGGCTTTCTAGCCAACATCCGGTCCACCTTCAACTGAGCACCATTCCACCACATATCCAAATCGAGTTCATGTTGAATCTTTAATTTACTCATCATATTCCTCCTGTCGTTATCCTTTAATGGCACCAATTAAAGCACCTTTCACAAAATACTTCTGCAAAAACGGATAGACCAGCAGAATAGGTACCGTCGCAACGATAATGGTCGCATGCTTCAGCGTTTCACCGATAACGGCCACCTCCCCTCCGCTCGCTCCGCTTGCCATGGAACTTGCATCATTCAGAAGCAGCAGCTCTCGCAGGACAAGCTGAAGCGGATACAAGGAACGATCCTGCAAATAGATCATGGCCTGGAACCATGAGTTCCAGTGACTTACACCGTAATACAGCAGCATGACGGCTATAACCGGCATGCACAGCGGTATCATAATCCGGAATAGGATGACGAATTCATTGGCTCCATCGATCTTGGCGGATTCCTCCAAACTATCAGGCACCGCCTCAAAAGCCGTTCTCATGATAATTAGATTAAAAGCAGATATGGCCTGCGGAATAATTAAGGACCACAGCGTATTGGTAAGCTCCAGGCCTTTCACTGTAAAATACAAGGGAATCAAGCCCCCGCTGAAGAACATGGTGAATACGATAAACAGCATCAGCTGCTTACGATATCGCAAACCCTTACGGGAAAGCGCATACGCTCCGAATGCGGTCAATATAATATTGATCACCAAGCCTCCTGATACGATAAGGAACGTATTTAAATATCCTTGAATAATCATCGGATTATCAAACACGAGCCGGTAAGCGTTAAATGTTATATCCAGCGGCTTCCATAGAATCCCCGAATGCTGCATGTAACGGGTAGGATTACTTAAGGAAGCAAACAGCACGTAAATCAATGGGTATAACGTACATAACGTGATTACGGTCAACAAGATGTAATTAAAAACATCAAACAGCTTTTCACCCACCGATCGATTGCCAGCTCTCCATTCCATTCCTTTCACCTCCTACCACAAGCTGGTTTTGTTCATTCTGCGGCTCAGCCAGTTTGAGCCGATGACAAGCGTGAAATTGATGGCGGAATTGAACAGCCCTACTGCCGAACTGAAGCTGTAATTGAATTCCTGCAGCCCGACCCGGTACACATAGGAGCTTATGACGTCTGCGGTATCGTAGATTGAGGGGTTGTAGAGCAGGATGACTTTCTCGCTGCCGACGTTCATCAGCCTGCCGATCTCAAGAATGAATAGGATGATAATCGTAGGCATGATCCCCGGCAAAGTCACATTCAACATCTGCCTCCACCGGTTGGCTCCATCGATCTTCGCGGCCTCGTATTGTTCCTGGTCGATACCGGCCAGGGCGGCAAGGTAGATAATGGTCCCCCAGCCGATGTTCTGCCAAATTCCGGAGGTTACGAAGAGGGTCCGGAAATATTCAGACTCCAGCAGAAGAGAGACCCGCTCCCATCCGAAAAAAGCCAAAATATCGTTGATTAACCCGTCACTCATCGTGAATTCCTTAATGATGCCGCAAACAACGACCAGCGAAATAAAATGCGGCATATACGTTATGGTTTGAACCGTGCGTTTGAATGCAGTTTTTCTCACCTCGTTCAGCAGGAGCGCCAATATAATGGGTGCCGGGAAGCCAAAGAGCAGTTCATAAAAGCTGATTAACAGCGTATTTTTGACGACCCGCCAGAAATAAATGCCGTTAAAAAAAGATTCGAAGTGCTCCCAGCCGGCCCATGGACTTCCGATGATGCCAAGACGTGGAGAGAACTCCTTAAAGGCGATGGATGCCCCGTACATAGGGAAATAATGAAAAACCGCGAAATATAGAAGTACCGGAATTAACATGATGTACAGGAAACGATTTTTACTAATGTCCTTCAGCAAGCCCCAATTTCGAGGATTCAGTCCTGCCGAGTTAGATGGTTTAGAAGGAATTGACGTGCGTGTCGGAGGCGGAATTTTCGCCATGCCGTGCTCACTCCTTATGCTCTGTCTATTGAAGGTTCAAGTTACCGAGGGGATGAACCCGCTCCATTCCCCTCGGCTCAAGATGTCATTATCGGCTGTTGTATCGATCCAGAGCGCTTTGATAGATTTCAACCGCACGCTCAATCCCCAGCTTCTTGATTTGTTCCACATACTTGTCATAACTCTCCATCGGCTCCTTGCCGACAATAAACTTGACAAACATTTCCTCTTTATAGTTACTTACTTCAGTTAAAATCTTGCCAAGCTCCTTGCTTTCTTCGGCGGTTGGCGTCAGGAAGCCAGGCAGTGTATGCTTCTCGGCATCCGTTTTCGCCCATACTTTCACGGCCTCATCCTGCTCAGGGAACGTATTCCAGTTCCGACGTTCATCCGCTTCGTATGGTCCATTCGGCTTGGAATACTGCGATACCATCTGCTGCAGACTGTATTTCTCGTTGTTTTTAATCAAATCGGTATAGACAGGAGCACCGTTCTCCATCACGTAGCTCTCTCCTTCAATGCCGAAGTTGTAGAGCATCGCGCCCTCATCGCTGTAGGCATAATCAAGCCAGCGTACAATCAGTTCCGGATTTTTCGCAGCGGTTGTGATGGCTTTGCTTGGTCCCGGATTGTACTTGAAATCCCGTTGTCCTATAAAAGGAACTTCGTCTTTAAGGAGTGTTGGATATGGAGCGCCAACCAGCTTGAATTTCGGATCCTGCCCCTTCATGGCATCCATCCATTTTCCCATGCCGCCGCTGAGAAGATGCACTGTAGCGCCGGTCTGCCCGGTCAGAATCTTGTTATCCAACGCTTTGGTATCGGTGAGCGCAAAATCCTTGTCAAACAAGCCTTCTGCAAACCACTTGCGGAATAAAGTCAGGAAATCTTTATACTGCGGATCTATCGGTCCATACTTCACCTTACCTTCATCGTCCACATAGAAGGAATTTGATGTGCGGTAAGCTCCGATAAACGCATCGCGAATCTCAAAATTCCCTCCGGTGTAAGTCACGCTGAGCGGTGCTTTGGCCCCCTTCTCGTCGCGAAAGGCGATTAACGTCTTCTCCCACTCCTCTATAGTCGTTGGTACTGGAAGACCAAGCTCATCCAGCCAATCCTGACGGATCATGGGACCCCGGAAGACGAGCCCGGACGGATTGCGAATCATGGGAAATACATAATATTTGCCGCTGTCTGTCTTGACCATTTGGTCAAGCCTCGGATCCGCTTCGAGTTTCTTCTTCAGGTTCGGCGCGTACTGATCAATCAGCTCATTGAGCTCCAGAATGACGCCGTCCTGAATGGCTTTCTCCGGTCCGCCCGGATAAGAGCCCGCACTTCGTCCGGTCCAATCGTATTCAATGACATCCGGTAGCTCATCGGACGCGATCATCAGATTGAATTGCTCGGCCGTCTGCTGATCATTCGGATGGATATACTCCACCTGAACTCCTGTTTTATCGGCAAGCGCTTTCCCGAACGGCGTTTCTGCAAGGTTAGAATAGAAGGTTACCGCATTCATGTTCAAGATTTCCCACGACGTGATCGATTCGGTTGTGTTTAGCGGATACGATGAACCGATTGCAGTGGATGTACCCTTCCCGTCCTCGTTCGGCTTAGCGCCGGGCGTGTTATCCTTACTTCCAGACGAACATCCCGCAAGCACCAGACTCGTTAACAATATGGCGGTCAGTCCTGACTTCAAATTTCGCAACAAGCTGTCTTTGACCAGCAAACGTTGAACCATCATCATTCCCCCGATTGTAAGATAAGGTTTCGGATAGGCCAGCATGTTGCCCTATCCGTTGTCATTGTTCAATAAAACCCGTATCCCTTACCATAGACAAAATCTAAAATCGCAGGCAATTCCTTAAAAATCGATGGTTTTTCATGAAAAATCCGGTTTACAGTGCGGCTTTCTGATATTTCCCGGGGGTCACGCCTTCGAATTTTTTAAAGATTCGCAAAAACGTGCTGACATCCGCATAACCGACCCGGCTAGCGATTTCATTGACGGTAAGCTTTTGCAGAACAAGCAGTTCTTTCGCTTTGGACAGACGCAGGCGGTTAATAGTATCCAGTAAGGCTTCTCCTGTAAACTCCTTGTACAGTCTCGATACGTATGAGGGGGTCATCTGAAAAGCGTCGCCAATCATGGAAATATTCAATTTCGGGTCATACAGATGCTCTTGGACATACTGCGAGACATCTTCGATTAAGTAACGGTGGTGATTCCGTTTCTCGGCCAGGATCCATTCACAGACCTGCGCAAGCATCTGTTTCATCCTTTCTTTCATCTCCGGCACATGATCGCACTCGAGCAATTGATCCGCATCGATGAAATGATCTTCATAGGTTCGCTTGCTGCCCGCTCTTACTTCCTCAAGCGTATTCAGCATCGTGCTTGCCAGGTTGTACATCAGGCATTTGGCGAGTGGAACCGAAACCGGGTGCTTGGAAAAGTTGGCTTGGAATATATCATCCAAAATGGCTTCCGCTTTGTCGTAGTTCCCGCTCTTCACCAAGCCTATAAACTGCTGCTCGACACTTAGAGGATAATAAAATTGACGGAATTGCTTGCTCCTGTCCATAAGAGTGTCCGTATACGGGATGAACTGCCCGCTCCCCATCACAATCCGATATTCAAGGGCGGCCTGCGCCTCTTGATAAGAAAGCGCGATGCCGTGCAAATCCGAATGAACCTGACCCACAGCTACTGTAAGCTCTGCTTCGATATGCTTTCGCATGAAATCTTGAACCTGGGCCAGTATTCGATTCAATACGGTTTGCTCCTGCTCCGCTGGCATGCTTGCTTCGAAATTAACGACACAAGCAAGCGCATCGTTCATTTCTGTTGTAAACACAAGCGCTTCATCGGAAGCCGTATCCTCAAGCACATTCGTTAGTATGAAATAAAGCATTTGCTGCTTCTGATCCGGGAGCCCGCGAATGCCAAACTGCTCAAACTTGCCATAATGATCGATCGATATCAGCAGGACTACAGATCGGTCGGATTGAAACTGTATATCATGTACAGGCAGCGTTGTATGGAGAGACTGATCATGATCGGCGTATCCCTTTAAGAGTCGCCGCAACAAATGCGCCCGTATTGTATTGCGATGCTTGTGAAGCGCCGTTTGCATATCTGCCTTGTCATGAAAATATTGCTGAATCGTCCCCTGCAGGAACGTGTATTCATTGGCTCCCCCGTCAAACCTCAGTCCGAATTTTTTGGATAAACTTTGCAGCATCACTTGAACCGGCATATAGTTTCTGCGTAAGAACAAAACCGTAACAATACCTCCAATTAATAAGCTCAGGGCGATGCTGATCCATGTCAGTTGGCGTAAATCTTTCATTTTCTCATTGAATAATGCCGCTGGCAGTACGGATACATATTTCCATCCGGTTACTTGCGACGTGATATAGGAAACCGCGAACTGCTCCGCGTCCGAGCCTATATAGATCATTCCGCTATCGCCTTGCAGCTGCTCATAACTTATACCAGCAGGTACAGCCGGATCCTGTCGTGATGCAGCGATATACCGGCTATCCGTATCTATAATGAACATACTGGCATCCTTTTGCCGGGGAGCGCTCTCGATTAGTTTCGAATCCTTGATCAAGAACAGGACAACAGCCGGGGGCTGGGCCGGTGAATTAAATACGAGGGAATGTGCAAATACGACCACCGGGAAGCTTTGAAGACCATCTTGAAACTCCATCGATTTGTAACCGTTTACATATCTTTGCTCGAACAATCCCATCCACTTCTCATAGGAGGGTTCGTCATTCTGCCGCAGCTTTTGATAGAGCCCCCTGCCGCTTGTATGACCATACGTCGAAATCACCGTATCACTATTCAAATACATCACGTAAATATCCTCAATCGAATCGTTTGCATTTTTATAAGTTCGCAGGCTTTCCGATATGCTGAACACATCGTAATACTGATGATCACGAAGCGGTAACTCCACGCTGGAAAATGCCGATATCCCCTTATTTAACGCAATTTCCAGGCTTAAACGCTCCAGACTCTTCAGCTTGCTGTCAATGGACATTTCCATCTGCTGAAGAAGCAATTCGTTTGCCCGATTGGTCTCGCTCTTCACTTGATGGTATGAGAATGAATACAGCACGAAGCTGATCAGAATCGGCACCATTAATACGGTAACATAAGAGAACAGCCATGCCACAATGACGCTGCGGTTATATTTACGAAGGATGCTGAACATGTGATTTTCCTCCTTATAGCCTTTTGTGATAACAAGAGCAGCCTTCATAGGGATAAGGCTGCTCTAAAAACAAGAACGGTTGCAGATTTTACGAATAACTACGAATTATTGGGGAATCCCATACAATCTCCACGGTTTACGACTGCCAAACAGATTGCATTTGCCCTTCTCAGCAGGGACAGGCGAGATGCGGAATCGAGTGGAGCCGCTCCAACGGGCCCTGTAAATGTAAGCTTCCTCACCAGGTTTCAGAGCCAGATCGATCGTCCCATCTGCCTGGATCGGACACTTCCTGGAGATTCCCCTGATGTCAATAAACAAGCCGTCTTCCGCAGATGCGGACATATCTGTTACGATCCGGCAGGGCTCTCCGGCAAGACTGCAAATATGTATCCAAGCGGTGCGCCCCTCTTCCCGAACAGCGCTAACAAGGAAGCCTCCTTCTGTCCGCAGATGATGGAATACCGACTCCGGCCACTCATTAGGGACTGCAGGGAAAACATAGATCCGCTCCCCTCTGCTCTGAAGCAGCATGTCATGGATCGATTCCGCCCCGGCCAGCGGCGTTTCGATAACCGGTCCCGCTTCTTTGTACATCGTGTTCGGCTTAATGAGATGCATTAAACTCCGCAAATACGCGAGGGCTTCATCTCCTAAACCTAACTTGGCTGCGATGGAGGCGGCTCCTGTGAAGCTAAATCCGCGCAAATCTCCTTCAAGGCCGATCCAATGCCGGAGCGAGCGAAGAATCAGCGCCTTCTCCTCTTTGGTATCGCCAACGATATGCAGTGGAAAGGCCCCCAGCATATGGCTGAAATGGCGGTGTCCGAATTCCATACGCTGTCCCTCGCCGATCATATATCCGGATGAATCCACCGGAAAAGGTACCAATCGCTCAAGGACTTCACGCCAGCGATCGTGCAGCGGATCATGAACACCAAGCTGATCCGTCATGCGGATTAAGGTCTCACATCCCCAGCGCAGCAGCGCTAAATCATAATGAGAATCGGCTGTTTTCAGCTGCTTAAAGGACCCATATTCCGGTGAGATTGTGGGAGGTAAATGAAGACGGCCGTCCTGCCCTTCCTCAAGAAGGTGCAAATATAAACCCACACTGCGCCGGAGCAGAGGATATACCAAGCTTCGCAGCAGATGATCATCCAGGGCATAACGGTAATGACGCCAAGCGTTATGCATGACCCAAGTTAAATTCCCCACCTCATCCGTGACCGGACTGTCCAGATCATAGCTTGAGCTTCGACCGAGGCCTGCCGAGTCCGCACGGTAAGCTTCGGGAACATTACGGATCAGTTGGTCCTGATGCTCCTGCAGGGAACGAATCAGCGACATGCCCAGATGGAGGCGGTTCGCCGTATAAATCGGAGAGTAGCTCATCTGCACGTTCATATTGAACCATAATCCAGGCCATGGCGTAGATGTGAGCCACGGACCTTGATTATCGATAGGGTATGAGTCCCCACGGGTCGCAGAAGCCAGCTTATACATCTGTATCCAGTAAAAGCTTTCCAACTGCGTATCCGGTATCGAAATGAAGCTTTCCGGATAGTAATGATGCCACCACCTGCGATGGGCATGAATCCAGGCTTCCCATCCTGAGGTTGAGCTCGGCACAGACCGAAGCTCCCGTACCGCTTGATCACAAACGGCATCTTCCGTGCCATTCATCACGGTTAAGATAACGCTTTGCCGATGCCAGCTTCCCGATTCCTGTTCAGTCTGGTCAGAGCGACGAGTTAGCCAAGCTGTAGTGCAGCCTTCTCCGGTTTCATATTTCTGAACGCCGACTGAAACCTCACCGAATTCCATAAGCTGAACGATGGTTTCGGGAATGTATTGGTTGAGATTTATCCCGTCCGCATTCTTCAAAATAGGATCAACCTCCGAATAGGCGTACCACTTCAGCTTCGCATCGCGTTCACCTTCATCTGCATCCAACTCCACGACAAGTACGGGAGCTAATGCATGCACAAACGCACGAATTCTGACTTCTCCCTTTGTTGTCGGTATAACCGCCCTCAATTCCGCGTTCCATAATTCCACCCGCATTTCAAAGGGCTGATAAATCCATCCCTCCAGCTCTAATGCAAGCTCGCCAATAGGTACGCGTACCGGGAAAGCCTGTTCACCCGGACGTGACGCGATTATATCGGAACGTCCAAGCACAAAACGCAGCACATTCCGTTTATCCCGATGTTCTTCGCTGTAGATCATCGCTCCGAGCGTGCCGTTTCCAAGAAAAGCCCCTTCATCCCAGCTGATCGGACGCGTCGTCCACAACATATCGTGTCTGGATATAAACACCAGCCAGTCAATGTCATTCTCTATGCGGGTAGTCACGATATCCCTCCTATTACAATGAAATGTTGTTTCTTATGTGCGCCTGCTTGAATTCCGATGGTGTCATCTGCGTATATTTTTTGAATACATCGGTAAAATACCGCCGCTCTACATAACCTAGCGAATCCGCAATCTCCTGGATTTGCCGATCCTCCAAGAGCAGCCGCTTGGCCAGCTCCATCCGTTCTTGAGTAACAAATTGGCTAAATGCCATTCCCGCCACTTTCTTGAATAAGCTGGCAAAATAACTCGGGCTCAAGTGAACTGCCTTCGCGCAAGCACTTAAGCTGAGGTCCTGATCCAGATTGGATTTCACATAGTGAATGGCTTCCTGGATGATTTTTGCGGCGGCGGAGCGATTCTGATTCTCGATGCGTTCACAGCCTAGCGTCACGATGCTATGCAGAATCTTCTTCATGTCCGTTAAGGACCTCTCCGAGCTGACCCGCCCTTCCCGAACGATCATGTTCAAATCGGACAGTTCATTCATCGGTACCTTATCTTGAATCGCCCTTAGCATCATGTACGCCAGTTCGTAGTAGAGGCTGATGAAGTATTCCGGCTTGGGAAGCGGCGACCTGTCCGTGAACTCATTCAGGATATGATCGAGCGTCAGTAAGGCTTGTTCGACGTTTCCTGATTGTAAGGCATATACCATTTCCTGCTCTGCGGTCCGTATACTGCGCGGCAAGGACATTTCTGTATTAGCTATATCTTCATATGAAATCACCGCGTTGCCTCCGGTATAGAAATGGTATGACAGGGCATGCAAAGCCTGATCATACGATGAGTACAGTTCATGGATATACGTTACGGGTCTGCCAATTCCGATGGATATCGTTAATGAAGTATATAATCTAACATGCTGACAGCACGCCTCCGCTATGACTGCCGCTGGAGCTGATAACGGTGTATTCAACACCGCTACCAAGCGGTTAGCCGAATCCCGGAATACCATCCCCCTTGTATACAAAGCGATGGTCTCCTCCGTAATATTCTTCAATGCAAACCGAGCGAGTTCTAGTTCATTCATCGGTGAATCTCGATGCTTGTCATCAAATCCATCGATTTCAAGAATCATGACGAGCAGATCCCTGGACTCCAGATCCGGCTTTACATATTCCCACCGCTGCTCCGCCTCCTGTTCGTCCACCTTATGATGTAACAATAACGTGAACAATTCCTGACGTAGGAACGGCATACTCTCCTGAACCCGCTGCTCTAATTCAGCGATATGATCCTCTTGATTTCGTATCGCTGCAATTTCTTTTTTGGCCTTTACAACAATTTCCTCGATATGAGCCAGCGAAAAGGGCTTTGTTATGAAGTCAAACGCCCCAAGCTGAACCGCTTGCCTGGCATATTCAAAATCGCTGAAACCTGTCATCAATATGACTTTGCTGCGAGGCAGGAGCTCTTTGACGCGTCGGGTCAATTCCAGACCATCGAGCTTCGGCATTCGAATATCGGTCACGATGATATCCGGTCTGCACGAGGTGATCAACATGAGACCGTCTTCTCCATTGATTGCCGTTCCGCTTATGGTTATCCCATGACGTTCCCAGTTGATTTGCTTGGATACGCCATCGACGACACTCTGAATGTCATCTATAAAGCAAATCGTTGTCGTTATTGCGCTCATCTGCTTTTAGTCAACTCCCTTCAAGTCGTGGGTAACGGGGGATGATAATCGAAACTCGGGTACATACATTAGGTTCGCTTTCCATGTACAAATCTGCCGAGCTTCCATACTGAAGCTGTAATCGCAATCGGACATTATTTAACGCATAACCCGATGTAGGAGAGGATGCCGGTTGTCGAAGAAGTGGATCAGCTGGATTCTTTTCGTTCAGCCCCATACCGTTATCTTCCACGTTGAAATACAGATAGGTGCTATCCTGTTTCACCTGAATTCGAATGAACCCGCCCTCATTACGATCGTTAAAGCCGTGCAGGATTGAATTTTCAACCAGCGGCTGCAGCATGATTTTTAAGATCGGGTGCTGCATATCCACTAAGGGATCAACCTCGATATTGTAGGTAAACAGCGTTTCATAGCATTTCTGCTGAATGTTTAAATACTGCTCCACGTGGAGCAGCTCATGTTCAAGCGTCGTCATCTCATTGCCGCGATTGAGGCCGAGCTGAAACAGCTGTGATAAGGACAGCACCATTTCCTGCACATCCTCCAATTGATTCAACTGGCACTTCCAGTAAACCGTGTTAAGAGTGTTATATAGAAAATGAGGGTCAATTTGAGCTTGCAGGGCTTTCATCTCGGACTGGCGTTTATCCTTCTCTGCCTGCTTCACAACGTCAAACATTTCATTAAGCTCTTCCAGCATCCGGTTAAAGCGATAACCGACCTGCGTAATCTCATCATTGTATTCGCTTTCATAACGTACGTTAAGATCGTTCATCTCCACCCGTTTCATTAGTGATTGCAAGTGGCTTAACGGTCTTATAAGCAAACGGGTTAGCATATTGGCAAAAGCAAACGACACGAGCAAGCATCCCGTAATAACTCCGAGAATGGTCAGCTTGATGCTGTCCATCTGCTTCATCAACTCCGATTTAGGCAGGAAGCTGAATAACGTCCACTCCTTCACTCCACCTAGCTTGGTAAAGTTAACCAGGTACTCATAACCTTGATCCGAATACTCAAAGCTTCCCTGCTCAGCTGTTAAGGCCTCCCTGTATTTAGGCTCATGTTTTAGCGTATCCGCAATGATAGAATCGTTTAACAGCACATCACTCCCATCGGATGAGGCCAAGAGATGGAACTGTTTGCGATTTTTATCCTCCGAGGCAATTAAGGATCGGATCGAGTCGATTTTGATATTCGCTACAACGAAAATATCCTCGATGTAATGGGAGGGTACGCCCTCCATCACAAAGGAAATAACGTTCTCCCTGCTGGAAAAGAAATTGTCCTCATGACCGGCCACCCATAATTTGCGCTTCTCGCTTTTGATAAGCGTATACAGCTCCGAGTCATAGAACGAATGGGAGAAGTTACGCTGCTGACTTGTCTGGTAATAGTCACCCTCACGCGTGGCGATAAGAATAGAATCGATAACAGGTTCATACAGCTTGGTCTGCACAAAAGTCGATTGCAGCCCGGACAGATGTGTATAATAATTCTCCGCCTCCGAGTAACTGCTGTCCATTCCTAAGGCTCTTCGGTATGCGGTATTGACCATCATCGAGTAAACCGCTTGTGTGATATGATTCAGCTTCTCATCTAACACCTTCGAAGTTTGATGAATCGTTTCCTGACTTAGCTGATAAGCATTGTCCTTCACAACTTCCTCCGCGATCATGTAGCTTAACGCGCCTGCGGTAGTAACCGCAAAGATGACAATGAGCATAAACGCGATCCAAATTCGGCGTCTGAACGATAATCGGTAGAGCATAGATCAACATCCTCCGTCTCTAAGTTTCGGCTGTGGCTGCAGTTGTCCGTAATAGTAGATCAATCACTTTGCCATGAGACATCCTGAGGATGCAGCGGATCAAATGACGGTATAGCTTGCGTATTCACTCTGCCGGCGGCCCGTTCCTGATCTAATGCTGCGTTGTAACGCGCGTTCAGATCCTCAACCAATCGATCGAGATCTCCGCCGATCATGATGTACTTGACGAATTCGTCCTCCCACTCCTTTCCTTTTGGTTTGAATCCTTGCGGCGATGCAGGCCATATCCCGTCATAATCACCTGGAAAAAAGCCGGTGATACCGTCGATATCGGGTTTCCTGGCTTTAGCGGCTACCGCATCCACAGATAAAATGCCAAGTCCGGCTTCCTGATACCCGATCAGCACTTCATCGCTGTACATATAACGGAGAAATTTCCAAGCTTCCTCCTTGTGCTTCGACTGGCTGCTAATCGATAACCACCTTGTCGCTCCAACTCCCTGATTGATCACTCCTTTATAGGTTCCGTCAATCGATGGGGGAAGTGCAGCTCCCCATTGGATCTTGGCCGGAAACTGAAACTTATAAATGCTGGGTTCCGAAGAATAGGACAGATACATCCCGATCTTCCCGTCGGCAAACTGCGCCCGCAGCGGATCGATGTCCAGGGATTCTGATCCCGGCAGCGTACTGCCATTCTCCACCATGGTTCGGAACGCGCTAATAATCGGTATAAATCCCGTAAAATCATAGTTGCCTGTTGAAAAGTCATAACCATCGCCGCTGATTCCGCTTATTTCCGCAATCGGAACGGCTGACCGGCCAAGAGCGCTGGCAGGAATTTTATAGGGTAGCGCAAAACCGTAAACGCCATCCGCTTTTCCAATTTCGGTAATCCGGCTCGCGGCTTCCACCAACTCGTCAATCGATTTCGGAGGTGAGGTTATGCCGGCCCGCTCAAACAGCTCCACATTATAAATAAGCCGCAAGGTTGATCCGCTGTTAGGAAGACTGTATATGAATAGATCAAACACATTATATCCTTCGATGAAGGCTTGCTTCCCGAACCTGTTTCTGATCTCCGGCGTTAAATATTCGTTTAATGGCTCTACATAGCCTTTTCGAGTCATTTCAGCAAGATCGATCGGGGTGAAGATATCAGGGGATAACTCACTGGCAAATGACAAATCAAGCGATTGGGCAAAATCATCTGCCATAACCGTCATCTCAACCTCAATAAGATCGGAATTTTCTTGGTTATAACGATGAATGACCTCTTTGATATAATTCGCGTCATGGCGCCCCGTTGACCAGAATCTCAGCTTTGTCTTTTCTTCGGCACCAGACATATCCGATGCCGTTGAGTGCGAAAATAGACGATCAGAGCCCTGCCCTTTGCCACCCTGCATGCACCCTGTTACGGTTATGCTCAAGCACATCAATGCAACCAGCGGTAATCTCCAAGTGATCATGCACGCTCCCTCCTTGTGCTTGTATCGTAGCATAACCTATTTTGTGGATATAGACAGAACGGTAAAAAAACTGTAAAGGGAAGAATATCGATTCATCTCCTCATACGAGAAAGGCTACCCCAAGCAAATGCCTGGCGATAGCCTCTTGATCATTGTTATGTCCTGCTTAAATCATGTTTGGACCTCATCTTATGCCTATCCTATGGTCTTAACGCTTGAATGATACTTCGGCTGCGATGGGCAGATGATCCGATGCTTCCGTATAGATCACGCGCTGATTCGAATACTGAACAGCTGGAGAGATCAGAATGTAATCTATCGTTGCCGATGGATTGATTACAGGAAACGTATAGGCATCGTCTATTCCCTGAAAGCTGTTTGCGAATAAACCGCTGTCGAGCAGCAGCTTAAACTCTGAACTGTCAGGTTCCGCGTTAAAATCGCCCATCAGCAGCATCGGCCCCTCAGAGGCAGAAGCCAGGTCAATGATTTCCTGCGCCTGTGCCGTTCTGCTGGTGACATCCAGTCCAAGATGCGTATTGTACACATCCACGTGGATTCCCTTCAGATTTACGACAGCGTGCAGTACACCGCGCTGCTCCTTCCCGAAGCTGCTTAACAAAACATTCTCGGATCGAAGGATCGGATACTTGCTAACAATGGCAGTTCCGTACTGACGGTTGTTCGTCTGTCCTTCCTCCGGCTCCAAATCAAGATTGGCACCATAAGCATAGTGATAACCTAACAAACCCGCCAGTTCCTTCGCCTGGTCTTGAAAGTCGCTTCGTTCCCCGTAATACCGGTCCACTTCTTGAAGGCCGACAATCTCTGCGCCGGAATCACGGATGACATCGGCAATTCTTTGCAGGCTTAACTGCTCATCCAATCCAACCCCGTGATGGATGTTGTAAGACATCACCGTTATGCTTACTTCTTTGCCTTGTCCTTTTTCAGCCGCCAGCACCCCCGTTGTTAACATGGGAACAAACAACAGGCAAGCGATAAATGAGATGACGCTCTTTTTCATGGACGAAACTCCCTTTCATTGTCGAATGCCGAACTAAGCTACTTTTACTGTTGCTACCATTCTCAGCGTCTGACCCGCGTGGAAGTTAATTAAATATGCTGTCCGGAACGTAATACACTTTTTGCGTATCTTTTTTGTTTACCGGGTCCGTAACGATCGTAAAATAAACGTTGCTGTTCTTTGTCTGCACTCCCTCGATTTCATGGTTCCCCACATTGGTGATTTTCACGAGGGTTTTGTATGTCCCTGCGTTGGTCATCATGGCAATCTGCGGGATGTCGCCTTCCGCACCGCCTGATGTATAGATTTTCGTCTGACCGAGCATATCGGCCCCCTGGAAGGAGCCATTCGGCCTTACGATTGCACTGCCCGACTGCGTAAAGCTGCTGACGGCGGCGTTAACTGCAGCTGCGCTGTCCATCCTCACCTGTGCATTGCTGTCCAGAAGCTTATTGAGTGCGACCGTGTCATAAATGGACCAAGTTACAGTCCCTTCTTTTGTCTGTACGCGGAACACCGTATGAGTACTGTTGCCGCCGCCATCCACACGGTAGGTCTCGCCTAGCCTTGCTCCTGTTTTATTGGCGTAATTCATGTAGGTGAAACGATGCAAATCCGTATAATCTACGGTTTTGCCAGCCGAATATTGAAGTCTTGCTACCTGCAGCGACCAGTAATAGTCCGTTGAAGGATCTGCCTTCGAACTGAAATAAAAGTAATTGATGCCGTTGTACGTATACATATCCAGCGTTTGGCAGTGGCCGGTATTCGTGACGGTCATTTCATCTACATAAGTAGCGTCTTTCCCGTTAATGAGCAGTCTTGAAAGATAGCAATTTCCCTTCGACCGCTGCGTGACATAGAGATATTTATCCGCGATATAAGCCTTTTGAACTGCCACGTTATGATTAAGTCCCTTTAAATTGTAGGCAAGCGTTGCCGAAGCGTTGAGCGTTTTCTCAGGAGTTGCCGCGAATGCGGGCAATCCGGACATACAAAACACGAGAGCTGCAAGTATTGCGGACGTGAGAATTTTTAAGTGCCTTTTCATATGACTCAACCCTTGAACGTCAACCATCAATACACCTCCACTAATAGTAGGAATCAAATTGGACTGCCCCCGAATACGTACTAATAATAAGGTTCATGCGGGCATTTTTTCCATGATATGGGATATCTTCCTCCTCTCTTTATACAGAAACATCGTTTCATTCCAATCAAGTTTCTGCTTTATTACAGAAAATGGGGGATCCACTATTGAGTTTACCATGTACCTCAAGAATTTCCCGTGTATAAAATACTTAAAGTTAGACGAACCGTATGGTCCTTTAGCCCTTTTTTTCGTTGGAGCTCAGAATATGTCGGCAGTGACTTTTAGCGAATGTTCATCCGATCTTTGTGAAACGAAAATCAAAAAGCCGTGAATTAACACGGCTTTTTGGTCTCAAGCAGTTTTGGGATGAAGAATAATGGATATAACATGAGGTACAGATTAGGGGCCCACCACATGATGTCGAAATCGGTCTTCATGATCCAGAAAACGATCGCCTGCAGCCCGGAACAAAATGTCAGGGTAAGTGAGATTAAGGCAAAGTTTCTCCACTTAATATTCTTGTGTTTATGTAAGAAAAGACTGTACATTCCGGTGATGGAAATGAGTATATCCAGCGGGAAGAACGACCAATTCCAGGCCACTAGCAGCTCATTGGTATAATCCTGATATAAATATTCCTTGGGAATTAACGCTAGTGCGGTGACGATCCAATACAAGATAAATCCGATATCCGTAAATAAAAACAAACCTTTTAATGTTTTGCTCAATTCATACCCTCTCTTCTCCTTAGTGGACTATCGTTTGCTCAAGCTTCCCGCTTGATGATACCGGCCAAAAGAATCTCTCCCATCTCACGTAGCCCTTCCTGTAGAGTCATGCTGCTCTTGTTTGCTGCTGAGTCCTCAATTAATCGATAAAGACCTCCTACATACAAATCAATAAATATTTTGGTATTAAAAGGGCGTAACCATCCTTGATTGATTCCTTCCTGAAATAGTTCAGTAATGCTGTCCCATTGCTTATTTAGAAATTGATCCAGCGTCTTCCATTGATCTGGATAATAACGCTGGAGCTCGGTTATGAGGTTCAATCCGATAAACTGAAAATCAGTCGGGATAAGGATGAGGCATCGCTTAAGTTTATCGAGTGTAGTCAGGTCAGGATTACCCATGATGTCCTTTTCTTTTTCTTGAAGTTCGACAATGGCCTCATTAAGAATCGTTGCAATAAGTACATCCTTCGAAGGGAAGTATCCGTACAGCGTCTTTGTGCTCATCCCCAGCTGTTTGGTCAGCTCACCCATCGTAAATCGCAATCCACTTCTCCTAATTTCCTTGCTTGCCGCTTCGACAATTCGTTCTCTCAATGAAATTCACCTTCCTACCCCGGAAAATATAAAAACATTTTTATTTTCCTTGATTTCCATTCATGATATCCCGATTCCTTCTTAATGTCAACGAAAGGCTGATCACAACGAAAAGAGACAGCATGGAATGCTGTCTCCAAAAATATGATCGTTTAGACATGTATACAAACCCCTTGACAGAGGCTTACGATCAGGCCTTTATCTTCAACTCAACAACACCGGTGTCCCAATCCGAGTGCCCGCCAACAACGAGGCTAACTCTGCAAGGGACCACTTCGAATTCCATGTTTCGATTCCAAATAGCCAACTCCTCGAAGCCGAGCTCGAACGTGACGGTGGTTACATCACCAGGCTCCAGCGCTACCTTTTTGAATCCCTTCAATTCCCGTAAACGGCGGGTTATCCCTGATTGATCGGCTTGTATGTAGAGCTGTACAACTTCGGCTCCCTTCATCTTTCCGGTGTTCTTCATCTCCACGCACACTTCGACACGACCTCCGGATCGAAGCTCTTCAAGCGTCATTTCTTTCTGCGAGATGGTCAAAGAACCGTATTCGAACGTGCTGTAACCGAGGCCGAATCCGAACGGATATAACGGTTTGGACGGCATATCGACATAAGGGCGAGGGCGCCCTGCATTTTTCTGATTATAATAAACCGGCAATTGACCCACGGAGCGCGGGATCGAAACGGGCAGTTTGCCGCTCGGGTTCACCTGGCCGAACAGGATCTCTCCGATGGCACGGCCGCCTTCACTGCCGGGATACCAAGCGCACAGCAAGGCATCGCTGAGCTCAGCCACCTCGCCGATAGCCAACGGACGTCCCTGAATGAGTATCGTAATCAATGGTTTACCGATGGCGTAAATTTCACGTACCAGCTGTTCCTGAATGCCGCCTAATCGCAGATCGGCAAGATCGACACCTTCGCCGCAATCCATCTCCGTCGGATCCCCTTCCGCTACGATCGCTGCGCCGTTATTATCGAATGCGTCCCCGAATTGCCGGGCGCTGCTGCCGCCAAGCACGAGCACGACCGCATCCGCGGAACGGGCGGCTTCGATCGCTTCAGGCAAGCCTTGCGTGGACATGCCTCGGACGCTGCATCCGGGAGCGAAGACGATGTCTGTACCTGCGGGTGCAGCCATTCGAATGCCTTGAAGCGCCGTGACTCCGCTGCCCTCGCGCTGTACGCTGGTGTAGTCCCCAAGCTGGTTATAGAGCCTGTCAGCGTTAGGGCCGATGACCGCCAGTCGTTTGATGCTGCCGCCACTCAGCGGCAGTACGTCTTTGTCGTTCTTAAGCAGCACTACCGCTTCTCTCGCGACGGATGCATTCAAGTTTTTAGCAGCTGCATTATTCACGGTCGAAGCAGCCAAGCTCTCGTCAACGTACGGCTGCTCGAACAGTCCCAATCGGAATTTCAGCCCAAGCACTCGACCAACCGCGCGGTCGATGCTCTCCATATCGGCCTTCCCTTGTTTCACCGCTTGTTCAAGCGTCGTAAACGACTTGTCCCACAGGCTTAGGTCCACCCCGGATGACAGGGCAAGCGCCGCTGCCGATTCATAGTCTCCCGCAATGGACACCAATCGGTCGATGGCCGTTCCATCCGCCATGACAATTCCATCAAATCCCCATTCATCTCTCAGAATGCCGGTTAACAGCTTATCATTGGCATGACACGGAATGCCGTCGAGTTCATTATAGGCCGCCATGACGCCAGCCGCTCCTGCCTTGATCCCAGCCTCCGCGGCAGGCAGGTGAATTTCCCGCAGTTCCCGCTCGCCTGCGGGAACCGGGCCCGCATTCCGACCGCCCTGCCCTGCTCCCTGTGCGCACAGATGCTTGAGCACGGCAGCTGCCTTATTCGGACTACTCCATTCTTCCGGGTTTCTTCCCTGCATGCCAAACACAACCGCTTCCGTCATTCGCGCAGCCAGGTAAGGGTCTTCTCCGTAACACTCCTCGGAGCGTCCCCACCGCGGATCCTGCAGGATGTCCAATACCGAGACCAACCCTAAATGCGCGCCTCGGCTGCGGATCTCGGAGGCTACCTGGGAATAGGCTTGTTCAATTAATTCGGGATTCCAGGTGGAACCGATGGCCGTATTGACGGGCAGAAGCGTTCCGTCAAGCGCTTGATGGCCATGAGGACATTCCTCCGAGAGCAGGACGGGAATGCCCAGCCGGCTGTGTTCGATTACATAGCGCTGGATGGCATTCGCCACCTTCGCGTTGTCTCGCGTAGGAACCCCGTTCTCATAAGTCACTCCGGACCAGGGATCCGCCCGGAACAGTCCGTACAGCGCTCCCATTCCGGCTCCCCACTCGACATGATCCTTGAATAAGTCGGTCAGTTCAAACTCCGTTTCGGTTCCTTCGCTTCGACGATAAGCCATCCAGCCGTACAAGTGCTGATTCAGCTGCCCGACCTTCTCTCGCAGCGTCATTCTGGATAACAAATCCTCAACACGCTCGTCTACGGGGAGCGCAGCATTACGATATTTCTCCATATTCCCCATACTCCTTCCATCCTGGTCGTCATGCTTATAATCATTCTTTGATATTCAAGACCCGATATTTCTTGGGCGTCATGCCCGTGTACAGTTTGAAGACGGATACAAAATACTTGTATTCTTTGTAGCCGACGCGGTCGGCAATCTCAAACACCTTGTCCTGCGTCGTCAGCAGCAGCTTCCTTGCCTCGTTGATGCGCAATTCGTTCATGTATTCGCTGAAGCTTTTTCCCGTGCTTTGTTTGAAAATATTGCTGAAGTAGCTTGGCGTAATCTTTAAATACGCCGCCACTTCAGACGCTTTCAGTTCGCTCAGATAATGATCCGCCATATACTTCTTGGCCTTCTCAATGATCCAGAACGACCTGTCGATGCCGACCTTGTCGATCAGTTGCAGCAGGTCAAAAACTTCCGTGGATATCGCCAGACGAATCGCGTCGGGATGATTGAACACCTCCAGATCAATCGTTCTCTCCAGGCCATGCTCCAGCTGGGTCAGGCCGCTTTGGCGAAGTCGCTGCCGCAGCATGATGGTTAGTTCATCACACACGTTTACCATATCCGTCAGCAGGTACTGCTGATCCCGGAAAAATTGGAACATGCCCTCGACAAGCTCTTCCAGCATATCAGCATCCTGCTTGAATAATGCCACGGACAGTTTCGATACCATGTCGGCACTGTCGAAATCATGCAATGCCCGGCCGAAATCCGCCTCGGCCTTATATTCCCGATCCAGCAAGGAGCGATGCTCCAAGGCATAATAAGGCAATAACGCGCGCACATCGGCGCATATGGTTGCCGTTTGGTCCAGGGAAGCGTAAGCATCCGATACCGCCCCATACATGCGATGCTCTTCCGGCCAAACATCCAGCATTGCCTGCAGAATTTCATCCCACTGCCGCTTCGGGCGCGGTTGATCCGTCATCAGCAGGGTCAACAGCAAATTTTTATGCACAAACACGGATACTTGACGGATGCCGCTAGCTTCCAGGTTTTCGCGTATCGTATGCAGCCACAATTGCTGAAGTCTCACAAAATCCTGTTCATTCACGGAAGCCGCAAGGTTCGAAAACTTCTCCAGCTGCGTGGCTATGAGTTTATACTCGGCACTGTTTAACAAATATGGAGGTATCGACTTGGCTAATGAAGTTTCATAATGCGCGGCCATCTCGGAAAGCCAAAGCTCCGCATCCTTCGTTGGACTGTTGACACGGGTATCCTTGCTGCGAATGTCTTCCACGATCCCGGTCACGGCCGCCACCAATTCGTCAATATCGACGGGCTTCAGCAAGTAATCGGTTACATCCAGCTTGATGGCTTGGCGTGCATATTCGAATTCCTCATAACCGCTGATCATGATGACCCGAACCTGAGGGTGGCAGCGCTTCAGCTCCTTAGCAAGCTGAAGCCCGTCCATTCCCTCCATCCGGATGTCCGTAAGAACCAGATCAATCCCGTGTTCCTGCACCACCTGCAAAGCTTCATTGCCGTCATAAGCCTCCGCGACGACTTCGACTCCATAATCCGCCCAGTCAATGGTATAGTGCAAGCCTTGACAGATCACGGGTTCATCGTCAACGATCAGCATTTTTACTGTCTTCACGTGTTGCATCGTACGATTCACCACCGTAGGTTTCAGAATATGGGAGCTTGAGGCGAATCAAGGTTCCTTGAGGTGAAGCCTCTATCACTTCCAGTCCGTAGCGTTCTCCAAAATATAAGTATAGACGTTCATGAATGTTGCTGAGCGCACCTCGTTTGCGACCGGCTTGAACCCCGTTTCGAAGGGATTCCCGAACTTCCTCTAAAGTAAGATCGTCCATTCCGCGGCCGTTATCCTGCACGTCGATCCAAATCTCATCCTCCCGCTTATACGCTATGACCGATATTCTGGCTGCCGGCTCGCGCCGATCTATGCCATGTTTAAGAAAATTCTCAACCAAAGGCTGAATGGTAGCCTTCAAAGTAAGCGAATTCAACAGATCATATTCCATATAAAGTGCGTATTTCAGTTTTTGTCCCAGCCGCCTCTGCTGCAAATACAAATAGGAGCGTACGAACTCCATTTCTTTAGCGAGACTGGTCTCGTAATGACCATTGTTCAGACTGGAACGCAGGAATCGAGACAAAATTTCGATGAGCTGGCTGGATTCGCTGGCCTTCTCCAGCCTGGCAGTCCAGCGGATCATATCGAGCGTATTATAGAGAAAATGCGGGTCCATCTGCTCCTGCAGCAAACGCAGCTCGGATTCGCGCTCCCGCAGTTCCAGCTTGTATTTATGCTCGATCAATTCCTGAATCGTGGATACCATATCGTTAAACCTGCGGTTCAGCTCGGAAATCTCATCCTTGGAACGAATAGGTACCCTCGCGGAGAAATCGCCGAGCTTTACGCGATTGGTCTCAATCTTCAAGCGCAGAATCGGTCTGATAATCGTATAGTGGAAGCCGATCAAGGCCAATAAACCCAATAGGAGGATCCCCACAAGAATGACCTGCATTAAGATTCTTACGCCGCGTATATCCTGATCAAGCGCAGCCTTGGGCACCATGGAAACGATATTCCAATCGGTATTTTCCATTCGTTGATGAAAGGTCAAATACGCTTCCCCGTCGTGACGGTAAGTGGAAATCCCCATCGTCCCTGCGGTTACGAGATCCGTAAACGCTTCCCAATCGCCGATATTCAAGGGAAACATTTCTTTGGAAGGCAGTACGATTTGACCTTCCGAATCCACAATAAACACCATGCCTTCGTCCCGCGTCAACCCCCGCTGCAGCTGTTTAAGTATACTGGCTTCATCCATGCGGATGACGAGCCGGGCAAGCGGCTGCGTGATCTCGTCGTAGGAATTCAGCACCCGGAACAATGAGACGAGGTTTACTTCTCCATACCAGCCGCTGGTTGAAGGATAGCCGCTGCTCCACACGATCCCGCCTTTATGCTCGTCCGCAAGCCGGTTCCATGACTCTTCGTTGCCGTGAATCGGCTCGCCCATCTCAATGGAATTGCCGTTAAATCCGGTGATCGACATCGATTTGATATAGTTTTTGGACATTAACTGAAACGTCAGAAATCCTTCGAGATTTTGCTTCAACTGCTCAGCCCTCCCGCTCTCTGGCGGTGGATCAAGGCGCAGGTATTGGCGCATGTCATTGCTCAGGATCAAATAATCGGCAATGTCCTCAATCATGGTCGTTTGCTCTTCCAACTGGTTCGTTACGATCTCCAGGCTGCGCTGGCTTGATTGAATAAATTGGCTGCGCAGCACTTCGTTCAGCTTGTCTTGGGCCAGGACGCCGACCCCAAGCGTAGGCAGAATGACAAAAAAGAGGAAAATGACCAGAGCCTTCTGTTTCAGACCATAATTCCCGATCCAGCCAAAACTGCTGCGCATGTCCATTCCCTCTTTCGATGTCCTCATGATGTTGAATTGAAACCAGTTTAACCTTTAACTGCTCCTGCCGTCATGCCGTTAACCAATTGCTTTTGCAGCAGCAAGTAAAAAATAATGATCGGAATAAGCGCGATCGTCAGTGCCGCCATTTGCAACGTCAGGCTGGCCGTCTCAATGCCGACAAAGTTGGCGAGACCCAGCGGCAGTGTTTTCAGGGACGATGAACTGATCAAGACGAGTGCAAACAAATACTCGTTCCAATTATAGATAAAGTTCAAGATCACGACAGTTGAAATGGCAGGGCGCGTGATCGGCAAAATGATCGACCAGAAAATCTTGAATACGCCCGCGCCGTCCATGACGCCAGATTCTTCGAGATCCTTCGGGAATCCTCTCATGAAGCCTTCTAGAATAAAGATCGTCAACGACAAATGGAAGGCCGTGTAAGGAAGAATCAGCGATAAGTGGGTATCCAGCAAATGCAGATTCCGCATGATCAAGAAGATCGGAATCAAGGTCGCATGGATCGGAACGACCATGCCCAGCAGAAATATCGCGTAAGTCGCACCGCGCAGCTTAAAATCGAACCTTGCCAAGAAGTACGCCGCAAGCGATCCGAGAAGGACCGTCACGACCAACGATACAACCGTTACGATGATGCTGTTAAGGAAGTAGGTATCCATATTCGCCACTTCCCACGCTTTCGCGTAATTGGAGAATTGCAGCTCTGTCGGTATGGAGAACGGATTCGCCGCATATTCCTGCTCGGTTTTGAACGAATCTACGATCATCCAAAAGAAAGGGATTATATTAATAATAGCGAATATGCCCAAAAAAGTGTATGCCGATAAATGGAACCATTTCGTTTGTCTGTACATCTCCTCCCTCTCCCTTCTATTCCTTTTCTCTCGCCAATCGATTTACGATCGTGATGACGATAAGGCTAAACAGCAGAATCAATACGGATACCGCACTGCCGTAGCCGAATCTCATATTCATAAATGAGTTGTTATACATATAAACGGTCATAACCTCCGTCGCATGTGCCGGTCCTCCGCCCGTCATGATCTGGATCAGATCGAACACGCGGAACGAGTTGCTGATGCTGTAGACAACGGAGACGAGCAATGTTCCTCGGATCATCGGGATGGTAATCCGCATGATCCGGCTTAGTCCGGTTGCCCCGTCCAGGGCAGCCGCCTCATTGACTTCATCGGGGATATTCTGAAGTGCAGCTAATAGAATGATCATATATAATCCGCAGTTTTGCCATATATAAGCGATGCTGATGGAAATCATGGACCAGAACGGATCGCCCAGCCAATTTTGCTGCCAGCTTTCAAGACCCAAAACGCCGAGCAGGTTATTCAGCATCCCGTATTCCGTGTTGTACACCATGCCCCAGATGAGGGATACCATTACCGATGAGATGACCACGGGCAGGAATCCGATGGTCCGGAAGAAACTGGAGCCCTTGAGTCCCCGATTCAGCAGCAAGGCCAGCAGCAGGCCAAGCGGAATCTGACCCGCTATCCCCGTAAACATGATAATGATGTTGTTTTTAACGGACAGCCAAAATATATCGTCCTTGAATATATCCACAAAATTGTCCAGCCCGATAAAACGCATAGGGGTGATCCCATCCCAGTTCATCAAGGAATAATAGACCGATAAGCCGATGGGAAATATGGCAATGCATATATATATAATGAGTGCTGGCGCCAAGCCCAAGAAAATAGCCCATTTCGTATGCTTAAGCGTATGCATTGGCGTAACTCCTTTCTTTCTGCCTTTAATAAGAAAAACCCGCTGCCGGGTTTTTCTTTGTGCCATCATAATGTTGACTTAGGGAAATTTCTCGCTTATTTCATGCTGTCGAAAGCTTCCTGCACCTCTTGGGCGAGCTCCTCCGGCGTACCTCTGCCAATCGTCAGAGCCTGCAATCCGTTCTGCATGACATCGGTAACTTGCGTCGGAATGACACTGTCGAACACCGGTGCCGTACCCTTATTGGTCAACTCCAGCATTTCCTTGAGATACGGACTCGCATCTTCAGGAATTTCCACGTTGGCCGGTACGACAACGCCTTTACTGATCAGATCTTTATACAGGTCCTCATTGACAAAGAACTTAATGAATTCCTCGGCAGCCGCTTTCTTTTCATCGCTCAATCCTTTTTTAATGGCGATGCCGTACTGAACGACGCCCGCGCTTTTCACCGGATCGCCGGAGCCTCCAGGGACGCTCGGAAAGAGCGCAATGCCGAATTTGTCCCCTTCCTCGTTGTTGATGCGGATTCTTCCGTCAACGGTAGAAGAAGAGATATGCATGGCTGCCTTGCCTTGAATGAAGTAGTCCTGCCCTTGCACGGAATCCATGTTGTTCGCATCCGTATTGAATGCTCCCAGCTTGGCGAGTTCATCGATGACCGCAATCGCTTTCACGTATTCGGGGTCGGTAAACTTGGCTTCCTTGTTCAGAATTTTCTGCAAGAAGTCACTGCCTGCGTAACGGTCCCCGATAATCGATAAGAAGGACGATTGCAGCGGCCATTTCTCTTTGTTGCCCAAGGAGATCGGCGTAATGCCGGCTTCCTTCAGCTTTTTCACCGCATCAATGAATTCGTCGTAGGTAGCCGGAAATTGGTCATAACCGACCCCAGCGAACATCTCTTTATTGTAATAAATAATGTCCACGAAGGTTTGTTTGGTCGGCACGGCGAATTGACTGTCGTTCTGGTTAAACCCGGCCAATGCGTCCTCCGGCAAAATATCCTTCCAGTTGTCCATCAGGTCATCCAGCGGCATCAGCAAATCCCCGGCAACCAGAGGAACCAGGTCGGCACCAGGCCATACTACATTGATATCCGACAGGTTGTTGGCAGCAGCCAGCGTGCGCAGCTTCGTTTTATATTCGGTTGCCGCTACCCCGTCCTGTTTGATGATGATGTCAGGATGCTGTTTTTCGAACTCAGCGATCCGCTCTTTGTACACCTCGTTATCCACGTTCGGCGATGTCCATGGATGCATGATGTTCAAGGTAACCTTTTCCGGTTCGGCAGCATCTTTCTCTCCGGAGCCGCAGGCGACGGTTGACATGAGCAGCAGCGCAGCTGTTCCGGTCAGCAGCATCGTTCTAAGCTTCTTAGACGTTTTCATTTGTTATACCCCTCTCTTTATATGTTACATATTATGTTCTTATATTTAACAATATAAGATATATTAATTATACAAGCGGACTTTAAATCCCAATATCCATTAAAAAAACGATTTCATCTAATTTTTTCAAGTCATTTTGAATAGGTGGAATTTATATAATGCACAATTCTGTTGATAAGCGTCAATATTGTTGACATATACTTTACGAAATTTCAAATTAATGGTATCGCTTACATGTTAGGTTCTATAGAAAGCGGGGCAGAGAAACCAGTTTTAACTCTGCCACGCCTTAACCCTGCGTTATTGCGGTTCGTTCAAAATATAATCTACCAACTCATCCAAAGGAACCGTTGCGAGCGCGATCGCCGTATCCGTCACGCCATAATAGATATAGAGAAGCCCGTCCTTGACTACATTCCCTGTCGGGAAAACGACGTTCGGAATCTGATAGCCGAACTTCTCATAGTACGTCTCCGGCTCCATAATGAACCGGCGGGTTCTGGCGATGATTTTTTCCGGATTTTCCAGATCCAGCAGCAAGGCCCCTACGCGATACACCGTATCTTGGTCTACGCCGTGGTAAAGCACCAGCCATCCCTTGTCTGTTCGTACCGGAGGCGTCGAGCCGCCGATTTTTTTGTACTCCCAGTCGTTGTTCTCGGCTTTTGCCAGCAGCTTGGGCTCGTCCCAATGCACCAAGTCGTCGGAGTAGCTGATCCACATGGCTGCTTTTTCGGTTCCATATTCCTCCCCTACATATTCTTCCGGTCTGCGAAGCAGCACATACTTGCCGTTGATTTTCTCCGGAAACAGAATGTTGTCGCGGTCATTGATATCAAGCGGCGTCGTATCGCATAGGTATTCCCAATGAATGAGGTCCTTGGAGGTCAATATCCCGGAGCGCGTCAGCCAGTGGCCTTCCTCATCTCCCCAGCCGTCCGGATACTCGGGAATCGAGCGTTCAGGGATGCCGGCTCCCGTCGGGTAATAGTTCATGGCGCATGGGCGCAAAGCATAGTTCAAATAAAAGGTGTCGTCGATCTTGACGATCCGCGGGTCCTGAATGCTGCCATAGGGGAATCCCAGCTGGTCCGGCGTTACGACGGGCTCGTCCAACACATGGGTGAAATGCACACCGTCCGTGCTCTCCAGGAGACCCAGGTAGTTTTTACAGGGAGTCAGTGAGCCTGCCGTCCGTTCAATCATATAGAATTTTCCGTTATCGATAATGACCGCCGGATTGAATACCGTCACCTTTCTCCAGTCGTAGAGTCCAGGCACTACGATCGGATTTTCCGGATGCCGGGTAATTTTCATGGATAAGCCTCCTATGATCGTTATGTAAGTGTTATCAATTTCTTTACTTTATTATAAGAGGCTTAGCCAATTCATAATATCCTGCAAACTTTCAATATTATCCGAAATATTGTTATCTGTGATGTCCTGACAGTTAAATAACATAAAAAAGCGGTTCAATGAATGAACCGCTTCAGGCTGTCGAGAAAGTCTCGACAGCTATTTTTTGTGTATTTAATTCAACACGACACCGCGTTAATATTGTATAATATTTGTAAATAAACCGTTCGGAAGGGTGTTAAATATGTTGCGTTCTAACCGAGAAAAACAGCAGGCTTAC
>NZ_JBFRHH010000012.1:0-191355 GCF_052115765.1 Paenibacillus sp. 2KB_20 | reverse complement strand
AAATAAACCAGTTTAACTGGTAAGTGAAAGTGACAAAAACACTGAGCCTGAACGGATTTGTGGTCAGGCTAGCGTCTTTAGGCGCAGTTTGGCAACAAGGGGTTATACCCCAAGAGCAAACCACCCGTTGGACGGGTGGTCATGATTTTAAGTACCGTGTTGAGAAGATGATAGACTGTAGCTGCTTTTTCGGTGCGAATGATGCATGAAGCAGGAAGAAACCGATTGTATTCAAGTGTTAGAGATGGAGAGGACAGTATTCGTAAAATCTTGCACTAATAACATCGTCTGAGTTAGTTTCTCGAATCAGAATGACCATGGTGTAAGGTAAAAGATGCCTTTCAGGAGTCCTTCCTTTGGAGTCACCGCTCTTCCATTGAGGGACAAAGCCGTGCTACAATATAGCACAAGCATAAGTAAAACGCTTAACCTGGAAGAGAAAGTAATGACCTCTTTGCAGCAAAACTGGTATCGCAAGCTGCTATTTCCCCATTTTCCTTATCACCATTACGCTTATCGTGTTTCTTTCTTTTATTATGTTTAACAAGGCCTCACGCGAAGAGGCGGCCAAGGCGAACGGTATATCCACCAGATTTATTATGGAAGACCTTGACCGCTCCATCCATGCGATTGAGATGAACGTGCTGAACGAAATGGAGGCAAGTTCCCTATACTCAAGCTATCTGTTCAGTACCCCGTCATCCGACCAGAATCTGATGTACTCGCTGGTGAAACGACTTCGCGTGCTGCAAACGGACAGCGAATTGATTGATCAGTCTATTTGTACCGTCATTCGGATCAATCAGTGCTGACCACCAGCGGACAGAGTTCCCTCTCATCGTTTCCGGACCGTTCTTTTATCGAGCACGCCGCGAAGGAGCACGGGGTTGGTCGGCCGTACGCTCCATGACGGGTCTGAGGGAGAACGAACTGAAGCAGGTCGTCTCCATGTACAAAAATTTGTCGCTCCCCTTTGGAAGCCAGGGTCTGCTGGTGATAAACGTCAGATTGTATCGGTTGGAGCAGATGATTAATCTGATAATAAATGACAGCGTTTCCTTTTTGAAAATTCTGGATTCCAGCGTTCGCCGATATCGCCATTTGGGCATGGCAGGGGCTGACCGGAAAAGCCAACGATCGCCGCGGGAGCGTGCACGGGGTATGCAGCGGGTCCCGTTATTCCTTTACCGGGGATTATTACAAGCAGGATCTGCTCATGGTGGTGAATGACAATCACGGGACGGCATCATGATGCTGGCGGGCGTGGAAATCATAAAATTGAAAGGCATGCTGGGCGGCCAGTAAGGCATACACTTTCTGTAAAGCGCTTAACTCTTAGATGGTTAAGCGCCTCGATCCAACAGGTTAAGCGCTTAATTCACATTAAGTTTTATCCATAGGATGCAACGACGATGAAAATTTGAAAAGGAGATGAACCGGTTGACGACGACACGATTAACGATGGCGCAAGCACTGCTGAGATTTTTGGATGCACAGTATATTTCTGTTGATGGAGTGGAGACGAAATTCGTGCACGGGGTGATGGGGATATTCGGACACGGGAATGTAACCGGTCTTGGCGAGGCCTTGGAACGAAGCTCGGGAGACCTGGTTTATGTTCAGGGCAAAAACGAACAGGGTATGGTTCATACCGCCGCGGCATACGCAAAGCAAAAAAACCGGCGGCAGATATGGGCCTGCACCTCGTCCATCGGACCCGGTGCCCTCAATATGGTCACCGCCGCAGCTACGGCAACGGTGAACCGCATCCCGGTACTGCTGCTGCCTGGTGACAACTTTGCCTGCCGCCAGCCTGATCCGGTGCTGCAGCAGATTGAGGCCCCGTCGGATTACACCGTGTCGGCCGCAGATGCATTCAAGCCGGTGAGCCGGTATTGGGACCGGATTTCCCGGCCGGAGCAGCTTATCGCGGCCGTCCGGCAGGCGATCCGTGTGCTGACCGATCCGGCGGAGACGGGGGCGGTTACGCTGGCGCTGCCTCAGGACGTGCAGGCCGAGGCGTACGAATATCCGGATTCGCTGTTTGAGAAAACGGTACACGTCATCGACCGTCGCCCGCCGTCGGCGGAAGGACTGAAGCGTGCGGCGGCACGGATTGCAGCCAGCAAACGTCCGCTCATCATTGCAGGAGGAGGCGTGCACTACAGCGATGCTGCCAAGGACCTGGCTGCATTTGCGGAAGCTTTCGGCATCCCGGTCGCTGAAACGCAGGCCGGCAAAAGTGCGCTTTCCTGGAAACACCCCCTGAACCTCGGCGCCATGGGCGTAACGGGCTCGCTGGCGGCGAATCGCATCGCGGCGTCTGCTGATCTGATTATCGGCGTCGGCACCCGGTATTCGGACTTTACAACGTCCTCCAAATGGGCGTTTCAAAGGGAGGACGTATCGTTCCTGAACCTGAATGTCAATAGCGCGGACGGCGCTAAGCTCGGCGGCGAAGCGCTGATTGCCGATGCGAAGGAAGGGTTGAAAGCGCTGCATCAGATGCTGTCTAGGGACGGCTATCTAGCGGGTTACGAAGAAAACGAGCTTGCCAGTTTGAAAGCAGAGTGGGACAGCGAGGTGGACCGGCTGTACGCTCACGAGCATCCGGACGGCTTGTCGCAGACGAGAGCCCTTGGCGTCATCAATGAGTTCATCTCTCCATCTTCCGTCATCGTCTGTGCGGCAGGCAGTCTGCCGGGAGACCTGCACCGGTTATGGAGACCTTCCGAACCGAAGACGTACCACATGGAGTATGGCTTCTCCTGCATGGGGTACGAGGTGAGCGGCGCCTTGGGTGCGGCCCTCGCGGAGCCGGACCGTGAAGTCTATGCGCTGGTCGGCGATGGCAGTTACCTGATGATGCATTCGGAGCTGGTCACCAGCTTGCAGGAAGGGCGGAAGATAACGATTTTGCTGTTCGACAACCACGGTTTCCAATGCATTCATAATCTGCAGCGGAGCAACGGCAGCGACGGGTTCGGCAATGAGTTCCGACGCCGCGAAGAGGGGACTGGTCGCTTGACCGGAGAGTACATCCCGATTGATTTTGCCGCGCACGCGCGTGCGCTCGGCGCTAAAGCCTACAAGGCCAACACGCCGGAGGCACTGCATGAAGCGCTGCTCCTGGCGCAGAAGGAAAACGTGACAACGCTGATCGAGATTCCGGTCGTTCCGGGAACGAACACCGACGGTTATGAGTCCTGGTGGCGCGTAGAGGTGCCGGAGGTGTCGGCCTCAAGCAAAGTGACCGAAGCGCAGCGGCAGATGGCGGCCCGAAGTAAGGAAGCAAGGCCATACTAGCGGCTGGAGCAGCAAAGCAAGTAAGATCTTGCTAACGACCGGAGTAGGGGCAATATGAAGCCGGCTCGAGGCAAGAAAAGTCCGGGGCAAGGAATGGCTATACAAGTGCCTCGAGCAAGGAAGCTGGTTCGATTGAGGGATCTGGACAAGGAAGCAAACCCCTGCTAAACAAAGCAAAGGAGCGATGGTAATGAGTGACAGGCTGTTCAAGCTAGGGATTCATCCGATTAACTGGGTCGGCGAGGACGTTAGGGAGCATGGAGACGACACGACGTTTGAGATGATTGTGGATGATATTGCGGCTTTGGGTCTGACAGGCACGGAGATGGGAAGGAAATTCCCCAAGGATCGGGCAGTGCTGAAACGGGAGCTGGATGCGCGCGGCATTCAGTTGGTCTCCCAGTGGAAGTCGGTGCTGTTCTCCGATCCCGACTATCGCAGGCAGGAGCTGGAGGATTACCGACGGCACGCAGAGTTTCTGGCCGGGTTCGGCAGCAAGGTGATCAGCACGGCGGAGGTAGGGGGATCACTTCACTTCGATCCCCGCAGGACGCCGAATGAGAGCATCGTTCTCCGTCTGGATGACGCCGGATGGGAAAGCCTGGCGGAAGGACTGAACCAGGCTGGAGAGATTGCGGCAAGCTACGGCATGAAGCTGGCTTATCATCATCATGGCGGCACGGTTGTGGAACAGCCGTACGAGATCGACCGGCTGATGTCCATGACTGACCCTTCGCTGGTGTCTCTCCTGTACGACACTGGTCATGCCTATTACGGGGGGAACGACCCGCTGGAGCTGTTACGCAAGCATTATGACCGGATCGCGTATATCCATCTGAAGGATATCCGGCTTGATGTGCTGGAACAGGCGCGCCTGGACAACTGCGATTTCGTAAGCTGCATCCGCAGGGGCGTGTTTACGGTTCCTGGCGACGGATGCATCGATTTTGCGCAGATTATCAAAGAGCTTGTTGAACGCGGCTATGACGGCTGGGCGATGCTGGAGGGTGAGCAGGATCCTGCGCTTCATCCGGCCAAGGAGTATGCTCAACGGGCGATTGAATACCTGGACGGCCTGGAGACCTGACGAAGATGCAGGGCTGAAGCCACGGCTCGAGGGTCGAGCCAGGCTCAAGGCGATGCGACTGAGTTCGAGGGTGGAATCGTAACATACTTATCGGACAAAAGTAAACTCATTCAAGTGCGGGCGGAGCGATCTGGGAGTGTCTATCGGTTGGAAACATTTTTGAACTGTAAGTATTACGAGAGCTGCAAATGATTACGGCCATTAGCGAACGGAGTCATGCAGTCATATGAATGCTCAGCCGCGGCCGATCTGATCAAGGAGGTTTATCCATGAGTGAAATCACGTTCAATAACGCAAAACCGATGGATTTTGTGGCTGTAGGGAGGCTGTGCATCGACCTGAATGCCAATGAGATTAACCGGCCGATGGAGGAAACGACCACGTTTACCAAATATGTCGGAGGATCACCCGCCAATATCTGTATCGGGATGGCCCGCCTGGGCCTGAATACAGGCTTCATCGGCAAGGTGGCGGACGATCAGATGGGGCGTTTTATTACAAAGTACCTCGAAGATAACCGGATTACGACGAAGGGCGTGACAATCGATCGTACGGGAGCCGTAACGGGTCTGGCCTTTACCGAGATCAAGAGCCCGACCGACTGCAGCATTCTAATGTATCGCGACAACGCTGCGGATTTGCTGCTGGAAACAGGGGACGTGAGCGAGGAGCTGATCGCCTCCGCCAAAATGGTACTGATCTCCGGAACCGCGCTCGCGGCTAGTCCTTCCCGGGAAGCCGTGTTTCTGGCTCTGGACTATGCCAAGCGCCACGGCGCCGTGATCGCGTTTGACCTCGATTACCGTCCATACACATGGAAATCCCCGCAGGAGACGGCAACCTATTACAATTTAGCGGCGGAATCATGCGACATTATCCTCGGCACGCGCGAAGAGTTTGACATGATGGAGCAGTTCGGGGGCAATCCGGAGCGCAGCGATCGCATCACGGCGGCCAAATGGTTTGATTATAACGCCAAGATCGTGATTATCAAGCACGGCAAGGAAGGCTCCATCGCATATACCCCAGGCGGTGCCAGCCATACCGCTCGGAGCTTTCCGGCGAAAGTCATCAAGACGTTCGGGGCGGGGGATTCATACGCTGCCGGCTTTCTGTACGGCCTGATGCAGGGCTGGACCATCGAGCGCTGCATGGAATTCGGCAGCGCGGCGGCTAGCATCGTCATCTCCAGCCACAGCTGCTCCGATGCGATGCCGACGAGCGCGGCGGTTCACGATTATATCGAGCGCTGCAAGCGAGGCGAGATTACTGCCAATACCTAAGTTTAGTCCATGCTCAGGATCTTTATTGAGATCTATCAATACTGAGATTTCGCCCGTTCATAAGATTTCGTGCTTTTGAGATAAGGCCTGTTTTGTGATTACCCTTGTTCGTGAGATTACTCCTGTTCTTGAGAGTGTATTCTTTCTAGAAATTTCACCCCTTCTTGTGATTTTGCTAATCTTCATTTCTTGTAGAGCAGAGCATTCATTTTTTCTATCTTTACTGATCCAATCGAAAGGGGCATACCAGCCATGACGCAAACCCTGAGCAATTATATCGGGGGACAATTCGTTCCATCCCGATCCGAAACAACCGATCCCGTATACAATCCGGCAACGGAAGAGATTCTTGCTTACGTCCCGTTATCCACGAAAGAGGAAGTGGATCAGGCCGTACAGGCGGCCGACAAAGCGGGACGTACCTGGGCCAAGACGGCCGTGCCTCGCCGCGCGCGCATTCTGTTCAAGTATCAACAGCTGCTCGTGGAGCACTGGGAGGAGCTGGCACGCCTGATTACGGCGGAGAACGGCAAAAGCTATGCCGAAGCCTACGGCGAGGTACAGCGCGGCATCGAGTGCGTGGAGTTTGCCGCCGGTGCGCCTACGCTGATGATGGGCAAGCAGCTTCCCGACATCGCCACCAACCTGGAGTCCGGCATGTACCGGTATCCGATCGGCGTAGTGGCGGGCATCACGCCGTTCAACTTCCCAATGATGGTGCCGTGCTGGATGTTCCCGCTCGCCATCGCTTGCGGCAATGCGTTCGTGCTGAAGCCGTCGGAGCGCACGCCGCTCTTGGCTCAGCGTCTGGCGGAGCTGTTCGCAGAAGCCGGTCTGCCGGAGGGCGTTCTAAATATCGTTCACGGCGCTCATGATGTGGTCAACGGCATTCTGGAACATCCCGGCATCGCCGCCGTGTCCTTCGTGGGCTCCCAGCCGGTGGCGGAGTATGTGTACAAAACCGCTTCTTCCCACGGCAAGCGCGTGCAGGCTTTGGCTGGAGCGAAGAATCACAGCATCGTGACGCCGTCTGCCGACTTGGATGCTGCCGTGAGCCAGATCGTCAGCGCTGCCTTCGGTTCTGCCGGCGAGCGCTGTATGGCCTGCTCCGTCGTCGTGGCCGTGGGCGACGTGGCGGAACCGCTGATGGAGAAGCTGAAGCAGGCGGCCGATGAGATTACCATCGGCAACGGAGCGGACGAAGGCGTTTTCCTCGGGCCGGTTATTAGGCAAGCTCACAAGGAGCGCACGATCCGTTATATCGAGGCGGGCGAGCAAGAAGGCGCTAAGCTGGTGCGCGATGGTCGAAGCGACGAGGCCGTGAGCGGTGACGGATATTTTGTCGGACCGACGATTTTTGATGAGGTGACCAGCGAGATGAAGATTTGGAAGGACGAAATTTTCGCCCCGGTGCTGTCCGTCATGCGGGCGGAATCGCTGGAGGAAGCGATTGAAATCTCCAACCGCTCGGACTTCGCGAACGGGGCTTGCCTGTTCACGCAGGATGGCAGCGACGTGCGCCAGTTCCGTGAGCATATCGATGCCGGCATGCTTGGAGTCAACCTCGGCGTTCCAGCGCCGATGGCGTTCTTTCCGTTCTCCGGTTGGAAAAATTCTTTCTATGGGGATCTGCATGCGAATGGAACGGACGGCGTGGAGTTCTATACCCGCAAGAAAATGGTAACAGCGCGCTGGTAGCCTTTAAGCAGAGGAGACGTTCATATGAAAACTATTAATATCGGCATTATCGGTGTTGGACGAATCGGCAAAATCCATGCGGCTCATCTGCTGCGCACGCCTGGTGCGAAAATTGCGGCCATCAGCGATTTGTTCGCCGGCGACGAGCTGAGGGCCTGGGCCGCGGAACGCGGCATTCCTATGGTTACGACTAATAGTAACGATATCATGGAGCATCCGGATATCGATGCCATGTTGATCTGCTCCTCGACCGATACGCATGTCCCGCTGATCAAGCAGGCTGCGGCGAAAGGCAAGCATATTTTCTGCGAGAAACCGGTCAGCATGAGCGTGGATCAGACCCGCGAGGTGCTGGCGGCCGTGGAAGCGGCCGGCGTAAGTCTGCAGATCGGCTTCAACCGCCGGTTTGACCATAACTTCAGCAGGGTTCAGGAGATTGTGTCAGAGGGAAGAATCGGGGAAACGCATCTGATTAAGATTACCTCGCGCGATCCTAGCCCGCCCCATCCGGATTACATTAAAGTGTCCGGCGGGCTGTTTATGGATATGGCCATTCATGATTTCGACATCGCCCGTTTTCTATCGGGCAGCGAGGTGATCGAAGTGTACGCCCAGGGAGCGGTACTGGTGGACCCTGCCATCGGAGAGCTGGGCGACATCGACACCGCCCTGACAACGCTGCGGTTTGAAAGCGGAGCGCTCGGCGTCATCGACAACAGCCGCAAGGCCGTCTATGGTTATGATCAGCGGATCGAGGTGTTCGGCTCCGGCGGAAGCGTCTCCGTCGACAACGACTATCCAAGCACCGCTGTTATCAGCGGTCCGGACGGCGTCACCCGCGACAAACCGCTGTATTTCTTTCTGGAGCGGTACAAGGAAGCGTACATGAACGAGACGCGGCAATTTATCGAAAGCTTGCAGAACGGCACCCCGGTGCCGGTCAGCGGCCATGACGCCCTTCAAGCAGAGCTGATCGCCCTGGCGGCCAAGCGTTCGCTGCAGCAGGGCCGCCCGGTAAAGCTGGCCGAGCTCACCACCGGCATTTCGGCAGGCTAAATCTGGAGAGGCTGTAATTGGCAGCATGATGTAGGGAGATGCCTAAGCTGGCTGAACAAGAAGAAATAACCGTTTGTATTCGCTAAGTATCTGCTTGAAATCGGTATATGAGAAGCTGTTGCCAAAGCGCTGGAATATCTTGCTCAAACGGGAGAACGTATCTATTGAAACTACATCATTAACAGACCAGATCCATAAAAGAGGAGGAACACCATGCCGAACTTAATTGTACCCATTACGAAGCCGGACCTGGACGGGCGCGTGCTATCCATTACGCCGCAAAGTGTAGGCTGGGTTTATGTGGGCTTTGAAGTTTTCCGTTTAAGGGAAGGACAGACGCTGAACCGAGCCACGGGAGATCAAGAAGCGGCTCTTGTTCTGTTAACCGGGCGAGCCGACGTGAAGGCAGGGGGAGAGAGCTGGGACAACATTGGCAAGCGCATGAGCGTGTTTGAAAAGACGCCTCCCTATACGGTTTATGTGCCATCACAGAAACAGTTCGAGGTCACGGCATTAACCGAAATGGAGCTGGCCGTGTGTCTTGCCCCGGGGAAAGGTACTCACCCGGCCCGTCTCATCGCGCCGGAAGATGTCGGCGTGGAGAACCGCGGGAGCGGGAGCATGTCGCGTCTGGTGCATAATATTTTGCCGGAGCAAAAGCCCGCGGATAGCCTATTGGTGGTCGAGGTGTTTACGGATGGGGGCAACTGGTCCAGCTACCCACCGCACAAGCATGATCGCGATGAGCTGCCGGAGGAATCGCTGCTGGAGGAAACCTACTACTACCGGGTTCAGCCGGAGTGCGGTTTTGCCGTTCAGCGGGTCTATACCGATGACCGTTCGCTGGACGAAACGATGGCGGTCAAAGACGGCGAGGCCGTAATGGTGCCCGAGGGCTATCATCCGGTATCCGCGCCTCCCGGGTATGATGTGTACTACCTGAACGTCATGGCGGGGCCGAAGCGAATATGGAAATTCCGCAATGATCCGGATCATGATTGGCTTATGAGATAAAGCAAGCTAAGTCAGGGAACGTGCTATGGACCAGGATCCTAGGTGTGCATGTCTGCAGGCAGTATTAACGACAAAACGGCCTTGCGTTAAACGAGATGAAAGCCCATAATAAATTGAAATGCCAAAATTAAACAAATGGAGCACAAGGGATGATAAGAGCGACTATTTATGACATTGCGCGCGAAGCCGGCGTTTCCATTGCTACCGTCTCTCATGTCATGAACGGCAAGGGCAAGATCAGTCGCGAACGTCGTGAGGAGATTCTGGATATCATGCAGCGCCTGAATTATCGGCCGAACGCGATTGCCTCAGCCCTCGCCGGCAAAAGAACCTATACCCTGGGATTGCTCGTCCCCGACATCTCCAACCCCTTTTTTGCCGAGATTGCACGCTCGGTCGAGGATCACGGGCATCAGCTTGGATACAGCGTGATCATCTGCAGCACGGACAACCAGGAAGAGAAGGTAAAACGCTATGTCAGCCTGCTGAGGCAAAAGCAGGTGGATGGCGTTATTATCGGTACGGGCGTATCCCATGGTGAGCTGCTCAAGCCGTTTCAGGAGCATTCGCTGGCTATAGCGCTTATAGCCCGGGACAATCCGGCACTTGGAGCCAGCAGCGTTCGGGTTCATGACTTGGAAGGGGGCCGTCTCGCTGCTGAGCATCTGCTTCGTCTCGGTCACCGCAGGCTGGCCGTACTTGCCGAGCATGAACGGGTGACGAGCAGCAATGAGCGGGTAAGGGGTTTTGTCGAAGCTGCCGCCTCGTTCGGTTTAGGGCTTTCCCCCGACTATATTGCGGCCTGTGACCATAAGATCGAGGACGGATTCAGACGAGCCAAAGTTATGTTGGAGCTGGAGGAACCGCCTACTGCGCTGTTTTGCTGCAACGACATGCTGGCGATCGGCGCACTACAGGCGATTCGCGAACTCGGGCTGCGCGTTCCTGAGGACTGTTCGGTCGTCAGCTTTGACGATACGATCCTGGCCCGAGTAACAGATCCGCCGCTCACTGTTATTGCCCAGCCGATGGAACAGATGGGCCGCCTGGCGGTGGACCTTGTGGTCAGGAATCTGGCCAGCCAGGGGGAACCTGTACAGCGCATTGTGCTCCCCCCGGAGTTGATCATCCGCCGATCCACGGCCCCGCCACCGGGATAAAAAATCTTCTGGAGACAATAGGTTACAAAAAAGAATCATTTTCTAGTTAAAACGGACAACAGAGTCGTTATCATGGGCATTGGCAGTCGAATTGCTGCTATCTGCTAAATAACGTCTCTAAAGTCCGTTTTTGGTTTAGAATTTTATTTCGATTACATAAGGTTTTCTTAGATTCGAAAGTACACGCCGAGACACCAATTAGCAACCGTTACAGGGCTGAATGATCCGCATCTTTTGAGGTTTTGCGGAACTCCGCGGGTGCCATACCTTTGTACTTGTGAAATGCTTTACTGAAATGAAATTCATCATGAAATCCGCATGCGTTAGCGATAAACCTCAGGGGACGGGTTTTACGGATTCCGCAGTCCGAATCGGGAGAAAGGCTCTGAGGAACGGCAGGCCGATATTATCGCGAGCAATCTGAAGGCATACATGGAGCGCGAATACATATCCGGGATGTTTATATGGCAATTTAGCGATTGCCGAGTGACGGAAGGGCTTGGATGGCTGCTGAATCGTTCATGCACGCGGAACAGCAAAGGTATTGTAGATGAATATCGTCGTCCGAAGCTGGCGTATGAAACCGTTCGACGAATCTTTTCGGGGGAACCCGATAATATTTGACTGAGTGGTACATAAACCCTATACTTTTAGGTAACAAAGATCATGTTCAAAAGGGATGAGGGAATGACCACGAACGGAAGACCGCGTGAGTTCAAGAAGGAAGCTGTCATTGATGCTGCCACGGACGTATTCTGGTCCAAGGGTTATGAAGCGAGTTCCACGCAAGAGCTCTGCGAGAAGACAGGGCTGGGTAAAGGGAGCCTGTACAATGCGTTCGGCAGCAAGAATGAGTTATTCGAGCAGGTGCTTCAACGTTACAATGATGAAGGCCTGGAGATATCCAGAGAGATTCTGGGCCGGTCCATCCCGGTTAAGGATAGGCTGCGCGCCTTGTTTGAATGGGCAATCGGTATGGATTTTTCGGACCCGAACCACCGCGGCTGCATGGCGGTTAATATCAGTATGGAACGGGCTGGGCGGGACCCGATGGTTGAACGGATATTCGGGCAATATATTTATGATCTTGAGGAAGACTTGATCAGCGTGATGGAAGAGGCGATACAATCGGGGGAAATTCCGGCTGAACGCTCTGCGAAGCAGCTGGCTAGCTTATTCTTAAGCAGCTACTATGGACTGCGGGTGATGAACTCCGCTACGATGAATCGCGAGCTGGCCGATCGAATCGTCGAAAGTACACTCGACGTTATTTTCTAGATTATAGATGAAATTGATCGGTATTAAAGAAAAGGCCGTATCCGAGGGTGGTTCAAACCTACCTACCTTTGTGGATGCGGCTTTTGGTTTTCTTATTGAAGTGGACAAATAAACCTTGAGTTGGAGTATTAGGCTAAGGACAGCATTTTTTCACCGAAATTGGCATCCTCCAGCAATGGGCGGCCGATGGCTATCATATCTGCTATCTCATCTGCTAGAATGAAATTGGCGAACGATTGGGTGCGGATATTGCCGACCGCGATCACCGGTATTTTTACATATTGTTTGATCACTGCAGCATAAGGTGTTTGGTAGCCCTCCGGTGTGGCTAAAGGTGCAGCAGGAACGAGACCGCCCGAAGATACGTGCACGGCATCCAGTTCGGATTCCAGGTACGTCAAGGCGAGTGCAACCTCTGCTGGTGTCAGGCCGCCATCGGCAAAGTCGGATGCAGAAACCCGCAATTGCACCGGGTAATTGATCCCTACTTCGGTTCGGATGGCCCCCAGAACTTCTTGGATCAATCGGACTCTGTTCTCCAGGTTGTGACCGGCTGACGGCATTCGCCAAACAGTCGCAGGAGGTCACCCAGATTTATCAAGTCAGCGGACAATACAATTTTCTTATGAAAATCGAAACTGCTTCCATGAAGTCTCTCGAAGCCTTCATCTATGATTGCAGCGAGTATGGACATACAACGACCATGACGGTTCTCTCCACTCCTCTGGAACAAGAATAAGAATATCCGCGGGAGTAAGACTGGTTCACGATCTGGACCGGATCGGCGGCAGGGGGCTTTATAAGAAAAACCGTTAATTCAGCAACCAAAACCATCAACCCGTTCAATTTGCGTTTTGAACGGGTTGATGGTTTTTCTACGTTATCCCTCATTGATTTCAAGTAAGGTCCGTGCGCTTAATCTGTGTTCTTACGCTTCTCGGCCTCCAGTTGATCATGAGAACCAGTTGATCTCTCATATAAGGGACGGGGTATTGGAAATTGTTCTCGATCCAGTGGAATACCAGGCCGAGTAAGGCGTGCATGTTGTAGATGATGAGTAGTTCATGGTTGAGTTCTCCCCTGGGGTAGTCCAAGTCCTCCATGGCGATTTGTTTTAATGCCGAGAACATTTTATCCCGGACAAGGGGTAGAACATCGCTTTTGAATAAGGCCGTATATACGTCTGCATTTTGGTGAATATAATCAAATATTTTTACCGCATTGGCAGGCAGCTCATCGATATGAAACACGTCGACTTCCCCGTAAGGAGCCCTGAAGGATGCGATCAGCTCCTCCATTAAAGGAGTCAGGATATCATCCAGAAGAGCCTCTTTGTTGTCGTAGTGGGTATAGAAGGTTCCTCGATTGTAATTGGCTAACTCTACGATTTCCGTAATGGAAATGCTGGAGAAGCTCTTCTGCGAGAGGAGGGATAGAAGCGCTTGCTTTAAAGCTTCTTTGCTGCGGACGATGCGACGATTGGTCATTTTATTGCTCGATTGCATAGATTCGAGTCCTTTCGGTTAAAAATATAACGAATTTAATAGTTAAAATCTAAACAAATTTACGCTTTTTGTTCGGTATCGTACAATTCCACGTTATTTAATCATTGTGACCTAAATCATACTACGATTATACTAGAATTGACATATGTCGTGTACTGTACAGTTGTTGATTTGTTGTCCCTGATTTCCAAAATGATATCACAACCTATTATGGGGGTATGGAACGTGAGATTATCTGGTAAAGTTGCGATTGTTACAGGTGCTGCTTCCGGTATGGGAAAAGCGACAGCGGAACTGTTTGCTGCCGAAGGCGCAAAAGTTGTCGTGTCTGACCTGCGTCTTGATGCGGCGCAAGCCGTTGTTGACGAAATTACAGCAAAAGGCGGCACGGCCCTGGCACTGGTAGCGAATGTGGCCAAGGAAGAAGATGTGCAGCAGTTGGTTGATGCTACTGTTAATGCATATGGAACGCTTGATATTTTGATCAACAATGCCGGCATTATGGACAACTTCGTACCGGCTGCGGATCTAACGGATGAGTTGTGGGATCGCGTATTTGCCATCAATACAACAGGACCGATGAGAACTATTCGTAAATCATTGCCAATCTTCCTGGAGAAAAAGAGCGGGGTCATTGTCAACATTGCTTCTGCTGGAGGGCTTATGGGGTCCAGAGCAGGTGCAGCGTATACGGCCGCTAAGCATGCTGTTGTCGGATTAACCAAAAATGTCGGTTTTCAATATGCAACGCAGGGAATCCGGTGTAATGCGGTTGCTCCAGGCGGCGTCAGCACGAATATCGGCACCACTCTAAACGCGCCGAATTCGTTTGGTATGGAAAGAGCTATGGCTGGTATCAACCTGAACCCACGGGCAGGGGAACCGGAAGAGATCGCAAAAGTGGTATTGTTCCTGGCTTCAGATGAAGCCAGCTTTGTAAACGGTACTGTTGTTACAGCCGATGCAGGCTGGACTGCCTATTAATAAGCATTTGCAAGCACTAGGGTTTTCTAAAGGACATCTCCTTTAGGAAGCCTTGTTTTTTTGTGGCGGCATGAAGGTTGAAACTTTTCCAGCTCATAAATAAACCTTTACTATTCTACACAACCTAAATCAGTCTATTGACAGACATGCCCATGTTACATAAGTTATTCTTCTCGAGGAAGGAGCAGATGCACTGTGGAAATATTTCTTATGGTACTTATTTTTCTGGTTCTTATCGGTATTTCCAACATCATCAATCGATTTCTGCCATTCATTCCTGTCCCGTTGATTCAAATTGCGCTTGGGATCGGGGCCGCCTATATCCGCGGGTTCCATCACGTGCCACTGAATCCGGAATTGTTCATGGTCCTGTTTATCGCACCGCTCTTGTTTAATGATGGGAAGCTGACCCCACGGAGCGAGTTGTGGAAGCTCAGGTCCAATATTCTGCTGTTGGCGCTAGGTCTCGTATTTGCAACCGTTCTGATCGCGGGACCTTTCATTCATTGGTTTATTCCGACCATACCGTTATCAGCTGCCTTTGCGTTGGCTGCGATACTCTCGCCTACCGATGCGGTTGCGGTGGGCTCCCTGTCAGGCAGAGTGAAGCTGCCGGGGAAAATCATGCATTTACTTGAAGGCGAAGCGCTTATGAATGATGCGTCCGGTCTCGTTGCGTTTAATTTTGCGATTGCAGCTACAGTGACGGGTTATTTTTCTTTAACGAAAGCCATCGGCAGTTTTTTTGTCATTGCAATTGGAGGCATCGTTGTCGGGGCGCTTCTAGGGTTTCTTGTGATCTGGTTCAGAATGCTGCTGCGCCGGCTCGGTATGGAGGACGTCACGCTTCATATGCTGATCATCATTCTGACGCCATTCATCATCTACCTTATAGCCGAGGAATTTCATCTGTCCGGGATTCTGGCTGTCGTTGCGGCGGGTGTCACCCACGCCGTGGAGAGGGATCGTATGCGATCAGCATCCATTAAACTTAGAGTTGTATCGGACAGCACCTGGTCTGTAATCCTGTTCACGTTAAACGGGCTGGTGTTCATTCTGCTCGGGCATGAAATCCCGGGGGTCGTCAATCAAATATGGAGTGATCCTGCCTATAATAATGGACAAGTCCTCGGTTATATATTACTAATAACGGCTGTTCTGATATTGCTGCGTTTCATATGGGTATGGGCTTCAACGAACCGCCAATTCAAGTCTTCCCTGCTGACTGCACTGTCGGGCGTACGGGGGGCATTAACGCTGGCTGCGGCTTTCTCCATCCCGCTCACCCTTGCGGACCATCGTCCATTTCCAGAGCGAAGCTTAATGTTATTCATCTGCGCGGGTGTCATCCTGTTAACTCTGGTCATTGCGAGCGTGCTGCTTCCCCTGCTGACACGTGAGAAACCTGTGAATACGGCCGCGGTGATTGATCGTGAGAAAGAAGCACGGCTTCATATGCTGCAAGCGGGAATACGTACCGTGCGGGAAGAAATGACGGATGAAAACAGGGAGGAGGCGGTTCAGCTTATTTATGCGTATACCAAGCGGCTTCAGCAATCTCAAATAACGGATAAGAGCGACATGCGAGAGTTCTGGGAAGCCACGATCACCGTTAGAAAAATCGGACTTACTGCGGAACGGACCGTTACAGAAACATGGCTTAAGGAACATAAAGCTTCTGCAAGGGTCGCGGAGCAATTCCTGTCCTCGCTGAACAAAGTTGAGATGCTGCTGACCAGCCGATATAAGTTCAGGCTGCTCACGAAGAATTTATGGCGGAATTTAAAGCGCTTGTTGAAAAAAAACGAGTCCAAAGAAATGCCCATGTGTCCGGATCACCCAGATTGGGAGATGTATAAGGCATTGAAGCTGGAGGCCATTCGTGCAGCAATCCATGAGATCCAAACGGTGAAGCCGGCGCAGAGGCAGGAAGTCCTGCAAGCGGTTATTGCAGACTATCGTGCAATGGAGCATTTTCTTCAGAATGATCGTGTATGGAGCCGTAGAAAGCAGAAGCTTAGCAGTGAACGCAGGGAACTGGAACTTAAAGCCATTCAGTCAGAGCGTAACGAGATTCAAAGCATGTTCGAACATGGCGATATTGACCGGGCACTTGCGAGCCATCTGAGAATGGATGTGAATTACCGAGAGGCGAATTTGTATGAGTCCCAAGCACTGGTTGAAGACGAGGGCCATTAGATGATGGTCCTTGTTGTGCTTGATGGAGTGTCAGGTTTACGATACAATAATGAAAAGCTAAGATGGGAACATCTGCTTCTGCTGCAGAACACCTATTAAAGGTTTAAAGGCAATCTCATTCTTAAAAAGGGGGTAGGAACATGAGCGTAAATAAAGAAGTGGCCTCCAAGAAATCGACAATGGCCTGCCCGTCCACCTATAAAACCTTCAGTCTCGCCGTGCAGGCGCTTGTGACGCTTGAACGTCACGCCGGCAAATGCTCAAGCGGCGATATCGCCTCGTATCTGCATTCGGAATCGACGTTGATTCGACGCGTACTGAAAACACTCGCGCAAGCCGATATGATTGAATCGCGTGAAGGAAGAGATGGTGGTTACCGGCTGAAGAAGAACGCCTGCGATATTACTTTGGCTGAAGTGTACTCGATTCTCCAGGTCCACAGCTCAATCAGCGACAGTATGCTGGACGCAGCTTCCGGTCATTGTTTTGCTGAGGAAATCAAGGAATCCTTTGTTGGCATTTTATCCGAGATTGAGGACAGTACCTTGAAAATACTGGAATCGCGCACGATTGCGGACATCGCTCAGTGAACCTTTCAAAATGTTGTTGACAAAGAATTTCAGTCTGCTATATACTGTGCATTAAATAACACAGTTAACTTGCGATCTAAACTGTGCAAAAAAATGCACAATATAATGTTGGAGGGATAAACCATGTCTACCATAACAAAACCCGATTTTCAAACCGTGATTCAGGAGCGCCACTCGGTTCGTCAATACGACCCGTCGGTAAAGATTCCAAGAGAAGAGATGGAAGCGATCCTGATGGACGCTACACTGGCACCTTCTTCAAGCAACCTGCAGCCATGGCGCTTTCTTGTGATCGATGATGCTGAGCTCTTGAAGAAGCTGCATCCCATTGCCAATAATCAGGAGCAGGTACTTCAAGCCTCAGCCGTCATTGCTGTGCTGGGAGATATGAAGTGGTATGAGAAGGGCGAGAAGATATATTCCATGTCTGAAGAAGCGGGGTATATGACCGAAGAGATCAAGCAGCGCTTTATCTATACGGCCGAAAATCTTTATGCGAATATGGATCAATCCGTAAAAGAAAGCATCGTGGATGTGGATGCCGGATTGATCTCCATGCAGCTGATGCTGAGTGCACGTGCCAGAGGGTATGATACCGTACCGATGGGCGGATATAACAAAGTTCAGTTCGTGGAAGAGTTCAATATTCCTTCCCATTACCGCAGCGTCATGTTGATTGCCATCGGCAAAGCAGCCGCTCCAGGTCGGCCAACGGTAAGATTGCCGCTTGAAGACGTTGCTTTCTGGAATGAAATCTAAAACAAATCAAAAACATAAGCAAAAAGAACGGAGATCCTCCTTGATCTCCGTTCTTTTGCGTTGATATGATCGATGCTCATGATTCGTGAACTAAATCTCTTGATTCATGTTTGAAGCATGCAGTTATGGAGCAGAGTGTTACTTCGGAAGTTTCACTGCTCCGTGCAAGAATAGATCTACGATCTCAACAGCCATATCACGAGGGCTGGCATAACCGCTTCGGGTATCTTCACGATTGCCCAGCATCAGCATCGCCGAAAAAGCCTGCGCCATGAGCAAAGGATTGCCTTCCCGAAGTTCACCAGAACGCATGGCTTGATTAAACCGATCGGCGATGACTTCATGAATGCGCTGTTCCGCCTCACGGATAGCGGCCATCTGCTCCTGGGATAAAAAAGGCTGTGCTTCCCGCATCATGGTCTCCATCTCGGCATGAGGCTTGGCAATCTTCGCTTCGGCTACCCGGATCAATCCAGACTCTAGGGTATCGGCCTCCTCCAGAAACTGACGAGTAGAAGCATATGCTTTATCTAGAATCGTGGTTACCGCTATTTTAAACAGCTCGGGTTTACTTGTGAAATGATAGTAGATGGAAGCCTTGGTCACTTGGCAAGCCTTCGCGATCTGCTGCAAGGATACGGGCTCGTAGCCATTTTCCATGAATAACTTGGAGGCGGTCCAGAGGATGGTTTCCTGGATAGGAGCCTGATCGGCAGCTGCTTTGGGACGCCCGGGATTTCGGGGGTTGCGTATTTTTGTCATGATGACCTCCTGTGTATAGTGTAAGACATGCAGGTCGTTTTTTCAAAATGAATATTGAAAATTAACCTACCGGTATATATAATTAATTTGCGCGATTTATTTTCAGTCTTACTAAGAAAGAAACAAGATCATGATAAAGAACATCACGGAATGGAGAGGATCTACAAATGCACGGATCAGGACCGAATTACGGAAAATGGGTTGCAGGGAAGCGAAGCAAATGGGTCACGCTCTGTGTATGGGTACTCATCGCACTGGCGTTGAATTTGCTATGGCCGGCTGTTGCAGATAAAGAGGATAACAATGCAGCCAACCTGAAGGAGGACGTTCCATCCGTCATAGCGGAAGCCATTGCCGATAAGGAATTTCCTAGCAACGGGGGAGTACCGGCTCTCATCGTGTGGCATAAAGCCAATGGATTGAACGAAGGGGATTTAACCAAGCTGCAGGAGTTAACGGAGAGCCTGGAATCCGATCCGCTCCCGTATCAAACCTTCGTTGTTCCTTTCCATCAGCTGCCTCCGCAGGCTTTGAGCGCCCAGTTGTCAGAGGATCAGAGCACGCTGGTGATGCCTGTATTCTTCGAAGAAGACCGGGAGACGGACCAGCTCAAGGAAGGAACGGCAGAGCTTGAGAAGCGATCGGAACAATTGCTGGGCGGTAATCCGTTTCAGACGGCCATCCAGAGCGGAGACGGAATCAGTGCTCGCGTAACAGGTCCGGTTGGAATCTCTATTGATGCAACGGGATTGTTTGAGGATGCCGACGTGTCGCTCATGATTGCAACCGTGCTTCTGGTGCTGATATTGCTGCTGCTGATTTACCGTTCACCGATTCTTGCCCTCATTCCGCTGGTAGCGGTCGGTTTTGCCTATATGGTAACGAGCCCGATTCTCGGGTTTATGGCGGATCAAGGCTGGATCACGGTGGATTCCCAATCCATTGCCATTATGACCGTGCTGCTCTTTGGAGCCGGTACGGATTATTGCTTGTTCCTGATTTCGAGATTCCGCCAGCTGTTGTGGCATGAACCCGATAAGCGCAAAGCCTTGTTCCAGGCGATTACGAGTTCATCCGGCGCCATTGCGATGAGCGGCTTCACGGTTGTTTTGTCTCTGTTTGCGCTGCTTCTGGCTCAGTACGGGGCATACCAACGATTTGCGGTGCCTTTCAGCTTGTCAATTCTGATCATGTTCATAGCCAGTCTGACATTGGTGCCGGCATTGTTGGCTATTTTCGGGAGAGGTTCCTTTTATCCCTTCATTCCGAGAACGCCGGAGATGCAAGCGGAGCGCGCCAAGAAAAAAGGAAAGCCGGTTCCTGCACCGCACAAAGAGAAGGAAAGCCGGATCGGCCGTATGGTGACTACGAAGCCATGGACCGTCGTCTTGGTAGCTTTAGTATTGCTGGGTGGACTTGCGACCTTCTCATCCCAAATCAAATTCACCTACGATCTCCTATCCTCATTCCCTGAGGATGTTCCTTCCCGCGAAGGATTCACCGTCATCGGCGAACAGTTCTCCGAAGGAGAGCTTGCGCCGGTTCGGCTGATGGTGGATGGCGCGGGGCAAGCTTTAGATCTTGAAGAACGCCTGAAGACTCTGGATTATGTGGATCGTGTATCCGAACCGCAGAATGGGGCGGAGAATAACGATATTATCGGTTATGAAATCGAGCTATCCATGAATCCTTACTCTATGGAAGCGATGCAGCATATTCCGGATCTCAGGGAGATCGCGGAGGTTTCACTTGCGAAGGCAGGAGTCGAGAATCCGGCGGAAGCCGTGTGGATCAGCGGTCAAACGGCTACCCAGTATGACACGGAGATCGCGGGAGAACATGATGCCAAACTGATCATTCCCGTCGTCATCGGTTTGATTACGCTGTTGCTATTGGTATATCTGAGATCGGTTGTGGCAACCGTCTATCTGATTGCCACGGTCATCTTGTCTTATTTCTCCGCCTTGGGGCTTGGCTGGATTATCATTCATTACGGTCTGGGGGCAGAAGCCATCCAAGGAGCCATACCGCTGTATTCGTTTGTATTCCTGGTCGCGCTGGGCGAAGACTACAACATATTCATGATTTCGAGCATATGGCAAAAACGGAAGCAGATGCCCCTGAAGCAGGCGATTAAAGAAGGCGTGGGCGAGACGAGTTCGGTGATCACCTCAGCCGGTTTAATCCTGGCAGGGACCTTCGCCGTACTGGCCACGCTTCCGATTCAAGTATTGGTACAGTTTGGGATCATAACGGCCATCGGTGTTATGCTGGATACGTTCATTGTAAGACCCTTCCTGGTACCCGCGATCACAACGCTCCTGGGCAAGTGGGCTTTCTGGCCAGGCAAACAACAGTTGGTTACCGAAGAGAAATCTACATTGACCGTTGAGAATAAAGCGTAGCCTTAACTTAATATGGATTTCTTGTGACAACCACCTCATCTTAAGGTTATGTAAGAGATGAAGGTGGTTGTTGCCGATTTTGACGTGCGCGAAGGGGGGGCTAGTAAGATAAGGAGGAGGCTTCATGACATCGTAGATTCTATGTGCAAAAGAAGGGCCCTTAACGGAGTTGTCAGATATTTATCTCTATGGTGAACGGCAAGCAATTCATTTCTCAACAAGAGGTCTTGAACAGACAGTGAAATCAATTCCCCCTGCAATAGCTGCTCACTTACAAGAACATCAGGCAAAATCGTGATGCCGAATCCAGCCTTGGCAGCTTCGATCAATGCTAGGGAATTTACGCTTGTCCAGGCAGGTTGTGCGGTATGTCCGGACAAATAAAGAACGCTGTCTAAAGTATCGCGGATCGCACTTCCCTTTTCACGCAACAATAGTTTTTCAGAGCAAAATTGTTGCAGAGTCAACTCCTTGTGCGTGATGAGATAGTCAGGAGCGCACACAACATATAACGGATAGGAAGCAAAAGGGATGCATGTAAAAGGCCCTTGGGGAGCCGCACCTTCAATCAAAGCGATGTCAGCTTTGCCGTTCCGCAATATTTCAATGGCATTCGCTGCGCTGACCACATCGACATGGATCAGTATATCAGGCCAATCTTTTTGAAAGGCTTTCAAGATTTTTGGTAACCAGAACGCTGCAATGGTAATGCTGGAAACGATGTGCAGGGGAGCTTGTTTTTCCAAACAGCTGATCCGTGCATCTAATGCTTCGCACGAAGATAGAATCGGTGTAACTTCCTCCAGCAAAAGCCGGCCGCTTTTTGTAAGCTGAACGCTTTTTGAAAGTCGGTCAAACAATGCTGTTTCTGCCTTTTCTTCCAGTTCACGTATGGCATGAGAAACTGCCGATTGCGTGATATATAACCTTTCCGCAGCCCTTGTGAAGTTTCCCGTTTCTGCTACTGCCCGAAATATTTCAAAATGCCGAAGAGTCATCATTGATGCTCCCCCTCCCATGAATAAAACTAATCGTTATTGCAAAATAATATCATTTTACTAATCAATCATCAACCTCCATAATAACAGGGTGACAAGGAGGCGATCAGATGATTAGCCAAAGAACCAAACTATATATCTGGCTTCTGGGCATAAATTTGTTTATCAGCACATTTACATTTGGCGGTGGGTATGTTGTTGTTCCGATGATTCGGAAGTATTTTGTATCCAGGAAAAAACTACTCAACGAAGATGAACTCGTCAATATGGCTGCTATTGCACAGTCCTCACCAGGAGCAATCGCAATCAACTTGTCAACTCTTGCAGGGTTTCGGGTAGCGGGGATGACGGGCGCTGTAATCAGTTGTATTGCTGCTGTCATTCCATCCCTCGTCATATTGGGATTCATCTCCACGTTCTATGTTGCGTTTGCGGCGGATCCGTTAATCTCCGCAGTATTGAGAGGAATGCAGGCAGGCGTTGCAGCCCTTATCGTTGATTTCGTTGTGGATATGTGCAGTATGATGATCAAAGAACGTTCTCTATTTCTTACTCTGATGATTCCGGCAGCATTTTTGGCGAATTTTATCTTTGAAGTCAATGTAGCCATTATCCTCATCTCGTGTTGTTTTTTATGCATTGTGCGAGTGCGGCTTGATGAAAGGCGGCAGAAATAATGGGGGAACTATTGAAACTGTTATGGGTCTTTTTTCAGATCGGTTCGTTCAGTATCGGGGGTGGGTACGCAATCATCCCATACATTCAGGAACTGGCAGTTCAAAAATACGCATGGGTATCGCAAAGGGTTTTTACCGATATCATTACCATCTCGCAAATGACACCCGGCCCATTAGCAGTAAACACCTCCACATTTGTTGGCTTACAGGTCGCGGGGATACCGGGCGCAATGATTGCAACTATCGGCTGCGTGATTTCAGGTGTCGGCATTTCTATTTTGTTGTATAGCTTTTTTCAAAAATTCAATAAATCTATCTATGTGTTTGAAGCTTTGAATGGCCTGAAGTCGGCTTCACTGGGGCTTATTATTTCGGCTGCTGCAACCATATTACTAATGACGTTTCTTGGGACTTCAGCAATAAGCATGGCTTCTAAAGTGGATTGGATTGCTGTAGGTGTATTTACGGGATCTTTGTTTGTATTGAGAAAATGGAAGATGAACCCGATCCTACTCATGGTTCTGACGGGGATACTGGGAGGCATTATTCATTAAAGAAAGTTTCGCGGCTCGTCGCGCAGTTGATTTCAAACATAATTCATATTATGTAAACAAATAATTCGAATCTGTTCAATGTAGATATGGTGTATAAAAGGAATTATGGAAAATAAGAGGTAATAATCATATCCTCACTTTACTTAACTTGGATTTTAGGTTGCCTTCATCTCTCGTTAAGGTTTGGACCTTATACTAAGTATGTCACTACAAGTGATGGAAGGAGCAACGCAGATGAACAAGAAAAACAAAATGAGTATGTGGTCGTTAGGACTTGGAAGTGCTTTTCTGATGATGATGTTAGCTAACCATGACAATGTGCATGATGGACAAGCCAGATCCGGTATCGCTTCAAGTGCAGCTAGATCCAATGTGGCCATCCAATCCGTTAATAAGAGCTCGGCAGTCAAAATGCCCGAGAACCAGGAAATCACCCCCGAAATGATTAATCAATTCTTAAAATTAGTGGTAGAGACATAAGATGTTGATTCTCTATACGTAAACGGTTTTGAAGACCAGTCCCATGCTCAGGGGGCTGGTCTTTTTAGCGTGGGCTCAAAAGAGTTCTTAATCAGAGCGATTTTGCTGGCAGATGTGTCGCTAATCAATCGGCTGTAAATTATTTTAAAAACAGGAACCCATGTTCTTGTCATATCCTCCCAGGAAGCTTATTATTATCAAGAGGGTTAACCTGAAGCGGGGGGATTACAGACGAATGCAAAGCGATCACACATTAAACAGCAAGCGAAGGACCACGGGGATTGGCATGTACCGTGAGATGCTATTCCGATACGTATTCCCGCATAAGAAACTGCTGGCAGCGCTAACGGTGCTGCTGTTATTTTCAATCGGGCTGCAACTGATTAATCCGCAGATCATTCGGTATTTTATCGATACAGCTCAAGGAGAGGGAAATTTGACATCCCTTTATTATGCGGCAGGTTTTTTTATCGTATTTTCTTTACTCCAACAAGGCGTTTCCATTGCGGCTGCTTACTACAGCGAGAATCTGGGCTGGACGACAACCAACAAGCTTCGGGCTGAATTAGCGGAGCACTGCCTCTCGCTGGATATGAGCTTTCACAAAGCCCACACGTCCGGCTCTTTAATCGAACGGGTCGATGGCGATGTGAATGCGCTTGCGAATTTCTTCTCCAGCTTTATTATTCATCTATTCGGCAATCTGCTCCTTATGATCGGAATCCTGACTCTTCTATATCGGGAGAACTTCTGGATTGGTTTTGTCATGACGGTGTTTGTTATCGGCAGCATCTACGTCATTCAGCATATCCGTCGATTTGCGATACCGGTTTGGAAGCGTTGGCGTGAGCTGAATGCGGATTTCTATGGATTCATTGGCGAGCACCTCGAAGGCACTGAAGATACGCGTGCCAACGGGGCGGCTGGATATGTCATGAATCGATTCTACGAGATGGCCAGACGCATGCTGCCGGTTCGAGTTCGTGCATTCATCGGATTTTTCCTTATGTGGAGCACAACAATATTGGTGTTTGCGCTGGGCAATGCGGCCGCATTTATCGTCTGCGCCATACTGTGGAAGAATGGACATGGCGGTTTGACGATCGGCTCCATCTATTTAGTATTTTATTATACCGAGCTGTTAGCCAAGCCGATTGAGAAGATCCGTACCCAATTAGAGGACTTACAAAAGGCAGATGCCAGCTTGATGCGGGTCCGGGAATTGCTGGCAACCGAGCCCCAGATCAAAGACGGACCTGGAGCTCCGCTTCCATCAGGTGCGTTGTCGGTGGAATTCCGCAACCTAAACTTCTCATATGAAGATGGGCAGGTTACGCTCGAAAATCTGCAGCTGCGGCTCGAGCCAGGCCAGACTCTAGGGCTGCTCGGGCGTACAGGCAGCGGCAAAACGACGATCGCCCGCTTGCTGCTGCGTTTCTATGATCCTCAAGAGGGTAGCGTCACGCTTGCAGGAACGGATATCCGGGCCTTCAAGCTTCATGAACTGAGGCGCAAGGTCGCCATGGTTACGCAGAATATTGAGATTTTGGAAGGGACTGTTCGTGATAATCTGACCTTGTTTGATGAAGGTATCGCGGATAGCCGAATCATATCCGTGCTCGAGGAGCTTGGGCTTGGGGACTGGTATGCTTCGCTTCAGGAAGGGCTCGATACGAACCTGGCCTCAGGCGGGGGGAGCCTGTCGGCTGGTGAGGCCCAACTGTTGGCATTTGCCCGTGTCTTTCTGACGGATCCGGGTCTCGTCATCCTTGATGAAGCATCATCCCGCCTCGACCCGTTAACGGAATACCGGATTGAAGCAGCCATTACGCGTCTGCTGCAGGAGAAGACGTGTATTATCATTGCCCACCGCTTGGCTACGGTTCAACGTGCCGACCGGATTCTTATTCTGGAGAATGGTCGCATGCTCGAAAGTGGTCGCCGGGAAGAGCTTGCCTCAGACCCGCAATCACGGTTTAGCCGCATGCTGGCCGTTGGAATGGAGGAGGTGCTGGCATGAAAACAAGACATTTTTTCTGTCGGTTGATTCTGTACCGGCCGGGCTTGTATCTGATCAACCTGCTGGCATGGTCCCTTATCCATATGGCACCACTGATCCCCGGACTGTTAACCAAGGCTTTCTTTGACCATCTGGAAGGTACATATGCTTTTCCCTACGGCGTTTGGGCGATTGCCGTGCTGCTCATTGGCGCTGCTTTAGCCCGGATTGCGCTGATCTTCGGCGGTTTCATGACAGACGTGCATTTTCGCTTCCGGATCAGCACCTTGCTTCGCCGCAATATGCTGTCCCATGTCATGAAGGAGCCTGGAGCTCGGGCGATACCTTGCTCCCCAGGTGAAGCCATCAGCAATTTTCGGGATGACGTCGATCAGGCCGAAGAAGCGACAAGCTGGTCGGTGGATACTTTAGGACTGGTCGGATTCGTTATCGTTGCCAGCTGGATTCTTATATCCATTGATCTGCAGCTGACGATTCTCGTGTTCGTTCCTTTGATACTGGTGGTCACTGCGGCCCAGATTGCGACAGCTCGCATTCAGAAATACAGGGCAGCAAGCCGGGAATCGACGGCAAAGGTAACCGGTGCGATTAGCGAAATGTTTGCCAACGTGCAAGCCATTCAAGTCGCAGGGGCTGAGAAACGCGTAGTGGAACGGTTTGTAAGCCTTAGTGAGAAACGGCGCCAATCCATGGTGAAGGATAAGCTGTTAACGGAAACTTTATCTTCCGTATTCACCAACTCCGTCAATCTCGGCACAGGATTGATCCTCGTGCTTGCGAGTCTTAAGATGCGAAATGGCGATTTTACGGTTGGGGACTTGTCGCTCTTTGTATATTATTTAACTTTTGTCACGCAGCTCATATCGAACGTAGGCAACTTCATGACCTATTACAAGCAGATGGGCGTCAGCTTTCGGCGGATCCAATCCATGCTGCAAGGGGCACCGGCTTCACTGCTTACGGCAGCCAATTATATCGGTATCGGAAAGGTTAAGAGTAAACAGAATACAGAGAAGGGTGCTAATCCTCATCATAGGGCTCAGAAAGATTTGTTAACGAATGGAGGATACAATCCTTCCGCCATTTCCGCAGCCGAAGACGGCGTGGAAACGGCTTATATCGAGGCGCCACCTCTTTCACTGCTTGAAGCGCAAGGGCTGTCGTATCAATATCCCGAAACCGGACGCGGTATTTCGAATATTAATCTGACACTGAAGCGTGGTACTTTTACTGTCGTTACAGGGATGATCGGCAGCGGTAAAACGACGCTGGTTCGCACCCTGCTGGGCTTACTGCCAGCTGAAAAGGGCGAGATCCGGTGGAACGGTGAGAGGATAACAGAACCCGCTGATTTCTTTATACCTCCACAGAGTGCGTATACTGCGCAGATCCCCAGGCTGTACAGTGATAAACTGCGTAACAACATACTGTTAGGTATAATCGAGGAGCCGGGCAGTCTGGACCGCGCACTACATGCGGCTGTAATGGAAGAAGATATCAAGCATCTACAGCATGGCCTGGAGACGATGGTAGGACCACGAGGAGTCAAGCTGTCCGGCGGTCAAGCTCAGCGGACAGCGGCCGCAAGGATGCTGGTACGGGACGCGGAGCTGTATGTATTTGACGATTTATCCAGCGCATTGGATGTTGAGACCGAGCGTAAGTTATGGGAGCGGCTGTTCAGCGAGCGCGGCGGGGCGACTTGCCTTGTCGTATCACATCGAAAAGCAGCACTTCACCATGCGGACCATATCATCGTGTTGAATGGCGGAGAGATTGAGGCTGAAGGCACGGCAGAACAGCTGCTGGCTTCAAGCGAAAGTTTCCGGCAGCTGTGGTATGGCGAAGAAACAGGATAATAAGTAAGATCAAGATTGCAATCGATAGAGTAAAAGATGTATCCATTTCACCATAGACAGAGGAGATATCCCCCCATGCAAAAAGCGGAACAAATTCAGCTGGAATTCCGTTCGGCAGAACACCTGCCTATCTTGAATGAATTCGAGCTTCCGGATGATCAAGTCCAATTTACCGCTCATCCGAAAGAAGCATTAAACCTAGTGAAAGGTCAGTTTCCCATCGTCATTTTAGCTGATGATCATCCTGTCGGCTTCTTTATCCTGCACGCCACGGAGCGCGTCAAGGAGTATACAAGCAATTCTCATGCCATGCTGCTTACTACCTTATCCATTGACCATCGTCAGCAGCGTAAGGGGTATGCCAGAAGAGGGATGCTTGCGCTGCCATCGTTCATTCGAAGTCAGTTTCCTTCCTGCGATGAAGTGGTGTTGGTCGTGAACCATAAGAATGTTCCGGCTCAGCAGCTGTATGAACGGGTTGGTTTCGAAGATACGGGCAGAAGAAGGATCGGGCCAACGGGAGAACAATGGGTTATGAATATAGCCATCTGATATAAAAATGCCGCAAAGACACCTGGTCTTTGCGGCATTGCTTTATTTTACTTGGTTGACGCTCCGCCAGGTAGCTTCCAAATTTGAAGCAATATACTCCAGAATCGGTTTGCTGTAGAAATAACCGCTGTGGGACAAGGGATTCCAGCTGGTTAACCAGTTTCCCACGTTAACGGATATATCGTTACGCACCGTGCGGTCATACTCTTCATTTATACTTTTAAGGGGATAGGCAAGGATATCGTCTTTATCATAGAAATTGACCCATTCCCCCAGCAGTTGATCATGATAGTGCTTCAGTTGCCCGGAAGGGACGTCGATCGGCTTGTCAAAATCGCGGTACCGCATGCTCCACAATGGTAAGGTGGTTCCCAGCGTATAGAATAAGGTCAGGAGTTCTCCGCGCTCCAGCGGAGCTTTCGGGTCAACGACCAGACGATGCCCGCGGGAGGAGAATTGCAGATCATAGAAGAAATTGCTGGCGATTACAGATCCCAGGCTATGAGAGATCACGCATAATGGAGCCTCGGGGCCGGCAGAGAGGGCAAGTCGGTGGAGCGCCTCACTGATCGTCCGATGAACGGCCTCATAGTTCTGATCTTCGGTTTCCACGGGCTGATAAGCCACGGCATCCGCCAGATTGTGGATCACGTACTGCCGAAGGTGCTGATAACGTAAACGGTAAGGTTTAATGCTGCTGCTGATTAACTCAGACTCGCGTGCCGCAAATACATCGGCCCAATGAACAGCCTCCATCGCCAGTTGCTCATGCGGAATACCGGAGGTTTGAGAGAAAGTCTCTCTTAATTTTTTCATAAATTTATCCGCATAGTCTTTCTTTTGTGTTCCCAATCCGTGTACAATGATCACTGCAATTTTTTGCTTCATCTAACTGCAGCTCCCTTCATCGGAAATGGAATGAATGGATATCTTTTACTCTTTATACGCGATTTATAGTCGAATTGTAAATAGGTTATTACAGAACGGGTGAAACCGGTAAGGTCAGTAGCTCTTTAGAGTCATTCCGTTCATGGCCAAATTTGATTACAATGAAGGGATATCTAGTGGTAACATGATAGGTAAAGAGGCGGGCACATTCAAGTTTTAGATTGAAATAGGAGGAAAGGTATGTCCTATAAACAAATGAAATGGTTGATTCTGATCATTCCTACGTTGACGATTGGCATTTGGGAGTATGTTCGGCATGAGTTCCTGCTGCCTTATATATCGATGGATCTTGGCAACCTGCTGGCACCTGTTATCGTGTTCTTGGTTTCCATACTGTTTCTTACTCAATTGTTCGCATTGATTGAACGCAATCAGGAGGAACTGAACCAATCCAGGGCATTGCAAGCCGCGATGCATGAACGGGAGAAGATTGGCCGGGAGCTTCATGACGGAATCGCCCAATCCTTGTTTTTGCTGAACGCACAAATTGATCGAATTCAGAAATCGGGAGTAACCGGAGAAATTCCATACCAGGAAATTAAGGAAAGTGTCCACCGGACCAATACCTACGTTAGAGAAGCCATTGCTAATCTCCGGTATCCGGCAGATCCGCAGGCCATTCCGTGGATGCATAGCATGAACAGCTTAATTGAGGAAATCAAGCAGGAGACCAATCTGCATTTCGACGTTCAATGGGAAATCCCGGATGCCATGCTGTCCGCCAAAGAAAAGGTGGAACTACTGGCTTCGATCAGGGAATCCTTGTTGAATATTCATAAGCACGCCGAAGCGAACCATGTGAAGATAACCGCGACAGCGGCGGATTCAAGCTGGCACTGCTCTGTCAGTGATGATGGCAAAGGTTTTGATTTGGACAAGCCGCTCGGCAGCAACCGGTATGGAATCAAAATCATGAAGGACCGGGCCGAGGCCATGGGCTGGAAGTTCATGGTAGAAAGACATAACAACAAGACGATAATCAGCATTCGGAAGGAGAATACCGCATGAACGAGCAGCCTTTTCGCGTGTTAATCATCGATGACAGCGATCTTGCGAGAGAAGGAATTCGCACCATTCTAAGCAGCGACCCGACCTTTGAGGTTGTGGCTGAAGGACAAAGCGGCGAGGAAGCGCTGGAGCTGACCGAAATATGGATGCCTGATATTATCCTGATGGATATTCAGATGCCTGGGATGGACGGATTGGAAGCGACCAAGCGAGTGAAGGACAAGTTTCCTTACGTTAAAATTGTCATGGTTACGGTGTCCGACGATATCGCTCATTTGTTTGACGCCCTGAAACGTGGAGCGCAAGGCTATCTGCTGAAGAATCTGAATCCCGAATCATGGCACGAGTACCTCAAAGCCATTGCCGTGGACGAAGCACCGATGAGCAGGGAGCTTGCTTTCCGTATCCTGAAGGAGTTTTCGCAGCATGACAAGCCGAATCCAAGCAATAGTCCATTAACGGCGCGGGAAAAAGAAATTTTGGGACTCGTAGCCGAGGGGTTGTCTAACCGCGATATTTCGGTTGCCTTGTGTATATCCGAGAATACGGTCAAGAACCATCTGAAGAACATTTTGCAAAAGCTCCATTTGGAAAATCGGGTACAGCTGACCCGTTATGCCTTTGAACAAGGGTGGATGGGGAAGAGATAACGGTCACGCCCGTGTCAATTATCCGCTAAGATAATATTAAAGAATGACTTTAAGCGAGCGAGAGAGACGTCCAGGGAGTGTACGCACGCGTTCATTTCTGTTTAACAAGGAATATGCCCAGCGCAATGATCCCGATGCCGGCCCAATTTTTCCATGTTGGAACTTCCTTCAGGAACAAGTAAGCCACTCCTAACGAAATCAGGATTTCCAGGCATTTGGAGAAGATCAACGTATAGCCTAACTGTTCGGTGGCTTTATATCCATAACGGATTCCGTATCCGATGCACATGTTAGCAATGAGAAACAGAGGAAGCATGAATAACTGAAACTGCAGCGTTGGCCAGAACAAATGCTGGATATGCTTGGTTTGGTACGAGAAGACAAGGTTGATGATCGACAGCCCGCCAAAAAGTAGACCGACACTGTAGATATAAAACATAAAGCGCCTCCTGAAACGATGTCATTGTAGTACGCCATTAATGTTTCCGCGTGGCAACTTTTTTATCCAAGGACAATGCGACAGAAGTTCTCTCCTGTTATAGAAAAAAAGGATGACTCCCTTCCGTGCGGAGTCATCCTTTTACATATTTGTTGCGGAATTTCATGACTTTCAGTTTAATATCCATGTATAACATTGGATCGTTGGCTTCGTTAGTGAGCTTGATGAAGTCTGCTGTACACACCGCCGGAATGAATCAATTCCTGGTGCGTTCCCTGCTCGGCAATACCATCGGAATTGACGACGATAATTCGGTCCGCGCTCTGAATGGTGGTCAGTCGGTGAGCGATTACCAGCGTTGTTCTGCCGACGGACAGCTCAGCCAGGGACTTCTGGATTTGCGCTTCCGTCTCTGTGTCGAGTGCCGACGTGGCCTCGTCCAGGATTAGGATTGGCGGGTTCTTGAGGAACATTCTCGCGATGGACAAGCGCTGCTTCTGACCGCCAGACAGCTTAACCCCACGTTCCCCGATCACCGTTTCCATACCGTCCGGCAAGCTTCGGATCAGTTCATCCAGCGAAGCACGCCGTGCGGCTTCCCAGATTTGCTGGTCCGTTGCATGTAAATCGCCATAAGCGATGTTGTCGCGAATCGTACCGGAGAACAGGAACACATCCTGCTGCACGATGCCGATATGCTTGCGGAGGTTTTGCAATTTGATATTCCGGATATCGATTCCATCCACTGTGATCTTGCCTTGATCCACATCATAGAAGCGGGGGAGAAGGCTGCAGATGGTTGTCTTTCCCGCACCGGACGGTCCGACAAACGCGACCGTTTCTCCAGCACGGATCGTGAGATGTATGTTATTCAGTATCGTCCGGGAAGGTTCGTATCCGAAGGTAACGCCTTCAAAGCGGATATCTCCTCGGACGGAGGACAGGGATACGGCGTCAGGCACGTCGGCGATCTCTGGATCGGTATCCATAATCTCCAGGTAGCGTTTAAAGCCGGCAATGCCTTTGGGATAGCTCTCAATGACGGCATTGATCTTCTCGATCGGACGGAAGAAGATGTTGGAGAGCAGCAGGAAGGCCATGAATTCACCCATTTCAATTTTGCCTTGAATGAAGAACCACGCGCCGCAGATCATGACAAATACCGTGATCAAACGCATCAGCATGTAGCTGATGGATGAGCTTTTTGCCATCGTTTTATAAGCCAGCAGTTTGGTGGCCCGGAATTGCTTGTTCTCTTCCTGAAACAATTTATTCTCATGCTCTTCGTTTGCAAACGATTGGACCACACGGATACCGCCAACATTGTCTTCGATGCGGGCATTGAAATTCCCTACATTACGGAACAGTTGACGATAGGTCGTGGTCATTCTGCTGCCGAATTTAATGATCAGCCATGCCATCAGCGGCACGATGATAAAGGTGAGCAAAGCTAGCTCCAGGTTGATGTAAGCCATTAAGGAGAAGGAACCGAGCAGCGTCATAACAGCGATGAACACATCTTCCGGTCCATGGTGGGCTACTTCTCCGACATCATTAAGATCATTCGTGATGCGCCCCATAAGATGTCCAGTTTTGTTATTATCAAAGAAACGGAAGGATAACTTCTGAATGTGGGAGAACATTTTCTCCCGCATATCCGTCTCAATATTAATGCCGAGCATATGCCCCCAGTAAGTCACGATGTATTGCAGCGCGGTATTCAGCGCATAGATGGAGAGAAGGACGATGCAGGCAATCAGGATAAGCGGCCAATCCTGGCTTGGCAGCAGATCGTCAATGAATTTGCTGACGGCAAGCGGGAAAGCAAGCTCCAGCAGTCCGGCAATAACGGCACATGTAAAATCCAAAATAAACAATCCCTTGTACGGCCGATAGTACGAAAAAAACTTTCTGATCAAGAATTATCACACTCCAGGTTCTACCTCTGTCAGGGTTATTGGGTTAAGATTAGCGGACAGCCATTAGGGGCTGTCTTGCGATGGTTTCGTATCATACAGCTCAAAAGCTTGAATGTACTCCTGAATAATCTGGTCCACTGCTTTCAACTCTCCGCTGACCACTTCTCTGATGGCTTCAAAGTCCGGGTCATTGACTTGCTTCTTCAAGGTCTCTCGTTTCACAACCAAATTGTCGAGAAAAGAAAGCGCGCGCCCCCGGCGGAACGTCTGCGCCATCTTGCCGCCGTGGCCTTCCTCACGCCGTCTTCCGTGTCTCCCGCCGTGCCGATGGTTATCCCGGTCGCGTGGCTCCGACCGTTCTTGACTCGATGTATCCTGTTCCTCTTGGCGCATAATATCAACCTCCTCAACGATAATAACGTATACGTTTGTATACCACTTAAAGTGATTGTATACATTTGTATACGATTCGTCAATCTGTTTTTCTCCATTGGATTGGAAAAATTGAGGAGATCGATGGAAGATATGCTATGATGATAATTAGCTGTCCCAGGAGATTGTCATGGATGATGAATACGCACACCGGGATCAGAATGAACATGGGAAGGGAGCTGTACACTGTGAGTGAACATCATCATGAGTACTGGATGCGTCAAGCGATTGCAGAGGCCCATCGAAACGTTCAACTTGTGGAGGGTGGTCCTTTTGGAGCGATTGTGGTGAAGGAGGGTCAAGTGATTGGCAGGGGCCGGAATCTGGTTACCGCGCTGAACGACCCGACGGCTCATGCCGAGGTGCAAGCCATAAGGGAAGCGTGTCTGCACCTGGAGGATTTCCAATTAAAAGGCTGTACGATTTATACCAGCTGCGAGCCTTGTCCGATGTGTCTGGGGGCCATCTACTGGTCCAGGCCCGATGCCGTTTATTATGCAAGCACGAAGAAGGATGCGGCTGAGATCGGATTCGATGATCATTTTATATACGATGAAATTGCGATGCCATTGGACCAGCGCTCCATCCCTATGAAGCAGGTTCAAACAGAGGATTATTTACTGCCATTTCAAGCGTGGAGCTCTGCTGAGCGCAAAATCGAATATTAATAATAAAACCGGGCTCCCTGCATGGGAAAGCCCGGTTTATTCTTATTTATGGATAGGGATGCCGAAATATGTATAGAGCGCTTCGGCATATTCCTGTGCATTGCCCGGTTTAAAGGTGTGGACGCCGCCGGCCTTGTAAATTCTGAATTCGTCATCATCCACGGTGTTTCTGCCTTCCGCTGTACGTATGGATACCCGAGCCGTTTTATTAAAGGGTGAATCGGGGGCATACTCGCACCAGAATGAAGTGGTGATGAAATCTCTCGGTAAGTTAGGTTCCTCCGTAAAGGAGAAGACGGGATCCCAGGCTTCTTTTTTCCACTCTTCGAGCATCCAGCCATACGCTTCGGTTTGGACGAGCCGGTAGGTCTCGTTCCCCTGAGTCTGCACAAGGCCATCAACCAATTCCAGAGGGTGGCGCGGTCCGGCTCCTCCGACACCGACGTCGGCAATATATCGCTGTTCTTCGATATCCACCTGCAGAATATGATGCCGACGCTTAGCAGGCGTATCGGTTTCATCACGCCAGAAGCGTCCGAAATAATGAGTGACCTTAAATCCCAGTTCCTGCAGCAGCCAGCCAAATAGCGCATTGAGCTCGAAGCAGTAGCCGCCGCGATGCCGGGTTACGATTTTATCGTAAAGATCGGGGATATCCAGGGAAAGTGGAATTCGATCAAGGATATCGAGATTTTCATAGGGTACGGTATGCACATGCTGTTCCTGCAATCTGGCGAGCATATAAGCGCTGTTTACAATCGGGCCCGTGTATCCAATACGCTCAAGATATTGGTTTGCGTCCAGGCCATGTATCGGGTTACTCATTCGATCACCGCATCTTTCGTCTTTGGTCAGCTTGGTAGAAGTAAGCCGTATATAATTATATACTTTATATCATATATTTGGGCTTTCTAATAGAGAACAAGAAGGAGGCGGAAGGGACTCTGCTAATGGATAGCATGGATAGTTTGTGGAATGACCATAGGTTTATTGGGCTGGAATGGGAATGACCACCCAATTTTATCCTGGGAGTTAGTCCCATCGTAAGAGGGGAAGTTGGCTGCTGCTGAAATAGTCATTAAACAGGTGACTAAATCCCTATGTTGTCCAGCACAAAAAAGGGTGTCTCTTACCGCCGATCCTACGGCGAGGGACACCCTTTCTTAAGGAGTATAGATCAACTCAATATTAACCGCAGGTGCAGTTCAGAACCGGTTTACGTGCCGCCGTCGTTTCGTCGAGTCGTTTCACGACCGTGGTATAAGGGGCGCCTATGACAACCTCCGGCGTGGTTTCGGCTTCCTTGGCGATCTGAATCATCGTGTCGATGAAACCGTCCATCGTTTCTTTGCTCTCCGTCTCGGTCGGCTCAATCATGATACATTCCTCCACATTGAGTGGGAAGTAGATGGTTGGCGGATGATAACCAAAATCAAGCAGCCGCTTGGCAATATCGAGGGTGCGCACGCCGTACTCCTTCAGTTTTTTGCCGGACAGCACAAATTCATGCTTGCACAGCCCTGGGTAGGCTACTTCGTAGTATGGAGCCAGACGATGCATCATGTAGTTGGCATTCAGCACGGCGAGCTCCGAGACGCGGCGAAGTCCTTCCGGTCCATAGGTTCGAATATACGTGTAGGCCCGGACCAGGATGCCAAAGTTGCCATAGAACGCCTTCACGCGCCCGATCGACTGTGGACGGTCGTAATCCCAATAGAAAGTGCCGTCCTCACGTTTGGACACGATCGGTTTTGGCAGGAACGGGATCAACAGGCTCTTCACGCCGACTGGGCCAGCACCGGGACCGCCGCCGCCATGCGGCGTGCTCATCGTTTTATGCAGGTTGAGATGGACCACGTCGAAGCCCATGTCGCCTGGGCGGGTAATGCCCATAATGGCGTTGGAATTGGCTCCGTCATAGTACAGCAGGCCGCCGGCTTCGTGCACGATTTCAGCAATTTCCACGATCTGCTCTTCGAACAGACCCAGTGTGCTAGGGTTTGTGAGCATTAAAGCCGCCGTATCGTCACCAACGACAGCGCGAAGGGCATCCAGATCCACCATGCCGCGCTCATTGGATTTAATCGTGATCGTGTCGTAACCGGCCACCGTTGCGCTGGCGGGGTTAGTACCGTGCGAGGAGTCGGGAACAATCACCTTGGTTCGCTTCTCGCCACGGCTTTCATGGTAAGCACGGATCAGCATCAGCCCTGTCCATTCCCCATGCGCTCCCGCAGCGGGCTGCAGCGTTACTTGATCCATGCCAGTCAGTGCTGCGAGATCATTCTGCAGGGTATAGAGCAGCTCTAGAGCGCCTTGAATGCTTTCTTCGGGCTGGTACGGATGGATCTTGGCAAAGCCGGCAAAACGGGCAACATCCTCGTTGATCTTCGGGTTGTATTTCATCGTGCATGAGCCGAGCGGATAGAAGCCGTTATCGATGCCGAAATTACGCCGCGACAGCTCCGTATAGTGACGGATGACATCCACTTCATATACTTCCGGCAGTTCGGCCGGTTTGCTGCGCAGCAGGCCCTCCGGAATCAATGAAGCGGCGTCGGTCTCCGGGACGTCGCATTCGGGCAGGGAATAGGCGACACGGCCGGGCTTGCTGAGTTCAAATATCAAGGCTTTTTCCGGTTTCATACGATCGCCTCCAATTCACCAATAAATTGGTCGATTTCTTCCTTCGTCCGCCGTTCGGTCACGGCGATCAGCATGCATCCTTGAAGCTCAGGGTACACAGCGCCAAGATCATAACCTCCGATATAACCTGCACCCAGAAGCTTCGAGTTGACCTCTCTCACATTCGTTCCTTCGGGCAGTTTCACCACAAATTCATTAAAGAACGGCGAGCTGAACGGGAGGGAGAGGGAGCCGTTTGCGACACGGTCGGCAGCGTAATGGGATTTGCGCACATTCAGCAGCGCTGCTTCCTGCATGCCGGCTTTACCTAGGGTAGACATATATACGGACGCACACAGCGCGAGCAGCGCCTGGTTCGAGCAGATGTTCGACGTTGCCTTTTCACGGCGAATATGTTGTTCCCGCGCCTGCAGTGTCAGTACAAATCCGCGTTTGCCGTCCTGATCGACGGTTTGACCCACGATACGACCAGGAATGCGGCGCATCAGCGGCTCGGATACCGCGAAGAATCCGCAGGTCGGTCCGCCGAGAGATGCCGGAATGCCAAGCGGCTGGGCATCGCCGACAACGATGTCGGCTCCAAGCACGCCAGGGGATTCCAGTAAACCGAGGGACAGCGGGTTTACGCTCAGCACAAGCAGTGCTTTTTTCTCATGAACCAGCGGCTCGATTGATTTCACATCTTCGATGCAGCCGAAGAAATTCGGTGATTGCAGCAGCACGGCGGCGGTATCAGCCGTTATGGCAGCAGCGAGTGCATCCTGGTCGGTAACGCCATTGACGATGCCGACTTCCACGACGTCCAGATCGAGTCCGCGGGCCGAAGTCAGAACGATTTCCCGGGCTTCGGGATGGACAGCACGCGAAATGACGATTTTCTTCCGTTTGGTTGCCCCGCTGGCGAGCGCCGCAGCCTCTGCAAGTGCCGTGGAACCGTCATACATGCTGGCATTGGCAACTTTCATGTCGGTCAGTTCACAGATATAGGATTGAAATTCAAAAATCGCTTGCAGCTCGCCTTGGCTGATCTCGGGTTGGTATGGTGTATAGGCCGTGTAGAATTCAGAGCGGGAAATCACATGATTGAGCACGACCGGAATATGGTGGTCGTACAAACCAGCCCCCAGAAAGCTTGTATAACGGTCAAAATCGGCATTGCGGTCCGATAGGCGGCGCATATGCTTTAGAAGCTCAGGCTCACCCAGCCGTTTTGACATGGGGAGGACGCCGTTGTAACGGACCGCTTGGGGGATATCGGCAAACAGATCTTCGATCGTTTCCGCGCCGACCGCAGCAAGCATATCGGCTTGATCCTGATCCGTCATAGGCAAGTAACGATGCTTCATGTTAAGGCAGCTCCTCTTTTGTAGAATGGTGTCTTTACCACTTTGGCTTTTAACTTCTTACCGCGGATCTCGACCCATACCTCGGTATCGAGACCCGTATATGAGGTTTCGATCAGGGCTAATCCGAGATTTCGCTTGAGTGAAGGGGATTGGGTACCGCTGGTCACTTCACCGATGGGTTCTCCTTCATTGTTGTATACAGGATAGTGGGATCGTGGAATTCCGCGATCGATGAGTTCAATGCCTACCAGCTTACGCGGTACACCGTCTTGCTTCTGCTGTTGAAGCGCTTCCCGACCGATGAAATCGCCGCTGTCCAGCTTCACGAAGAAACCGAGACTGGCTTCAAGCGGAGAGATCGTGTTTGAGAGCTCTTGGCCGTACAAGGGCAATTTCGCCTCGAAACGGAGTGTATCGCGGGCGCCGAGTCCGGTTGGAACAAGACCATGTGGTTCTCCGGCAGCTAATAGTTCTCTCCAAATTGCGGGAGCATCCCCGGCGGAGCAATAGATTTCAAAGCCGTCTTCTCCGGTATAACCGGTGCGGGAGAGCAGGGCGGTGCAGCCGCATACCTGTGCGTTCTGAATAAAATGGAAGGAAGGGAGTTCGCTTGGCGCCTCATTGGTTACCTGTGACATGATGTTCACGGCGGCAGGTCCCTGAAGTGCAATGAGAGCCGTCTCAGCGGACACATTACGGATGGTGACATCACCTGCAAGATGATCTTGAAGCCACTGGAGGTCTTTGTCGATGTTGGATGCGTTTACAACCAGCATGAATCGATCTGCCGACAGTTTATACACAAGCAGGTCATCTACCGTACCGCCGTTGTCGTAACACATTAACGTGTATTGGGCCTGGCCAATCGATATGCGGGTTACATCATTTGTGGTCATCTTCTGGATAAAAGCTTCAGCGTCTTGTCCGGTGACGATAAATTCACCCATATGGGAAACGTCGAACAGGCCGGCGTGCTTGCGTACGGCTTCATGCTCTTGCACAATGCCGGAAAATTGCACGGGCAGCTCCCAACCGCCGAAGTCGATGCAGCGGACAGAAGGAAAATCGGAATAAAGCGGGTAAAGCGGTGTACGTTGTAATGAACTCATCTCTTCACCTCTTCTAATTGGCATGATCAATTGGGGGAAACACCAAAAAAGGACAGACAGAAGGATAACAAGCCGTGCTAAAAAAAGCCCGCTCGTTGCGTAATCCTTCTGCTCTGTCCTTTGTACCTGAGAGTTACCCCACATGTCATGTAAGTATAATGTCAAGCGTGTGTGAGTTTCCCCGTGGGTGATTCTACATTCAGAATTCTCTCCAGAGGTGCGTCCGGTAAAGGTCCTTTTGCCTGAGAGATTCACCGTGTTACGGCTTACTCCTTCGGCGCTACCTGTCAATCTTGTCGGTAATCTCTCCCGCTACCATCATCCGCGTGAAAATTATTGAGTTGTCAGATCTTTCTACGTTCTTGTGATTATTATAAACGTGCCTCTCCATAAAGTGTCAACCTTTATTTCACCAAAATATTTTCATTCTTAAAATTTTTGTCAGATATCTTGACATCACTGCATCCCTGTTTTATTCTGTGGGAGAATAAGCCAACCGAATATGCGGATGATGATGGATGGGAGAGACCGCCACGCGAAGGTTCAAACCTTGGCGGCACCGAAGGAGCAAACCGTTACGCCTGCCAGGCTGACGAGTAATCTCTCAGGTAAACGAACCGCCATCTGACGCAGCTCTGGAGAGTGCGCAAGCCACCCAAGGGGAAAGGTCGAACCGAAAATAAGAAGGGTCGATCATAAACTCTCAGGTACCGAGGACAGAGAGAAGGCGAATGCCTTTTTTCGCGTCCTTTTTTTCATTTATCCACCTTTATTTCATTTCTTTAAGAAAAGAGGAGTATCCGTAATGAGTGAAATCAGAGAGAATTTGGTGTACAGCGACGATCATGAATGGGCGTTGAAGGTAGATGGAAATGTGGTGCGCGTCGGTATTTCTGATCATGCGCAATGCCAGCTGGGCGATATCGTATTCGTAGAACTCCCCGAGGCGGGCGCTGTCGTTGCCGGAGGTGACAGCATCGGTACCATTGAGTCGGTCAAAACCGTATCGGAACTGTATTCCCCTGTATCCGGTACCATCACGAAAGTGAATACTTCCCTGGAAGATCAGCCGGAGCTTGTGAACGGAGAGCCGTACGAAGGCGGATGGATCATTGAGGTTGAGGTGGAAGGTGACCTGGAGGAGGCACTCGGAAAGCTGCTCACCGCAGAGGCATATCGTGCCAAAGTGGATTAAGTATTGAATCATAACCTTGAATAATGAAACATAACGGCTGCTACTCGTGATGAGGTTTACGAGTTGCAGCCGTTTTAATTTTTGCGTTAATCCTTGGAGCCTTGCAGGTTCGATATCAAGTGCTTGAAGCCACACGGCGCGCGGTCCGGCGTGCTCGAAGCTCAGGCAGATTCACGATCAGAATCCCGCCGATGATGAGCATGCTGCCAATGATGGAATAGGAAGAAATTGCTTCGTCGTACAGAAATGCGCCCAGTCCCAACGCGATGATTGGAGAAACAAAGAGCCAGGTGGACGGGAAAAAGGCATTCGTTGCTTTTAGCAGCCAGGCATATAGACTATGGCCCAGCATCGAGCCAACCATCGTCAAATACAAGACAGATCCGATGGCTGGCAACGTTAGAATACCATTCCATTGTACCTGTTCACTGAACAGGGATAACAGCAATAGGGCTGCGCCGCCATACATCATCTGCACCGCATTGATCGTAATCGGTGAGACATTCGGCATGTCAAAGGACAATTTCCGGGTTGCCAGGGAGCCCACACTATAACCGATTTCGCCTATAAGAATTGCGATACAGCTCAGAATCCAGATGAGATCGCTCCCCATCGCTAGCTCGGGCATAATGAGCAAACATACCCCCGCAAAACCGACCGCGCACCCCCAATAATCACTGCGCCGGGCATTTTTCCGCATCACTACCGATTGAATCATTAGAATCATCATGGGGCCTGTTGCCGATAGGATGGCGGCGATCCCTGAGGACACGTGCTGCTCGGCCCAATACAGCGTTGCAAACGTCAAGAATGTGCTGGTCATCCCGATTAGAAGGAATTCCTTTCGCAGGAGAAGGCTCGGTTTTGCCTTCCGCTGCAATATCATCCATAGGAAGATGAAGGCGCCCGCCAGAAGAAATCGAAGCCCCGCTGAGAGAAACGGCGGCAGTCCTGCTTCAACGCCAATCTTGATGGCGAGAAACGTCGTACTGAAAATGGCGCACATAAGCAAGTAGTTAAAAATAATCATGTAGCATCCTCCTTTTTCTATACTATAATAGGTAGTTAATAGAACACATTGGCGATAGGTAGAACAGATATGATTTATGTGGATTGGGGAGGAGCAGATGGAATTATCAACGCTGGACGACAACAATCATGGTAAGCGAACATTACAGCAGTCGGTCTATGACACGATACTGGAAGGAATAGCTCGGGGAGAGTGGAAGGAGACTGACAAAATCCCATCCGTGAGGGCGATGGCAGAGCGTTTGAATGTTCACCGATTAACGGTGCTGAAGGCTTATCAGCTGCTGCTTGAGGACGGGATCGTGGAAGTAAAATATAAATCAGGGTACTTCGTAGCGGGTAAGACGGAAGACGCATTACCAGAATCCCATACAGCCAGCCCGCGATGGGCATATCAGGCCAAATCGGTGTATGTCAATCGCAGCCGCTTGTCCGACATTCACAGGCATCAGGTCGAATACCAGATGTCGGAAGCGCTGATTGATCCTGGGCTGCTGCCAAATGCATTCTTGTCCAATCACGTGAAACAAGTGTTTGACATGTATCCGAAAGTATTAAGCACGTATTCTTCCGTGTCCGGAGATTTGGAGCTGCGCGAGGAGATGGCTCGCTATTTTATGGACAAACAAGGCATAACGGTCCATCCGGAAGAGCTACTCATTACAACGGGATCCCAGCAAGCGATCGACCTGATCTCGCGTTCGCTCGTCAAAAGCGGAGACTGTGTATTGATCGAACGGCCGACGTATAGTCCGGCGATCGATGTTTTTGTGCAGCAAAATGTCAAACTGCTTCCAATTGAGATTACACCGGAAGGGTACGACCTTGAACGAATTGAAGGTCTTATGCGAGCGGAGAAACCGAAGCTGTTCTATATGAACCCAACGTTTCAGAATCCGACGGGATACACGGTGCCGGTCACACAGCGCAAGGCGCTGGTGGAACTGGCGGAGCGATATCAGTGCATTCTGGTGGAGGATGAGGTGTATCACGACATTTATTTTGGAGATCCGCCGCCGCTGCCTTTTTTTTACTACGACACCGAAGGCTATGTCATTCACATTCGAAGCTTCAGCAAATATGTGGCCCCCGGCTTGCGGATATCGGTGCTGGCTGCCCGTCCGGAACTGATGAATGTCATCCTTCCGATCAAGGCGTTGTCGGACAACGGGACGCCGCTGCTGACGCAAAAGATTTTCCAGCACTATTTCTTCTCGAGCAGACTTCAGGAGCATGTGGCCAAGCTGCGGATTGCGCTGGAGCTTCGTAAAGAGAGGATGGAGAAGCTGCTTGAGCCTACAGAATGGCGATGGAACAGCCCCGGCGGCGGTTTGAATTTGTGGATACAGCTGCCGGAAAACGTCAACGTGGATGCGTTGCTGCAGCAATGCCTAGCGGAATCGGTAGCGTTTGTGCCGGGGCGTATCTGCGACCCGCTGGATCAGATGGACTCGTGGATCAGGCTGAGTTATTCGTATATCAGCGAGATTCAGCTGGAAGAAGGGATCCGTCGTCTCATCGAGATATCGGAGCGGGTGTGTTATGTGCAAAATCGCAGCATATGTTTGGAAAATCATTGAATTACAATCAAAGCAGTCCGCCTCCAGGGAGGGGGGCTGTTTTTTGCTGGAGACAGGAGATGCAGGCGCGAAACCCAATCGAACGGTTAGATGAGCTTTTCATGAAGGAAGTTTGAAGCTGGATTCGTATTCCATTTTGCAGGGTAATTACATTTCGGGTTCGCAAGCGGATCTATTACCAAGTGCAACTTCGTCAGACACTCATCTACTACCTACATACCAGGAGGTTCCGACAAATGGACAATTCAAACGCCAATTCGAATGCTAACAGCAGTTACAACAAGACGAGCAAGGACCAACAGCTGGAACAATTCACGGTAGACAATGACGCTAAGGAACTGACAACCAATCAGGGACTTAAGGTCTCTGAGGACGAACATTCGCTTAAAGCGGGAGAGCGCGGTCCGACCTTGATGGAGGACTTCCATTTCAGAGAGAAGATGACGCATTTCGACCATGAGCGGATTCCGGAACGGATTGTGCATGCCCGCGGTTTTGGGGCTCACGGTTATTTTCAGCTATATGAATCCATGAAAGATTATACAAAAGCCAAATTTCTGCAGGACCCTTCCGTCGTCACCCCGGTGTTTGTCCGATTCTCCACGGTTGCGGGCTCCAGGGGATCAGCAGACACCGTCAGGGACGTACGCGGTTTCGCAACCAAGTTTTATACGGAAGAAGGGAATTATGATCTGGTTGGCAACAATATGCCGGTTTTTTTCATACAGGATGCCATGAAGTTTCCTGATTTTATTCACGCTGTTAAACCTGAGCCTCATAACGAGATTCCGCAGGCGCAATCCGCCCATGATACGTTCTGGGATTTTGTCGCAAACAATTCGGAAAGCGCGCACATGATTATGTGGGCGATGTCCGACCGCTCGCTTCCGCGAAGCTTCCGAATGATGGAGGGCTTCGGCGTCCATACCTTCCGTTTCGTGAACGAAGAAGGACAAGCGCATTTCGTGAAATTTCACTGGAAGCCCGTGCTCGGCACGCATTCCCTCGTATGGGATGAAACGCAGAAGCTGGCAGGCAAGGATCCTGACTTTAACCGCCGCGATCTGTGGGATGCGATCGAATCAGGGAATTATCCGGAATTTGAGTTTGGTGTTCAAATGATTCGGGAGGATGAGGAATTCAATTTTGGTTTTGACATCCTTGATCCGACCAAGATTTGGCCCGAAGAACTCATTCCCGTCAAAATCATCGGTAAGATGACGCTCAATCGCAATACGGATAATTTTTTTGCGGAGACGGAACAGATTGCATTCCATCCGGGACATGTCGTACCCGGAATCGATTTTACCAATGATCCGCTTCTGCAAGGCCGCTTGTTCTCCTATACCGATACCCAGCTTTCACGGCTTGGTGGACCCAATTTCCACGAAATTCCGATCAACCGCCCGATTGCACCGGCTCATAACAATCAGCGTGACGGGATGCACCGTATGACCATTAATAAGGGACCAGTCAGCTACCACAAGAACGGCATTGCCGGTAACACGCCGAAGCCGGTTCCAGTGGAGCGCGGCGGTTACGAGCATTACACCGAGAAGGTGGAAGGACGTAAGGTGCAGGCACGCAGTGACAGCTTTAAGGATCATTTCAGCCAAGCAGCCCTGTTTTGGAACAGCATGTCTCAGGTCGAGAAGCAGCATATCGTAGCCGCATTCCAGTTCGAGCTTGGTAAAGTTCAGCGAAAGGAAATTCGCCAGCGGGTCGTCGACCTGTTCGCGAACGTAGATAGCGAACTTGCCACACGGATTTCGGAGGGGATTGGAACCATACCTCCGCAAACCAGCGGCTCCGCTTCCAGTGAGTCTTCTCCGGCACTGAGTATGATGAATACCGTGCAGCTCCCGTTAACCCGTAAAGTGGCGGTGCTGGCAGGCAACGGATTCACGGATGAACTGCCGTTTGTGCTTACGCAGCTGCAGCAAGCCGGCATCATCACCGAAGTGGTTAGCGCGAAGCTGGGCGTAATTCAAGGCAAGGCCGGCGCTGAATTGGAAGTGAACCATTCGCTGCTGGGGGCGGATTCAGTCTTGTTCGATGCGGTGCTTGTCGCAGGCGGCGCGTTAAGTGTATCGGAGCTCCTGGCGGAGCAGAAGGTGCTGGATTTCGTCAAGGAAGCGTATCAGCATTTCAAACCGATCGCAGCCATCGCCGAAGGGGCTAATTTACTTCCTTCATCCAGCGGCGAAGGGATCGTTGTTACTCAGGAGAATGTGGATCTGAAGCCGTTTGGCGAAGCCTTCATTGAGGCGATCGCGGCGCATCGCCATTGGTCGCGCACCATCTAAGAATGGATTGCCCTTGAATTAATAAATGGATTGCGCTATAATCCCCCTTAATCACTAGCTAAAAAAGGTGAAGGGGATAATAATATGATAAACATTAAATTCAATCAACTTCATCATCACAAGCAGCGTTAGCACACCTGTCATTCTACAGGGTGGGCTAACGCTGTTCGCGTTGGCCTCCCTGCCGCATATCAAGCGCGCGGGACCATGAGGTCCGGCGCGTTTTTTATTTTCATTAGAACGAAAGGATGAGTAGCGATGCAGAACGTAAAAGGAACGTATGATTATTTTGGCCAAGAACAGGCGATCCGAAGAAAGGTCCAATCGACGCTGCGTGAAGTGTTTGAATGGTATGACTATGCTGAGATGGAGACAACCATTCTGAATGAAGCGGACCTGTTGTCTTCCAAATACGCAGGAGGGGAAGAGATTCTGAAGGAGATGTACCAGCTGACGGATCAAGGCACGCGACGTCTGGGGCTCCGGTACGATCTGACGATTCCATTCGCTAAGGTGATCGCGCTGAATCCCGCCATCAGCCAGCCATTCAAGCGTTATGAGATGGGGAAGGTATTCCGGGATGGTCCCGTGAAACGCGGCAGATTGCGGGAGTTTCTGCAGTGTGACGTTGATGTGGTAGGGATCTCGGGACCAGAAGCGGAAGTTGAGCTAATGCAGCTTGCAGCCGAAGTGTTTCGGAGACTTGACATTCCAATCATTCTCAGGTGGAACAATCGAAGCTTTCTGGGTGAAGTTCTTGGCGCTATGGGCGTACCAGAAGAGATGAAACCATCCGTCATGCTGACCCTGGATAAGCTCGATAAGATTGGCAAAGAGGGGGTTCGGCAAGAACTTGCGGGTAAGGTACTCGAACCGGAGATTTGTCGTCAAATTCTCGATTTTGTTGATCTCAAGGAGCCCACATTTGAGCAAATAACGAGCAAATACAACCTGGACAACGAGCGCGGAGCACAAGAAGTCCAGATCCTGCAAAATATGCTGCAGCGTGTCGGGTTGCAAGACATCTGCGTATTTGATCCGTTTCTGTCAAGAGGCTTGTCATTCTACACGGGAACCGTTTACGAAATTTTTGACGCATTGCACGATTTCCGTTCAAGCTTGGGCGGAGGTGGCAGATATGATGCGATTATCGGGCAGCTCGTTGGACGCGAGGATATTGCCTATCCTACGGTGGGTCTTTCGTTTGGCATGGAATCCATCATGGAGATGATCCGGAACCGTCCGATTGAAACGAACAAGCCGCTCGTTGTGGTTATCCCGATAGGAGAAACCGTTCCGGAAGGATTGACGGTTGCAGCAGTACTTCGGAATCGCGGGATTCATACTCGATTGGCGGACAACCGACGCAAATTGAAAAAAGTATTAGCATCCGTTTCAGCTGAAAGCATCCCTTATGCCATCCTGATTGGCGAAAATGAAGCGGCTTCGGGCATGGTCCGACTGAAGAAAATGACCGAGGGCACGGAGCTTACACTGACTCTGAAGGAAGCGGTAGAGCTTATCATTCAATCCTGTGAATGATGAATGCCTTTGTTCTTTTTCGAATATAATGGTTTTCTACCGAAAAGGTACTCGCGCTCGAAACGATCTCCAAGTAGAATAAAGCGTATAGATTTTACCAGGGGGAGCGGATTGCAATGCTGCACGAACAATTCTTTATGCTGCACCAAAAGCTTGCTGTTAACGCTCCAGCGAGTACAGCTACGGAAGTGACGCTTGAGCAGATTGCCGATACGCTGTATTGCACAACGCGGAATGCCAAGCTCGTTATACGCAAACTGGAAGAGAAGGGTTGGATTATATGGAAGGCGGGACGTGGGCGCGGAATCCGTTCCAAGCTTACCTTTGTAGTCGATCAAGCAGATCTGCTACAGGAGGCAGCGCAGCAACTCGCGATAAAAGGGGAATATAAGCAGGCCTTCGAACTGCTGCGTACCTATGGCCAAGGTATGCACGCCAACGATTCTTACGTGGAATGGATGAACGGGCATTTTGGCTTTAGCAAGGAGATGAACGAAGGGGAAGAAGAAGCAATGGATTCTCTGCGGCTTCCGGTTTACCGCCTGATTGAAACGTTGGATCCCGCCGAATGCTACTACAGTTTTCAAGCTCACATGATCCAGCAGATATTTGACCGGTTGGTGATATACGATAATGCAAATGATCAATACCTACCCGTTATCGCGCATTATTGGAAGAGCAATGAGGATGGAACGATCTGGACCTTTCATCTGCGTAAAGGAATACGGTTCCATGACGGTAAAGAATTGTCGGCGGAGGACGTGAAATTCACGGTGGAACGCCTGGGACGGGATAAACGAAATGCTTGGATCGTGCGTGAACTGCAGCGGGTAGAGGTGGTGTCCCCTCGTGAGGTTCGTTTTATTCTTACCAAGCCGAATCGAATTTTCATTCGGTTTCTTAGCTCCATATGCATGTCCATCGTGCCTAAACATTTGGTAAGCGTCCATGAAGAACAGTTCTGGAAGCAACCTGTTGGAACGGGCCCCTTTCGGGTAAAGGAATGGACCGATGATCGGCTGACCATTCATGCTAACCCCCATTATTATCATGGGAGACCGCATTTGGACAACATCCACATTATCTTGATGCCGGAAGATGCGGAGCATTGCGAGGTCAGCTGGGAGCGGCTGCTGCGGAATCCGGAGCATTTCGATCATAACGGCGAGAAGCATGCTGTTGATGTCATCGAATCCTCCGAAGGCTGCACGACGTTGATTACATGGAATATGAAAAAGCCGGGGCCCTATCAGTCCATCGAATTTCGCCGGGCATTCAGCCTCATTCTGAACCGTGCGGAGATGATACGCGAACTTGGTGATAATCGGCTTTACCCAGCCAAAGGGTTCATTATGGATGAGCAAGCGCCTTATCGTAAAGACCGATATGATCCCGAACTCGCAAAGTCACTGCTGAAACAGTCGGGTTATGACGGCTCTCCCATTACGATGGCTACGCTCGCTAAGCATATTAAAGACGCCGAATGGGTTCAGAATCAATGCGCTTCCATCGGGATTCCATTGATCATCCGAGAGGAGAGGATGGATACCATGCACCAACTGGATGTGATGCACAGCATGGATTGTATCTTGCACGGCCTTGTTCTTCCAGGTGAAGAAGTATGTTTAATCGAGAACTACGTGCAGAAGGGAAGCGTAGTTAAAGAGTTCATGGATCCTTCGCTGCATCATTGGGTGAAAGAATGCATAGATGATGCGCTTGCCAGCGAATGGTATGAGGAGCGTTTGAGTATTTTAACCCATATTGAAGAGAGGCTTCGGGAGGAAGCGCATGTTTCATTCTTGACTCACACGAGATTTTACGCAAGCTTGGATCCTTCTTATAAAGGGGTGGTCATCAATAATCTGGGATGGCTGGACTTCAAGCAGATTTGGCGAGAATGATTTCTTCCCATAAAAAGAGCAGGCGCGGTTATTCGCGCTTGCTCTTTTTACTTATAAGGATTTCGTACGGCTTCTTCGGGATCTCCGCTTTCGAAAGAAGCCATGAAGTTTATCGAGAATTCGAATATGGGTTGAGGTATGCTGCGATTCACACGCGATCTCGTCATGAATAATGAATCTTCCTTGACGATCAAGTTCGTCCCATTTTGCTTGCTGGTATTCGTTCAGCTTTTCCAGTGTATATACATCGTTGATCATGTTAACCTCCCTATCAGACATTCAGATTTCGCTGTAACGCCAGTAGAATGTCTTGATACTCTCATTATGGAGGTCAACCGAATTTGTAAAAAGTGTAAACCTCGGCAGCCCTTTTTCCCCTTTTCATGAACTAAAGGATTACCGCAGAGAAGAGATTAGACTTTATGATCACGATGCGTGATGGTGGAATTCTCAATCTGGATCGTGGCATGCTCGATGTGGAATCGACTGTCCAGAAGATCAATCGCTTGTTGCAGGATCTCATAAGTGTTCGCGTCATCTTGGGCGACGAGATGGCAGCTCAAGGAGTCGAAATTGGACGTAATCGTCCAAATATGAAGATCATGGATGCCGGTGACCCCAGGAATAGACAGGAGGGACTTCGTTACCTCTTCAGAGTTAATCGTTTCCGGTGCGCCCTCCATCAGAATATGAACGGTATTCTGTATGATTCTCCAGGCGCTCTTCAGAATCAAGATCGACACCAGGATGGATATGATCGGGTCCGCAATGTACCATCCGAAGGCAATCATCACGATCCCGGCGATGATTGCGCCGACAGAGCCGAGGGCATCACCGATAACATGGAGGTATGCGCTGCGGAGATTCACATTGTTCTTCACATCCCCCGTCCGCATCAAGAACCAGGCACTGAGAAGGTTAGCCAACAGCCCGATGGCCGCAATGAGCATCATGCTTCCGCTGGCGACGGTCGGCGGGTTATCAAAGCGCTGAATCGCTTCCCATACGATAAAACCGGCGATGACAAACAAGGCGACTCCATTTAATAGTGCTGCCAATATTTCAAAACGGTAAAAGCCGTAGGTTTTATTCGGCGATGCTGGCTTCGTAGCAAACCATAATGCGACCAGACTGAGCAGCAATGCGCTGGCATCACTTAACATATGTCCGGAATCGGATAACAGAGCTAAACTGTTGGTTAGCAAGCCCCCTACAAACTCTAGAATCATGATGCCAATTGTGATGATGAGGGCAATGGCAAGGCCTTTTTTGTTTCCTGAGCGGGCATGATCATGGTGGCTGTGGTCATGTCCATGATGGTGGTTATGATGATGCATAATCGAAAACTCCCTTCGGATCCATCTGTTGATTGTAATAAAAGATCATAAAACATTTTGTGTTATATATAATATGAGCATATGCTCATATATAATGTAATCTTACCGTTTGATTTTGTCAAGTTTTTCCGAGGGTTTTGTGGAAGTGAAAATGATTTCTCACTTATTCATTTATCTAGTATGCTTGATAAGTGAGGAAATTAAATTTTTTGTGTGATGATTTGTTCTTATTATCGGTTGAAGAGAAGGAGTGGTATGGGACATGGGAGAACAACGTAAATCGATTAGTGAAGCTTATGGCGAAACAGCCTATCCATTGATTGGACATAGCCGCAGGAATCTCGAGGTGCTGCTTGAAGCATTTCGGGATGTGGATGGGTCGCAGATGGGGGATACATACGGCAAAGGGGCCATCATTGAGGAGTTTCAGGCGCGCATGGCAGACGTTCTGGGCAAGGAATCAGCTGTCTTTTTCCCAAGCGGAACCATGGCGCAGCAGATTGCTTTGCGGATCTGGTGTGATGATGCGGAGCTGAAACGAGTGGCCTATCATCCCCTCTGCCATCTGGAGATTCACGAAGAGGACGGGCTTAAGGAGCTGCATCATATTGAGCCGATTCTTCTTGCCGATGAGGAGCGTTTGATTACGCTTGAAGACGTGCAGCGTCTGGATCGCGATATTGCATGTTTGCTGCTGGAATTGCCGCAGCGTGAAATCGGAGGGCAGCTGCCCGAATACGAAGAGTTGGAAGCGATATCGGCGTATTGCCGTTCGCAAGGCATTAAGCTGCATCTGGACGGGGCAAGATTGTTCGAGATCACCCCTTATTATCAAAAAACCGCGGCAGAAATCTGTGCACTGTTTGACAGTGTATATGTGTCCTTCTATAAAGGTATAGGTGGGATTGCCGGCGCCATTCTGGCTGGCGGCACCGATTTCGTGGCGAAGTCTAAAGTATGGAAAAGGCGTCATGGCGGTGATCTGGTCAGTCTTTACCCGTATATCATTAGTTCAAGTTATTATTACACGGAAAGAATAGGTAGCATGGGCCGATATTACCAGGAGGCTAAAGAGCTTGCAGCTTTGTTTAATTCGTGCGAGGGCGTGAATACGAAGCCTGCCGTGCCCGTATCGAATATGTTTCATGTACACTTTGAATTGAACAAAGAACAGCTTGAACCGATTCTTATCGAGGTTTTCCGTGTCACGGGCATCGGATTGATCAGTTATCTGAACGAAGCAGGGGAAAGTCAATGTTATACGGAAGTTCACATTGGGGAACGGTACGGTAAAACACCGAGAGAAAGCATTCAAGAGGCTTTCCAATTGTTGAATGAGAAATTGCAGGAAGCTATGAGCACATGACAAAAGGACCTGAATGAGGTCCTTTTTATTTTGCCTATAATCATCCAATCGGTCCCATATAGACAAGCTCTGACGAATTGGCCGGATGCTGGGCAAGACCAATGATATCCCCGGCTCTAGGAATTTGTAGTTTCGATACGAGGGTCTCCAGCGTTTTGGTATATTGGCTCCCATCGTTCTCGGTTACATCCAATTCCAGGATGACAACCGGGTCGAAATTGATCAGCTTTCCGGTATCCCGTACGGTTCGTACTTTAGCGGTGGCCGTTAATGCCAGGGCTCCGGTCGCTGCCATCTGCGCTTGCTTCGCCTGCTCCAAACTTTGATTGATGGCATTGCGATGCTCTTTCGGAACAAAACCTTTCATCATCATGCCGGTTAAACCTTTGTTCATCATTTTATCTGCTTTTTCCAGCGCGTCCTGCGGATTTTTCTTTTTTCCAAACCATCCCATAAGCTTAGCACCTCACTAGTAGAATTATTTATAATTCCATGTTACCCGTGGGGGTCTGAGGAGACAATGGTTTGGCAAGGATACAAAACTTCCGGCATTAGGAGTAAATCAACACGATACTTCTGCACAAACTTTTGCCGTATTCAAAGGTTTGTGCACTCTTTATCCTGTCGTACAGCGATTAAAATGAAGGGAACGACAAAAGTTTTGCGGGTGGAACATCCTTTTGTAACCTTTTAAGCTCATGAATTATTTACTTCGAAGCAGATAGACCAGCTTTTTGTAGTAAGATGCTGACTCTTTGTATTTCCTTAATTCCTCCGATACCGCGGCCAATGCTTCATATAAGGATTCAAGTCGCAATGTAAGATGATTGGATTCGTAGTATGGTAGACAAGACAGGGCATGCCCCATAAATTCATCATGATGACCGTGTGCCAAGGCTAGCTGACATTGGTAGTAGGCAACCGACATCTCTTGATCCGTTGTAAGCTCGATCGCTTTCAGCTCCTGAATATATTGGGTTAAAAGCCCCCATTGCTTTTGTGCTAAGACCAATTCACACCGGTAAATCAATACGACTGGACGGAATTGCTGCCGTACTTCCGCCACTTCCCGCGCGAGTAGTCCTTCGAAACGGTTGATTTCTTCTTCCGCTTTTTCATGATCTCCCTGCATCGTCAGCATGATGATCCGATTGTTCAGGATGGTTGACACCATGTTCCCCTGGTTTACCGCATAGACCAAATGGGCTTCTGCCATAGAGAGGGAGACCAGCGCCTCCTGATACAGTCCCATGGAATAACAGTAGCCGCTGTACGCGATGTACAGATCGGATAAGCGGTGAAACAAGCGGTCTTCATAAACCTGTCTCATCGTTCCTTCAAACACCTGCTTGGCCTGGTCATATTGCTTCAAAAATATACAGGCCTCCATTTTGAAGTTTTGAGTGGTCAGCCATAAATCGGTGCCGATCTGAACATGTTCGCTTAACCGGTTCACTTGGCTTAAAGCCTCATGATAGCGGTTCTTGGATCGATAGAACTGGATTTTATAGAACAGCATCGCTTTTTTCGCGGGCAGCGGGAGTTCTGCGTCATCGGGACGGCCGTATTTTTCCAGATAAAAATTGAGGTAATTCTGATGCAGATATTCATGGGACACCGCATCGTTCACTTGTTGATAATAGACCGCCTTCATTAAGGCCGTTGTGAGTTCTACCGTAAGACTGTCATGTCGATCCGGAAGATCGTATATGCGCTCCTCTGTGATGTGAGAGACCGATTGGGATAATTCTTCAAAGATGCGTTCCGCGGTCTCAAGTGTATCCTTATCGGAATTAGCTGCATTGACTAAGTAGGAGGGGGTCACTTGCAAACGCTGTGCCAGATGCTCGGCAAGGTCCTCGGCCAGTGGATAACGCTCGGCAAGGATGTTCGCAAAATGGGTGGTTGTCACTAATCCCTCTACCAGCTCTTTGCGAGCTATTCCTTTTTTCTTGCACAAGAAATCAATGCGCTCTTTTAACACGAAAGGTGACTCCTTCTATAACTGGATTTTGGGAAAAGTATACCATGCCGAGCGAGTCCAATCCGGACTGATGTTTAAAAGGGGAACAAGGACCTAGTCACTTGAGAGTGGTGTGTCGGTTAGCAAGGGAATGTGTCTTGGAGCGAATGATGTATGATGCATAGGTTGTGGACCCATATATTTTGTTTCATAAATTGTATAGTTGAAGGAAAGGGGATCATATGGGAGAGATTTTAATGACAATGGAATCGTTAAAGGGCATCCATACATATATCGAGGAGCAGATGAAGGCATGGAAGGTTCCGGGGGTGTCCGTTGCGGTGGTCAAGGATCAGGAGTTCGTCATGATGGAGGGTTACGGGTATCGAAATATCGCCCAAAGCCTGCCTGTGACAAGTGAGACGCTGTTCGCGATCGGTTCCTCCACCAAAGCTTTTACTGCACTGGCAGCCGCAATTTTGGCGGGTGAAAAAATCTTGGATTTGGATACATCTGTGAAGGAGTATCTTCCTGATTTCAAAATGTTTGATGCTTTTGCAACGGAGCGGATTGGCTGATCGAACCTTATCGAGGCTTACGGATGGTGAGTCACGGAGGCAATATTGACGGCTTCACCGCACATGTTGCCTTTATTCCTACGGAGAAGATTGGCGTCGTGGTGCTGTCGAATCTCAATGGTACTCCGCTTCCTGTATTTATAGCCAATTACATTTTCGATTCTTTGCTCGGTGGCGAGATCAAGGACTGGAGTGGGCAAGCGTTGGGACAAAAGAAGGAAGCAACCGTTGCGAACGAGCCGGCAACAAATAGTAAGGCAACTTCAGGTGCGAAAGAACCCATTGTTCCATTGTCCAGTTCCTTATTAGATTTAACGGGGACGTATGTTCATGCAGCGTATGGAGAAATGATGGTTGAACTTACAGATGGAGAGCTTCGGGCAGGATTCAATTCAATGAAGTTCCCCCTCACACATCAAAATGCGAATCAGTTTGAACTCCATGTTACGGAGTTTGATATTAAAACCAAAGCGACTTTTCTTACGGACTCGAACGGGAATGTGGATCGCTTATCCGTTATTTTGTTATTCGAGCCTGGTGCAAAGGAAATTGAATTTGTTAGAATAGAGAGTAGAAGCGAGTGAACTTTGAATTATCCAAATTTGGCGAGGTGAAAATCATGATGGCTCACATTAGAAGCACAACCGTTCAAGTCGTTAAATCAGGCTCCGGGCAAAGCAGCACGGAAATATCGAGCAGAGAATTTGTTCGGAGCCTTCTTCAACATTAATTATAGCTGCAATATTTCATGTGTCGGCTTTGCTCACTATTTACAAGATTCTATGTAGATAGGAGCAGGGAGAATGAAATACGAGAAAGCACTAGATATTTTGCCTGAACACATAGTCAAAACCATTCAACAATATATTGATGGAAGTTATATTTATATTCCGAGAAAGTCGGAGAATCGGAAGTCCTGGGGAGAGCAAACCGGGGTAAAGAAGGATCTGGATATTCGGAATCAGAACATTTTCAAATGTTATATGCATGGCGACTCCATCCGTACATTGTCAGAACGATATTATTTAACAGAGCAATCGATCCGTAGAATTATTCGGGCAGAACGAATGAAAGAATAGGCGAGATCGGGTTAGTTATCAGAAGGAAAAAGCGGCTAGGACACTTGTCCTGGCCGCTTTTAAATTAAGAAAAGTTACTTATCGGAAATTTGGAACGAACTTTTGATATTTTGTACGTCCAAAAACATGCCTTGATACTCGTTCTTGGCGTTATCATTCGATGGATCGTATTGGACATCAGTAGGTGTGTGGAACACATACACCTGATTGCCTCGTTCCCCGACCTGTACTGCCGGTATTTGCCCCTTGATTTCTTCCTCCTGCTCAGCCCAGTCACTCTTGGACCAGAGGGAGATGGTGAACAGTGTGCCCTGAGTCATTGTATTGACGAAGTTCAGATGATGGCCGTTTCCGATGGATTGATCACGGACTTCATAGCGCGTGTCCCAGCTCTTGGGAATCTCGAGTCGAAAGTGATAGGTGCTGTTTGTATACTTGTGGAATAAATCAGCATGAGAGTAGATCTCCAAGCTTGATGATACGTTATGGAGCTCATTGTATTTCATTGAGTACCTCTCGATTAGGGTCACGGCCTCAGCACGTGTGATTTCTTGATTTGCTTGATAGCCCTCGATGTTTTTTCCTGATATCCCTTGTGCAAGGCCTAAGTCAAGCATGTATTGGATAGAATCCTTTAGATCGTAATTTTTGCCGGTGGCGTTCGCCAACAACTGAGCTGCCAATCCACGCGTAAGCTTCTTCTTCGGTGACGCAGCCTTCCAGCCTAAGTTCCGGGCATACGTGATATAGGGTTCTTCCCATGGTGTCGTTGAGGAGTCGTCAGGGATAACCTTCGGATTGGCAGCTCGAATGAGCATCGTCAAAAATTCGCTTTGCGTCACGGTCCGTTTCGGCTTGAAGGTTCCATCCGGATACCCATCAACCACGTCTTGCTCCACGGCCCATTGAATGTGAGAGTAACCCCAATGATTCAATGGTACATCCTTGAACGGAGTCTCATCTGCAAGCGCAACTCCACTATTCGTCCCTATGTAACAGATCGTAAGCAGAGTTAAAGCCAGCACTTTCCCTAAATTTTTCATTTCCGGATTCTCTCCTCATCGCGACAGATTTCTTACGTGGAATATAATGTCATCTTTGGGTTTGTCATGCAAGAGTAATTCCAATGAAATTGCAAAATTGCTCTATAATGATTTACCAAGTTAAGGAAAAGCATTAAAATAGAGGTTAATGACATTCGCAAGTAGAAGGAGTTTATACATGAATCCATCATATACCCAGCGCATACAAGACGTTTATCCACATTTACATATTCAAGACGTTGAGATTGACAGCATCGGTCAGAACAACGATGTGTTGATTGTGAATCAAACGCTTGTCTTCAGATTTCCTAAGTACGCAGCAAGTCTCAAAGCCATGATCAGAGAAACACAGTTATTGAATGGGATCAAGACCAAGGTAACGCTGCCTATACCGAATCCGATGTATGTTTCATTTGACGATATGCAGGTGGGCAAAATGTTCATGGGCTATCCGTTAATCGAAGGTCAACCGTTATGGACAGAAGATCTGCTTCCACACCGGAATTCGAACATCGAGGATAGGGTAGCGGAACAATTAGTCGAATTTCTCGTTCAACTTCATGCTGTGGAGATCAATGAATGGATTGCTGACGATACGAATATCGTAAATGTCCACGAAGAGATGTCCGGATTGTTCACTCAAATTCAAGACCAGTTGTTTCGTTATATCAGGCCTGATGCACAAGAGGAAATCTCAAGCAACTTCACCAGGTTTCTGAACAACCCTGCGAATCATGACATTCGTCCAACCTGCATTCATGGTGATTTTGGCACGTCCAACATCCTCTGGAGTCCGGAGAAAGGCCGAATTACGGGTATTATAGATTTTGGAGGCTCTGGGATTGGAGATCCGGCTTATGATCTAGCGGGAATTCTGTCGGGGTACGGTCAAGAGTTCTTCGAAAAGTGCATCGCCATGTATCCGAATGGAGACCAAATCGCGGAGCGTGTACATTTTTATAGAAGCACATTTGCCTTGCAAGAGGCGCTGCATGGAGTTATTCATCAAGACGCTGAGGCGTTTGAGGCAGGCATGCGAGATTTTAGATGAGACAATATCAGAGTTGAATCCTACCATTAAAATACATAACAGCGAGGTAAACCAATGGACGTTACATTAAAGGTGTTAGATAACACGGAGCTGAAAAGCATCTGGAAAGAAGCGTTTCAACAGCAAAATATAAATCGCCCGGATGAGTATTATGATTATTGCGAATATGAGAACCAAATCGGCAAGCGTGTCACCTTGTTGGCTTTTGTTCATGAGGAGCTGACTGGTGTTTCCCACTTGAAATACGAATCGAGTTATCCATATTTTCGAGATCAGAATATTCCGGAAATCAATGATCTGAATGTGTTCCCAGCGTACCAGAGAAACGGCATAGCTAACAGCATCCTAGAAGAATTCGAGAACATCGTCCGCCAAAAAATGCCGCGTATCGGTATCGGCGTGGGATTGTACAGAGACTATGGTGCGGCACAAAGAATCTATGTCCGTCGCGGTTATATTCCTGATGGCAACGGGATTATGTACAGCAATGAACCTGTGGTGCCCGGTGACATGGTATGTGCGGATGACGATTTGAATCTGTATCTGATTAAAGAGCTGGTTAAATAAAACATTAAAGCACCATGCCAACAATTTGCTTCAGTTATATAAGTTTCAGGAGAGTGAACATGAGCTTCCTCATTCGATTAAATATATCGAGTTTTTTGTATGCATGGTTCCCTATTATGAATCCGGCAGACAAACCGAATCCTGTAACAGGACTCATGGCCATCGCAATTTTGGCGTTGTACCCATTCTATCTGGCTATCCTTCATCTGTTTGGAACTGGTGTATCAGGTTCAGAAAGGAGCGGGCTATGATTATCGGCGTTCTTATCGTGGTGCTTATCATTGAACTCATTGTGATTGAGGTCAGACTCAAAAAGAAATTGGATAATGACGAGAGAATCATTGAGAGACTCGATCTCATGATCAAAGATATACGTGAATTAAAGAATAAACCGTAGAGTTACGATCTAGAGGAGTATGAAAAGATGGGCAATGTGGATAAATGCAATCGACTGAGCCCAACTAATTATGGCTAAAGTGACCGGGAATTTTAAGCGTGGAAATGAGAAGGATCATAAATAAGCTCGAACAGGAGATCGAAGGATGAATAAAGGGTTTTCCCACTGCTTGCAAATTTTCCCGACGTCTAACTTCGAGAAAACCAGCGAGTTTTATGAGCGAATCGGGTTCCGTGCTGTGAATTATTTTGATGCAACAGAACCGCATATGTGCCTCTACAAGGACGCTGTTGAGATTGTATTAACGAAGACTGATATTGAGGTTGTTCCGAATCGAATCCGTTACGGATATGGGTATGATGCTTATTTTATTACTTATGGACAACGGGAAATCCAGCAAGAGCTTATCGATTTGGACGTGAAGATTGTCAGAGCCTTATCGACGACGGATTATAACAATCATGAGTTTGTATTTGAGGATGTGGACGGGCGCTGGATTGCGGTTGGTAATAAGCTATAGAGCCGTAAGCGTGAAAAAAGGGGGGGATATGACATGGTTGAGATTCTGGTCGTCAGGCATGGACAATCGGAAGCGGATATTTTGAATCGGTGTGAAGGACGGGCTGACTATGCACTAACGGATCTTGGCCAGCAGCAGGCGCGGCTCCTAGCGGAGTGGATTCATCGTGAATACACCGTGGATGCCATTTTCTCCAGCACGTTAAACCGGGCCAAGCAGACCGCGGCAGCAATAGCTGAAACGACAAAAGTCCCCGTTACCTATGACGATGATTTAATGGAGCAAAATAATGGAGTCATAGCCGGTATGTTAAGAGAAGAGGCTTTACTTAAATATCCCTTGCCTGTTGGAGGAAGAAAGCGGCATGATGCGATTGAAGGTGGAGAATCTGAAGTGCAGTTCAGAGCAAGAGCCGAACAATTCATATCCAAGCTGTTTACTACAATCCATTGCGAGCCTGACTTGAAAAGAGTATGCATTGTCTCCCATGGCGGGATGATCTCGATGTTATTCCGAAGCTTCTTGAATCTTCCTTATCATACGGACATTCATATCCCGACTGGCGACACAGGTGTTCATCTATGGAGATATGATCGGAGCGGGAAAAAGATGATTGCGGCTACGAATTTGCAGGAGCATCTATCGTGAAATAATATATATTTAACTCCCGCTATGGCCATCGTGCTGTTGCGGGAGTTTTCATAGGTTTTACAATGTTCTATATCATCATAAATATTATTAACAGATCAGAGAAACTTTTTTACCAAAATTTGCGTCTAATAGTATGACCTCAATAAATATCAAAAAAGGATTAGAAGGAGTTATGGAATGAAACTGAAGAAACGATCATTGCTAACCGTATTGGCTGTTGCCCAATTAGCTGCAGCTTATCCGGCGAGCGCGGATGCAAATACCGCAGACAAGCCACAACAGTCAGTCACCCAAGAAGTGTACGAGCAAAACGCTGCGGCAACCAAAGCATTAAAATCCGGGGGTACAGACGCTGCTCAAGAAACAACCCATACTACAGAGACAACCACTCAGACAGAGACAGTGACTGAAGGGTCTCAAGTGCCGAAAGAAGAAGGAACAACCGAAGTACCGGTTGAGGAAACTGGCGAAGTGAAAGATCCGGCAACAACTACGGAAGAGCCGAGCAACCAGAATAACCAACAAACCGTAACAGGTAAAGAACTTATTCTATATTTTAATAGTACAAAAATGGTACAAGATGGCGTTACGTACAATGCACCACAGCCGATGCAAGTCAAAAAGGGAGTATCCTATGTTCCCATTCGTGCCCTTGTGGACCGTGTAGGCTTCAAGGTCACTTACGATAAGAAGACCAAAGAAACCGTCATTACCAAAGGAACCACGGAGCTTCGCTTCAAAACAGACAGCAGCAAGTATACCGTGAATGGCGTAACGAAAGAGATGAAGGGAACCTCCTACCAGACGAATAGCACCTTCATGGTTCCGCTGACAGCTATAACCCAAGCGCTGGATATTAAATATAAAGCGGATAATGTAGGCAAACGTGTCATCATGAATCTGGAAACCAAGCCCGTAGCCAAGTTTACGGTGGGACCTAAAGAGATTTTTGCCGGAGAAACAACAGTGACTTATACACCGCAGCTGGAGAATGTACAAGGTGAGATCATCGACGAGCGTTGGGAAGGCAAACAGGATATTTTCGATGCACCAGGCGAATACATAGTCACTTACTCGGTTCAGGATTCTACAGGAGCGTGGAGCGAGCCTTATAGCCAAAAGATTACGGTCATTCAGCCGAATCTACCTCCCGTTGCCATGTTCGAGACCGATAAGTCCGAGTATAAAATGGGTGAGTTGATTACTTATACGAACCTAAGTACTGATGACCAGGACAAGCCTGAGGATCTGACGTACAAGTGGGAGAATAAACAGTATGCTTTCTTCACACCGGGTGTTTATACGATCAAGTTAACGGCCACCGATAAGAAGGGACTTAGTTCCACCTACGAGGCGACGATTAACGTGACAAACGAAACGTTATATAAAGAAGAGGATTTCAATATGCTCTTTATCCCGGAAGGGGAGAAATTCACGTTCCTCGGTAATGTGACTTCACGTGCGAAGATCAATTATGATTTTTACGACGAGCCAAGCACCTTGATTCGTAGTAACAGTCCCGAAACCGTCAACACCGAAGGCATTGTGTACCGAGAGACGGCAGTTGGCGATATGCGCTTTATGATTCACCATGTGAACAATTTGAATAAAAATGTGAAAATGTACGTTATTGCAACAAACAAGAACAGCACTCCGGTAACGCTCAGACAAGATTACTTGGGATTTGCAGGCCCGTCGCCGATCGCAACGGCAGCAGGCAAGAAGTCTGTGCTGAACTACTTCCAATCCATGCAGGACGATTCGAAGCGAACTTCAGTAACGCTTGCACCAGGTGAACAGAAGCTGGTCATGACGGAACTGAGCGATGTTAGAATGAAGCAAGGACATGTCATCTCCCTATACTCGGATATGTACAGCGACCTGCCGATTCAGTTCGATGTTGTGATGATTGATGAGAAATCCGATCCATTGAAGGTTCTGAGCACGTTGCCGATCCTGAATCGCGATGGTGTTCACAACCGCGGAACCTATCCGGATTCGACGCGGGTCATCCGTTATTCCGAACTGGTAGGTGCAGATTCCGAACGTCTTGTACTTGGAGACAATCAGGATGACCCTAACCTGGAAGGTATGGACCCTATGGTTGGAGACATTACGCACAACACGGGCAACTTTGGTGTCTTGTATAAAATTACTTTGGATCGCGTAGCACCGGATACCCTGATCTCGTTTAACCCACGGGGCGGTAAGTACTCGGGATATGCCATGATAAATGGAACGATTGTACCGATCTATTCCCTTGGACAGGTAGCTCCCGGCGAGCAAGCAGTCCTCTACCGTACAGGCGATTACGAACAGAAGGTTGAAATCATGCTGACGGCTGCGCCGGGAAGCAATTTGCCAGTAAACCTGCTGTTTACCCAAATGCCTTAAGTTCTTCATTAAGATTGGATGACATAGAGGCTTTACGACTTAAGCAGCTGCTTGAGGAGTGAAGCCTCTTGCTGTATCATTTATAATAATGAAACTGGGCAGAATCAGTTAAACTCGAAGATGTAACAGAAATCTGCTAATACGGAAACTTTGGAGTGATGGCGTGTGATTAGATCAGTGGATATTCCCTCCTGAAATAGAACGATTTTATTTTAGGAGGGCATAAACGATGAAATTTCATATTATAGATGTTGAACAGTGGACGAGAAAACCTTATTACGAGCATTATCGATCGAATAAATGTACCTTTAGCATTACCGTGGATATCGACATTACTCGCTTGCTGTATTCGTTAAAAGCTAATGGATTCAAGCTTTATCCTGCTTTTATTTATATGGTTACCAGGGTTGTCAATAACCGGGTCGAATTCAAAACGTCCTATAGTCCCGAAGGGGAATTGGGTTACTGGGATCGGATGACGCCAAGCTATACTTTTTTCCATAATGATGACCATACCTTCTCCTGTTTATGGACAGCATGTTCGAATGATTTCTATCGATTTCACGATCATTACGAGCAGGACATGGAGCGTTATCGGGATGCAAAAGGGATTTTCGTTAAAGAGAATCCACCGCTGAACACGTTTCCCATATCCATGATACCCTGGGCAAGCTTTAGCGGATTTAATCTAAATATTGTCAATGAAGCAGACTATCTTCTTCCTATCATAACCGGAGGAAAATATATCGAGCAGGGTGGCCGTATTCTCCTCCCAGTCTCATTGCAGGTGCACCATGCTGTGTGTGATGGTTACCATGCCGGCATGTTCTTTCAAGATTTGCAGAGTTTGGCGGATTCATGTGAAGATTGGTTAACTTAATTCATCTCCTATAAATCTCCTATAAATGTTCAACTCGACCGTATATTTACGGGTAATGTTCCATTCATGGCAATCATGAAAAATAAGAGACGACTGCTGTGGTCATACCCCTGTCAAGTAGACACGAATAAAAAGACATCTTTAAGCTGCGACCGCTTCTCGGAACTCAACTGGGGAGCGGTCGTTTAGTTTTTTCTGAAAACGCTCATTGTTGTAGAATAAGACATATTCGTGAATGGCCCGTTCCACATCCAGGAAAGTTTGCGGGTGAACCAGATAAATTTTCTCGGTCTTTAGATGCGAAAAGAATGACTCAATGCAGGCATTGTCAAAGCAGTTTCCCCTTCTGGAGTGGCTTCCAAGGATACCTAGGTTCGTGAGTTTGCGGTTAAACGGTTTCGAAGTGTATTGGAATCCTTGGTCAGAATGCAAGAGAACGCTGGTGAGATCTGCTTTCTCGGTTAGCTTGTCTACGGTGTGCGTGACCAGGGCAAGATCGTTGCGTTCCGATAAGTGCCAGGCCACCACTTCATTGTTATACAGGTCCTGGATGGCGGATAGATATACGAAACGCTCTCCCGCCCGAATGTAGGTAATATCCGTTACCAGTTTTTGTAGCGGCGCGTCCGACTGAAAGTTTCGTTCTAGGCGATTGGGATGAACAACGGATGCCTGTTTGCCAAAGAAACGCCGTTTCCTCCGTATGACAGAACGGATGCTCAGCTTCTTCATAAGTCGGTAAACCCGTTTGTGGTTAACATGAAGTCCTTCGCGCTTCAACGCTACTGTTATACGCAAGTAACCGAAGTACGGGTGTAAGCGATGGATCGCCATAATATGCTCTTCTAGCAGTCGTTCTTGCTGTTTGCGCTCACTCATCTCGGGAGCTCTTCGGCGCCACTTGTAATAACCGGCCCGCGAAACATCCGCTAGCTGCAGAAGCCACTTCAGCGGATGTTCCTGTCTCAATTCCTCGATGATCGCGCAACGAATGGCTTTGCTCGTCACTCCCCGTGTAGATTTGGATACCGCTTTTTTAAGTATGCGATCTCCGCTTTTAAATAAGCCATCTCTTCTTCAAGGCTGGTAAACGTAGTCTTCGGCCGCCCTTTGTGAAAGGCTTCTTGTTCTAAAGCTCTACCTTCTTGATGCCATTTCACCCATACCTCAACTTGTGTCTTATTCCGAATCCCCAGCCGCCTGGCCACCTCTCGATAGGACATGTTCTCCTCAATAGCCAGCCGCACAGCTTCCTTCTTAACTTCCTCAGAATAACTATTGTTTGTACGTCCTGTTTTCCCCATGAAAAAAATCCCCTCCAGCAGACAACATGTAAGTCCATCTTAACAGATGTCTCTTTTACGTTGTCTACCATGAGGGGAGAATACCAGCTGCGCAGTCGTCTTTTCTATTCACACCAATGATCTCGACTCTATAAAATATCCTCATATTATCTTCACAAGTTATGGTTAATTACATACAACCTTGAAAAAAGGTAATCCTATGAGCGCTAAGACCGAAAGGAGAATGGATGATGTCACATGAACAAGTTCAACAATGTATCGAGGAATGCTTGCGCTGTATGGTAGCCTGTAACCATTGTTACACCGCATGTTTGGATGAACATGATGTGGCGATGATGAAAGAATGCATTCGCTTGGACCGGCAGTGTGCGGATATTTGCGGATTTGCTGCTCAAGCGATGTCCACGAACAGTATGTATGCCACAGAAATATGCAGGATCTGCGCCGATGTCTGTGAAGCATGCGGCAACGAGTGTAAGAAGCATGACATGAAGCACTGCCAGGAATGTGCTGAAGCATGCTTCCGATGTGCGAAAGTATGCCGGGAGATGGTAGCCTAAGTAAAGATTCCATCGAACAGTAGGACGACGCGGGAAGAACCGCTATATGCGGGAATTGGCCCGTTATGGGTACATGCTGACAGAAGGGGCTCCGGTATATACTGGAATTCGCCCGTTATGGAGAACATGGGGACAGAGGATCCGCTATATGCGGGAATCGGCCTATTTTAGGGTACATGCTGACAGAAGGGGCTCCGGCATATACTGGATTTCGCCCGTTATGGAGGACAGGAGGATAGAGTATCTGTTATATCGCGGGATAAGACTATATTGAGCACATGCAGACAGAGTAATCTCCGCTATATACTGGAATTCGCCCATTAGGAGATCATGAGGACAGAGAATCCGTTATTTTGTCGAAATCAGCCCATTATGGAGATCACGCGGACACAGGATCCGCTATTGCACCATAATCACGGGTTAATCCCCCAATTATCTCGCAATAGCGGATCTCATGTCCGCATATTACTGCGAAATGGGTGATAAGAAGGAAATAGCGGAACCAGTGTCCTCAAATATCGAAACTCGATAGACATTAACGATGCCGGGTGGCGGATCATAATGAGGGATTCGGTACACGGCTATCGCTGCTGAACTGAATAACAATTATACGCAAAAATAGGGTAAATTGGGTATATTCGGACAGAGGATCCGCTATTTCGCCGAAGTCTTCCTAGTTTGGGGTATATGCGGACAGAGGATCTGTTATATTGCGGATCTCAGCCTAGTTTGGGGTACATGCTGACAGAAGGGGCTCCGGTATATACTGGAATTCGCCCGTTATGGAGAACACGGGGACAGAGGATCCGCTATTTCGCCGAAATCAGCCCATTATGGAGTTCATGCGGACACAGGATCCGCCATTGCACCATAATCACGGGTTAATCCCCCAATTATCTCGCAATAGCGGATCTCATGTCCGCATATTACTGCGAAATGGGTGATAACAAGGAAATAGCGGAACCAGTGTCCTCAAATATCGAAACTCGACAGACATTAACGATGCCGGGTGGCGGATCATAATGAGGGATTCGGTACACGGGGCTATCGCTGCTGAACTGAATTACAGTTATAAGCAGAAATCGGACAAATTGGGCAGATGCAGACAGAGGATCCGCTATTTCGGCGAAATCTTCCTACTTTGGGGCACATGCAGACAGAAGAGTCCCGTCATATGCTCAAATTCGCCCAATAAGAGATGATGAAGACAGAGGATCAGTTATATTGCGGAAATCGGCTTACTTTGGGGCACATGCAGACAGAGTAATCTCCGCTATATACTGGAATTCGCCCATTAGGAGATCATGAGGACAGAGAATCCGTTATTTCGCCGAAATCAGCCCATTATGGAGTTCATGCGGACACAGAATCCGCTATTGCACCATAATCACGGGTTAATCCCCCAATTATCTCGCAATAACGGATCTCTTGTCCACATATTGCTACGAAAAGCGTAAAACCAAAGAAATAGCGGAATCAGTGTCCTCAAATATCGCAAATCCATGGACTTTAACCATGCTGGATGGCGGAATCGTAATAAGGAAATTTGTACACGGCTAACCGGCATATAGTCGACAGTCATTCAAGCATGCCTGATAAACTGAATAACAGTAAAACAAAAAGCTTACGCCGTTACATAACGGGTAAGCTTTTTGAATTTAACGATTAATGAACGCTGATCTGGAATGTTTCCCATCCCGATACGATGGTCTGGTTGTCGACCATAGAAAGGAATGAGAAGGCTTGAAAAAAGGGCGTTTTACGAAGCCTTTGCCGATGCCAGAGGCGTTAAACCCATATGCTCTTGATCCAGCTGATGGCAGCGGGAGGTAACGGCAAATGCTCCGATTGCGAACACAACGGCAGCCCAAGGCAGATATTCGAGACCAACGTTATCCACGACAAGGCTGCCCAGTAGAGAACCAACGGCGATGCCCAGATTGGATGCGACCGGCATAAGTGTAGAAGCGAAGTCCTTGGAGCCGGCTGAAGATTCATCCGCTAGGTCAATCAGGTATAATTGAACGGCGGTACTGAGCGCAAAGGAGAAGCAGGCGACCAGCATTAACGACAATAAGGCCATCCACGGGAGTGATAGGGTAAGAGCAAGCGCCATCATAATCATCGCTTGGATGATAAAAATCACTTTCAATTTTACCCTTGAATTGCCTTGCGCTACCTTGGCCCCGAGCCAATTACTAAGAATGGTGAAGGCGCCATAGGCCAGCAGAACGGTACTGATCCATTGCTGCGGAATTCCCATTACATTCTCTAAAAGCGGCGTTATGTACGTGTATACGATAAATACAGAACCTACGCCAAGGACCGGAATGAAGAAGGCAAGTCGTATCCGCTTGTTCTTGAACAAGGCAAATTGCTGTTTCATGGAGCTTACGCTAATGGTATTGCTCTTGGGCATGACAACCATCATCAAAACTAGCGGGATAATTCCGACCAATGATGTAACAATGAAAGCCGTTTGCCATCCAGCCATCTGGCCGATTTGCGTTCCGACAGGAACGCCAAGGACATTCGCAATCGAGAAACCTCCGATGATCCAGGCAACCGCACCAGCCCTGCGGGAAGCGCTCATATGCTCGCTTGTTGCGGCAATGGCCAGCGATAAAGTTAATCCGCACAGAATCGCGGTGATGATGCGAATGAATAACATGACGGGGTACGTGGTGGCAAAGATGGTCAAATAATTAAACAATAACACCGCAATATACGCTGTCAGAATGGTAACATGCCGAGGAATACGTCCAAGCAGCGTGACCGCAATCGGCGTTCCGATGGCGTAAGCAATAGCGAAGCTGGATACGAGGACACCGGCTGCAGCAAGCGAAATGCTGAGACTTACACTGATGTCTTTTAATAATCCAACAATGACGTATTCGGTAGTACCAAGTACAAAGGCTGCAAAAGTAAAGGCGATAATAAAGATGGTCTCTCGTGTTCTGGTCATGGTTGTCTCTTCTCCTGAATTCTCTTTTTGTATGCTTCGATCTTACGTTATGAAAGGCTTTTCAAGTCAAGCCTGAGATGAGGATTTTAAAGCGATGCACCTCCAGCTTCATGCTATAATGTAGGGAAAAAGTGGAGTGGGTGGATATCTTGCCGAATCAAACTTCAAAACGCACATGGCGTGCAGACAAACTATCGCAGATGGGTTCTTCCATATTCGCCGAGGTCAGCGAGTGGAAACAAGAGGCTCTTCAAGAGGGAAGAGATATTATCGACTTGAGCATCGGAAGCCCTGACCGTGGTCCTTCTGCGGATATCCGTGAGGTGCTTAGCCAAGAAGCGCTAAAAGATGATAACTATACATATCCAGGTACTAGAGGAACCGCGGAGTTTCGAGAACAGTCAGCGGCTTGGATGGAATACCGCTTTGGTGTAAATGTCAATCCCGATACCGAAATACTCGCCTTGATGGGATCTCAGGATGGATTATCGCATCTGGCTCAGGCCATATGTAATCCGGGAGATGTGGCCATTGTACCGAATCCGGGTTACCCAATCTATGCCGGAGCGCTTGCGATTGCAGGCGTTAGGCCTTGGTATCTTCCGCTGAAGGAAGAGTTTGGATTTGTGCCGGATCTGGACAGCATTCCGGAGGAGGTTTGGGCGAAAGCGACATTCATTCTGTTGAATTTTCCGGGGAATCCGATTGCGGTCCGGGCTGATTATGCTTTTTTCGAAAAATTGGTCGGGTTGGCAAAACAATGGGACGTACTGATCGTTCATGATCTTGCATATTCCGAAATGGGTTTTGACGGCTATCGCCCCATGAGTATTCTGCAGGTTCCCGGCGCGATCGACATCGCAGTAGAATTTCACTCCTTCTCGAAGAGCTTTAACATGGCAGGCTGTCGCATCGGCTTTCTTGCCGGTCATGAGGAAGCAGTGGGCGCGCTGCGGGAGTACAAAAGCAATATTGATTTTGGTGTATTCAAGCCTGTACAAATTGCGGCTGTCCATGCACTGCGTCAAGCCATGGCATCTGGTCATGAGGAACAGGGTGTCGCTTCACTATATGAGCTTCGGCGTGATGTCCTCGTGGCATCACTTGCCGAAGCAGGATGGGTTGTACCTAAGCCTCAGGCCACGATGTTTCTATGGGCCCGGCTCCCTGAAGCTTTTCGAGATGTTCAATGGAGCTCGCGCCGTTTCGCCCGCGAATTACTGCTTGAAACCGGCGTAGCGGTTATTCCTGGAGATGCTTTCGGTTCCGAAGGAGAGGGCTATGTGCGAATCGCGTTGGTCCAGGAAGAGGCGGCTCTGCGCGAAGCAGCACAGCGAATAGGGAAGTTTATTGGGGGTGTTAAGTCGAAATGAAATGGCTTGGAATTGGATTCGCCATGTTCCTTGCGTTGGCGCTGTTCCCAAAGAGTGCGGGCGAACACATTCAACATCTTGTATCGTACATAGAGGAAGTTGAGGGCGATACAAGCCATGCTCCATATAAGGTACAATTCATAGACTTAGATAAGTACCAAAGTATCGGTGCATACGAGAATACGTTTACCACCGTACCAGATAATGGAAATAAATTAACCGTTAAGGTTCGTAATAGGAACAGCTCGGGTACAGTAATTCTGAATGTCTACCGAGGAACGGAGGAATTCGGATATATGGATGTCAAAGCCGGCAGGGAGGGCATCCGAACATTTGTCATGAATGATGGGAGCGGAGTAACGGGGGATTGGAAGGTTTACGCTACGACACGTGATGGTCATGTGATGAACCTCCAGGTTCAAGCAGGGCAGCATTAATCAATGCTGTAATTCAGTTGTTAGTTACTTGAGTCATTCGCTATCCAACGTTAATAAAGGGTGAACACATTGCGGAACTATGTCCCTATACAAGCTCCAACGATAGAGAATCCGTCTCCGGACTCTTCTTACACCTATCACGAATATCTGCCAAGCCCGGCATTAAGTCCTTATGTGGCTTGTTATTGGACCTTGGATTATACAGCTTCGCCACTTCAGCAGCCGCTTCATCGCATTCTTCCTGACGGTTGCGTCGATATTATATTTAATCTGAAGATACGGGATGCTTCAACCTCCGGCTTTATTACCGGACTGATGTCATCTTATGGAGCCATGAGATTGACGCAGGATCAGTCATTGTTCGGTGTCCGCTTTTTTGCGGAGTCCGTCCGCCCATTCATACGTTATCCAGCTTCCGATTTCCGGGAGGGTCCTGTGTTCTTAGAGGAAGCATGGGGGCTGGATGTGAATCAGTTGAACGAGGAAATGGTCACAGCACTGGATTCCGCCAACCGAATGGATGTGGTTGAAAGGTTTTTAATGGGCGTCTTAGGACAGAATAACGTCTGTTCCGAGCCGCTGCTAGAGCATGGCATGCAGTATTTGTACGCTGCTAAAGGAAGAATAACGGTTCGTGCCTTGGCCGAAAAACTTAATTATAGCGAGAGAACCATAAGAAGAGCATTTCAGAAGGAACTCGGCGTCAGTCCGAAGGAAATGTCGGAGATCATTCGTTTTCAAAATTTGCTGCAGGAGTTGCATCAGGCCAAGCCGATCCGATTTCCTGATATTGCTGCCCAATACGGCTACTATGATCAGCCTCATTTTATTAACAACTTCAGGCGTTTATATGGCATGTCACCCGTACAGGCTTTGAAGTGATCAATGATGGAATTGTTGATGTGTAGAAGCACGTTGTCCGTTTTTTACAATCATTCAATAGAGTCATCGACGAAAATAAGTATGAGGTAACGATGATGCATAGGAGGTAATGCCATAATGAAAGCACGTATATCCGTACTTACAATCAGCGTCGATGACCTGGAGCGGTCATTGAAGTTTTACCGCGATGGACTCGGACTCCCGACCGAAGGGATCATTGGGACGGAATTTGAGCATGGGGCTGTAGCATTCTTTGAATTACAAGCGGGCGTGAAGCTGGCGATATGGAATCGCAAAGATCTGTCAGTTGAGGCGAATGTTCCTCTGTCCCCTCCGAGTTCCTCAGAGTTTACCATCGGTCACAACGTCGGCAGTAAGGAAGAAGTGGATGAGGTGATGGAGCAAGCCAGAAGGGCGGGTGCAACGGTAACCGTGCCAGCACAAGACACATTCTGGGGGGGCTACTCCGGCCATTTTCTCGATCCGGACGGACATTTGTGGGAGATTTGCTGGAATCCTGCTTGGGAGCTTGATATTTCGTAACGGATGTGATAAATTAAACAACGATTGTTTTGAAACTTAATAAAATATTTGAATGTATAACCTCATTAATATGGTCTGAGGGTCTCTACCAGGAACCGTAAAATCCTGATTACAGAAAATGTTTCTCATTTTTTGTAATCAGGATTTTTTTTGTTGATTATAGGCAAATACGACATCGAAGAAGGGGGATTCTATTCCAGATGAATCTGAAAGTATTAATTCTAGCGATTTCGACGATATCCGTCGGGTTGGTTGAACTTATTGTTGGCGGAATACTGCCGCTCATCGCGGATGACTTGCATATCTCACTCGGCACGGCTGGGCAGCTGATTACCGTGTTCGCCCTAGTTTATGCGGTAGCAGGACCGGTTCTCCTTGCGCTTACGGCAAGAGTGGAGCGGAAACGGCTTTATATGATTTCCTTATTTGTTTTTTTTATTGGTAATTTGCTGGCTTATGTAAGCCCCAATTTTACGATGCTATTGGCTGCTAGAATATTAACTGCCATGAGCACAGCGCTGATTATCGTGTTATCGTTGACCATTACCGCCAAGGTGGTTGAACCTGAACATCGGGCGAAAGCATTAGGCGTTATTTATATGGGAATCAGCTCATCGTTGGTGCTTGGCGTGCCCCTCGGTATTTTGATTAGTGAAGCTTTTGGATGGAGGGTACTGTTCCTTGGTATCGGCATTTTGTCGATTGGCTCCATGATCTTGATTTATATGTTTCTGGATCGGATCAAGCCTGAAAATGTCACGCCGTTATCCGTTCAGATCAAGGCGCTCGGCAAATCGAAAATCGCCGGAGCGCATCTCGCTACCTTATTCATGCTTGCAGGGCACTACACGATTTATGCATACTTCACGCCGTTTCTTGAATCCGAACTTGGGCTGAGTCCATACTGGATCAGCATCTGTTACTTCCTGTTCGGACTATCCGCAGTCGGCGGTGGGGCCTTTGGAGGCGCACTCGCCGACCGGCTGGGGTCGCATAAGAGCATTGTAATCATCATTACATCATTCATGTTGGTGCTGTTCCTATTGCCGTTCTCCACATTCTCAATCGGCGTATTTTTGGTCGTGATGATGATATGGGGTGCATTAAGCTGGAGTCTGGCCCCTCCGCTGCAGAATTACTTGATTCAAGTGGATCCGGGCTCGTCCGATATCCAGCAGAGTTTCAACAATTCCGCGCTGCAGATCGGAATTGCCCTGGGATCCGCTATCGGCGGCCTTGTGTTAGAGCAGGGAGGTACCGTATCCAGTACGTCTTGGGTAGGCGGAGGAATTGTCATGGTGTCGCTAATCTGCGCCGTTTATTCCTTAACGAGACCTGCGCTTGCATTGAAGACAAGCAAATAGTCCATTATTGCTCATTATCAAAAGACAGCTGCGATGACGCAGCTGTCTTTTTTCTCCGCTAGAAGCACAAGGCATAAACGCGTTCTGCTGGCGAAGTTGCTATTGCTTTAAAGGATGATATGAAGAACGGACGGAATTGACATCGGATCAAAATAACCTTAAAATAGAATTGTTTCATGTGAATAAATATTCTGTCTTATTTCGATTTATTTCCCGTTTTACTGATTAGTTATTTATTCAATGGAAACAATATTCTGATTTGAAGGGGGTGATATGGACTGGAAAACTGAAATTATCATAACTTTCCGAGGTGTAACTTCCCTGGTATGCTCATATTGTTTCTTGCGAAACTAATTTTGGTTATAATGAAAAAAACAATGAGTCGAGGAGCTTGCATAATCATGAGTAAGAACAAAATAAAAAACGCTATCCATGAAAATTTCATTCAATTTCTGCAGCAAAAAGAACAATATGAGAACCGGTTAAGCAGCGCTTTTATCGAAGAGCTCCGGAAAGTAATAGAGATAGAATCCACACTAAACATAACGGAACTACATACCATTGCGTGTATTGGTGAGCAAGAACCGATTAATGTTACTTCCATTGCCGAAACGATGAACCTGAGCAAAGGGAACACCTCCAAGATAACCAATAAATTATTGAAGGCGGGTTGGGTTCGCAGGGCCCAGCTCAATGATAACAAAAAAGAAGTGTACTTCCGGCTAACAGCGGCCGGGAAAAGGCTTTTTGCTATTCATGATGAGCTCCATATCAAGGAGCAGCAGAGGATGATCGATTTTTTGGACAGATATAGCGAATCCGAGCTTGATCTTATGAAGCGATTATTTGGAGATTTGGTTGACTTTTATCATTAAGAATATGTTCGCCGATGCGATACTTGAAATCTTGAAGGATTATTCAAGCGAGCAATGGCTGGGGGTTGAATGCATGAATTTCGTGAAGACGATCAGAGAACGAAGAAGCATCCGCAAGTTTAACTCCATTCCCGTGGACCAGGAGCTGGTGATCGAATTACTCTACGCTGCGCGGCAGCTTTATCCGTCCACAGAGGAAGTGGCCTTCCGAAGCGTGTATGCGGGGACGGCGGATTCGAAGGAACGTTTGGCTGTTAGTATGCTGGAACCGCTGGTGAAGAACAGACTGGTCAAATGGCTGCCGGAAAAGGTTCGGGATTTTGTTCGGAAGAGGGTCACCGATATACCTGGCCATCTCATCATCATTGCCTCTACGGATGCGGACAGAAGGAAAAGAGATATGAATTATGCAGCGGTCTGCGGGATCATGCAAAATTTTCAGCTTCTTGCCTGGCAACGTCGGCTCGGTACGCTGTGGGATACAGAACCGATGATGCAGAGCAAAGAATTATTCGAGCTGTTGAAGCTGCAGCCTAATGAGAGGCTGGTTGGTATTTTTCATCTCGGATACTTCGATAAGACCCCAAGAGCCAGAGCACGAACACAGGCAGAAAAGAAATGGTCGGTTTTATCAAGTGGAGGAGGGGTCATTTGATGAGCTATAGCGCTAGACCCGTTTCCGAGAATCATATACTGGAATTATTAAATGTTGCTGTATGGGCTCCTAATGATGGAATGCGGGAACCTTGGCGGTTTATATTTATCGGCTCCGGCAATACAGACATGCTATCTGAATTGCAGGACCAGGCTTCGGCCTATCTGATATTGGTTATTAAGGAAGATCATGATCCTCATAAGATAGAAGAAGATTACGGAGCTGCAAGCTGCCTTATGCAGAATTTCCGTCTGCTCGCTCAGGAAAGCATGCTCCATGTGCGAATGACGATGAATGACTGGATTTATGAGAGGGCTTGCACCCGTCGTTTTGGTGTTCATGATGACGAACGGATTGTTGCCGTGCTGGAAATGGGATATCATGAACAATCCATGGAGCCTGTGAAGGTGGAGAGCACACCGGACCTTACCTTTGAGTTGTTGTAGATGGATGCCATGCAAGCCTACAATAATGATCACATTATATACTCACAAGAGTCGCCAAATAGGCGACTTTTTTTGATGTAAACTCATGTTTGGAGGCAGTCATGGTCGTCCTGGATCTAAATTAGCCGGAAGGGTGGGTGTCTCGTAAATGGAGACAAAGAGGCAGGAAAATACCTGTTGTTCGTTGAATATATCCGAATACATACTGCAACCGCAGGAGGAGAACAACATGAAGTCGATCACCGTTCAAAGTCTTACGGAAATTTTTCATTTGGAAGTACTTGCAGGAGCCAATCGCATGGATCGTATGATTACCCGTCCACAGACGCATAGGCCCGGGCTGGAGTTTGTCGGGTATTTCGATTTTTTTCCTATGGAGCGAGTGCAGGTGCTTGGTCGCAAAGAAATCAACTATTTATTGACGCTTAGCATAGAAGAACGCAAGTTACATATCGGGAATATCGTCAAATATCATCCGCCGTGCTTTATTGTTACGTCAGGACAGCAGGAGATTCCTTATCTGACGCTCTTCTGTAATCAGGAGGGCATACCACTATTGCGGACGACAGAGACAACAACCGAATTTATCGCCAAGTTGGATAGCTATTTGGTGAAGACTTTGGCACCGGAGATGTCGATCCATGCGGTATGTGTGAATGTATCGGGCATAGGTATCCTGCTTCGGGGTAAATCCGGGATTGGCAAAAGTGAGACAGCCCACACCTTGATCAGACGTGGCCACCGGTTTGTGGCAGACGATATTGTGGTGCTTAAAAAGCTGGGACCTTCGACTCTTCTCGGCACACATAATGAGACAACACGCGAGTTTCTGGCGCTGCGCAGTATCGGTCTGATCAATGTCGTTCGTCAATACGGACGCACGGCGTTTCAGGACGAGACGCGAATTGTGCTCGATATTGAGCTGTCGCCTTGGCGGGAAAATTCCCTAAACAACGAGCTCGAGGCGGTACCTCAGTTTACAGAGTATTTTGGCATTCAAATTCCGCATATCGAGGTTCAGCTTCAGCCGGGACGCGACGTCGCCAGTCTGATCGAGGCGGCGGCCAACAATTGGTATCTTAAACAACTCGGTTACAGCGCCGCTGAAGACTTTATGAAACGGATTGAAAACGAGATGCAGTCGTGAACCGGCTTTAGGAAAAAAAAGAGAATTTCTTGTTCCGTATTATGTCATGAATGATGCTTGAGTCGCGAATATTGTCCGACTATCCCTTCCGCGTTCTACTCCGCTCTCAGCAGCATATATTTTCTGAGAATAACGCTATTGGGAGGGGCTAGATCAATGAGTGATCCCTTGTATGAACACCGGTTTTGGTTACAGATTCTTGGCGACCACTGTCGTTTTATTTTTACTGCGCTTTCACCCAAGGAAAAAGGGGATATCGCCACAGCCGAGTCCTTAATGGCTAAATTTGATATGCTGCTTGGGGAGTCGCGGCGACCCGATGCCACTACATTCATCGAGAAACTGACGAAGGATGCCTATAAAGCCTCTTATGAACTGCGAGAGTTCAAGCTGAATTTGCTGGAACGACAGCTTGCAGGCAAAATTGATTTCCTTCTGACACCGTCCTTTGTCAACCATATGGTAAATGAATTGGAGGAATATCTGCGGATATTACAGGGGCTACAAGAAGGTAAAGGCGTACCTCTGTTCCATCCCTTGCATTATGATATGGTTTGGCTGCAGGATGCATATGGTCATGCAGTAAGCCTGGCGGCCGATCTGGATTTTGCTGAAAAGCAGTTAATTGCAAAAAGCATGGCGTTTCAGAAAGATTTTGAAGGCTTTTATCTAAAGGCCGTAGAAATGACGGGTTATTTAAGGACCCATATAAAAGATTTCCCTGCCCTGCGCAAATTCCATGCTGATGTAGATCTGGAAATGAGGGTGTTCATGCACTTTTTGGCGGAACTCGAAGAATTTGAACTGCGCGGGGAGGTGCTGGATCGGATTAATCCGCTAATACCAGATCATATGTATCGTGAAGAGTGCTACTATTTGTCTAAGTTGGCTGCTCTGGGTGAAATACAGAACCCGAACTGCGATCCGACGAAGCCGAGAGTCACTGGTTGAAGAGTGGTGCCCGCATGCCTTGCATTTGATCGAAAGCCTGTCACTCGATGTATGCTGATCAATAAAAAGATGGCGGTGCATCTAGAACTGACCAAGGTTGCCTCGAATAAGCAAGGTCTCCTACGAAGTCGTCATATTGGCGACTTTTTTTGTTATATCCAAAAGGGCTAGGAGTTCGTAACGATAGCCGCCTAACTAACCAGTAGAAATCAGTTAGCTGCTGGACAGGATAGCGTGGTAATATGAAGTAAAATGCAACGTAGGAGAACGAATAGGATGGATCGGATAAAGAAATGGGCTGGGATGCTAAAAAGAAAGGTCTTTTTACTTTATTTTGCTTATAAAGATAGTCGGACTCCCTGGTACGCCAAAATATTCGCTATATGTGTTGTCGCTTATGCCTTTAGTCCAATTGATTTGATTCCAGATTTTATCCCTGTACTAGGCTATCTGGATGATGTGATATTAGTCCCTCTTGGAATTGCGATCACATTGAAGATGATTCCGGAAGCCGTGGTCCAAGAGCATGAACTACAAGCCGAGGAACGGATGAAGCGCGGTAAACCGAAAAATTGGTTTGCAGGTAGTATGATTATTGTAATATGGATAGCGGCTGTGCTATGGATTTCACTTATTGCATATCGGCATGTGTTGAATCAATAGGATGCGAAAGCTTCAATGGATCAAGGAGTAGTTTGCTAGCAACGAAATGATAGGAGTCGTACGATTGCGGCTCCTTTTCACTTTTTTTAGGTGATCTCATCAACGGTTTCTTCAACAGGGACGTTAGGATTTCAACAAAAGGATATTAATGATTTCGGACGAATACTTTCAATAGAACATCTCGTTTTTGGGAAACTGCTATGACTTATTAGTTAGTGGGTGCCGTCACGATAAAAATGGAGTTGACCAAATTTTGAAGAATTCGCGGGGTGTAGTTGAGAGGGGGAACGTGATGAATTCAAGTCAAAACCAAGGAAGGCCTAATGTTCTACTCATTACAGTCGATCAGATGCGTTTTGATTGTCTCAGCATAGCGGGTCATCCTGTCGTTGAGACGCCCAATCTGGACGAGCTTGCGAGGACTGGTGTACGGTTTAGCCGTGCCTATTCTGGCACACCGACTTGCGTACCTGCAAGGGCAGCCATATTCACCGGCCAATCACAGCGGGCTCATGGCCGTGTCGGCTATCAAGACTGCGTGCCATGGGATTATAAGAGAACGCTGCCTGGGGAATTGGCCGGTGCCGGTTATCATACACAGTGTATCGGCAAAATGCACGTCTATCCGGCACGGAATCTGATGGGGTTCCACAATGTCATGCTTCACGACGGTTACTTGCATCACAACCGCAATTACCACAGTATTCCGATGCAGGAGCATTACGATCAAGTCGACGATTACTTGCAATGGCTCCGTGAGAGGGTGCCCGGCGCGGATATGATCGATCTCGGTCTGGATTGCAACGCATCGACCGTCGCCCGTCCTTGGCATTTGGCAGAAATGCTGCATCCGACGAATTGGGTGGTCACGCAGTCTATTGATTTTCTACGTCGCCGAGATCCCGGGAAGCCATTCTTCCTGTGGATGTCTTTCGTCAGGCCCCATCCGCCGTTCGATCCTCCGCAGGCGTATCTGGATCTGTATGAGGAGGCCGATATTCCGGAGCCGCCGGTGGGTGACTGGGCGCAAACGGAAGACCCCGATCTGGCTGGGTACTCTCCTACGACAGGGAGGGGACTGGTACCGAAACGCCGCTTGCGTAAAGCGATGGCTGCCTATTATGCCCTGATCACGCATAGTGATCACCAAATTGGCCGCTTCTTGCAATCGTTGAATGAATATGGCGAGCTGCAGAACACAGTCATCCTGTTTACATCGGACCACGGCGAGCTGCTTGGAGACCATCACTTATTCCGGAAGTCTCTTCCGTATGAAGGAAGCACCCATGTACCGTTTATCGTCAATGATCCGGGCAACCGATTAGGCTTGCAGCGCGGCATGGTGTCGGATCAAGTGGTGGAGATGCGGGATATCATGCCTTCGCTGCTGGAAGCGGCTGGCGTGCCAATACCGGATACAGTCGAAGGAGAAAGCATCTGGAGACTTGCCTCAGCAGAAGAGAAAGAAGGGCAAAGCGTTCGGTCTTGGCGCCACCATCTGCATGGCGAGCACGCACAAGGAATGCAGTCGAATCACTGGGTGACTGATGGGAAGGAGAAGTACATCTGGTTCACCCAAACGGGTGAGGAGCAATTCTTTGACCTGATTGATGACCCGCAAGAACTGCATAATGCAATTGCGGATGAAGAACGCCAAGAACGTATCCGATATTGGCGCTCTGTTCTCATACAGGAGCTTGATGGTCGTGAGGAGGGCTATACGGATGGGCAACAACTGATCACAGGCCGGAAACCATCAGCAATATTATCCCATATTAAAATATAGCTGCATTTTTTTGAGTGTGCTTTATTCGAGCCCATAAAACACGCAACAGGTTGAATCTTACCACAAATAGAGGAGGATTCGGTTCCATTCTGTTACAATGAAGATAAAATCTTTTAGAAACGAAGTTGAATATGAAAATTGAACTAGGACAACAACAAATAGAATGTCATGTAGAATATGGCCCACGCAAAAAGATCTCAATCCAAATTGATCCCTCAGGGCTTGTTACGGTGAAGGCACCGAATCATACAGGTGATGATGTGGTGCTGAACGCTGTGAGGCAGTATGGGGATAAAATTTTGAAACAGCTGCAAGCGATTGAGGAAGCTCGAACTGCTCCGAAGGTCAGGGCATACGAAGAGAGTGGCAAATTCCTTCATCTTGGTAAATATTATTCGCTTGATGAGTTAATCGAAACGCATGGGCTTACGGAAGAAGCGCTCCAGCATGAACTGAAGAAGTTTTACTTCGCCAGCTGTAAGAAGGTGATCGGGGAACGGATAAAGATCTATCAGAAGCAGTTGAAAGTTACTCCTAAATCCTTCACCGTTGAAGAATCGCGAACGAAGTGGGGCAGCTGCAGCTCGACTAAGCATCTTACCTTCAATTACCGTCTCGCGATGGCGCCTCTTGAGGTCATTGACTATGTGGTGATTCATGAGCTCTGTCATCTCATTCACATGAATCATGATCGCTCCTTCTGGCGACTCGTTGGCAGCATGATGAAGGATTACAAAGCGAAGGAAGCGTTCCTTGCGAAGTATGGACACGCCATGACATTATAATGCGCTGGAGAAGAATGTGAACAGAAGCAGTTAGCATGAACGTAAACAAGTAACTGAGAATATTCCCGAACCGGTACGAATCATGATAGAAAATAAACACATATGCATGCTTAAGCCGCCAATTGGGTGGCTTTTTTTCTTATCCAATATCGAAGCGTGGGCGGTTTGATTACAGACTTTATGGTAAGCGAATTTACCGAGGAAGAGTTGAACGGTACACACCCGAATTTTATAATTGCACAAAGCGATCTGGTCCCAGAATGTTCTATAACGCATATTAGGTGTTGTCATGGGCGTTTTACATTAGTCGATTTTGCCAACATAACTCACTTACTTCGTTAAACTAAAGGAGAACGTTATGCATCCCGCACACTGGAGAAACTTGAGTGCCAAAAAAGAACCGAACTTAGGTTGGTTATGAATCGAAGGCGCCCTTATAGGCCTGAACCAGAAACGCTCTCAGTTGTTCCTGACCAATTCCTGGATCAGGTGGCTTGTGAAGAAATCATAAGGGAGAGTGACGTTTATGATATCTTCACAGCTTCAACACATTTAATATGTATGATAAAGGAAGAGTCATTACTGACCCGAATATCAGTAGGAACATGTCATCCTAAGCAAGATTGAATCTTGCTGGGCATGAGGGTCTTGAAAGGAGGTGAACATCATGAACTCCAAGTTCATCGCGATAGTAGGTGCTGCTGTTTTGACACTTGGCATCGGAACTGCGGTCTATGCTGCGGAGGTGGCTCCAAGTACCTTTAAAGACATGATTCCATTCATGAAAGAAATGCATCCCAATCTCAGCGATTCCGATTTAGAGCAAATGTACAATAATTGTCACGGAAACTCGAACACCCAAGGCATGATGCAAAATAACTCTATGATGCCAACAGTAAATTCAGGCTCAATTTATAATTGATTTGAACCAGCAAAAAAGACTGTCTATGCACAGTCTTTTTTTTGTTTAGATATTTTTTGTTTTGTCATCGAAGGAGGAAAATCAACAAAAATGAACTGTATAAAATGACGTGATTGATTAAATATTAAAGATGTTTGATCAATATGAAAATATCTTAACTTGGTGAAAATACATGATACCAACTAATCAAAAATTAATTCTAATCATGTTGGCAATCCTAGGAGTATTTCATTTAACTACTCCTGTCTTGCCGATAATACATGATCAAAGCAATCTTGAGATTGCAATTTACCCCGAACGTCACAAATTACTTGTACGAGAACATGGGCAAGTAATTAAGACCTACTCTGTAGCTGTTGGCAATCCGTCAACTCCGACTCCAGTGGGAGATTTTAGAGTTGAATATAAAGGAACGAATTGGGGACCCTCATTTGGCCCACGTTGGATAGGATTAAATGTACCGTGGGGGAATTTTGGAATTCACGGTACGAATAAGCCCTATTCAATTGGTCAACACCTTAGCCATGGTTGTATCCGGATGCATAATAAGGATGTTATTGAACTGTACGAATTAATTCCGATTGGAACCAAAGTAACGATATACGGTCATGTACTTGGAGACACAAATCAAAATCCGAGGGATTTAGCTGAAGGGGATGTTGGTGGAGATGTGCAGCTTATTCAATCCCGGCTAAAAAGTGCAGGATATTACAATGGGGAATGTGACGGGAAGTTCCGCTTCAATACAACCGAGTCACTTAAGAAATATCAGAGGGATCATCACCTTATTCCAAATGGTGTTGTTTCTCGAAAGGTATATGAAGAGTTTGGTTTGATTGAATAGATTAGAAACCAAGGCAAACAGCCCTCATTCTGCTTAAGCAAAATGGGGGCTGTTTGTTGGCGGCAGAAACGGATTCACGCGACCTAGACAAAGATCAACCCATTCATAATCGTCCATGCTGCTTTACTCAGATGGCATATTGAGTGATTTCCAAGTATCGACTCTATTAAGAAAACGAGTTGTTCCCAAAATACAGGTGCAAAAGTTCTTAAACTAAGATAATCTGAATTTTAGATATCCTTCATTTTATAAAACATGTCACACATCTGCTGGTTATCCCCAGATTCCGGAAATTTTTATTGACAAAACCTAAGAAACGGCCCATAGAGGCTAACGAAAAGAGGCTGCATGATACAAGAGAGAGAGGAAAGCCATTTCTTGCTTTCAACTAAATTGAAACTGCCCCAGCCCCTTTATCAATCAGTGCCGCGTCCCCGGCTGCTTGCACGATTGAATGCGGGACTAAACCGCAGGGCGACATTCGTGACGGCTCCTGCCGGATACGGTAAAACGACACTGGTCAGTGATTGGGCCAGACAACTGGACCTACCCGTCGGGTGGTTATCGCTGGATGACAAGGATAATGACCTCATCCGATTTTGGAACTACTTCATGAAAGCGATCGAACAGGCAATCGGTAGGTTGTCAGACTCCGTTCGTGCCTCGAACGCAATGCTAAGCCCGGGCCAATACGAGCCATTTATGGTTACTCTGTTAAATGAATTGAACAGCCTGAATGAGCCGACTATTCTGATATTGGATGACTGGCATGTCATACATAATACGGATATCCAGGCGTCCGTTTCTTATTTTCTGGAGTATTTGCCTTCCTACGTGCATCTTTGTTTCTCAAGTCGAAGCATCCATGGATTTCTAAAGTCAAGATGGATTAGTCGGGACTGGATCCAGGAAATCCATACCCAGCAGCTGTGTTTCAATATGCAGGAGACGGTGAATTTCTTCCAAAACGTTGAGAAGAGGGAGCTGCAGAGAGAGCAGATTGAACGAATCCAATTTCAAACCGAGGGCTGGGTGACAGGACTTAGGCTGATCTCGTTGTCTATTCATGATGATGAGTGGATGGGAGCTTTCAAGTATGTACATTCCAACCCGGAACGCGTCGAGCTATATTTATTGGAGGAAGTGTTTGAATCGTTGGATGAGCCAACAAGGCAATTTCTGTTGAACGTCTCGATTTTACAGCGAATGAACGGTCAGCTATGTAAGGTTGTAGCTGGCGAACATGGTGCACAGATGCTAGCGGAGCTGGATAAACGCAGCATGTTCCTCATCCCGCTGGATGAGAACAGGGACTGGTTCCGATTTCACCATGTATTCGGCGAGTTTTTGCTGAAGCAGCAGCGACGCCTTGATCCTGCGAGGACAAATGTGCTCTTCCAATCGGCTGCAGCCTGGTGTGAATCGCAGGGACTGCTCGAAGAAGCGATAGATTACTACTTGGCCGGAGCCTATCATTCGGAAGCGATACGTCTGCTAGAACAGATGAGAAGTTTGATGGTCCGCAGGGAATTTTCGACCATGAAGGTGTGGTTGTCGGCGATTCCCGAGGAACTGCTTATGCAGTATCCGTACCTTTATTTTTCGTACATTTTTTCGTTATTGTGGTCCCAGGAGCTGGAGCTGTCGGAGCGGTATTTACAGCTAGCAGAAAAGCATTATGCTGCTTCCTCAGCAAGCTGGAGCCCGGAAGAGAATAATCGCTATTTGGGATATTTGTATTATGTAAGGAATTTTAAAGCGACCCAATATGACATGGATATGATAAAAGGACTGGAGTATATCCATCTGTCACTTCAGCATAGTCCTAAAGGAACGGATCTGATCTTTGCATCTCCTCATATGCCACTTTCTCCTTCTATCTACAGGTCATACAATGGCAAGCGCGGCCAACATTTGCCTCGGAGCCTTTCGGATACCTTCTTTTTGAGCATGATCGAGTTCATGAAGCCAATGGGCCTGCAGGATTCGGTCGTTGTTTGTTATGGTGAATTACTCTACGAACGCAACGAGCTGGAGCAGGCGGAGGATTACTTGAAACTGGGCTTACAAGGCACGAGTCAGGCGCATTATCAACCAGAGAAGGTATACGTTCCCGCTAGTCTTTTCATGTCACGTATCAGCAAATCCAGGCAGGACATCAGTCAAGCCGAAAAATGGTTGGAGGAAGCCTATAGAAGGGCGATTGAGGATGGCGCTAAGGAAGCCCCCATCTTGCTGGATGTCGAAATGGCTCGTCTGCGAGTGGATTCTGGAGACTTATCTGCAGCTATTGAATGGAAGGATCGCTACAAGGTCTCGTCGGATGATCCGGTATCCGTATATCAGCTATTCGTCTATATCTTCCTTGTTAGAGTATTGGTGGAGACCGGCAACACTCAGGAGGCAGGGGCGTTATCTGAGAGATTGCTGCAAATTGCGGTAAAAGGCCATCGTCCGATGGACGCTTTGGAGATCCAAGTGCTCCAGGCGATGATGCTGCAGGTGAGGGATAAGCCGCAACAAGCACTGCTCAAGCTGGAAGAGGCGCTTACATTTGCGAAGCCCGATGATTATATCCGTGTGTTTGTTGATAAAGGCCATCTGGTAGCAGAGCTGCTAGCGGAATATGTCCAACATCGTCAAAAAGGGAATATTCGAGATAAAAATGCGCCTTCACTTGCCTATGTGCGGAGAATATTGTCCGCTTTCGGAGGAACAGCCGAATCTCCGGTACAAGGCAAAGCAACATTAGAAAAGCTTCTGACACCGCGAGAATATACGATATTTCGTTATATGGAGGAAGGGATGGACAATCCGGCAATCGTTGAAACGCTTGGCATCGGAATGGGGACCTTGAAGGCACATATCAATCGCATTTACAGCAAGCTGCAGGTGAAAAACCGAGTCGAGGCGATTAAAAGAGGTAAAGAGTTTCAGGGTTAAACACAGAAGTTTCAACAGCAGGCTCGCCGGATGGCGGGTCTCTTTTTAATGTGTGAACTATAACCGGGCCTATAACCGGGGTTAGATTCGAACTATCGAAAAATCCAATATAATGTTCATCGTGACAACTGAATAACGAAAGGAAGAAAAGATCAGATGAGACGCATCTTCTGTATTTCGATGGCATTATTTCTCGTGATAGGCATCATCCCGTTTCAAGCATTCGCTTCGAATGATGCAATGTCCGGTGATGGGACGGCGAACAATCCTTACGTCATTACAACGTTAAATCAATTAAACGCCGTGCGTAATGATTTGAATGCTCATTACAAGCTCGGAGCGGATATCGATGCTTCGGAGACAGCAAATTGGAGTAACGGGGCTGGCTTTATGCCTATAGGCAACGACGGAAACGGGAATAGCCCGTTCACCGGTGTCTTTGATGGAGCTGGACATGTCATCCGTAATTTGACCATTCATCAGCCCAAGATTGACATTGTCGGCCTATTCGGGATGGTAGGCTCCAACGGGGTGATAGACCATATCGCTCTCGAAGGAGGTTCGATCATCGGAAACAACCATGTAGGCGGGCTTGCAGGGCGTAACACTGGAACGATTGAGCAGTCCTACGTTACCGGAACGGTTAGAAGCCAGATGACCACCGTCGGAGGGTTGGTCGGATACAATGGCATTCACGGTAAAATAACCTCCTCTTACTCTACGAGTGCCGTCACCGGTACCGATTATGTCGGTGGTTTGGCAGGGCGTAATGACGGGACGGTGAGTGACTCCTATGCTGCCGGTACGATCAGTGGTACCTCTATAGTCGGAGGGTTAGTAGGGGATAATGAAGGTGGGGAAATATTCCGGTCCTACGCCACGGGTGCCGTCAGCGGGAGCGCTGAACATGTCGGCGGCCTGGTCGGTTATAATATTTCTGCTCTCATTAGTCAGTCATACGCCACGGGAGCTGTACATGGCGGGAGTGCTGTCGGCGGTCTTGTGGGCAGCACGGACCACGGATCGATCATTCAGTCATACGCCACTGGCAGCGTCAGCGGGCGCGATCATATTGTGGGTGGTCTGGTGGGGAGTAATAGCGGAACTTTTAGCGACAGTTTCTGGGATGCCGAAACGGTCGGCTTGGATAACGCCTGCGGATACGATACATACGGATCTTGTAAAGCGACCGGCCTCACTACCGCACATGCACTAACCCCATCGAGTTACTCGGGCTGGGATTTCAACAATGACTGGTTTATGGTCGAAGACTCGACACGACCATTCCTTCGCTCCGAATGGTCGGCCGCAATTGGGAACTCGCATCAACTGCAACTGATGGCCATGGATCTGTCAGCGAATTACACACTGGCGCAGGGTATTGATTTCGACACAACGTTCACTGACAACAGTCGCTCCGATATGTGGGCGACGAGTATAGGGAACGGTTTCGGTTTTGAACCAATCGGTAATGACAGCACTCCGTTCACAGGTACGCTCGACGGCCAAGGATATGATATTACCGGCCTTTATATCAACAGGAGCAGTTTGTTGAGTGTCGGTATGTTCGGTCATATTTCTGGCGGTGAGGTTCGAGACGTTCATTTAAAGAACGGGGATGTCACCGGCGGCCTTCAGACAGGCATGCTGTCGGGACAGAACGGCCCCAGCAGTCAGATTATGAAGGTCCATGTTTCAGGGAATGTTACCGGAGCAGACAAGACGGGTGGTCTGATCGGGTATAACGACGGAATGATCGGCAGTTCTAGTTCGACTGCGACGGTCAATGGAATGAACGAAGTCGGTGGACTGGTCGGAAGGAACAGCATAGGGAGTGTTACTGAGGCTGTGTATGCTACCGGGAGCGTTAGCGGAAACAGCCATATCGGTGGATTGATCGGCTTGAATGCGGGTCTGGCAAATAAGGCGTACGCAACGGGTCAAGTTGATGGTCAATTCAATGTCGGCGGGTTGGTCGGACTCCTTGATATGAATAGCCAAGTTAACCTGTCCTTCGCCGCTGGGACTGTTACCGGAATGGATTTTGTCGGAGGCCTCGTGGGGCGGAATGAGAGCGGTAAGGTCAATGATTCCTACGCAATCGGTTCCGCTTCCGGTCGTTCCGATGTTGGCGGACTCGTGGGAAGGAATATCGGTGACATCAGGACCACTTATGCCGTCGGCGGTGTAACCGGCAGCGGCGAAGTCGGGGGGTTGGTCGGACGGGAATTCGGCACGGTTACAGCGAGCTTCTATAATAAGGAAACGACCGGACAATCTGATACTGGCAAAGGTGAACCGCGGGTGACGTCGGAAATGAAACAGCATGCACTCTTCGGTACCGAGTGGGACTTCAGCGGAATATGGGTGTTACAGGAGGGAGCCATGTTTCCTGTTCTACAAGGAATTGCAGCGAACCTGGAATGGGACGCTGCTCCACCAACCGTCACCAGTGCGAAGATTAAACGTGAGCATCCGAATAACGTCATCGTGACCTTTGATGAAGAAGTCACCCTCACTGACGCCGGAGGTATTACAATTACAGCGGACGGGAGGCCTTCTACTATTACTCGGGTGAGCGGATCGGGAACTCATACGCTTGTCTTTAATGTAGATAAAGCATTTGAAGAAGATCAACAGGTTCTCCTATCCTACGATAAACAATCGGGAAATATTTCCGACCACGCAAACAATGCGTTGCTCAGTTTAACGGATCGAATCATCGACAACCTGACTCTTCCCGTTGACCATACACCGCCATCCATCTCCATTATGATGACGACAGCGGATGGAATGGAATATGTTGATCGCACGTGGAGCAATCAAACGGTTAACGTAAGTGCAGAAGCATCTGACGAGTCTGGCGTCACTTCATTTACGTATTCGCTAAATGACGGAGTGTCGTGGAGTTCTTATTTATCAGATATCGTCCTTCGTGATGAAGGTGTTCATACAATTTCGTTCAAGGCCGTCGATACAGCGGGCAATGAATCGATTGAACGACGTACAGTCTGCATCAGCACAACGGGTATAACTTTGACGCCTACACTAGTGAAGGCGGATGGAAGTGAATATACGAGCGGCGAATGGGCTAGGTCGAGCGTAACCTTGAGCGTCTATGCCGAATCGGGAGTCAGCGAGATCGATAATCTGACCTACACCCTGAATGGGGGGCCTTCACAAGCCTACGAGAACAAGGCCCTCATTGAAATATCGAGCGAAGGCGAAACTAACATTCGTTTTGAGGCGTCCAATCAAGCGGGCAATACGTTATTCTTGGACATCACGGTGAAGATCGACAATACGCCGCCATCGATTACGATTCACCCTAATGGAAGTGAAATGCAGGCAACATCGGCAACACCGAGGGTAACGGTCATTGATTCAGGAAGCAGCATAGATAAAGCCTCGCTGGAGTTTCATTGGACGACCGATTCGTCCATGCCAGCTACAGGCTGGAGACCATTTGTGAACGAGGCTACGCTTATGAAAAGTGGTGTTGACGGTGATTGGTACTTGCATGTAAGAGCACAGGACCAAACAGGTAATGCAGTTAACGTCACGTCCAGCCGATATCGTTTGATAACCCAGACGACGAGTGAAGCAAGCGATGCAAATCTCACTAACGATAGCCATATATATTCACTGCCGAGCAACACCTTTCTTGTAGGCTTGGAAGGGAGAACCATTGCTTTTGAGGGTGGGCAGATTCTCATTCTTGCTAAAGCACTGAAGAGGCCATTTTATTTATCCATAAATCTAAAACTTCTAGATGATGAAGAATTTCCCTTATCCGCAGGAGAACAATTAGCTAGTAAAATCGTGGAGTTCAAGAAAGATGTATCCGGAAAATTCGATACAGAGGTAACCATCCGCTTGAAATTTGACGCAAACGCCATACAAAAAGGCCTTCATGTGCTCCAACTCCGTCAGTTTAACGAAGATACGAAGGAATGGGTAGCGCTGGATAACGTCAACATTGACTGGGATGAGGGGATTATAAGTGGTACAACCGACCACTTTACTTCATTTGCGATTTTCGCGAGAACGATGGTGCCAGCTGAAATCGGTGTTACGTTTACCGATGTGAAGGGTCATTGGGCACAAAAGAATATTGAGAAAATCACAGGAAAAGGCGTTGTGAACGGTTATACAGACGGAAGTTTCAGACCTGATCGTACGATTAGCCGAGCAGAATTAGCAGCAATCCTGGTTCATGCATTGGGGCTCACTAGTAAAGGTAATAAGGAGTTCGACGATACAACGAATCATTGGGCGAGGGAAGCTATTACAACAGCGTATTATTACGGAATCATTCAAGGATACGATTCGGTTACCTTTGGCCCCGACGATTTCATTACGCGCGAAGAAATGGCACAAATGGTGGTTCAAGCTTTTCAATTGGACCATGCGCGTACCAACAAAATCTTTACCGATCAGGATAAGATTGCGGCTTGGGCACGGAAAGCGATGATGATTGCAGTAGATCATGGAATCATGAAGGGTTATCCAAACGACATGATAAAACCCAAATCTCATGCTAGCCGTGCAGAAGCGATTACCGTGATTTGGCGCGCCATGGAGACAAAAGGCTTGGATTAACGAGTGTCGAATAAGGGAAGAACTTGCTGGCATTTAGCCACAAGTCCTTTTTTCTTTGTGTAGTCAAATGAATGCCCTCACATCATGTGAGTATGGTAAAGTAGAACTTAACGGACAGATGATGTTCGTCTCCCGGCTAGGTGTTTCGAATTTTTATAGCTTTAGTTTTATTGATGCGACAGTTAAAAGGAGAAAAATATGTTAACGACACAACAACTACAAGACATTGAACAATTGCAAAAAGAGTGTGAAATTCTTGATCATGTACAACTGAAGCTTAACTGGGAAATGCTAAGAGATCGCCAAACGGAGCCGCTTGATTTTTTTCATTATGAAAACGGCGAACTTATAGCGTTTTTAGGTCTGTATGCTTTTGGTTCTACTGTCGAGGTATGCGGCATGGTAAAACCAAGTGAACGTCGAAAGGGGCATTTCGGGCGGTTGTTTCACCTGGCAATGGAAAAAGCAAACTCAAATAGATACAAGAAAATCTTGTTGAACGCGCCTGCGGGATCAGATGCGGCAAAATTCTTTTTGAATACACAAGGTGCTGAATATGCATTCTCGGAGCATCAAATGGAGTGGCGCGAAACGCCTCTGGTGGAGACGAACGATGTGCTTCTGAGACAGGCAACCGAAGAAGATTACGAAATGAGCGTTCGTTTGTCCGTGACGGCGTTCGGATTGGAAGAAGATGACGCCAGAGCGATGGAAAGCCATCATTTCGCGGATAACACGGATATGCTCATGATTGACGTGAAAGAAGAAACGGTTGGAAAACTTCGGGTGAGTCGTGAAGACGGGCAGGCATGGATTTATGGTTTCTCCATCTTGCCGGAATATCAGGGCAGAGGTATAGGCAGGAAAGTGCTTCGTCAAGTCGTTAAAGAGCAAAGCTCTGCTGGATTTACGATACACTTAGAAGTCGAAACGAGAAACGACCATGCTTTGAGGTTATATGAGTCAGTTGGATTCAAAGCAGTACATGTGCAAGATTATTATAAACATGAATGCAAACGAAAACTCTAAGGTTCTCACCCCTTGCTTGAGGACTGTGCAGAACGTGCCGAACACCTCCGAATTACGGGGGTGGAGGTTGTCATGGTAATGGGCGCTGAACTCATGCTCTTTACACGCGGCTTCTTTCCCGACGAGACTCTGCCGGAACGCCTCGAGGCTTTGTCCAAACCAACGGTTAGCCGTACTGCGTTCGAGAAACTACCGACTCTACTGGACAGCTTCCTAACCCGTGGCGTTGACGTCGTGCGAGTTCGATTCGGGGGTTATGATACGTACGCGTCCTTGCTTACCGAACCTGTGAACTGGGAACCTTTCGACTCATATCTTTTATTGCTAAAGGATATCTAAGTAATAAGCTACTACATGCTACTACATAATATTAAGGAGATACGATGGATAATTCGATACATATTCTCGTAGCCGAGGACGATAGTGATATTAGCCAGCTGTTATGCAGCATTATAAGAAAAAGCGGCTACGTTCCACAGCCCGCGTTCTCCGGCACAGAAGCGCTTCTCTATCTGGAGCAGCGCCAATGGAGCATGGTACTGCTCGATCTGATGTTACCGGGAATGACAGGTGAGGAACTGCTCAAACGGATCGACGGACGGAGAAATGGTCCAGTTATTATTATTTCAGCCAAGGGCGAACAGCATACCAAGGTATCGGCACTGCGAGGGGGGGCGGACGACTTCATTACGAAACCGTTCGATATCGAGGAAGTGTCGGCGCGAATCGATTCCCATCTGCGTCGGTTTGCGCAGATAGCGCTGCCGATTGTACCCAACGTTCTGCAGCATAATGGACTTGTGCTCGACCGCGACGCTAAGTCCGTAACGACGGATGGGATAGAGCTTGCACTGACTGCCCGGGAGTATGAGATTCTCGCGTTGTTAATGTCAGCGCCTAAAAAGGTATTCACGAAAGCCGATCTATATGAAAGCGTATGGAACGAGCCATTCTATGGAGACGTCAACACGGTCAACGTACATATGAGCAATTTGCGCAGCAAGCTGGCAAAGGCCGCGCCGGGCAGCGAATTTATCGAAACGGTATGGGGCATAGGTTATCGGCTCATGCCTTAAGACATTCTTAAGATTTGGCTTTAGACCCTCTTAATTTTTTGTTCCTATACTTGGTCTATCACATAAGGGAGGCCAAGACGACGATGAGCGAATATGTATTGCAAACGAACCAGTTATCCAAGAAATTCAAAGGTAGCCTAGCGTTGGACAAAGTGAATTTATCCATCCGCAAGGGCTCCATTTATGGCTTTATTGGGCAGAACGGAGCAGGAAAATCGACGCTTATACGCATCGTGACAGGGCTTGCTTTTCCAACCGAAGGAACGATCGAACTGTTCGGCGCCAGCGATGAGCGGACGTTGATTCAAGCTCGTAAGCGGATCGGGTCGATTATCGAGAGCCCGGCGTTGTTTCCTCATATGACCGCCGCTGAGAATTTGGAGGCGAACCGGATTCTCCGTGGCATCCCCGGCCAAGATTGCGTCCCAAGCATGCTTGAACTGGTCGGACTACAGGGAACGGGCAGGAAGAAAGCGAAAAATTTCTCACTTGGAATGAAGCAGAGACTCGGACTCGCAATCGCCTTACTAGGTGAGCCGGAATTTCTCATCCTGGACGAGCCGACCAACGGGCTCGATCCGATGGGGGTCATTGAAATGCGCGAGCTGCTCAAGCGGCTCAACCGCGAGCGAGGGATTACGATTCTGATCTCTAGTCATATTCTGAGTGAGTTGTATTTACTGGCGAGCCACTTCGGCATCATTCATCACGGCCAGTTGCTGGAGCAGCTCACTGCCCAAGAATTGAACGGCAAATGCCAGCAGTACGTGTTTATTAAAGCGGATAATCCGGACAAAGCGGCAACTGTAATTCAGAATGAGCTTGGCACAACCGATTTCGAAGTGATGCCCGATGGCGCCATCAAGCTGTATAGCAGCATCGAGCACCCAGGTAAAGTATCTTCGGCACTATTCACCGCGGGCCTGGAGATTGAGCAGTTTATGCCGATGGGCGAAGACTTGGAGAGCTATTTCACGAAGCGGATCGGGGGTGCCCTGCATGTATAATTTAATCAGAGCCGAGCTATTCAAGCTGCGCAAGGACAGATCGTTCCGTGTGCTACTGCTCGCAATCGCTGCTCTTTCACTAGCGTATCCGCTGCTCTATTATTTTGACAATATGTCCAATGGAGATCCGCAGATCACCGGTGCCGAATTTCTACTAAACTTTATTACGGGCAATGCCTATGTTATCAAATTCGGGGTAGCCGCTCTGGCGGGATTCTTCATCTCTAACGAATATTCGACAGGTGTTATGAAAACTATTGCATCGTCGGGCAATGATAGAGGGCGGCTGTTTGCCGCCAAAGTGATCGGATTCGCAGTCGGTGCGATGGCTATCTCTCTTGTATTTCCGATCGTCAGCACGATCGAAGTTTCAGTGCTTGCAGGTTTCGGTCAACTGCCGGAGGGGCTCGACACGTTCTTCATACCGAGAGTCCTCGGACTAACACTGTTGTATGCTTCGGGCTATGCGGCGGTTGGGGCCATGTTCACAACCGTATTGACCGATAGCGGCAAAACGATCGGCTTCTCGATGATTTTCTTCCTAATGATTGATTCAATTATGACCGGTTTGGGTGAATATGTCCCATTGTTTACTACGCTATACGATTATTCTATCTTCAAGCTACTAGGCAATATCAGTAAGACCAATATCGACAACGGTGATCTGCCAGCACTTCTGCTCGTGCCATTGCTGACGATCGTCATATCCGGTCTGCTTGGTATTCTCGTGTACCGTAGAAAGGAAATTAAATAAAGGACGAGAGAGGCGGGAGAGTCTTGCTTATCATAACGCTTATATTGGCTACGGTGGTGGCTCTCCTGCTAGCCCGTCTGCTGCTGTTGAGGCGGGAGTTGGGGAGGATGACAGAGCAACTGTGCCGTTACAATAAACGGACAACCGGCAAAAAAATCAACTTAACTCTATTCGACAGGAGGCTCGAAGCGCTTGCGGTACAAATTAATCGCCAGTCCGATCTCATCGTCGACGCGGAGGCCCTCAGAAGACGAACCGAGAATGAGTTAAGGCAGGCGATTGCGAACATTTCCCATGATATTCGGACTCCTCTGACCTCCATAATCGGTTTTATTCAACTACTGGAAGCAGAATCTATTACGCCTGAGGAGAAGCTTGAATACGTCACAATCGTTAAAAATCGTACAAGACGGCTTCAAGCGCTATTGAACGATTTCTTCGAGCTGTCGTTAATCGAGTCTTCGGATTATCGACTTAAAACCGAGCGTATCGGAATGACCACCCTCCTGACAGACACTCTCGTTGGTTTCTATGATCGGTTCAACGAAAGGGGTATCACGCCGGAGATCCGATTGCCGAAGGAAGAGGTGGCTGTATATGCCGACGAATCTGCTGTGCGAAGGGTCCTCGAGAATTTGCTCGCCAATACGGTCGAACATGCTACCGGTCTTGTGGTCATTCGCTTCGAGCAACATCATAAGACGGCCGACTTTACGATTGTTAACGAAGCAAAGGAATTATCCGAAAGCGATGTGAGGTTCTTATTCGATCGCTTCTATACGGTCGACCGTACCCGATCCGCCCAAGGATCGGGACTTGGTCTTTCCATTGCCAAAAGTTTAATGGACAAGATGAATGGCTCGTTGACAGCGGAGCTACATGAAGGTAACTTGACGATGACCTGCCGGTGGAAGTTGAGATCCACTGATAGATGACGGTGTCAGATTTCTCAACAAACAGGTCTCACTACCGATAAGTGCCATTGAGGAATACGAAATGATAATATTCCCAAGATGTATCAACTATTGTATGACTAGATGCGTTCTATATTATAGAATTTAGATGATCATGCTCACAGCATATCTGTATATGGAGTGGATAATCATGCTATCCGAACATAAACGAAACATAGTGAAGTGAGCCCTGCAAGGACTCGCTTTTGTTATGCTATTTAGCAAGCTGTACGTTGTCAGATGCCAGATCGAATAATACCCGTATCGGGGAAGAGACGGCGATTATCTTGCCTGAGCAGGTGGGCTTCGGATCGATCGTGTATTACGAAGTTTTGGATTACATTGATAAGAGAACAACTTGAGAAGAAAACAGGTGAGTGTACACGTCAATTCGAGCAAATTATTACGATCGGCACGGTTGTATTTTTTAGGAACGGAGGGCTCGGATAAGCTTGGTATAATACAGATAGGAGAAGAGCCGCTCTCATACGGAGTGGCTCTTCTGCCATTGTATATCTTTTTCTTTCTGCACTTAGAGGTAAGCTGCTTCGCCTGCACAGGTATAGCGTCTGCCGAGACTTCTTCCCAGTAGGTGACGCCCCTCAGCATTGAGACATACAGCTTTAAATATGCCCCGTTTTGTAATGGTTTGCTAGAAGAAAAGGACAATGATTTCGGCTTCCCTTCGTTTGTATAGCTAACCAATACGTAGATATATCTACCATTATTCCCAATGCCGGGAGCACAATCCACGATGGTATAGTAGGTTTCTTTGCCCATCGGAAGATCTGAGGTCAATTTGACAGTTGACATAAAAATCACAAATAGTGCAATTCAAAATGCGAGGATGGCAAATGCTCTTTTCATATTCAATGCTCCTTTTTCTTTATGAATTTAGGATGAAGCGATATCTTTGTATTTCAAGCGGCGGATGGACCATGCTCCGAATAGCAGAATAAAGGTGCTGTTCATGAACATAAAAACGAGGCTCTCCGCAAGGGTTAGTCCTTTTTGACTCAGGACGCCCATGCCTATGGTTAACAAAGAGTAGGGAAACAGCATGCCGAAGTTCAGCACATACAAGCCGAGTCCCAGAAAAACGGCGCAAAGGCTGATACCGATAGGCGTAGCGAAACTTCTGATCCTTATGGACAACCCCAACTGCAGTGCCGCAATGGAAATGGAAGCGAACCATCCGCGCAGGCTCCATATTACGGTTTCCATCGGGAACGGGCCCGGAATGGAGAATAACCGGCCAGCGGCCCAGTACATGAACATAAAGAAGGTCTGGGCGGCAAAGATCAGCATGCTGACAGTAAACAATTTGGCAACAAACAGGCTGGTGATGGACATTGGGGAGGCAAGAACCATATTCCAGTTACGATTTGCGTGTTCCAATCGGCATACGAAGGCACAGCAGATGGCAATCAGAATGGGCAGAAAAAACTCACCATAAAACAAACTGACTTGTGTCCACAGGCTGTACCAACCGTTCTGCAAGGCTGCTTGGTTGAAATAAAAGTTAAAGCATCCGATCAGCAGGCTGAATACGGGCAGTATCGCCAGTACCAGGCCGATGCGGGAATGTCGAAGTTTGAGCCATTCGGCGGAAATGCTCCTTAACATGGGGTTCCTCCTTAGATCTCTTGTTTTGAAGTGTGAATGCTCCCTGCAAAATAGAAAACCGCAGCCAGAAGAATAGAAGCAATCAGCAATCCAGCAGGCAGCGGGCCGGATAGATATGAACCTGAAGTAGAGCTGTACACATAGGTAACTGGACTTAAATCCATGTAGTAGGACCAAACGAACAGGTGACGAATGCCGGACGGAAATAGCCCGGATGTCGTTCCAATAAAGCCGCCCAGCATGCCCAAACATAAGGAGAAAGCCTGATTCCGTACCGTAAGGGACAACCATTGCTGGAGAGCGATGATGACGAATGTTGTTACCATCGTTCCGATGGTAAATTGGACGAGCAGGGAAAGTGGTAAACTCCCGCCAATGCCTTTGGATTTGCCGAATCCCACGATGAAAACTGCCTGCGCCATAATACCGTAGAGGATCAGGCTGTTCGCACATATGTATTTTGCAGCGTAGACATGATTCCGACCTATATTGGTTGTCATTAACATTTTCCACGTGTTTCCCTTATGCTCCATGTCACAAATGCGGGAAACCACAATAGCTGAAATAATAGGAAGAAACAGACCGTTCATGGAAGAGATGCTGAAGATCAAGGCTTCCCAACTCGCATTAGCAGCGCTCCTTGAAATGGAAATACTCATGGACATGGATGCCCAGACCATCTCAGCAGCAAGAAACAGCGTAAGCATGACCCAGATCCGTTTGCGGCGAATTTTGAAATACTCCAGTGATAGAGCAATCATTATAGGCTCCGCTCCCTTCCGGTCAAATCAAGGAAAATGTCTTCCAGGCTCTTTTTATGCTCCTCAATCCGGATGACGGGAAGATCTTGTTCCACCAGCACCCGATTTATGCGTGAAACTTCCTCGTCCGGGAGATGTTCAAACACAAGCTGTTTCCCCTGGATTTTGGGCAAATATCCTTGGGTTAGCAGAATCTTCGCCGCTCTTGTCGGGTCCGTTGTCTTGAAACGAATGGTGGCTTTGTTGCTGGTTTGGAGGTTCTGCATCGTCCCCTGAAAAAGCAGCTTACCGTCATTGATAATGCCTACGGATGTTGCAATCTGCTCTATCTCCGACAATAGATGGCTCGATAACACCACGGTAATCCCGTATTGTCCGGGGAGGGATTTGATTAACTCACGGATTTCGCCGATACCCGCAGGATCAAGGCCGTTCGTTGGCTCATCCAGAATCAGCAGGCTGGGAAAGGCGAGCAGAGCCATGGCAATGCCTAGCCGTTGTTTCATACCCAAAGAGTATTGGTCTGCCTTCTTATGCTTATGGTTTTCGAGTTTTACAATTCGGAGTACCTCGTCTATATTCTTGCTCGGGACGCTGCGGAGACGCTGCATGACCTTCAAATTCTCAAGTCCTGTCAGATGGCCGTAATATGACGGAGATTCGATCAGGGAACCGGTCTGGTTCAGAATGGACGGGCGATGATTGTCCAAGTCTTTGCCAAACATTTTGACCTTGCCTTCGGTAGGCTTAATGAGCCCGAGCAGCATCTTAAGCGTGGTTGTTTTGCCAGCTCCATTCGGGCCCAGGAAGCCGAAGATTTGTCCGGGTTGCACTGTTAGATTCACCTGGTGTACACGGTGTGTACCACTATAAGCTTTGGACAGGTTATGGGTCTCCACGATGGGGGGCGACGTAATTAACATTGATTTCAACTCCATTTCATAAAGGTCTCTGTTGCTCACTATAGAACAGGATTCTTGCGTTCCGCTGAAGTTAACCTTACATTTACCTTAAATAGATTAGGAAAATATCGGCTGCATGCATTCGTCATGTATACTAAATTGGGTGATGTGAAATGGACTTGATAAAGAATAAAAAAATACTGATTGTTGACGACGAGCCTGAAATACGGGAGATGATTGAACGTTTCCTACGAAGAGAAGGCTTCTTCCGGATCTATACTGCCGGCAATTTCTCGAATGCCCTGTCTGTATGCAGATCGGAGAAGCCAGATGCGGCCATATTGGATATCATGCTGCCGGATGGAGACGGCTTTTCGCTGCTTTCATCCATCCGGTCGTTTACGGACATGCCTGTACTGTTTTTGTCTGCGCGAGGTGAAGATGAAGATCGGCTGCTCGGGCTAGGCTTGGGCGCTGATGATTATATGGTCAAGCCCTTTTTGCCCAGAGAGCTTATTCTCCGACTGATGGCTATTTTGAAGCGGGTTTATGCCTCCAACATCGTAGAACGGTTACCTGTATTTCGGTTAGGTGCTCTAACGGTAGATTTGGATAGCGCTGTCGTACTAAGGGAGCACAAAGAATTCTCGTTGACTGCTAAGGAGCACTCCATACTGATGAAGCTGTATGAGAATCAGGGCCGGATCGTAACCAGTGACGCTTTATGCCAAGCCGTATGGGGTGATGAGATTTATGGTTATGAGAACACTTTGATGGTGCATGTTCGACGCATTCGGGAGAAAATCGAGGAAGATCCATCAAATCCGGTGTATTTGTTAACCGTGCGTGGACTCGGGTATAAACTCATGACACAGGAGTCCCGATAATGGATGGCGTTATCCGGATATTACGGCGGTTTGTCGGTTCGACGATTCTGGTTTCCTTTCTTCTGTTGCTGTTCAATCTGGTATTACTCGGTTCATTGATTTTCCAGGAAAACCACAAAGGGCCTTCCCCTGAAGCAATTGTGCAAAAATTGGCCAACGAATTGGTTCTGCAACAGGGAAACTATGTGCTTGGCCATGAGGGGATTCAACTGCTGGATACGCACCAAACTTGGGCCATGTTGATGGATCGGGATGGAGAGGTACAGTGGAGCGAACGACTGCCTGAGGACATTCCAAGGTCCTATGATGTAACGGACGTAGCCAAGTTCTCCCGCTACTATCTGATGGAATACCCCGTATATGTATGGGAACGAGAAGATGGATTGCTGGTATTGGGATATCCCAAAAACACCTACGGAAAATATCAAATCGACTTCTTGGTCGAGTGGCTAAGGTCCCTACCTGTACGAATTTTGTTGTTACTGTTGTGCAATGTAGCCCTTGCACTGCTGGTTTCCGTGCTAATTGGAACGCGGGTCATCCGGGGAATAAGGCCGTTGATTCATGGAATCCATGCTCTTTCCAAGGAAGAGCCGGTCCAGGTGGATACAGGGGGTATATTCAATGATGTGTCCCAAAGCATCAATTCGACCTCTCAGATGCTCCAAGAGAAGAATGATGCACTCAAAGCGAGGGACGTTGCGAGATCGAACTGGATCGCAGGCATCTCCCATGATATCCGGACACCGCTATCCATGATCCTGGGTTATGCGAGCGAGTTGGAGGACCAGCCGGAACTGTCTGCTGAGCATAAACAACAGGCTGCAATCATCCGTCGCCAGGGGGAACGCTTGCGATCTTTGGTGAGTGATCTGAATTTGGTATCGATGCTGGAATACGATATGCAGCCATTACAGTTGAAGTCGATCCGTCTCTCCGCGTTGGCCAGACAGGTCGTATCCGACTTTTTAAACAACGGCCTCGATGAGAGCTATGACATTTCTCTTCATGTGATGGACGAGAGTCTGATCGTGAGCGGGGATGAACGTCTATTGTATCGGGCGATAACGAACCTGGTACAGAACAGTATCAGGCATAATCCGGACGGATGTAAAATTGAATTGAAAACGGGTCCGGCAGACGGGGGGGGTTATAGCTTTGTGGTATCGGACAACGGAAAAGGCATCCCGAAAGAAGAACTAAAGGGCGTGATTTTACTTCCCTACACTTCTGGACGAACACGCCCGAACCGACAAGGACATGGACTGGGACTACCCATGGTGGAGAGGATTGCCAAGGCTCATCAGGGAGAACTGATTCTGGAGAGTGATCGAGGGGAAGGACTTACAGCTGTTGTAAAACTGCCCGCTTCTAAGGTTGGAGAGTAAGCATTGTATCTAATTACTAACATATTCGTTAAAAAGCCGCGAATATCGCGCACATAGACGAACGGATGATCATTTAATGTGTTGGGTATCGTTTATTATTTTAAGCGTAGAGGGCATTAGAGGCAGGACGAGAGAAAGCAGCATGAGAGATTGACCCTCGTGCTGCTCTTCTCGTTCTAAGAGCCCTTCTTCTTAACGACAGGGATCCAAACTTCCATTTCATACATGCTGTTGCCTCTATCGTAAGTCATTTCAAACTCAGGACCATTTGCTGGTTCGTAATTGCAGGTTGGAAACCACTCTGCCCAAATGCGCTTCCACAATTCATGAATACCGCTTTGCCCGTCGGGGTAGAGGCCGGTTGAGAATATCGCCAACATCTCCTCGAATCGAAATATGAAAGGATAATCGAGGATAGGCCTTCAGGGTAACGCCTTTGTCGCGCGCTGACATTGGCATCACACCGTGCATTTTTTTAAACGCTCTAGAAAATGCCTCAGGCGATTCGTAACCATATTTTAAAGCGATGTCGATGACCTTTGTACCGCTCTGCTGCAGTTTAAATGCGGCAAGGGTGAGCCGCCTGCGCCTAATATACTCTGAAAGCGACACATTTGTTATGAACGGAAACATTCGTTGAAAATGGTATGTTGAGCAGCAGGCAATTCTAGCCACGATATCGTAATCAATCGTATCAGACAGGTGTGTTTCTACATATTCCATTGCGTTGTTCATACGATCCAGCCAATCCATACAGACCATCCTTTCAAGATTGAGTATAGGGGATGGTAACCAATGTAACCTAGCAATCCATGCACCGAAATATCATGTTCGAGATGATATGAATAAATCCTTTTTTGTTGATTGTTGATTCAACGATTATTTGCCCAGGTACAGTTTTCATGGGATTTAATTTTGCCAAACGAGTTGAAGAGTGAGTATACTATAAGAATGGATTGATGTAGCAAACCAGTTATGGTAAATAAAGGTGGACACATATGGCTAAATCCGACCGGTATACTTTTCAAAATAAAATGAAGCGCATGGTCACCGATCTGCGGCAAAAAATTAAAAGCGGCGCTTACGCTCAAGGCGATTATCTTCCTTCGGAAATGTCTCTGATCGAGCTGTACGGTCTAAGCAAAAATTCGGTCCGGCAAGCGCTGGATCAGCTGGTTCAGGAAGAATTGATCGTTAAAGTGCCCCGTGTGGGCACCCAAGTGGTTGCTTCTACCGGACAAGTCCGGAAGATTCGTTTCGGTATGTATCCTTCTCTATATGCAGAGGCGGAAATGGAGGCCCTACTTGCCCTGTTCCAGGAACGGCACCCGGATATTTTTGTAGAAATCGTGGACCTGCCGTATGAACATGCGGAAAGCATCGCGAACCTGATGCGACTTGGCATTGTGGACGTGTTGTCCGTCAACATGCAGGATATGATGCATTTCCAGGAGAGCGGAAGTACCGGTCTGTTTCTCCCACAGCAGCCCTATGCGTCAACCTACACTTTTTTGCATGCTCCGTTCGTGGATGCAGAAGGCAAGCTGGCGGCAAAGCCGTTCATTCATTCTCCCGTGATTTTAGCCTACAACAAGGAGCATCTTCGGGAAAAACGACAGTTTGAGCCGGACAGTGGTTGGAGCTGGGACGATCTTCAGCGAATGCTGAGGGAGCTGAAAAGCCCCGGACGTTACAGTCTGGCCCTGCAATTGTATTCACTGAACCGATGGCCCATTTTCCTCATGCAGAATAGAGGCGATACGGAGATTGATTCGTCATGGAGCCGGGCGATCGAGGGTTTGTCCTGGCTCCGCGGGCTGATTCACGAGGACGGCATGTTCCCGTTGGCGCTAGCTCAAGGCGCTTTTGAAGCGGAGAATCTGTTCCGTGAGCAGAAGGTCTCCGTCATTTTGACGACGTATTATCTGCTAAACCAGCTGAAGGGAGCGTCCTTTACTTATGACGTGGCGCCTCTGCCGCATTTTGATAATGGAACAACACTACTATTGGGCACCGGGATCGGGGTAAGCGCCCACTCCAAAGAGCAGGAGCTGGCCCAAAACTTTGCCGATTTCCTGGCCTCTAACGAGGTGCAGGAATACATCCGCAGGCATTCGTACAGCCTACCAGCAAACCGCTATATTACTGAGAATGTGGATCCGGAGATGGAGGGACGGCCCTCCCGTCTCAACCTGCACCGAGAAATGGCTCATCTATATAAGACCTGCAAAGATATACGACTAAGCCTGGATGAGATGCTGCTGTTCCGCGAGCAGTTGAAGCAATACTTCTCTTATCTGATCGATGAGGAAGAGCTGATGTCCGGGCTGGGAAGTAAAACAACAAGAGATAAATGGATTCGTAAGCTGTGACCACCGTGGTCACGGCTTTTTTTTACTTTCTCGAATTTACAAGTTTTCAGTGAGGCTGAACGATTCTATCATTCCAAGATAATGACCAGATAAGAACCAGTTGACACTATATAGGGTATATGCTAAATTCTTTGCGAGTATATGAACTACATAAATACCAGGACTTCATGATTCAACATTCTTAGTCGGGGAGGGATGCCGCGATCCTTACTTGGTAAAACGATCAAGTTTACCTGCACAGGTCGGACAGTTATTTGATTTACAGTACATTCCATAATAGAAATGAGGATGAATTGATGAACGTTACCCACAGCAAACCTCTAGCGAAGAAGGGACTCCGTCATCTATGTTTCGCCATTTGCGTCATCTTGCTGACCGCGGTTTTCTTCCCGGCAAGCGCCTCGGCGGAAATCGGCAAAACCTACAGCGACCCTATCGATTTGGGCTCCCCAATGCAGAGCGTTGCCATATATGACGGAGCCTTTGGCATACAAGACGGGCGCGAGGTTATGTATACAACGGTATCCGGCAAGCCGCCTATCTTTCATGTCATTGATCTGAAAACCAAAGAGGTGCTAAGCACGCATCCGCTGACGGGTTCCGAAAGCTCTTGGACGCATATTACGACCCCTGACGGGACGGTGTATATCGGGGGGAACGGCACACTGTACTCCTACTCTCCGGTGACTAAACAATTGAAAGTTCTGGGCGGCATCGGTGAGCAGGTCGTATATGGCTTGTCTCACGATGAGCAGGGCCGGGTCTACTTCGGTTCTTATCCCCGTGCGAAAGCGGGCCGCTACGATCCCGCTACAGGGGAGATGAAGGACTACGGCATTGTAGGCACGGGCCAAAGCTACAGTCGTTCCACTGCGTATCATGATGGATACCTGTATGTCGGCATCGGGATAGAAGGCAGCATTGTGAAGGTCAATGTGGAGTCTGGCGAGAAGGAGACCATCCAGATTCCGAGCTACAACGGAGCGGTTGACATCGGCATGGTGAACCAGTTGGATGTCGCGGGCAAATATTTGGTTGCCGGCATCAGCAAAGGAAACAACGCGCTTTTGTTCTATGATCTGGATCTGCAAAAATGGAGCGAGACATACCACTTGAACAATAAAGGCATTCGTCTCTCTTACGGACCGGAAGGCAGCAATAAAATCTATTTCGTGCAGAATAACCATCTGATGGAAGTGGATTTGAATACCCTTACTGCTGTCGACACCGGTGTGGTGTACGGAACGTTCCTGCGCAATACGGCCTGGGTTGAGGTTCTAAACGATCCGGATCTTCCAGGTGTTTCTCTTGCAACCGTTCAATTCGGCGGCAGCGTAGCCTTCATGAATCTTACGACCAAACAGGTCAAGGCGATTCCATATCCGGTGAAAGGCAACCCGATTCCTGTCCAGACGATGGAGAACGGTCCGGATGGACGTCTGTTCATTAGCGGATACCCTGGCGGAACAGGGTCTGCGTATTCGATTGAGACAAGAACCTTCGAGAACTTCCCTATGGGTCAGTCGGAAGGGATGGTGTCCATGAACGGCAAGATGTATATGGGCGTTTATCCTGGGGCGGATATCTTTGAATACAATACGGAAAATCCGACACAGCGTAAGAGCCTGTTCAAAATTACCGGCCAGGATCGACCGTTCATCATGAGAGCCGCGGACGGCAAGCTGTTTATCGGTACCATTCCGGATTACGGCAAACTCGGTGGATCCCTAACCATTTATGATCCGGCCAACGGCAGCAATTATACCGAATACAAGAACGTCATCAACAATCAGTCGATTGTCGGCATTGCGGTGAAAGATGGCAAGGTCTATGGTTCCACCACCGTCGCTGGCGGACTGGGCATCACTCCTTCAGAACCGGCGGCCAAATTGTTTATCTGGGACATCGCGACCGGCAAAGTGGAGAAGGAATGGGTACCTTCCATTGAAGGCGCTTCTCCCACGCCTCATATCATCAGCGGTACGAGTTTTGGTCCGGACGGGCTGCTGTGGGCGGCTTTTGACGGAACGTTATTCGCTGTAGACCCGAACACCCTGGAAATTGTAAAAAGCAAAACGATTTACGAAGGTGTTGAGAAATACGGCAATTGGCGTCCGGTATATATTCGCTGGAGCGAGGACGGCCTTATGTATCTGACGCTTGCCGGTCATGTCACCGTGGTCAATCCGGAAACGATGGATTACCAGACGCTGGCGGAATCCCAGCATGTGAATTTGGGACACGACGGCAACATTTACTACACGAACGATACGCAGCTGATGAAGATTGAAGTGTCTGATGCGGCGGCACCGGATAGGCTGGGCTCCCTGATGGACGATATTCAGTCCTGGAAGTTGCAGGGTGATATCAGCCATCCGCTTAGCCAGCAGATCGGCAATGCTCTGAAACAAGCAGAGCTAAAGCATAAACAGGGCAAGAAGGATCAGGCCGTGAAGCATCTGAATGATGCGCTCAAGCATCTGAATAAAGCCAAAGCGGGAAGTATTACGGAAGAAAAGCGTTCGGAAGTGGAGCAGCGCATACAAGCGGTCATTGGTGAATGGTCTTGATTTTAGCAGAGAATCGGTTTAAGTAGATATTCTTTCCAGGAAAAACATCTACGAATAGAAAGTCGCCCATTGAGGCGACTTTTTATGTCTTACCGATGATGTGTTAATATAAACATGGTTTTTAAGATGCGCTGAATGGATATTTTCAAAAGGATATTCAGCGATTTTCTCAGGGACCCAATCAATATTGAATTTATTCATCAGCTATGGGATTCTTATCTCCAAGGGAAATTCCCTAAATGAAACATGGTGCAAGGTTTTTTGCAGATGGAAAGGAGAGCAAACATGAAAATAATCATGGTTGGGGCAAGCGGTACGATTGGACAAGCAGTCGCCAAAGAACTAGGACAACATCATGAAATCATTCGCGCTGGAAGAAACGGAACAGACGTAATGGTTGATATTACATCGGTTGATAGCATCAAAAACATGTATGAGCAAGTTGGGAAAGTGGATGCAGTCATTAGTGCAACAGGCGGTGCTCATTTTGCTTCTATTACCGAATTAACGCCTGAGTTAAACGAAATAGGGATTGAAAGTAAACTTAAAGGGCAAATCAATTTAGTCCTTTTGGGAATGGACTACGTTAATGACAGCGGAAGCTTTACTTTAACAACGGGTATCATGATGGATGATCCCATTCCTCAAGGTGCATCAGCGGCCATGGCCAATGGTGGTGTTAAAGCGTTCGTTAAATCCGCCTCGATTGAAATGCCTAGGGGAATCCGTATAAATAGTGTTAGCCCTAATGTCTTACAAGAATCACTTGGAAAATATGGCGAGTTTTTTCCGGGCTTTGAAGCAGTTCCTGCTAGTCGCGTAGCCCTTGCTTTCAAAAAAAGCGTAGAAGGAGCACAAACCGGACAAAATTATGAAGTTTATTAATCATATATTGAAAGCCGCGGAAATCGCGGCTTTTTTTTGTTTTAACGATATCGAATAATCTTGGAAGACTAGGACTTCAAGTTTTAAGCTCGAACCAGTTACTACCGAATGACCCAAAAGTCCCTCTTGCTGGGCCTACAAAAGAATGAAAGTTTGGGCTGTTTTGTATGACCAACCGAAGCACACCTTTCGGACGAATTCCGACAAAACTTTATAGACGAAAAGAATCATTTTTTCGGGAAGTTTGATGAAATGGGTGTACGCTGGGGGTTGGATATAATACGATCAGACAAAGTGTTTTTGTTCATGAACACGAACGAAATCGAATCATACCGATAAATGGAGGGAAACACTGTGAAATTATTAGGGACGATTATGATTATAATGGTGAGCATCTTCTTGCTCGGCATGGGTTGTACGGATCAGGAAAAGGAAGTGGAAACGACACTTGGACAATCCGAGCAAAACGGCGACGATATACGCATACCGCACAATGAACGGCTTCATTTATCCACCGATAAGAAATGGATCGAGGAAGAAGGGCATCAGTCCGATCTGATTCGATTGCAATGGACGGCAGAAAGGGCCAAGCCGGCGATTGTCTGGGTTGACGAGAATGGCAAGGACAAGACGGCGATCATTTCCCATGACAAGGCAAACAATCCGGAGCAGCAGGATCATAAGCATATCTCGTTCGAGACGACTATGTCGCCGACTGGTCAATACCCCAACCAGTTGTTTACCCGGTTTGAAATTCCGTTTGACACCGACGTAAGCGAGATCCGTACACATTCGTCCAATTTCAATGTCATGAGTGGTATCTTGCGGGTAGCCGGCGAAAGCGGGACGAACCGGGATATCCAACTAAGTGCAGCCGGCAAGGATAATGAGACGACACCGAGATGGGCCGTACGGGCCGACAGTTTAGAGGAATCGGGTGACAATGCAGGAGCCAACCTGCAGTTCGTCCGTTATGGAGATGACGGCAAAGTGCTCGATTCCCCGCTCACCGTGCAGCGCAGTGACGGCAATATCGGAATTGGCACGAATGAACCCGACACCAAGCTCGATGTAAACGGGGATATGCTGCGTCTTCGCGAAAAGTATACGCCCGCTTCGTCCACTGCTGCATGCAGCCAAGGACAGATTTCTTGGGACGACCAATATGTATATGTGTGCGTTGCCCAAAACAATTGGAAAAGAACCGAACTATCCTCCTGGTAGTTTCTACGCCGCTGATCTGTATCAAGATCAGCGGCTTTTTTTGTTATTAGCTATGTTCTAATGCCGCTGATTTCTTCGACTAGGGTCTAGGTCCAATTCAGTCTCGGGATGGATTTGGAGTAAACGAGCCTAAGGTACAATGAGATGTAATGAAATCTACATTGGATTTTCCGCAATTTACTTCAAGCTTTAAGCTGAAAGGTGTCCCAAGACCATGAGAAAATTGAAAAAAACATTAAGAATTATGGGGGTAACACCAATAGCACTACTCATAACAGCCCTAATTTTTCCTACATGGACATCGTCCATCAAAGGCGAAAATAGTATTAGCATATTAGAACAAGTAGAGATGAATGGAAGCAAGCAAGAACTGATGATACGCGGCGATGACAAGAACAATCCCGTTATTTTATTTGTCCACGGAGGACCTGGAGCTCCGGAAATCCCTTATGCCGCGGCATATCAAGACTTGTTGGAAACCCGGTTTACGGTTGTTCATTACGACCAAAGAGCCAGCGGAAAATCCTATCGTTTTTTTGAGGATTACGCTAATCTTTCATCGGAATTGCTGGTAAATGACTTATTGGCTTTAACGGATCACGTTTCGGAACGTCTGGGCAAAGAAAAGATAATTCTCATTGGACATTCTTATGGTACGTATATTGCTGCACAGGCGGCCCATAAGGCTCCCGAAAAATATGAGGCTTATGTCGGGATTGGCCAGATGGGGGATACCTTAACAAGCGAGATGGACAGTTTAACCTACTTAATCAGCGCTATTTTATCATGGGCGATTATGACTATATGACGTCCTCTCATGCAGCAAAAGAATTTTTCGATAAGCTTGAAGCCGATCAGAAGGTGTTTATCGCGTTTGATCAATCTGCGCATTATCCGCAATTTGAAGAGAAGGAAAAATTTTTTGAATGGGTGTGCGAGACATTTCTTTAGCATTCATTCTGGATTACTGGTATTGGGCAATTCACACTATAGGCATATGACAATATAATGAGATATTTCTTTTAGTAAAGGGGAGCCTCATAAGTAAGTTCCGGTGTATCGAGTCAAACCCATTGTTGCAAAAAGGACTCCGAAATCAATCTGCACACAGCCTGTGATAAATGGGAGTGAACCGTTATAAACCGTCTACATCGTTAGCCGATAAGATAGTTTTTCCTGCTTAAGCGCCCCCCTGATTGCCCGACTTAGCCGATAATACATCCCATACTTTCATCTTTTGAGTTATCGCAGCGTCAATTATCGCTTCATAACAGATAGCAGAACAGTGGCTGAAATGATTACTCAGCAGAAAGTTGATTGAGTGATTTGAAAAGCATCTCTTTTTGAGGTGCTTTTTTCTTTTATCCATGTTAGAAAAACCATTTCAACGGGTGTTTACAGCACCTGGAAAGTGCTTGACTGGGAATCAGCACAATAGAAAATACATTAAATAGGCGAATACCGTGTTGATATTAGTCTCCCATCCGTAGAATGTTGTGATACCCGGAAGATCGTGGTCAAGTAAGAACAACAACTTCCGAAAGGAGAACGATAAGTGACCTATCGGAATCGAATACGTATGTTGAATGTTGCAGAAAGGCGTCTGCGGAGGGCAAAACACTCTTTAGTCCAGGAAAGAACTGAACGTGCAGTAAATGAGATTGAGGCCACAATAGTCATTATGATTGGAGTGTTCGGGAGTTTAAATAGTTATAAAAAAACCAAACATCCTTGGAAAGGTGGGGGGGGAGCCAAAAACAAATATACGGGAAAGGTCACGAAAAAGGTGTGTAAGAAAAGTAAATACGGCAATGAGAGAATTGCGAGAAGCCAAGAATTTTGTGAAACAAAGAAAAACAATTCGTGCTAAGAAAGAAATTGCAAACTCCCTACTTCACCTTAATCAAGTATTGAGATGTATCAGAAAACTTAAAAATTCTAAAACAAAGGGTCCATACGGAACAATGGGTGCAACTGAAGTAACTGGATACACTGGTGAACTGGATACGCAAGAGAGACTAGACAGACCGGAGTCAATGGCGCTACTGGAGCTAACGGATCCACCGGAATTTTCTGGAGCGACTGGAGTTACTGGAGCTATTGGTGCAACTGGAGCTACTGGTGAAACTGGGGCAACCGGAGTGACTGGAGTTACTGGAGCAACTGGTGAAACTGGGACTACTGGAGCTACTGGAGTGACTGGTGCAACTGGAGCAAGCGGAGTAACTGGAGCGAGTGGAGTAACTGGTGCAACTGGAGCCATCGGAGCGACTGGTGAAATTGGAGCCACTGGAGTGACTGGAGAAACTGGGGTCACTGGAGCAAGCGGAGCCACTGGAGCAAGCGGAGCCACTGGAGCAACAGGAGCCACTGGAGTGACGGGTGCAACCGGAGCCACTGGGGCAATCGGTGCAACCGGAATCACTGGAGCAACCGGAGCCACTGGAGCAACAGGAGCCACTGGAGCAACAGGAGCCACTGGAGCGACCGGAGCGACTGGACCAACTGGAGTCACTGGAGCGACTGGAGTCACTGGAGTGACTGGAGCCACAGGAGCCACTGGAGTCACCGGAGCCACTGGAGTGACTGGGGCAACCGGCGCCACCGGTGAAACTGGAGCGACTGGAATGACTGGAGCTACTGGAATGACTGGAGCTACTGGAGTGACGGGTACAACCGGAGCAACTGGGGCAACCGGTGAAACTGGAGCGACCGGAGCCACAGGAGCAAGCGGAGTGACTGGAGTTACTGGAGCTACTGGATTGACTGGTGCAACTGGAGCAAGCGGAGTCACTGGAGCGACTGGAGCAACTGGAGCCACCGGAGCTACTGGTGAAACTGGATCGATTGGAATGACTGGAGCAACTGGAGCAACTGGGGCAACCGGAGTGACTGGAGCCACCGGATCGACTGGGGCAACCGGCGCCACTGGAGTGACTGGAGCCACAGGAGCAACCGGAGCGACTGGAGCAACCGGAGTCACTGGAGCAACCGGAGCGTCTGGAGTGACTGGAGCGACTGGAGCGACTGGAGCGACTGGAGCAACCGGAGCCACTGGAGCGACTGGAGTCACCGGAGTGACTGGAGCGACTGGAGCGACTGGAGCGACTGGAGCAACAGGAGTAACTGGAGCGACCGGAGTGACCGGAGCGACCGGAGCCACTGGAGCAACCGGAGCCACTGGAGCGACCGGAGCGACTGGGACGACTGGAGCCACAGGAGCCACTGGAGCGACTGGAGTCACAGGAGTGACTGGAGCGACTGGAGCGACTGGAGTGACTGGAGTGACTGGAGCCACTGGAGTGACCGGAGTCACTGGAGCAACCGGTGCGCCCGGAGTGACTGGAGCGACTGGAGCAACTGGAGTGACCGGAGCCACAGGAGCAACCGGTGCGCCCGGAGTGACTGGAGCGACTGGAGCAACTGGTGAAACTGGAGCCACCGGTGCGACCGGAGTGACTGGAGCCACTGGAGCAATCGGAGTGACTGGTGAAACTGGAGCAACCGGAGCAACTGGAGTGACTGGAGCCACTGGTGAAACAGGAGCAACTGGAGCAACCGGAGCAACCGGAGTCATTGGAGCAACCGGTGCGACCGGAGTGACTGGAGTAACCGGAGCAACCGGAGCAACCGGAGCTACTGGAGTCACTGGAGCAACCGGAGCGTCTGGAGTGACTGGAGCGACTGGAGCCACTGGAGCAACGGGAGTGACCGGAGTAACCGGAGCGCTTGGTGCAACTGGAGCTACTGGAGTAACTGGAGCAACCGGAGCGTCTGGAGTGACTGGAGCGACTGGAGCGACTGGAGCGACTGGAGCGACTGGAGCAACCGGAGTGACCGGAGTAACCGGAGCGCTTGGTGCAACTGGAGCTACTGGAGTAACTGGAGCAACCGGAGCGTCTGGAGTGACTGGAGCGACTGGAGCAACAGGAGTAACTGGAGCGACCGGAGTGACCGGAGCGACCGGAGCCACTGGAGCAACAGGAGCCACTGGAGCGACTGGAGTGACCGGAGCGACCGGAGCCACTGGAGCAACAGGAGCGACTGGAGCGACCGGAGCGACTGGAGCAACAGGAGCGACWGGAGCGACTGGAGCGACTGGAGTAACTGGAGYGACTGGAGYGACTGGAGCGACTGGAGCGACTGGAGTGACTGGAGCGACTGGAGTGACTGGAGCGACTGGAGTGACCGGAGCCACTGGAGCAACAGGAGCGACTGGAGCGACTGGAGCGACTGGAGTAACTGGAGTGACTGGAGCGACTGGAGTGACCGGAGCGACCGGAGCCACTGGAGCAACCGGAGCGATTGGTGCAACTGGAGCTACTGGAGTAACTGGAGCAACCGGAGCGACTGGACCAACTGGAGCGACCGGAGCGACTGGACCAACTGGAGCGACTGGAGCGACTGGAGCGACTGGAGTCACTGGAGCCACAGGAGCGACTGGGGCAACTGGAGCGACCGGAGCGACCGGAGTTACTGGAGTGACAGGAGCGACCGGAGCCACCGGTACAACAGGTGCAACTGGAGTCACCGGAGCGACTGGGGCAACTGGAACAACCGGAGCCACTGGAGCCACTGGAGTAACAGGAGCAACAGGTGTGACTGGCTCGACTGGCCCGACGGGGTCTTTCCAACAGTTTCAGGTATCGGAGAATTCACCAAATACGACGGGAAGTTCAGCAATCCCGATAGCTGCCGCCGCGACAACATTAAAAAGCGTTACAATAACAGGAGTTCCAGCTGGAAGTAGAGTTTGGTTAACGGGAATCGTCGGTTGGCAATCTACTGCGGGTACTACAGTGCTCGAGTTACAAATTCTCCGTGGAGCAACAATTGTATTTAGCATTAATCAACATGCAGTCGGAAATAGCACATTTGAAGCAACAAGTGTTGACCACGTTGATCTAACTCCTGGAACAGGGAATGTTACGTATTCGTTAGCTGCACTAACTACTGTAGGTACAGCAAACGCTATTGGAGCAATTACCTTTATAGGAGCTTTAATACAGCCTTAGGCTAAAGAGGCGGCTAATTCTTGAGGGATGGCCGCTTTTACCTTTTGGAGGTGTTTTTCCAAATTAGGGAATCTAGGATCACATGGTTATATTCCCCGGAATATAACTGTAATGGGGTGAGCGATTTGATTTCCATTAGCCTTTGTATGATTGTAAAAAACGAAGAGGATAGTATCGATCGTTGCTTGAAGTCTGTTCAGGATATCATTGATGAAATCATGATTGTAGACACAGGGTCAACTGACAAGACTAAAGAAATTGCACTTCAATATACGGACCAGATTTTCGACTTCGAATGGATGGATGACTTTGCAGCGGCCCGGAATTATGCCTTTCGTCTCGCTACGAAGGACTACATCTTTTGGATGGACGCGGATGACGTTTTAAAGGATGAAGATCGTAAGAAGTTTATTCATCTTAAAGGGATTCTCGACCAATCCGTTGATTCCGTTACAATGGATTACCATTTGGCATTCGACGAATTTGGAAATGTCACTTCGAGCGTTAGACGGAATCGTCTCGTAAAGAGGGAGAACAACTTCCAATGGATTGGTGCAGTCCATGAGTACCTTGAAGTGTGGGGGAACATTTTGAATAGTGACGTTGCCATCACGCATAACAGACTCCACCATGATAGCGACAGAAATCTTAAAATTTACGAAACACGATTACTTCGCGGCGAGGAGTTTTCACCGAGGGACCTATATTACTTTGCAAATGAACTCGTTGATCACCGGATGTACGAACAAGCGATTTGTTATTACGAAAAATTTCTGGCCACAGGTAAAGGGTGGGTCGAAGATAACATTTCTTCCTGCGGGAAATTAGCGGATTGCTACCACGAGCTTGGTAATCGGGAACGGGAGTTGGAATCCTCTTTACGCTCCTTTCAATACAGCAGCCCACGCGCTGAATTTTGTTGTCGTATCGGATATCATTTCTTGAACCATGGCGATATTCGGACAGCGATATTCTGGTATAAGCTGGCCACACAACGCAAACAGACAGGGGATAACTGGGGATTTATTAACCCTGTATGTTCGACGTGGTTGCCCCACCTTCAGCTATGCGTATGTTACGACCGAATTGGCGAATACAGGCTTGCCTACAATCATAATGAGATAGCCCGTAGCTATCGACCGACTGACCCAAGAGTCACTCAGAATAAACGGTATTTGGAATCTGTCTTAGGGATGGATGAAGGAATAAAGGTCGACGGCGGTGATCTTCATGAATGAGAACAAAAAGCGCATATTAATCGGAAGCCCTATCCATCAAAAGCCGGCCATACTAAAAGAGTTTTTAGTTTCACTGCATTGTTTAAGGCAGGATGATGTGGAATTCGGATATTTATTCATTGACGACAACCAAGATAAACAGGCCAGTGATATGCTTCGAGATTTCGCCAAGGTTATGGCTCCTGTTACGGTACTGGCATCCGGGCAAGGGGACGAATATTGTCGGGACGAAAATACGCATTTTTGGAACGAGCATCTTATTTGGAAAGTAGCAGAATTTAAGAATACCATGATCCGACATGCCATTGATGAACAGTATGACTTTTTGTTTTTAGTCGATTCGGATTTGCTATTGCATCCCGAAACAGTTGAACAGCTAGTCGCTTCGGGAAGAGATATTGTGTCGGAGGTTTTTTGGACATCATGGCAGCCGGATTCTGCACCCCAGCCTCAAGTGTGGCTTCGTGACGAATATACACAATGGGAACAACAACGGGGAGAGGATTTGAGTAAGGAAGAAATTGCCGTCCGTTATGACCAATTTATTACTCAGCTAAAAGTTCCAGGGATATATGAGGTAGGGGGATTAGGGGCCTGTACTCTTATCAGCCGTCATGCGATGGTCGCCGGGGTCAATTTCAAGCCCATTAAAAACCTTTCCTTTTGGGGGGAGGATCGTCATTTCTGTGTTCGTGCCGCCGCGATTGGATTTCCGTTATATGTGGACACTTTTTTTCCGGCATATCATATTTATCGCGAATCTGACCTAGAGGGGGTAGAGAAATTCAAACGAGAGCATGGGGAAGAAATCACTCCATCGAACAGGGTCTTATTCCCAAGTGACGTTTGTAAAAAAATAGGCCCTGCGGTAAACCGAGGACAAAAAAAATTGACGTTGACCATGGTTTTGAAAAACGAGGGGAATCGCTACTTAAGGCAAGTACTAGAAGAACATCGGAAATATATCGACGAGGCAGTGATCATCGATGATGCAAGCGTAGATAACACGGTGGATGTTTGCCTTGACACGCTACAAGGGATACCGGTTCGGATAGTGAGGAATGACATTTCAAAGTTTAACAACGAGGTCGATTTACGAAAGCAACAATGGGAGGAAACATTAAAAACCGAACCCGATTGGATTCTGAATCTCGATGCAGACGAAATATTTGAGAGTCGTTTTTCTGAGGAAATCCATCTACTGTTAAAGCAATCGGAAGTCGACGTGGTTTGCTTTCGGCTCTATGATTTTTGGAATCAAACCCATTACAGAGAGGACCATCTTTGGCGATCACACTTTACTTACCGCCCTTTCTTGATCCGTTACCGGCATGATTTTGTATACAATTGGAAGGAAACTCCGCAGCATTGCGGGCGTTTCCCAGAAAACATATTTGAACTGCCCCACCAACTGTCCGATCTCCGCTTGAAGCACTACGGATGGGCAAAATCCGAATACCGCATTGAAAAACATCAAAGATATATGTTACTTGACCCGGAAGCGAAATTTGGTTGGATGGAGCAGTATTTATCTATATTGGATGAAAATCCGAATCTGATCCCATGGATCGAATAGGGAAAAAGGGGCGGTTTTATGAAAATTATTCATACCCTGCCTGTAATGATCCGAAGCGAATGTTTCCGTGATGATGATCTAAGTATGGCAAGAGCATGCTTCGAAAGCTTACGGTCATCGGAGGATCATCTTGTTGTTTTATATAATCAAGGGTGTCTAAGTAATGATAATTTGAGGGCGTTGCTAACTTCTTGCGGCTTATCCGCGGTAATTCTTGGCGATGGGGAGAATATAGGTATCGCCCGAGCAAGACAAACCTGTTTTGAGTACATTTGGAAACATCACAGGGATGTTGAATACATCTCAGAAATTCATGTTGATATGGTATTTCCCCGAAACTGGTATGTACCTCTGCTTGATTTTTTAGCCAATTCCGATGAACCCATGATCTCCCCTGGCATTGTGACCATGTATGGTGAACTGCAACCAAGCGGCCTTGATGCAGTGACTCCTGATGATCAAGAGGCGGAATTAATTACTTTATTGGGCGAATTGAAGCGAGATGAAGTCGTAGAAGGATTTGTTCATCCTGTAGTTCATAAAGCAAGGATCTTACGCGAAATAGGGGGATACGATACCCAATTTTTACGAGGGAAACAAGGATACGAGGACGATAGCTTGCTCTTGAGTTACTACTATTATATGGGGACACGAACGAACTGGAGGCCAAAGTGCTATCTGAAATCATGGGTGTATCATGCCACGATGGCGCAGCGAATGACCCTTCCAGATAAACATAAGGAATTTGCTTTAAACGAGGAAGGGTTAATCCGCCAATATGGAGCATATGGCTTGATGAGATTATCGAATATCCATCGAAATCCTTCTGCCTTCGATAATCTTCTTCAAAAAATTATACAACAATAGCTGTTAGGGGGTGTCGGAGGACACGAACATGCAAGCATAAGAAGTCGCCAAGCAGCCGGCTTTTTCGTTTTAACGATTGCTGACTGGATTCTTTGAATGACGGCAGAAGTGCGGAATGAAATTCTCTGTAGAGAAAACAATCCAATTCACCACTATAGGCAAATGACATATAATGTAGTATTTCTTTTAAGTAAAGGAGAGCTACCATGTACAAACTCACTTTGACTGCGGCAAAGAAGTTATTGGAAACTGCTGAACACCAAGCTCGACAAATGGGTCTGAATTCTGATGTAGCGATCGTCGATGAAGGGGGGAACCTCATTGCCTTTCATCGGATGGATAATGCCAGAATAGCAGGCATCGATATTGCCATAGGCAAAGCATGGACCAGCGTAGCGATGCAAATGCCGACGGCGAATTTAGCGCAATCTGCGCTTCCGGGCGGAGCTACATTTGGCATTAACACGACGAATCAGGGAAGAGTCGTTATACTTGGCGGGGGAATTCCGCTAGTTCACGAAGGTAGGGTTGTGGGCGGCATTGGTGTAAGTGGAGGAACGAGCGCTCAGGATATCGATGTAGCCAATGCCGCAGTGCAGGTGTTTGAAAATATGAGATGTAATGATATCCAATATGCAAACGCACGGATTGGCACGGTAAAACAATCATTTACTTATTAACGGCTCTCCTATTCGATTGTAAGGGCAGGCTGCTTCTATGCAAGAAGCGGCCTGCCTGTCTTCTATTTAAGAGGTGATATGGCCTCACGGTACGATAGTCGGGATGGAAAATGTCGAAGGGCTGAATATATTCAACTTTAAAAACCACGAAGAACGTGGTTTTTAGTTTTCACAATAACAGCAATCAACTTACATATACTTATTGATTATTTATTATTGCTTATATATACTTATAATCAGAATGTAAATACTTAAGCGGGGAGGGATAAGATGTGTTCCAAGAGGAACGTTTAGTAAAAATACTGGATTACTTAAAACAGCATAAAACGATGAGTGTTGGAGAGATATGCTCGTTCTTCCAAGTGTCGCGGGATACCGCGCGCAGAGATATTGTCAGACTAGTTCAAGAAGGCGTGGTCGTTCGAACGCACGGAGGGGTAGCCTTGCCTGAACTTCAAAAGGAACTTACTTCTTACCAGGAACGACTGATTGATGAGCCGACGAGCAAGAACGTGATCGGCGAGCATGGCGCTAAACTGATTCGGGACCACGAAACGGTATTTTTGGACGTATCTACGACCGTTCAATTTGTTGCGGAGCATATTCAAGCGAGAGAGATAACAGCGGTTACGCATTCCATCGATAATGTAGGGATACTCTCCAAACGGGAAGATCTGAGCATCTACCTGCTTGGCGGTTATCTGCATACCCAAAATCGATTATTATACGGTCCTTCCGTCATTGATAAAATCAGTGAAATCCGTGCTGACAAAGCGTTCATCGGTGCGACGGCAATCCAGCCAGACGGACTCTATTATCCATATGAAGAAGATGTCAGGGTGAAGAGAGAAATGGCCCGGCGCTCGGATCAGGTCATACTTGTTGCAGATCATACCAAATTCGCGGTGAAATCGAGGTTCAAGTTGGACTTTGATCACGTGGATATTATTGTAACTGATCAATCGATTCCCGTTGAAATACAGGAAATATTAGACCACAAAAATATTACACTTATAGAATGTCAGACCCATAATCAACAGGATGGAGTTGAGTCGAAATGAACAACCAAATCATTCAACATGTCAAAGTTCACCTGCCTCATCAAGTACTTCCTTCTGCAACCGTCTGGATTGCGAACGGGAAGTTGAAGCGAATAGAAGCGACGCAAGAACTGGAAACAATCGAAGTTGATGCTGAACTAATTGATGGCAAAGGAATGTGGCTCATACCCGGGATGATAGATGTTCATATTCATGGGGCCAATGGCTATGACATGATGGACGGAACCGAGGACAGCATTCAAGAAGTATCACGCGCTTGTGCTGCAACCGGATGCACTTCGTTTCTGGCGACTTCCGTGAGTTCGACGATAGAGGATCTGCTCAATATGATTCGCAGCGTAAAATCTGTAATCGGACGAGAACAAGGGGCAAAGATTGCCGGCATTCACTTGGAGGGACCTTATTTGAATCCGAAGCGAAAAGGGATGCAAAACGAGAAATATCTTCGCCACCCGAATCTGGAAGAAATAAAGTTAATTTTTCAAGAAGCGGGTTCGCTCATTAAAATGGTTACGATCGCACCAGAATTGCCTGGAGGCATGGAACTCATATCCTATCTGAAAGAGCAGGATGTTGTGATTGCCGTAGCCCATTCCGATGCCACATACGAGGAAGCGAAGCTGGCTTTCGCAGCCGGTGCGAGTCATGTAACCCATTGTTTTAACGGCATGAGACCGATTCACCATCGAGACCCCGGACTGATTGTAGCCGCATTCGAAGAACCGCATGTCAGCCTGCAAGCGATTGTCGATCAAATCCATCTTCATCCCGCCATTGTCCGATTAATGCACCGTCTCAAAGGGCCTGAAGGCATGGTGCTGATTACAGATGCACTTCAGGCGATGGGATTAGGTGATGGCAATTATATGTTTGGTGGTCATCACGTTACCGTTTCCGAGGGGATTGCAAGGCTTGCGGATGGCACTTTAGCATCGAGCACGGTGACTATGAATGAAGCGTTACGTCTGACCGTGGCTAACGGAATTTCAATGGAGGACGCCGTGCACATGGCTTCAACTACGCCGGCCCGTATTCTGGGTTTATCTCACAAAGGAAAAATCGAGGTAGGATACAATGCGGATCTCGTCCTGATGGACGAAAGGTATCAAGTGCAGTGGACGATGATTGAGGGTAAATTGTACTGTTAGAATTGAGGTAATCACAAGAGGCTGGTGTAAAGTTGACTAAACCTATTCGTTGCCTATATCCGATACATGGCCAATGTTATCATTACCCCATATCAGTGCGCAGCTGATGTGTATAACCATTGTTGATGTAAAGGAGATATGAACATGAGTAAAGACAGTATAATTAAGTCCATGCTTTCGGATCAGGTAAGTATGACACCAAATGGATTTGTCGCAGATGAATTAAGCCCAAATCAGTTTGCAGATTGTTACGAGTTGTTTTTTGACAAAGTCTTGGAAATTAGTGCAGCGGATATAGCGGGAGTAGAAGGCTATGGTGAGTTCAACGAGGATTGCAAAACAGAGTATAGCACCTGCAGGCAATTTCTAATCGACACATTTGCAGAAGATAAAGAAGGATACTGGTATAATTGGAAGGAACTCTTTGATACAACGATTTTAGATCGTGACTTTGTCGAAAAATACTTGATGGAAATGGACACTAGAATTGATTATTGTGAAGGCAAACGTTATTTAGTTAATAATAATACGTTTTTTGAAATAATGATCACAGATGGAAAAACGACGGTCGGTTTCCCAGACTGGAGCAGATCCGGCATATGCGATTTCCTTTTAGATTTTGTCATTATGGACTTAAATAAGCCTTATTTAAACATACCTGAATTGTTATTCGAGTATTGCAAAAAAAGGAACATTGTCATACCGGATTTTAAAGAACGATTTTTATGTATGGCGTATTACAAGGGAATCGATGTTTTGCGGTGGCATGCGTCGATCGATGACATAGAATCTTGCAATTCTATTATGAAATCTATCGGTCAACTGAAGGATCGAATATACGCCTTATAAAGGGTGATCCTATGAAATATGAAAATGCCAGCGATATCATACCTGAGAAGTTATTGAAAGAAATTCAGAAATACGCTGCTGGAAAACTTCTTTATATTCCTACTGGAGAGGAAAAAAGGGGTTGGGGCGAGAAGTCTGGTTACCGAAATCAATTACAAAGGCGTAATATTATGATTCGCAATAAGTATGCAAATGGGGTAACGGTTTCGGAACTTGCGGATGAGTATTTTTTATCTTTGGATTCCATTAAGAAAATCATTTATTCGAAGAAAAATGACCAACAATTCACTTATGCTCCAACTGTACGATCTGCTGTACAGTATGCGAATATCGGAATGCTCGAAGAATGGATTCATTGTTATATGCTCCACTCCCGAAATGCTGCTCCTAGTTTACATGATTTTATGAGAAAAGAGTATTTGTATTTCGGTGTTGTTAAATTTCCTTTGCGTCTCATCGAGCTTAATGGAATCATGCCCGGGAAAGACTGTACCGATGAAGCAGACTCAGCTACTCTTCCACCACTTCTTATTCAATATAAAGAAGGGAAATTTTATTGCATCGAACAGAAGGAAGTATTAGCTACACTAAAACAACGCAAAGTAAATGCTTATCCAACCATAATTGTACTGAAGGAAACAACGAATTATAAAAGGTTTATGAAACACTATGAAAATGTTTTATTTTATATTAATCAAGTATGACTTTGCTAAACGAGCCACCTCATTGTTAATGAGAGATTCATACGCGCAGCGTCAAACAACAGACAGCGAGGGCGTCCCAGGTCAAAGGACCTTTTGGGACCCCCTTTTTTGCGTTTAAAAAACTTAAACAGCTTTTTCGTGCGTTTTGGAATGGCTGCAAGCTGTTCAACAACCCGTCCTGATCTTTATATGAACCGTGTCGGCGATTACGCCCCTTGCATAATGAGTATGGTTAAAACTGTCAATCGCCATTTGAAACCGGAAGAAAAGAAGTCATCATTGTGGTATCAGAAAGTCATAAGGATAGTGGTTGACCAGAATCATTGGTTATAGAATGAGGATGTAAGGGTTTACATGACGTGACAAGAAGGGGCTGGAACATGAGGGGTTCGTCTCACCAGCCGGTTCTATCAAAGCACATTCCTGCTGCCGCATATCATCTCGATGGTCGTGGTCGCCTATCTGGTCTACAGCTTTTTGAATGTGGATAGCGGTCTTGTGAACAGGTTATTAATCCATTGGTTTGGTTCGGAGGCGGTGTCTTGGTATGGAGAACCCACGTATTGGCCTTACATCCTGGTCATCGTAAATGCATGGAAGTTAACGTAGGTTATCTATCCATCATCTATTTCGCTTCCATTATCGGAATAGACAAAGAATACTATGAAGCTGCCACGATTGATGGTGCAACCAAGTGGAAGCAGATGACTCGGATCACCATCCCGCTTATTTTGCCTGTCATCACCACCATGACCCTGCTTGCGGTCAGCGGCATTCTCCGGTCGGATTTCGGATTATTCTATCAGGTTCCTATGAATACAGGCGCTCTGATCCCGACGACGAATACCATCGATACCTTTGTCTATCGTGCCATGATTCAATCCGGGGATATCGGCATGTCGACAGCAGCTGGATTCTATCAATCCGTCGTTTGTTTAGTGCTCATCCTGGTAGCAAATTCGGCAGTAAGACGCATTAATAAACGTGACGCTTTATTTTAACAGAGGGGGAGAGATAGAAATGGTGAAGGAATGGAGCCCTAAAAAATGGATCGGCGCATCTTCGATTCACCTGTTTTTCTGGGCATTTACAGTCGCCTCGTTAATTCCGTTCATCCTGGTCTTTATGGTGTCGATATCCAGTGAAGATTCCATCTTACAGAACGGATACTCATTGTTTCCCAGTCAAATCAGCTTTGCGGCCTATCAATTTTTATTCAATGATTTTTCGGAAATAGCGAAAGCTTACGGAGTCACGATCTTGACCACGCTGGTTGGAACCGTCGTAAGCCTGTTGATAACAGCGCTTTTTGCTTATCCGTTATCCAGACCCGAGGTCTATGTGATCGGGTACACTAGTGTCCCTCCTATTTTAGTTAAATTCATAGTCGATTACATGACAACCTTAAAAAAACAACAATACACCTTAATTTAGTCCCTTTCCGAATTTGAGAAATGGGATTAGAACTAAGATACCATACAATAATTTGTATACATCCCAGAATGTGGTTTTTATAACTCCGTGAAAGGGGGATTGCTTATACCGAGTGTTCAAAAAGCATTAATAAAGTCAAACTCATATGGGAAGACGCCTATGGGAAAAGCTACAAAATTCAAGTGTCGACGGATACGGCAGCGCCTGTAAATTGGACGGAGGTATACTCCACTTCAACCGGTGACGGAGGGATGGACGAAATCTCATTCGCAGCACGGGATGCCAGATATGTAAGGATGTATGGCACGGCAAGAGGAACATCCTACGGGTACTTTTGTACGAGTTTGAGGTGTACGGTTCCGCTGCTTCAAGCAGCGATACGGATCCCGGCGATATGATCAGCAATGACGCAGGGCTTATCTTTTAGAAGTAACTATGGTCACAGGCAAGATGCCCGAAACCAATCCAATAGGAGGAATAGGAATGTATAAAAAATGGTCCATTCACGCACTTTGCCTCGTCCTTTTGATGTCGACTTTTCTCTCACCGGTGTTTGTACAAAAAGCCTATGCAGCAGGCGAGCAAAAGCCATTTCCCCAGCAAGCAAGTTTTGCTGGAATTACGAAGCCCAATCATCTCTCGCAGTCGCAATTGAATGCAGACGTTATCGCTTACTATAATTCATGGAAATCCAGCTATTTGAAGAACAACTTGTCCTCCTTGCCCGGCGGATATTATGTGAAAGGCGAAATTACAGGAGAACCTGGCGGGTATAAGGCGTTGGGCTCTTCCGAAGGTCAAGGATACGGCATGCTCATTACGGTGTTAATGGCTGGTTATGATCCGAATGCCAAAACCATTTACGACGGCCTGTTCAAAACGGCCAGAGCTTATAAAAGCAAGGGAAATCCTAACCTGATGGGCTGGGTCGTAGCGGACTCCAAAAACGCGCAGGGAGATTTCTACTCGGCGACCGACGGGGATCTGGACATCGCTTACTCGCTCATTCTTGCTCATGATCAATGGGGTTCATCCGGTACAATCAATTATTTGGCGGAAGCCAAAAAAATGATTACGGATGGAATCAAGAAAAGCAATGTCACGACTAACAACCGGTTAAATCTGGGCGATTGGGATAGCAAAAGCGCACTGAACACGAGACCTTCGGATTGGATGCTCAGCCATTTAAGAGCCTTTTACGAGGTTACCGGCGATTCAACGTGGTTGAATGTCATCAATAACCTGTACAACGTCTATAGTTCATTCAGCGCCTCCTATTCGCCGAACACGGGGTTGATTTCGGATTTTGTCGTTGACAATCCTCCAAAGCCCGCTCCACGAAATTATTTGGAAGAGTTCCCGGAAACGGACGAATACAATTATAATGCCGCTCGGGTACCACTCAGGATTGTGATGGATTACGCGCATTATGGTGAGACGAGAGCCAAATCGATCACCGATAAACTGGCTTCCTGGATTAAAGGAAAGACGAGCGGCAACCCCAACAATATTCGGGACGGGTATCTATTGAACGGAACGGTGTCTCCATCGGCAAGCGGGGCGGAAGGTGTGTTTGTGGCTCCGTTTATTTCGGCAGGAACCCCGAATAGCGGAAACCAGGCCTGGATCAATAGCGGCTGGGACTGGATGAAAAGTCATAAATCCGGCTATTACAGCGACAGCTTCACCCTCTTAAACATGCTGTTCATTTCAGGTAACTGGTGGAAGCCAGGAGGGGGAGGCAACCCAGCAGATACGCAAGCACCAACGGCTCCGTCGAATTTGGCGGTTACTGCAAAGACTTCGTCCAGTATCTCTCTTTCATGGAACGCTTCTACGGATAATGTAGGGGTTACGGGTTATGAGATTTATAACGGCTCAGCACCAGCGGCTTCCGTTACAGGAACGAATGCGACCATCAGCGGCTTGAGCGCCAACACGGCCTACACCTTTACGGTCAAAGCCAAAGATGCCGCCGGGAATATATCAGGCGCAAGCAATGCAGTGACAGCCACAACAAATAACGATACATCGTCCCCGAATCTTGCCTTGAACAAGACGGCCGTTGCAAGCTCAAGCGAAGCCTCGGGCTTTGAGCCAGCTAAAGCTTTTGACGGCAGCCAGGCAACGCGATGGGCAAGCGCAGAAGGCGTTGACCCGCAATGGATTTATGTCGATCTCGGGGCAGTGAAGAACATCAACCGAATCCAATTAAATTGGGAAGAAGCCTATGCGAAGAGTTACAAGATTCAAGTATCTGTCGATAACGGGACACCTACCAATTGGACGGATGTATTCTCCACAACAACCGGGAATGGCGCCATAGATGATATTGCCATTTCGAACCGAAATGCGAGATACGTAAGGATGTACGGAACGGCCAGAGGTACCCCTTACGGATATTCCTTATATGAGTTTGAAGTGTACGGAACAGATTCTATGGGCAGCTCGGATACGGAGACACCAACGGTTCCAACGAATTTGGCAGTAACCAACACGACCTCCTCCAGCGTTACGCTTTCATGGGGTGCTGCAACGGACAACGTAGGCGTTACCGGTTACGATGTTTATGAGGGCGCCACGTTGGCTGCCATCGTTACCGACACGACAGCGACGGTTAGCGGGCTAAACGCCAACACGACCTATACATTTACGGTTAAAGCGAAAGATGCAGCCAGCAACGTCTCGGCTGCAAGCAACGAAATCAGTGCGACCACTAGCGGGGATACGGTGAACCCTGTCAAACTTACAGCGATCGAGGACAGCTTCGTTCGTGGCGGTACGTATGCCGGGGATCAATATGGCTCCCAGAATACGATGACTGTAAAGCTGCGCGCCTCCAATGCCTCTTATGATCGAGCAGGATACTTGAAATTTGATACTACCTCATTAAGCGGGTCCGTAAGCTCTGCTATTCTCAAAATCTATGTAACCAATATTCATAGCAATACGAGCTCCTATACAGTGGAAGCCAGGGGAATCAACAATGATGCATGGTCTGAAACGTCGATCAACGCAACCAACCAGCCGACAGAAGCCGGGTCTGCATTGGAGACCGTGACGGTAAGTCAAACAGGTGCCTATGTGAGCTTTGATGTTACTTCATTTGTAAACAGTCAATCGGATGGAGTCGTAAGCTTCCGCATCGTCGGACTAGATGAAGATATGGGCGCAGATTATGCGACCAAGGAACATTCGGATACGGCCATTCATCCTGTTCTTATCATTAACGGAGATTAATGACTACATTAAAACCACGTTCAAATGAAATCTTGGATTAAGACAGAAGGGCTGCCATTTGGGCAGCCCTTCACTTTGTTGGTCATGAACCATAGGATTACAGACATCCTTTCAAGAAACTGAACACCATGATGCCGATTAGGTTTTTATCTAATCGGCATCAGCTTTCTTTACAATGAAACTAAACTAGTATAATAACATTTAGTGCTCCGGATAGCCTGTGTTCTAATGTATGTAAAAGTCGTAAACTATACATGCTATCATGATAAGGTTCTATAATTTATGATGATATTTGCAATCTATGAGTCACTTTATCATCCGTTCGATATGTACAATAAAGATATATCGTTTTCAGTTCATAAGAAATGAGGGCCCAATATGCGTTACCTTTATGAATTTATCGAGCATCAAGATGACATGCCTTTTAAGCTGTTTGTCAACAGTGTGAAGCAGGTTCCATTTCACTGGCATAAAGAGGTGGAGATTGTCTATGTTCTCCAAGGTTCTGTTATCATGCATCTTGACCAGAAGCAGTATACCCTGCATCAGGACGATGTCATTGTGGTGAACAGCATGTCGATCCATAAGTTTGAACAGAATAGCCCTGACAATATTTTATTAACGCTTCAATTCGGCCCGGAGTGGCTGCATAATAATGTTTTTATTTCCTGTAATTCTACGACAGAGGCTGAGCCGATCGGCTTCCGATTTGACACAATCAAGCAAGAGCTTGCAAAGATGGTGTGGGAGATGAACAAGAAGTCTCCAGGCTATCGAAGCTACACGATGGGAAGGCTGCAAACCTTATGTGGGCATTTATTGCGATATTTTTCGGAAGGAATCAATCCGGAAGCTGAAGATGGTAGCAAGAGTTATGACTATAAGAGGTTGAATCGGGTTCTTACCTATATCGATCAAAATTATAAAGAGAAGATTACGCTGCAGACGATGGCGGAACAAGAACACTTAAGTTTGCATTATTTTTCTCACTTTTTCACCGATAAAATCGGTATTCCTTTCCAAAAGTATTTAACGCTGATCCGATTGGAGAAGGCCCAATCGGAGCTTTCCGGAAGTGAAAAGAGCATTACCGAAATTGCGATGGGTTGCGGTTTTGCGAACGTGAAGCTATTCAATAAGTATTTCAAAGAAAAGTACGGTTGTACACCAAGCTCGTATCGTGAAGCCGCTGCTCCGCTTCAGGATAAGCCTAATCGAAAACCGCTTACATATGAAGAGTCCTCTAGTGGGGACTATTATGAATTAGATACGATCAATGCGATGGGGTCGTTATATCGATATCTGGAAGCGAAGTCGGATCAAGAACAGGAAAGGGCGAACCCACTAACGTCGGTTGTTACGGATCAGGAGCAAATTCGGATTCAGCCGGGAATGTTGTCAACAGGGTACAAAAAACACTGGAATGTTACCACAACAGCGGGCAGGGCAGTTGAAGGGCTGCGCGATGACTGGCGTCGGCAGCTTTCCGAGCTTAAAGCACGAATTCCTTTTGAATATATACGTTTTCATGGAATCTTTAATGATGAGATGATGGTATACAACGAAGAGGATGACGGTACTCCGGTCTATAATTGGGCTTATGTTGACAAGCTTTATGACTTTCTTATTGAGCTGGGAATCAGGCCGTTTGTAGAGCTAGGCTTTATGCCGACCTTGCTCAGCCGTTCTAACGAAACGGTATTCTGGTGGAAAGGGAATATTTCCCCTCCAGCTGATCAGGCAAAATGGGAGGCGCTTGTTCGTGAGTTCGTTCGGCATTGCTTAAACCGCTACGGGGCCGAGGAAGTAAAACAGTGGTACTTTGAAGTATGGAACGAACCGGATTTATCAGGCGTTTGCTGGGCAGGAAGCAAAGAGGAATACTTCTCCTTTTATGAATCTACCGTTCGAGTGATCAAGTCGGTTCTTCCTGAACTAAAAACAGGCGGACCTGCTTTAGGTTATGGTTCACTTTGGAACGACACATGGGCCGAGGAGTTTATGGAATATTGCAAGAGGCATCATGCAGCGATCGATTTCTTTTCTTTTCATATCTATTCGGAGTATCCTCAGCTCAAAGCGGAGCAGAATATGTTAACGAAAATGATGCCTCCAACTTTTTATAAAGTGAGCATCCATCGACTGCAGGAAAAAATGGAGCTTGCCGCTTTCCGTGATATGGAGCTGCATATTACCGAATGGAACTTTTCCCTCTATGACCGGCATCTGTTGCACGATACCATGTTTATGGCCCCATTCGTGATGTATCATGCGATGAATACACTGGGAGATGTGCAGGCCATGGCTTTTTGGTGCTTCACTGATGTGTTTGAGGAAAGTCTTGTTCCATGCTCTCCGTTTTATGGAGGCTTTGGTTTAATGAATCGGGATGGACTTAAGAAGCCGAGCTATTACGCCTTTGAGCTTCTTCAGAAACTGGGTGAAGAGATAATCGTTAAGGGTGATGGTTATGTAGGTACTCAGAATAAAGACGGGAGCATACAACTTCTGCTGTATCATTACGTCCATTTAGATCATATGTTTTCAAGCGGGGACTGGTCGGAGATGTCCAATCATAACCGTTACAGCGTGTTCGAAGAGAAAGGCAGCAAGGTGTTTCAAATCAATATTCCTCATCTACCGGGAACCTATAAATGCACAACCTATCAGATGGACCGGGATCATGGCTCCGTTTTTGATGAGTGGGTTCGCATGGGAGCACCCGAAATCTTGACGGAGGAGGAACTTGCGTATCTTCACGGAAGAAGCGGCCCGGTCATCCGGACAGAGATATTACAGGATCAAGGTTGGCAGAAAGAAATCAATCTTCCACTGCATGGTGTGTTATTGCTCACATTAGAGAAACAGTTTTAAACACAATCTTCAAGAACACCTCCTCCATGAGAGGGGGTGTTTTTTGCTGTCGATTCCAAGTAGATGCGATTAGCCGGATCTAAGGATAAGAATTGAACAAAAAACGCCCATAGGCGAGGCAATTTACAACGAGTAAGCGTTAACAAAAGTACCTATACTATAGCTATGCGCACAACAGAATTACAGGAGGGGAATCAACAGATGAAGCGTTTTATGAAATGGATGACGGAATCATTTGCGCCAAGATTGGATGCGATTACAAATAACATTTGGATAGCATCAATACAAGAAGCCATTATGGTTGCCATCCCGATGATTTTTATTGGTTCTATTATTACGTTGATCTCAATTTTGCAAGACTTCATTCCTGGCATGCCGGATTTGACGCCAATCACAACATTCAGTTTTGGTCTTCTCGGTTTGTTTATTGCATTTCTGACGCCGTATACCGTTATGGAGAAAAAGGAGAGGCACAAAATCAAGCTGCTCGCAGGAATGACCGGCATATCCTTATTCCTCATGCTGCTTAATCCCGTCGTAAACGAAGACGGAACCGTTCAGTTCATTCTTGAGCGTTTCGGTCCTGCGGGTATGGTTACGGCACTCATTGTAGGCGTCTTCATCGCCGTAATCATGAATGTCTGCGCTAAGTTTTCTTTCTTTAAAAAAGGGTCTTCCATGCCAGAGTTTATTATGGATTGGTTTGACTTCCTGGTACCGATTGCCGTGATCATGGGCATAGGCTGGGTTCTAGTATATCAGCTCCACTTTGACATCTTTGGACTGATTGTGAGCGTGTTTGAACCTATTAATGCTATGGGGCAAAGCTTGTTCGGATTTATTCTATTTAACTTTATTGGGGTTGTACTATATTCCTTCGGAGTTAGCCCGTGGGTTCTGATGCCAATATGGTATGCCATATGGATTCCGGCGATTGAGGAAAATGCCGCATTGGTTGCGCAGGGACTGGATCCTGTCAACATTAATACATTTGAAACATTTTTCTCCGGATGGCTTGGAATCGGAGGAATGGGTGCAACATTGCCGCTTGTTATCTGGTTCCTGTTTGCCAGATCCAAAAAGCTGAAAACCATTGGTAAAGCAACATTAATTCCTTCCCTGTTTAATATTAACGAGCCTGTTGTGTATGGAGCACCGGTTGCCTTCAATCCGCTATTGATGGTGCCTATGTGGATTAACGGTCTCATTACGCCCATTATTGTCTACTTAGCTCTTGATATGGGTTTTGCACAAATCCCGAGTAAAATCTTCCAGCTATGGTATACGCCGATCGGTGTATCGACTTACCTCATGTCCGGATTAAATGGACTTATTCTGCTCGCCGTCGTCTTGCTGATTGTGTTCGCCGTATGGTTTCCGTTTTTCAAACTGTACGATGCGCAGGAGTTGAAGAAAGAGCGGGGGTTACAAGAAGAAGCTTGATATGAAAGGGTGGATACAAATGAAAGCATCTATTAACGCATTGATAAAGGAAATGACACTTACTGAAAAAGCATCCCTGTGCGCGGGATTAAATATGTGGATGACCAAAGGGATCGAGAGACTCGACATTCCGCCGGTTCATATGTATGACGGAACGAATGGGATTCGAAAAACGAACAGTGACGATGAAATGGGGATCACGACAGAGAATATTCCCGCAACTTGTTATCCTACGGGCTCCGCTATCGGTTCTTCGTGGAATACTGAACTGCTGCACGAAGTTGGGGAGGCACTCGGTAATGAATCCAAAGAGATGGGAGTCGAATTGCTGCTCGGCCCAGGAATCAACATGAAGCGGACTCCGCTTGGGGGAAGAAATTTCGAATATTACTCCGAGGATCCCTGTCTGACAGGCGAACTGGGCGCTGCTTTCATCAATGGTCTCCAAAGCAAAGGAGTTGGCGCTTCGCTTAAACACTTTGCTTGCAACAATCAGGAATTCGAGAAAATGGTGACGAGTTCAGAGGTGGACGAACGAACGCTTCGCGAAATTTATTTAAGCGCCTTTGAGCGAATTATTAAAAAATCGGATCCTTGGACCGTCATGTGCTCCTATAATTTGCTTAATGGCTCGTATACTAGTGAGAACGAGCATTTATTACATGATATCTTGAGAGAAGAATGGGGATACGAGGGCGTCGTCATCTCAGACTGGACAGCTGTGAATGATCGGATCCGTGGGCTGAAAGCAGGACTTGATCTCGAAATGCCGGGGCCAGCCGGTTATAACACAAATGCGATTATCAAAGCCGTGGAGAGCGGAAATCTTGCAGAAGAGCAGCTCGACAAAAGCGTTGCCCGTATTCTAAAACTCGTAGATCGTGTAACTGGTATTGAAGAATCTGCTCCGGTATCTGATATGGAGTACCACAATCTTGCGAGAAAAGCTGCAGCAGAAAGCATTGTGCTCCTAAAGAATGAAAATGGCATTCTTCCGATCCATGCGGAGTCAACCCATTCCATTGCAGTTATCGGCCGTTTCGCCAAAAAACCTAGAATTCAAGGAGCCGGCAGCGCAAAAGTAACGCCGACGCGCGTTGATATTCCATTTGAAGAAATGAAGGCGTCGGCTGGAGCTTCCGTTGAGATGAGTTATGCTCAGGGCTACCCTGAAGATGACTCCATTCATGTGGAGATGATAAAGGAAAGTGTCGCATTGGCGGCGAAATCGGATGTTGCAGTTATATTCGTTGGCCAGCCTGAGTACGCCGAATCCGAGATGCGTGATTTGAAGGGCATTGATTTGCCAGAACAGCAGATTCTGCTTATTCAAGCGATTGCAGCCGTACAACCTAAATGTATTGTGGTGACCAGCAGTGGTTCAGCCTTGGCGATGCGTCCATGGGTTCAGCATGTTCCCGCTGTCATTCACTCATGGCTGTCCGGACAAGGCATGGGTAAAGCAATTGCTGAAATTTTGTTTGGACAGGTGAGTCCTTCCGGTAAACTGTCCGAGACGTTTCCGGTTAAACTTTCTGACAATCCTTCACATATGAGGATCCGTGGTGAAAACGGCAAACTGTATTATCGTGAAGGGCTGTTCGTCGGCTATCGATACTACGATAGGAAGGAACTCGCTCCACAGTTTCCGTTTGGCCATGGCTTATCCTACACTTCATTTGCCTATAAGGATATGAAGGTAGCTCAAACGGAGACAGGGATCACAGTCTCTTTCTGGCTGGAGAATATCGGAAACCGAACAGGGAAAGAGGTCGTTCAGCTTTACATCCACGACGAAGAATGCACATGGACACGTCCAGAGAAAGAATTGAAGGCATTTTCCAAAATCGAGTTGGCTCCTGGGGAGAAACAGCAGATTGTCTTTGAACTTGAAGAGAGAGACTTTGCTTATTACAACACCAAATATAACCGCTGGGTAGCGGAGAGTGGTTATTTCCAAATTGCACTTGGCAGCTCTTCTCGTGATATCAGAATTACGGAGCGACTGTATTGTGATTTTGGCAAGGAAGAAGTATCATTTCATAAATTCAGCTTGGTTAGCGATTGGATCAACGACCCCACTGCGAAATCCGTATTGGAAGAGTGTCTGAACGAGATGAATCAGCATGTCGTAGAGAAGATTTACCTCAATGAAGAGTTCATCGGATTTTGGGAAGACTGTCCAGTCATTAAGATTTTGCAAATGTATGGCCAAACCTGGATGGTTGACCGGTCACCGGATGAAATCATTGAAGAGCTTATAAGTCGAGTCTATCAGCGACGCGGTAACATGTAAGACAAGATAATATTCCTTATAATAGCTTGGGATCTGAAAAAGGATTCCAAGCTTTTTTAGTATTCAAAAAACCGTAAAAAGGTGGGGAGACAAGGTTTCTCATTTCATTCTCTGCAAACCATCATTTCAATAAAAAATTTGACATCGACTGTCAAATGATATAGTATTTCAATATAAATTCAATATCGAAAGGTGGTAACTGTCATTATTGATCAAGGGAATCGAAGATGGTGGGTGCTGGGCGCTCTTGCAGTTGGAATCCTTGCAGTCGGACTGGATATGACAATTCTTAACCTCGCCCTGCCCGTTCTTGCCACGGATTTGCATGCAACAAATGGAGATCTGCAGTGGTTTGCAGATGCGTATAACCTAATATTTGCTGCTATGCTCTTGCCAGCTGGCTTGTTAGGTGATCGATTGGGAAGAAAGAGGATGCTTCTTATGGGCTTGCTTGTGTTTGGGGTGGCCTCTGCAGGATGTGCTTACGCCAGTTCATCCTGGGAGCTGATTACCGGACGCGCCTTTCTGGGACTTGGTGCCGCCTTATTGGTACCATTGTCAATGTCGATTATACCGGTGTTGTTCTCTGAGGAAGAACGCCCTAAAGCAATAGGTGTATGGATGATGGCGAACGCGATCGGCATACCGTTGGGGCCGATTGTTGGGGGCTGGTTGCTGAATAACTATGAGTGGGGATCCGTTTTCCTTATCAATATCCCACTAGTCATCATTGCCTTAATCGCCGTTTCTATCTTGTTGCCTGAAACGCGCAGCGAAGATAAGCACAAAGTGGATGCGATAGGGATCCTAGCTTCGAGCCTTGGGTTGGTCGGTTTGACATACGGAGTAATTGAAGTAGGCGAGAAGGGCTGGGGGGACGTTGCAGCATTAACTACTATGATTGGCGGGATATTTTGTCTAGTATTTTTCATGTTTTGGGAAAAACGGGTCAAGCATCCGCTTATTGATCCCTTTTTATTTCGTTCATCCAAATTTACATGGGGTTCGATATTGGCAACAGTCATCTCTTTTGCCATGTTTGGAGTATTATTCGTTACACCGCAATATTTCCAGGCGGTGCAGGGGGTTGATGCGTTAGATTCCGGATTGCGTTTATTGCCTTTAGTTTTTGGTCTTCTGATTGGAGCCCCTATATCCGATAAACTGCAATCGAAGTTTGGCACTCGGGCTACGTTGGCACTTGGTTTCTTAATACTGTCTGCTGGATTAGCGATTGGAACCAATACGGGTGTAGATAGCGGTTACGGTTTTGCCTCAATATGGGTTACAGTAGTCGGTTTGGGTATTGGCTTGGCTTTGCCCGTGGCAATGGACGTTGCGATGTCGCCGTTATCGGCGGAACGAAGCGGCGTAGGTTCGGCATTCATTATGTCATTGCGGCAAGTGGGGGGGACGATGGGAGTTGCTATACTAGGGAGCGTTCTCAGCACGAACTATCGGAATAATCTGGACTTGATCGATTTGCCGGGAGATGTTGCAGAAGTCGTGCAGCGCAATGTTTCCGCTGGAGCAGCCGTGGCACAAAAAATTGACTCGGCATCTTTATTGAACTCAGTACATGCTTCGTTCGTTGCCGGAATGGAGGCAATGTTGTGGGTATGCGGCGGAGCCACGGTTCTAGGACTCCTGTTAACCGTCATTTTTATACAAAAGAAAACAAGCTCCAACAGAGCACCTGAGATTAATCAAAATGTGACTGGGGAATAAGCAGTCTGTTTCGATTCTGCTCTACTACGAAGGCGGGGGCTTATACTTTTGTTTGCGAAATTGAGGAGGGGACGCAATGATAATATCACGTATCTTTCCTCAGAATTATGTAAAGTAAAATAATAATTAAGGCGGTGTACTATGTCTGCCATTCTTTTTCGAAATCTAAATAAAACCTATAACGGCAAGCGTGGTGTGATTGATCTGAATTTAAAGGTAGACCGAGGCGAAATCTTTGGATTTATCGGGCCTAACGGGGCTGGAAAATCAACGACGATACGACTGCTTATGCAATTGATTGCTCCTACATCAGGAGAGATCTTCGTATTGGGACATCGTGTCAACGGCGACGACCCTCAACTGCGCAAAAAAATAGGTTATCTCCCCGGCGAGGTTCGGCTTTATCCAGATATGACAGGGAATCAAATTCTGAACTTCACTGCAAACGTATACGGAATAAACTTAAAAAAGTCGCCGATTCATGACTATGCAGAAAGACTTCAATGGAATGGGAATCAGAAAGTTAAGTCCTATTCACTCGGAAATCGAAAGAAACTCGGCATTCTTCTTGCGCTTATTCATAATCCCGAATTGCTTGTTCTAGATGAACCCACCTCGGGATTGGATCCACTCGTACAGCAGCAATTTTTCCAAATCCTCCGTGAATGGAATGAATTAAAGGGAACAACGGTGTTCTTCTCGACTCATATCCTTACAGAAGTTGAAAAATTATGCAACCAGGTTGCTATTATCCGAGACGGGCGCTTAATACAAGTATCAACGCTATCAGAAGTTTCCGCTGCGGGCGAACATTTTATCGAGGTTTCTTTTTCTGAAATAGATGAGCTCGGTCAACTGCAGGAACTGTATGAAGTTGATCGAAATACCAGATGTGAAAACGGGATTTACCGGTTTCGCATTCAAGATAAGGAACTTCGTTCTATTCTTGCTATGCTGTCCAAAATGCCAGTTAAGGATTTGAGCGTGCGAAGAACGTCGCTTGAGGAAAAATTTATGAGCGAGTATGTTTCGGGATCAGATGGGGGGCTCCGATATGAATATAATGATGCGTTATGAGTTTAATCAAAATAAAAGAAGCTTCTGGATCGCCTTATTAGTCGTAGGACTTCTCCAAGCCATCCCCGCAGCAGCCTCCCAGTTAAACTACTCCGAAAGCCTTTCAACTTTTGAAGAATGGGTATCCGGACAACCATTTACGTTTTTTTTACTTCTCCTTGGCTTTTTCTCCATGAGTTGGGCAATTGGCTCCATAGCCAAAGAGCGAGATCGTCATACATCAGAGTTCTTATTTACGCTTCCGTATAGCCGAACATCTATTTATTGGGCAAAATGGATCGCACATATTTGTCAAGTGATGGTCATTGCTGTTGTATCGACAGGAATTGTCTTGTTGATAGGTAGATTTAACGGCATGCTGAATGCACCTTGGGCAGTAACGGACGTTATGTTGGCAGGATTATTGACCTCACTAGCATTTATGGGAATTGGATTTGCCTTATCGCCATGGCTGAACTCTGAACGGGGAGCTTTGTCGATTGGGATTGGAATCGTATCCATTATGTTTTTATTACATATAATCGCTGGACTGAATGATAGTTTTATGTGGATGGGTAAGGCTAACTTGTTTCATTTGTTTGATGCGGCAGCCATTAGTAGGGGGGATGGGCTGCCTATCGCATCCGTGATCGGCGCTCTAGGGTTACTTGCTGCAGGAAGTTGTGCAGGATGGGCAGGTATTGTTCAAAGGGACATGTAAGTTATGTTAACTTGCTTACCATTTCAATAGCGTGATAAAATGATCTGAAGTCTCGATTCTTTTAGGTTCCTTTGTTGGATTGACGATGAATTAATGGCATGGGATGGTCGGCGTCTAGATTCGTTGTTTTAAGAGTACTCGTAGTCGAATCGAAAACGAGTTCGAGCAAAATACCTTTGGGGAGTGAGCAGAATGTCATCAAGTAACCAAAAACCCATTGGGTTGCGAGAACGTAAAAAAGCTAAAACCATGGCCGCAATCCAGATGCATGCATTGCGTCTCTTTAAAGAATTTGGCTATCACGAAACTACTGTGGAGCAAATTGCAGAGGCTTCGGAAATTTCTCCAAGTACTTTTTTTCGTTATTTTGCAAATAAAGAAGACGTATTGATTACTGATAATTATGATTCCCTTCTAATCTCGGCTTTCGAGGATCAACCTTCCGATTTTAACCCACTTCAAGCTGTTCGTAATGCAGTGAAATTAGCGATGACTCAGATGTCTGATGATGAATTTAAGACGGTGAATGAACGACATCAGCTGATCATGACTGTGCCTGAACTTCGAGCAGCAGCAATAAATAATTTGGCTCAAACTATGCAAATGCTTGCTAAAATTGTTGCGAAAAAAATGGGTCGGGAGGAGGATGATTTGGCTATTCGCACATTAGCCGGCGCCATCATTGGAGTTAATATCTCGGCGATGCTTTATTACGCTGAGCATCCCGATGTTGATTTCACAAAATTGCTGGATGAGTCTTTAACCCAACTTGAAGAAGGATTGCAGCTATAAATTTATTATAAAACTGTGACCCGTAGGATGTACACTTTGAAAAGAGTGTGCTCCTATGGGTTTTTCTATGTTTTATCAGGATGGGATCGGGATTATGGGCAAGTCTATGGAGCAATCAGCACATCCTTACGAATATGGTTTACGGAATCCACTGAACGTAGTGATTTATTGTGCTGTCACATTATGGGTCAAGTTGTTCGTTGTATAGAGTGAAAGGGGGGGAGAGGGCTTGAATGACGCGGAGCTAAGTCAGATCATTGCAGATGTGTTGGATGGGGGGACAGAACAATTCGAGAAAATCATGAAGGTTTATCAAAAACCGATTTTTCTCTACTGTTATCATATGCTGGGTAATCATGCCGAGGCCGAAGATAACGCACAGGAAGTATTTTTGAAAACATTCCGCAGCTTGCGGAAATATACTCAATATGAGATGGATTTTGGCGCATGGTTATACAAGATAGCCTATCATCAATGTATTGACATCATCCGTAAGCGAAAACTGGTGAAATATTTACCTTTCTTTTACCAGGATGATAAAGAAAATAATGATGTCGATATGCATATTGAAGCCAACTATTTTGATGAATCCGTACATCAGGCCATGGCGAAATTATCGGCGGAAGAGCGTAATTTGTTAATCTTACGTTGTGTCGAGGATAAGAGCTACCAGGAGATCGGTTTGATTCTCGGCAAGAACAGCGCAAGCCTTCGTAAAAAATACGAACGTACATCTGCAAAATTTCGAAAGTATTATGCTCAAGTAAAGGGAGTGGGAATGTATGAATATGGACAGGGAACGGGATTTGAAAAAACTGTTTGATGACCCGCGCATTCCCGACGTCGACCTGACAGGAAAAGTAATGAATACACTATATGCTCAGCCAAAAGAAAAGGAGAGGTTTTTTGTGAAATATAAAGTTGCTTTGACTGCGTTTGTAGGAATGATGTTAATGGCCTCCACGGGTTATGCGGCAGTTCAATATCATTCTTTGAACAACAAGGATGGCGAAGTCGTATATGAGACTAAATCGACGAAAGATTACGGAAAAACAGAATCGAAAGATGAGATAGAGCGTTACAAGGCATTTCATGAACTTAAGGATAAGATGCTAAAGAACGGGGAAGCTGGGCTGTTCTATATGGTTGCCAATAACCCGAATCATGAAACAATTCTTGGAACGAAGGTGACTATCTTCCAAGATCTATCTCAATTGCGCGATAAGATTACGGATAAATCCATTAAGATCGCAGACAAAGTCAATGGAAATTATACATTCCAAAAGGCGGACGTAATGTTTAAAAATGCTCAGGAAGTGAATCCTCCTTCTTCGGAAGAAAATAAGAAAATGGCAGAAAAGCTGAGAAAGCAGGCGGAAGAGTCCAATAAGGGATATGCCATGATGCCTGTTGAAATGACAGATCAGTTTTTCATTCTCAATGCTACGTATCAAAATGGAGAGGATAAAATCGGGGTTAATATCACTAATCTGACTGGAAAGAGCGACCCTACAACGTATATTGACGAGAAAGTTGAATTTAAGCAGGAGAAGATTCAAGTGAAGGGTGTAGAAATGCTGCATACAGAATTTGGTCCTTCGCAGTGGCACGAGCTGAAATGGGTATACGAGAGCCCGGACAAAAAGGTCAAATACGTCTATAGTATAGATGGAGACATGAATAAAGTAAGCAAAGAAACCTTGATGAAAATTGCCGAAAGCTATTTGAAATAATAAATTTTAATCAACGGGAATCTTCTCCAATGCGAATTGGGGTTGATTCCCGTTTTGGGATGATAAACAGTTTTTATGTAGGCAATTACTTAAGGGAACTTAAAGATTATTTATAGTTCGCTTGGAACTTTATGCCTTCTCTGAGCGTTGTATTTGTCGTGAAGCAAGAAGCCATAACAAATGGGAGGGCTATTCATGCTTAGAATTGAATTGAAACGATGGATTAAACATCTCAAAGGTCAATTACGCCGGCTTATCATTGCAAGTATTGCAGCAGGCTTACTTACAGTCCATGGCGTGTTGGCAGTACAACCTACGCAAGTGAATGCAGAACCTGCCGATGTTTCGGTACGCAACTGGTATCCTTCCTCAGTCTTCGAAGTTCCTGAAGTAAAACCTTCTTGGACGGTGAAGGTGGACAACTATCTGGATATGGACGACGAGAATTATCTAGGTCGCCAGGCGATTGCTGAAGATGGGAAGGTGTTCGCATTCACCGGGAAAAAGCTGATTGCCATCGATGCGAGTACAGGCAAGCGGTTATGGAGTTACGGTAAGGACCTGAAGCCTTACGTTGTATTTCATAATGGCGTTATTTATGGCTTATCGGGAGATCAGATGCCATACGCTTTGAACGCAAAGACAGGCAAATTGAAATGGCAGTCGAACACATCCATCTACATAGATACTCGGCTTCGTACGGAAGTGCTGGTTCCAACTGTCGATACGCTGTATGCAATAAAAGGGAGCAGTACCTTCGCGTTTGATGCAGCCACAGGAAAGTTACGGTGGAAAACGAACGAGCCGTCAGGAGAAGGACATGGCACTGATTATCTTCAGGAGGCGGATGGAGTAATCCTTCGGACGTTCTATATACAAGGAGCGCTCACTTCTCTTCAATTGACTGCCTATGACAAGAAGACGGGCAAGAAGTTATGGGACCATTTTGGTCAGGGAGAAGCGCTCCAAATTAAAAGCGGTCTCGTGTATTCGGTTGACTATTATTCTCCATTGCTGACTGATTATCAGTCGCTGCCGGACCGCAAAGTGATCGTAAATGTGTATAACCTTAAGACCGGCGTAAAGAAGAGCAGCCGAGATTATAGCTGGAAAATGTCGGGGGAGCCGCCATATGAGTACGGCGGAGGCGGCTTATTCATAAACCAAGGGAAGTTATACATGGATCAGGGCAATAAGGTGGCCGAATACAATTTTGACACCTATAAGAAAGGTGAGGTTCCTCTGCGAACTTTTCCTCGCCCTTATGGGGGCGACTGGGAGTTGATCGGACTGGTTCAGGAACGGTTGATTTTCAAAGACATAATGACTCGTGAACTGGCAGGCATCAAGCTGGCGAATGGAGAACAGATCGATTGGAGAGGCGATGCACCTGTTGCGCAGATTGACGTATATGGGAAAGGGTTATATCGGGCGCAGCGTAACGGCACATTACTCGGCATCAATATGTTGACGACGTTGCCAGTTTTTAGAGTAACGACGGGTGCAGATTTACACGAGTCGACGCTAAAGACAAACGGTGTGATCATCATCCAAGCGGAGGGTAAACTCCTCGGGGTAAAGGTACCGGCATCGTTGAAATAAAGGAATAGCTTGTGCTACTTGAATCATATTTCGTTTTAACAATAAAAAATCCCATCAACGAAATTGGATGGGATTTTTTGTTTAAGGTTGGGTGAGTGTTTCTATCTTATGGATGCTCGGTGAGACTGGATAAAGGGACGGTCATTTCCTGCTCCGAGTTTCCGATCGGATAGACCCGAGCGGTTTCATCCTCATTGACATGCTGTATAAAGATAGGGGTATCCTGATAAGTGACATTTTTCATAATGGCCGATTCCGAAATTTCAATCGCTCTTTGTTTATTCATGACAGTTCTCCTTATTTCGAAAGATCTTTCAATGGATCAGCCTGACGGTGAGAGGCTTTTTGTATGTCTCGATCCAGCTTCGATTGTCCTTGAAGTTCTTCGGCAGCCTCCATTTGATCATTCAGCTGTTGTTCTATTTGTCCAATCCCATGCGCTTCTTGATGCTGTTTGCTCTTCGCCAAAACGATCCCTCCATGTTCTGATAAGATCTTTATCATCTCTGTATTACTACAATGCACCAAACGGATCGAACTTATGCAGTTGTTCACGTGCATTCGCGAAAGGTTATCTTCCGAAATCATAAGAAGAGTGGTATTATATTGATTGGCTAATAATTCCAAAACAGGAGTCGCACAAACTTCTTAACGAATACTCTTCGAATGAAAACATGATCGTGATCGAGATTACAATAATCAATACAAAGTCGCTCGCTTGAGCGGCTTTTATAATTATTGGTCTATAGGACTCTTAAAAAGATGGAGGCATCCTGAATGGCAAGCTCGAAGCTATTGCTTAAAGCCGCAGAATCTTTCGAATTTCATGTAGGAACGTTAGTCTTCCTGAGTAACTCAACCAATGAAGTATATCGGTTTACGAAGGACAATCAGTCCTATATCTTGCGGTTATCTCAGAAATCACACGAATATGTACCGAAGATAAGGGCGGAGGTAGATTGGGTTTATTACTTGGTGAAGAACGGAGTACGTGCTTCATTACCGATTCAAACATGTAATAATGAGTTAACGGCCATATTCAGCGATGAAGATAAGTGGTATATAGCAACTGCTTTTCATGAGGCTGCAGGTCGCTTTTTTGATAAGCACAATGAACAGCTATGGGGCCCGAAGATATTCAGAAATTGGGGAGAAACCATGGGAAGGATGCATAGGCTATCGAAATCATATGAAGCATCTCACATCCTTGTGAAGAGAGACAGCTGGAGCAGAAGAAGCATCAATAATCCTCATCTGGAGCAAGGCAGTTTCAATGTACTTCTTGAAAAATTGATCTCTATGGAGAGTACGATTGATTCACTGCCTAGGTGTTGCGATTCGTTTGGACTCATACATCATGACCTCCATCCTTATAATTTTTTTATCGACAACAGTGAAATAACGGTTTTTGATTTTGATGATAGTATCTATGGCTGGTTTTCATTAGACATTGCAATAGCGGCCACTCATGCCGTTTGGTGGGGAGTGCATGCAGAAGATCGTGTCACAAAAAGCAGGTTTGCCCAACTGTTCTTGCGTGAATTCCTCATGGGTTACGAGAAGGAACACCATCTCACCGAGTACTGGAAACAAACAATCCCCATGTTTATGGAGTATAGAAATATTTGTTCTTTCTTCTGGTGGCTTAGTGAATGGAATGGGCATGAGAGCTGCCTTACAGAGAACCAACAGAATGCAATCAACCATGCTGTTATGCTGATTGAAAGAGGCTTGCCTTTTGATGGCTGTGATATTCAACTTTAGCAACATGATAGCTTATTTTAATGGAGGTAGTAAATTGAGGTTAAAAGCGTGTATATTAATCGTCTTCATGATTCTAACGGGTTGCTTTGCAGGAACTAAGGAACAGATCTCTCCTGAGACGGATTCGACATCTTCCAAGATCGAATTTACACCGGTGGATTTGTTCCAAGGGGACGCAGCGAAGTTTAAGCTATTCCTCGGTCCGATGACGGGTGCATTTAAATTAAAGTATGAGGGAAATAAACCTAACGTCAGCTTGGACATCAATATTTGGAAGAACGGGCAGAAGGTAGATTCGGCAGGGTCGATCGGAGATTTGTTTTACAGTTCGAATGAGCAAAAGGGCAGCAACGAAGTAGAACTAATCATATCCGTTGACACGGAATCCATAGAGGGTCAAAAGGAGTTCAGCAAGATTAAAGTCAACACCACTTCTCACTCGGGATCAAGCCTTTCTACCATTACTATTCCTTGGGACAAAAAGTTGACAGCACACGGTTTGATTCAGGATATGCGTCCACGTTCGTTTACGATAGATCAGCCCGTGCATGTGTTTGGCATGCATGCTACAAGTACCAATAAAATACATACAGCGGATCTTTCAACGGATTCGTTAAGAAATACGGAGTGGGCACTTGTGTTCACCTTGCGTCTTGATGAAGAACACAAGGACTAAACGCTTTGGGTTACAGTGCTTGATCCATGATCACAATTAAAGCAGAAACAAGACTGGCGTTGAGGAATGAAAACAGGTCAAATATAATGGGGGGGAATTATAAAATAACGTTAAGGGGAGATTGTAGTGAAGCAAAACAAGTATGATGATCTAGGATTTTTCAAGAATTACAATCAACTTCCCCGTTCAATCAAAGGATTAGAGGGAGCAGGAGAATGGGGTGCCTTTCGATCGATGTTTCCGGAACTTAGGGACAAAAAGGTGCTTGATCTCGGCTGCGGGTTCGGGTGGCACTGCAGGTACGTAAGAGAACAGCATGCACGGTCTGTGGTCGGAGTGGATATCTCAAAGAACATGCTGGAGAGGGCAAGGTTAATGACCGATGACACGAATATAGAATATGTGCAGGCCGCAATAGAGGATTTTGACTACCCTGCTAACGAGTTCGATCTCGTGATTAGTTCGCTTGCACTTCATTACATTCGTGATTTCGAGGATATCTGTAAAAAGGTATATCAGAGTCTAACGGTTGGAGGTTCGTTTGTCTTTTCAGTTGAACACCCCGTGTTTACTGCTGTACCCGAACAAGATTGGTTTTATGGCCCGGACGGGGAGAAGTTGCACTGGCCTACCGATGACTATCATGAGGAAGGTGCACGCCAGACTAGATTTCTTGACAATGAAGTCACCAAATACCATCGGAATATAGCCACACAGATGAATGCGTTAGTGAAAACAGGATTCCAGTTTAGGGAGATGTCTGAGCTTAAGCCAGAACACGAGCAGCTTCAGGATCCAGAATGGCATGATGCATTCAGACGCCCCATTTTCTTATTGATCGCCGCAGATAAGCAGGTCTGACCCGCTTGGACAAAATAAACAGAGGGACACCTAAACAGGTGTTCTTTTTAGTTCATGAGGAGAATCGGTCAAGGTGACGACCATTACATATTAAACTGCCGGATATTATTCATTTGATTTCGGGAACTTTCATCGACCGTATGGAGTCTGTTTTGGTAAGGGGGGCGAACAGCTTGAGGGAGATGCAGATGCAGCATTCTGCGGAACTGAATATTTCGGACATCCGGATGCTAATGGAATCCTACGGTGAGGATGTCTGGAATTATGCTTACGTGATCACCAGAAATTCACATACAGCGGATGATATCGCGCAGGATGTGTTTATTAAAGCTTATCAAAATGTTTCCTTCTTTCGCGGGGAAGCTTCCATCAAAACTTGGCTGCTCAAAATCACCCGAAACACAGCGCTTTCCTATCTGAAACGAGCGTTTTTGCGTAGAGTGGTGCTGATTGGGCGATCGCCGGGTGATGGGCTGAACGGGACGATGTCTTCGCCATCTGCCGAGTCGGAGTATTTGAAACGGGAGGAGGCGAATGAGCTGTGGCAGGAGGTTCTAAAGCTGCCCGGTAAATTTCGAGACCCCCTCGTGCTGAGTGTACATCTTCAGCTAACCATAGAGGAAATATCCGGCATTACCGGTCTTTCGCCAGGGACGGTAAAGTCTAGAATTTACAGAGCTAAAAAGAAGGTTGCCGCCAGATGGGAAGGAGCGAACGACGATGAATGAATGGAAGCCGGATTGGAATAAGAGACTGGCTGGACCGCCCTTTAAGGAGCGGCGATTTAAAGCTGACATGATGGAGGATGTGGAAAAAAGACTTACGGTGGTTGAAATGAAACGAACCAGCCGTGGATGGAGACGACCTGCTGTAGCCATCATTCCCGCGATTCTGCTTCTGTTAGGGGGTGGGATCTGGTTCGGAAACCAGCCCCCATCTATTCCCCATCTGGTAGCTCCAGGTCCAGGCACACAGGGGGGAGGAACGTTTTCAAGCATCCTGCTTGGAACAGGAGGCGACTTCGACTGGTGGAACCTTGCGAAAAATGAGATCAAACAGGCTAACGACCGCACGATCGTGACACTGACCGAAGCTCTCTTGCTGCGAGAGCTTGGCATCTGGGGCGGCCCATCGCCGGATATATGGGAGCATCCTGAGGTGAAATGGCCGCTTGACCGCTATGATGTGTCCAGCCCTTGGGTATATGAAGTGCACGTGAAGGAGATAAACGCAGAAGAAGCGCAAACCGTATATCGACTTCGTCTGCTGCTGCGTGATTCGATTCCGATGAAGTATGAGGAAACGATAGACGTTACTATACGTAACGATTCACACAGGATCTCGCTTATTGAGCAAATCGACATAGACGAAACGGGAGCACCTTTGGATGGAATCAAGGTTGGAGACGAGCAGGGGAATACCGTGATATTAAGAGAGGATACGGAGATTGGCCTGAAGATGACCGGAACTCTGATCCAAAAAGAAGGGATGATCCGCTCCATCCACGTTCAGTATGGCGACACGGAACATACCTTTCATGATTGGAAGAATGTGAGCAACGAAACCTACTATCCAGACGTTGCATTGCTGACTGCAAAGAATAACAAGGAGGATGTACTTGCTATCATTTTGACAACCGGCTACGGTACTGGCATTAGAGAATCGGAGTTGAAACTTCTAACAGAAAGTTTTAGAGAGGTGATGTCAGCCGATCCGGTGCTTTCGGTAAAGTCCAAACTAAGCTACAAGGCGACAGCAGAAGCGGGAAAACGGATTTTTCAATTCATGCTGGACGGGGTAACTCGCACATTTGAATATAAGGAGGAAGACGCCGGTTTTTGGCTGGATCAGCCCGCTGTTGGCAACATAGTTAGTTATTACGTTGAGGGAGGCACCTTATACGCATCGGTGCCGATTCAGGTTTCGCCTGGCGAATTCCCGGTCGCGGTCCGGTTGCGGTACGAATACGACGGTACAGCGTTTCTTGTATCGGAGGTCTTGTTTGAAGAGATGTGAGGAAAGCGATCAAGTGATGATCTTGCATACAACGACCATAATCAAAGGCAAGAAGTAATCTTTTTGCTGACTAAAATGAAAGGGGCCGTCCACTGCCATCTATGATGACTTTTGGACGGCCTTGGAATAAAGTAGTTTCAACAATATTAATGCATTTTAACCTACTTCTATCGTGGAGAGGCCTCATTTAGACGATTGGTTTAGCCGGAGGTTATACTCCTACTAGTTCCGGAAGAACTCGACCTGATCGATATCCGCCCATTGGGAAGAGGACGAATTGGATACGTAAAATCCGATCGTCGCCTTGCCGCTCGTCACTTGAATATTGGATATCGTGACAGACGTCCACGCTGTTGTCACCGGACACCCGGTTTGAAGCATGCTGCCTCCATAGTCCTTCACTTCCATGACACAGCTGTTCTGGCCTCCGCTGCTGCGCATGCGGGCGCGCATCGTATACGTGCCGTTATCGAGACCGCTAATCGTCTGTCCGACATACGCGGTCGAAGGTCCGCTTGTGCCCGCGAGACCGACAAAGTAAGAGCCTTCGGCAGCGGGAAGCCCAACGCCGTCATTAGCTCCATGAATAAGAATCCGTTTCGGGTAATCATCGCCGTACGTCGTCCAGCCCGCTACATTGGCTGTTTCAAAACCGGGATTGTTAACGACATTCGTTTGCGGCGGTGTCACGACATGCCCGAAGCGCAGATAGATGCCGTTTGCCGGATAAGTTGCGCTGGTGACAGCTGCGACACGGGTCGAATCAATGGTCATCAGGGCATTCCAGTTGGAGGATTTCGTATCGGATACCGGAAAAACGTTGGTTTTGTACTGCCATGACGCGCCGTTATCGGAGCTGATCATCGTAAACATCGAGGTGTAAGGATCCCCCGTGTTGGCGCTGCTTTCATCGGTCTGGAATGCGGTCATAAGACGGCCGTCGTCAAGCTTCACGACGAACGGAGCACCCGCCTTTTTGCCATTGCCGCTGGGCACGTACATCGTTTGGCGGGGAACCGACCAATTAAAGCCGTCCGGCGATATTTTATACTTGATGACAAAAGGGTGGCCGGCAACGTCCGAGGCTTCGAATACGGTTATATACCGCCCGTCGTTCATTCGCGTGATGACCGGCATACCGTCGCGGGAGCTGGCTGCCACTCCGTCGCTAACCGTGATGCGGTTGCCCCAGCCGCTTCCGTTCCAGGTCTTCATATACAAATTTTGCAGCCCGGTCGTTCCGACCGCAGCCGGACTGTCGTCCGCATAAAGCACCGCGATTGAGCCGTTGATCATGTCTAGATGCGGCTCCCACAAACCTTTAAAGCTGGAGGCGGTTGAACTCCCGACCAATCCGCCAGGCAAATCGCTCCAGGTGTAACCACCGTCGACGCTCCGCTTGACGTTAAGCTGGATGTCATAGGTCGAGCCGTTCTGTACGACCTGCCGATAGGCTAACCAAATTTCCCCGCTTGGCAGCCTTAACATTTGACCGTTCCCCACATTGCCGGCGCTACTTGAGACAGCTGTGATCGGAGCGCTCCATGTATAGCCGCCGTCCTGCGTTCGGGAGACGACAATGCGCGTGTTGCCTCCGCCAGCGTTGGTGTCGAAGGATACGAGCCACTCGCTCGGCGTAAGCTTGAGCAGCCGAGGATACCATACGCCTCCCGATGGCGGCGTATAGATGGCAATCTGCTGCGAAGCCCACGCCATGCCTGATGAAGCGGCATGAACCGGTGACAATGGAATTGCCGTTAAAGCAAGCGCAAGCATGACGACGAAAGCAAGTGGTTTCTTCCAGAAGCCTTTGTTTCGAATCATATGCAATTAACCTCCCAACCCGAATTAGAAAGCGCTTTCTAAAAGGGATTGTATCGCAATTAATATCATTTAAGATATACTAAATATATATTATTTTTCAGTGGGGACTGACGTAAAAAGCGAGGTCAGACATGGAGCATCCGTTATATAAACGAATTCAGAACGACATACGCCAGCGCATTCAGAGCGGCGAGCTGCAGGCAGGCGCCTTGGTAGCGTCGGAGAAGGACTTGGCTCAGCGGTACGGTGTGAGCCAGATTACAACCAAAAACGCGCTCAACGGTTTGGTAGAGGAAGGCTTGTTAGTGCGATATCGGGGAAAGGGCACCTTCGTTCGGGAGCAGGTCATTCTGGAAGAGCTACATCTTAAGTCGGGCACAAAAAAGACGATCGCGATTATTTTGCCAACGATGAAAACCAAGATCGACCAGCAGCTGCTGGATGGTCTGGAACGTTATTGTGCGGAGCGGGAGTATGACCTGTTGATCCGCATTACACGCGAGTCGCAAGAGGAAGAATACCGAGCGATCAAGCAGTTCCAAGAACGAGGCGTCGATGGGTTTATCATTTTCCCGGTCGAGCAGGAAAGCTATAATAATGCAATTCTACGCTTGTCGCTCGATCGGGTTCCATTGGTGCTTGTCGACCGTTTCTTGAAAGAGATCAAAGCGTACAGCGTCAGCTCTGACAATTACGGAGGCGTTCGCGAAGCTATATCCAGTTTGCTTGCGGTGGGACACAGGCGCATTGCCTTCCTGTCACCGGAAATTACAAATTCGGTTACGGACGAAAGAGCCAAAGGCTTCGAGGCCGCTTTTATGGAACAGGGCTTGCCTATAGACAAGACACTATGGTGCATGCTGGATTTGGAAACTATAGCAGAGGGTCACGGACAACGGGATGTCGTTCGTTTTCTGCGTGATCGGAGCGATATCACGGCCGTCTTTGCCGTTAACGCGGAATTGGCCCGCTATACCCATTATGCCATTCGGGAAATGAGGACGGGAGCAGGGAACGAACCGCAACTAGCCGCTTTTGACGATCCGGATATCGAAGGCATTCCTTTCGTCCGTCAGCAATTGGATGAAGTAAGCCGGCGTGCCGTCGATTTGCTGTCAGAACAGTTGTCCGGTACGCACAAGCCAAGACGTGAAGTCGTACCGGTCCATTGGATTTGGCCGGAATGAATCGGACTTCACGAAGTTCGATCTAAGAATACAATGAAATAACCCATCAAGGGGTCGTCCTTAAAGTAGATTGTTGAGGGATATCTTAGAATTGCCCCATGGTATATTGAATGTACAAAAGAAACCGTTCCTTTCGTAAATGGTTTGGGTTGAACCTCCATTTTACCAAAGAACGGTTTCTTTCCGTCTAAAAGTAAGCAATCTGCACGGCGTAGCGGAGAGGACGAATCGATTCCGGACAAGTGTCAGCGCTCGCCTTTGCCACCACATTTCACCCTTGCTCAGAACCATTCCAAGAAATGTGGGGCAACAGCGATAGGAGGATCGATTCGTACATGGAGTTTCTTCTAACAGCAAGAAGGGGGCCTTCCGCAAGATCTAAGACCTTATGGGCCAGCCGCTTAATTGATATAAAGAAACTTTGCATCTCAAAGCTCCTGCTGTTGATATCGTCTGAAAAGTCTCCATTAAGAGCAGTCTGTTTCCTTTGGAATCCTCTCGAACGATGTTTTTAGTCATTTACAAACACCAAGTTATATTATAATAATATACTTAATATACTATTTAAATTATAAAGGTTGTGATGGGCATTGAAATCTCTGCCGCTATACAAAAAAATTCAGGAAGATATCAAGCGGTTGATCGCCATCGGCAAGCTGCGGGAAGGGGACCGGGTCCCTTCGGAGAGAGAATTGTCCGAACGTTACCGCGTCAGTCAAATTACAAGCAAAAATGCGCTGGTCGGACTGATGGAGGAAGGCTTGCTTGTCCGGATCCAAGGCAAGGGCACCTTCGTTATGAGCAGACCGGAAAACTCCACGGCGCTTGATCAGTTGGGAGAATGGACAGCAGGTCCTGGCAAGAGCGGGCGTATCGGGTTAGTGCTGCCGACGATGAAAACGAAAGTGGACCAGCGCTTTTTAGATAACATCGAGAAGTACGCCTCTGCCGCAGGTTATGAAGTGATGCTGAGAATTACACGCGAATCCCAGCTTGAGGAGTCCAAGGTCATCTCGTCCTTTCTGAAGCAGGGGGTGGACGGCATGATCATTTTTCCGGTTGAAAACGAGACGTACAACGATTCGATTCTGAGGCTCTCGCTGGACCGTTTCCCCTTCGTTCTGATCGACCGGTTCTTAAAGGAGGTCAAGACATACAGTGTAAGCTCGGATAACGTAAATGGCACTAGGGAAGCCGTGGAGTATTTACTTAACAAAGGCCATTCGTCCATCGCGTTCATCTCTCCTGAAATTACGAATACGGTGACGGACGAGAGGGCCCAAGGGTTTGAGCAGGCTTTTCTGGAGCATGGATATTCGATCGACAAAAGCTTATGGTGTCTCCTCCCGCTGGAAGAGATCGCATCAGGTCAATCCATTGAACATATCAGGGCGTTTTTAGATGGCAGTCCCCATATCACCGGCATCATCACGGCCAATACGGAGCTGTGCAGAAATGTCTATAAAGCCGCAGTTGCATCCGGTAGACAAGTGCCGGACGAAGTGGAGCTGATCACATTCGATCCGCCGGATCTGCCGAATGTCCCGTATATTCGCCAAAACGAGGAGGAGATGTGCCGGTTGACCGTAGAGCTGCTAATCGAGCAGATCGAAGGAGCTTTTGAGGCGAGAAGAATCGTGGTGCCAGTTATGCTGGTAAAAGAGTAAAGCGGGTGGTCGACAATAGAGGAGATCGCCTATTTTATATTAAATATAGTATATAAAATTATATTATTATAAGTTATCATGATTTCGTAAAGCGCTTACACCACATCTTTTAAAGAAGAGGGGAATCGCATGAAATCGAAGAGCAAATTCGCAGGCATGATCATGCTGCTGCTGATGTTCGCCTTAACCGCTTGCAGCGGCGGCAATGGACCAAAGGACGGGGCAACTCCAAGCAACCCGGACACTCCGAAATCAGGCAATGAAGCTTCCACCGGGCAGGACTCAAAAGAACCTGTAACGATTGAGTTTATGGGCCACGGCAATCCGAACGAAAAGAAGATTTTCGAAAAGCTGATCGCTTCCTTCGAGGAGAAGTACCCGCACGTCACCGTTAAATACACTTCGGTGCCGCCAGGTGAGTACTCACAGAAGATGACGACGCTGATCAGCTCCGGCAAGGTTCCGGACGTATTCTACGTTGGAGGTCCCGAGTTTTACCGCTTCGCGGAAGCCGGAACGCTCCTCAACATTCAGTCCTATCTGGACCAGACCTCATTGTTTAATCCCGATAACGTATGGAAGCAGGCAATGGACCGCTACCGCTTTGACGGCAGCAAGGTCGGTGCCGGAGACATGTACGGACTGCCCAAGGACGTAGGACCATGGTCATTTGTTTATAACAAGGATTTGTTTGACGAAGCAGGTGTACCTTACCCTTCTGCAACGGCAGGGGAATGGACCTGGGACGACATGCTGGAAGCCGCCCAAAAGCTGACGGTCGATGCTAACGGCGACGGAAAGCCTGATCAATATGGTGTAGGCGCTTACAGTTTGGAATCGGCAGTATGGGGCAACGGCGGTGAATATATCGACTACGCCACCGGCACGGTAAAGGTAAATGAGCCCGAATTCTATGAGGCGATGCAATTTGTCGCTGACCTGAACCTGAAACATAAGGTCAGTCCGAATCAGGAAGCCGAGCAAGCGATGAATGCATATACCCGCTTTATTAACGGCCAGCTGGCAATGTTTGCGATGGGCCCGTGGGATCAGCCTGCATTCTGGGAGCTGCCTTTCGATTGGGACATTGCTGCATGGCCGGCAAGCCCGAATACGGGACAAACGGCGACCTGGCTCGGCTCGATGGGATTTTCCGTTTCGGCTAAATCCAAACACCCGCAGGAAGCATTCGACTTGGCGGCCTTCCTGTCCCTGGATGAGCAAGGGCAGCGGGAAAACTACCAGCTTGGCCAAGCGGTTCCTAACCTGATCGACATGGCAGAAGGCGAATTTAAGGAAATGGACAAAGGACCGCAAACACGGCAAGTATTCATTGATATTATCCAAGATTACGGACGCCCGGATGTGGTGGCTTTCTCGAAGGATACGCAATGGATCGATGCGTTCAAACAGAACGCGAGCAAAGTATGGAACGGTGAGATGTCGGCGAAAGACTTTACGGCCCAGATCCAGCCGAAGATGCAGGAGCTGTACGACAAAGGAAATAAATAATGCCGCAAAAGGCAGGGGGCGTCAGCCATCCATATCGGCGCCTCCCGCCGTGCGGACATCCTGTCATAACGAATACTGGCGAAGGTGGAATGGAGTATGGGTACCAAGCTTGGCGGGTATCGCAGAAGAGAACTGGCGTGGTTGTATCTGTTCGTGGCTCCGCCGGTTCTCGGGTTTCTTTTGTTCGGCCTTGTGCCGATCTTGTTCTCGATCTATATCAGCTTTCACAAATGGGATATGCTTACCGATCCGCAGTGGTCGGGGCTCGGAAACTATAAGGATCTGTTGAAAGACGAGAAAGTGTTCAAATCGTTGTACAATACGATCTATTTGATGATCGGCATTCCACTCGGCATGATCCTCTCGATGCTGCTGGCCATCTTAATGAACCGCAAATTTGCCGGCATCTCGTTCATGCGGACGATTTATTATCTTCCGGTCATATCGCCGATTATCGCGGTATCACTGCTGTGGCAGTGGATATTGAATCAAGATTACGGATTGCTCAACAACTTCCTGTGGGAAACGTTCGGCATAACCGGGCCTAACTGGCTGGGCAAGCCGGAGTGGGTGAAGCCTTCGCTCATCCTGATTGGGCTGTGGAGCGGCATCGGCGGGAACATGGTGCTGTACCTTGCAGGACTGCAATCGATCTCCTCAACGTATTATGAAGCTGCGGAAATCGATGGCGCTGGTGCATGGCACAAGCTGACGCGAATTACGATCCCGCTGCTCACGCCGATCCATTTTTTCGTCATCGTCATGGGTATCATTGGCGCGTTCCAGTCATTCAGCCAAATTTACGTGCTTGCGGTGGATGGCGGGCCGGAATACAGCGGTGCCACGGTCGTCTATTATATTTTCCAGCACGCGTTCGAGTACTTCAATATGGGCTATGCCAGCGCGGTGGCCTGGGTACTGGGCATTCTCATCTTTATCGTTACGCTCATTCAATTTAAGCTTTCCAATCGATGGGTTTACCAAGACTAGGGGGGAAATCTGTGAAACGGGAAAAAATGACGGACCTCTGGTCGCTGCTGCTGTTGCTTTGCGGTTCGATCTTTATGATCGCACCGTTCATATGGACCATCTCGACTTCATTAAAGGATCGGCGAAACGTATTTGAAATTCCGCCACAGTGGATTCCCGATCCGATTACGTTCGATAACTACGCAAAAGTCTGGCTGGAGTCGCCCTTGCTTCACGGATTCATGAACAGCTTGATCATCGTGGTGATCGTCCTAACGATTGGGATGCTGGTATCCGCGATGTCTGCCTATGCGTTCGGTAAATTCGAATTTCCTTACAAAGGCATGCTGTTCATGGGCTTGCTCGGAACGATGATGATTCCGTATTCGGTCGTTATGATACCGCAGTATATCGGATTTTCCAGGCTGGATTGGGTGGACACACTGCTGCCGCTCATCGTGCCCGGCCTGTTCGGCAATATCGTTGTTATCTTTTTTATCAGACAATACATGCAAAGCGCGATGCCGACGGAATTGATCGAAGCGGCGAAGATCGACGGCTGCAGCTTTCCGGGCATATTCTTCAAAATCGCGCTGCCTATCATGAAGCCGGCCCTCGCGGCTCAAGCCGCACTTGGCTTTATGGGCATCTGGAATGATTTTCTTGGTCCGCTGATTTACTTGCACACGCCCGAGAAGCAAACGATTCAAGTGCTGATCGCCTCGATGCAGGCCATGTACATCGGCCAGTCGGACTATCCGATGATCATGGCTGCCGCTATCATCGCCATGGTGCCGGTAATCATCGTGTTCTTTTTCTGCCAAAGATATTTTATCGAGTCGATGGCAATCAGCGGAATCAAGGGGTGAGGCATGTGCCGATAAGTATGCCGCGCCTGTCGAAGATTGTTTGTTGTCTTGGCACGTTAGGATTACTGGCCGGATTGGCATTGTCGGGATGCGATTCAAGAACGAAACCGGAGGCGGTCGATTTGGACATTTACAACGAAAAGATGTACGCCAATCCTTTTCCTTCCCTAGAGGAAGAATGGGAGGATTACGGCAATGGGGACCCGTATGTATTACGGCATGACGGCCGCTATTATCTGTATGTCAGCACGAAGGATCACCGGACGGGCATCAAGGCTTGGATATCGGACAATCTGGTCGATTGGAGGTATGCGGGTCTGGTGACGGAGGATCCCGTATCGACCGGCGCCTACGCACCAGAAGTGATTTACTGGAACGGCTGGTTCTATCTCTATACGTCTCCGGCAGGAAAGGGGCATTATGTGTTTCGCAGCGAATCGCCGACAGGCCCGTTCGAACGGATCTCCGAGAACGTCGGGATGAGTATCGACGGCTCGGTGTTTATCGACGATGACGGCTCATGGCTGTTCACGCATGCTGGTTCGTCAGGCATTGTCGGCGTTCCCATGGACGGCCCCGCTGAATTCGGGGTGGGTCAGACGATCCCAGGGCCCTATCTGGGACATTGGACGGAAGGGTCCATGATTATCAAACGGAACGGAACCTATTACATGACGTATACCGGCAATCACGTGTTCAGTAAAGGTTATCGCATTCACTATGCCGTGTCCCATGATTCGCCGCTCGGTCCGTATACCGTTCCGGTCAACAACCCGCTTGTGATCAGTACCAAGCCGGAGTTCTACGGGCTCGGCCACAGCTCGACCGTACTCGGACCCGATCTGGATTCCTATTATCTCGTATATCATAACTTGACGGGAAGGTCTCAGGAAGGCCCGCCTGTCCGTCGCATGAACATCGACAGGCTGGTCTTCAACGGAGACAAGATGGAGATTCTGGGGCCTACGAATTACGACCAGCCCGTTCCGGGAGGGCCGGTCTTTGCCGATAGGCTGGATGCAGCCGCCATAAATCAAAGCCGGTGGGAAGTAGTGAATTCTGGAGGAATGGCACAAATCGTGAGCAAGGAGAGCACGGATCAAATGTATACGGCCGAATATAACGTGGTCCCATCGAAGGCTCGCGTCGCGTCTTTGTTTGCGTATCAGGAAGCGAATCAATACGGATTCGCCGAAATTGAGCCCGAGCGAAACCGGATATCCGTGGGCAGGATAGAGGGTGGAACACGCGATGTGCTTGCAACGGCGAAGATTTCCGAAGACACGGATTGGTCCAAGCTGCACACGATTCGCGTCGAGCGCGGAGAAGATCGGCTCCGGGTTTACCTGGACGGCACTCTGAAGCTCGATCAATCAGCGGAACCGTTTGGATCAGGCAAAATCGGTTATCGATACGAAACCGGCGAGCCGAGCTTTTCGTATACGGCATTCTCGAATCACGCTTCCGGCAGCAGTGACTTCGAAACGGCAAAACCGCTTCCGGGCAGCATTGAGGCGGTGCATTACTTAAGCGGCGAAGGCAGAGGATTCTCGGTCCGCCATCCATCGGCAGCAGGCGCATGGCGTAGTTCTGACGGTACGGCGATCCAGGTGGCAGAGGATGGGAGCTACTCGGCATCGCTGACGGAAAAAGGCGACTGGTTGCGTTATGCGGTGAACGTGTCGGAATCCGGCATGTATGCGCTGGACCTAACGGTCAAGGCCGGAGCGGGGCCGGCATCCTTCAAGCTGCTCGTGGACGATAAGAAAGCCGGAAACTATAAAGTCGACGGCAGCCATTACTCCGGTAACGAACCCTGGGTTAAAATTCGGGTTGGATCCCTAAAGCTTGAAAAGGGATTACATAGCCTTGCCATTCAATTGGACAGCGACCATACGATGGAATGGAAAACGATGGACTTCGAGCTGGTCGACGAGCATACGTTCAAGTTGGAGCATCTTTTGGAACAAACAAGCTCCGAGGATGTCCACGGCCAGTGGATCGAAACTGTCGGCGGTTTTGCCGGGGCTGCTAATTCCGATGCCAAGATGTATGGAGGAAGCCCCCTTTGGACCGACTATCGTATCCGGACGACCGTGAAGCTGGGCGACGATCCGTCCGGTCAGGCGGGCGTGCTCTTCCGAGTGACAAACGAGTCGGATTTCAGGGATCAAGTGAGCGATTCGCTGATGGGATATTTCCTTGCGGTCAGCGCGACGAAACTCGAGCTGTACAAACATAATTACGATTCCGAATTGCTGCATAGCGTCAAGGTTTCGCTGGAACCAAACGAGCCGGTAAGCTTGCGCATTGAGGCGGTTCGAGGCACGATTCGCGTATATGTGCAGGACGGGGAAGAGCCGGTCCTGACATACGATGATCCCCAGGCATTCATGCAGGGGAGAGTAGGTCTGCGATCGGTTCATGCGGAGCAGATCGAGCTCGGCGACTTGACGGTGGAATCCATAGGTACGAAATAGATACGATAAACTTACAGAAGATGGAGAGTGGAACATAATGTCTAGCTCGCACAAATATATTAAAGACTATCCCAGACCGCAATTTGTACGTGAAAACTGGGAAAATCTGAACGGGGAATGGGATTTCCGGTTCGACGATGCATGGGAAGGGGAAGGTGGCAAGTGGTACGACCGTCTTGAAGCCGACCGCAAAATTACGGTCCCCTTCGCGTTCGAGACGAAAGCAAGCGGTATAGCAGATGAATCGTTCCATCCCTGCGTATGGTATGAGCGGATGGTTGCCATACCTGCCAAGGAAACAGGCAAACGTGTCTTGCTGCATTTTCAAGCGGTCGATTACTCGGCGACCCTGTGGGTCAACGGCAACAAAATCGGTACGCATGAGGGAGGATACGCAGCCTTTTCTTTCGATATTACCGAGGCGGTCGAGCTTGGCCGAGAGAACAGGATTACCGTTCGAGCTGTGGACAGCAACAGCTGTACCCAACCGCGCGGCAAGCAGCGATGGATGAAGGACAACTTCGGCTGCTGGTATGTGCAGACGACGGGGATATGGCAGACCGTATGGATGGAGTACGTGAATCCGATTCATATCAACCGGGTGAAAATAACTCCTGAGCTTGAGCGCGGGGCAGCGAACTTCCATTACGAACTCGGCAATTCCGGGCATGATTATGATGGATTAACCCTTCAGACGATCATCCGGTTTGACGGGAAGCTGATCCGCTCGACGGAAACGAGTGTGGAGCGAGGAACCGTAACGGTTGACGTAAGCGTCGTCAACGAAGCGGTAGGGGAATGGAAGATCAAGCCATGGCATCCGAACCATCCGAATTTATACGATGTCGAGATGATCCTGAAACAAAACGGAAATCCCATCGACACGGTCTATTCATATTTCGGCATACGGAGCATCCGGATCGTAGGCGATCAAATTATATTGAATCATACGCCGATCTATCAGAGATTGCTGCTGGACCAGGGCTATTGGAACGATACGCATCTGACGCCTCCGTCGGAGGAAGCGCTGCTGGAAGACATCGACAAAACGCTTGCCCTCGGCTTTAACGGCGTGCGCAAGCATCAGAAGCTGGAAGATCCCCGTTACTTATATTGGTGCGACCGCAAAGGGCTGCTGGTATGGTCGGAAATGCCGTCGACCTACGAATTCGGGGACGATGCGGTGGAGCGATTCACGAATGAGTGGATGGCTGTTGTCCAGCAGCATTACAATCATCCTTCCATTATCGCATGGGTACCGTTCAACGAGTCCTGGGGGATAACCGACATAGCCACCGACCGCAAGCAGCAGCAATTTACCGAATCGATCTATCATTTGACCAAGGCATTCGACCAGATGCGGCCGGTCATCGTGAACGATGGCTGGGAGCATACGATTTCGGATATCATCACACTCCACGATTATGAAGAGATAGGCGCTATGCTGGAAGAGCGATATCGGGACAAAGACGCGCTGTTAGGCAACGAATTTGCGCATAACAAGCATCGTTATCCATTCGCACAGGGTTATGGCTATCGAGGCCAGCCTGTGATCATTAGCGAATATGGCGGCATCGCCTTCACAAGCGAAGAGGGTTGGGGTTACGGCAATCAGGTTCGTAACGAGGAGGAATTTTTGAAGCGATACGAGGGAATTACGCAAGCGATTAAAAACTTACCCTACGTGAGCGGATTCTGCTATACACAAATTACGGACGTGCAGCAGGAAGTGAACGGCTTGCTGACGATCGATCGTAAACCGAAAGTGAACATGGAAGCGATCCGAAGCATAAACTTGGCGTAAGCGAATAGAGAACGTACAACCATACTTTTTTCTGGAATAGGTTATGTTTTCTCGTGAGATATAGGTTTGGACAGAACAGGGACTCGTCAATCGACGGGTCCCTGCTGCTTCTTCCAGCCGTTTTGGAGTTTGATTTTCATATAACGGGAAATACAACGTGCCGGATATAGGCCCATAATGAAGAGTTGCTTGGCGGAAACTCAACCTGAGCAGAACGGATAAGCTCGAAAAACTCCACGAAAGAGCTGGTAATGGCAATACTTATTCAATAAATGCAAACGTAGGGACAATTGATGGGCAGTGTGCACTGATGTATGCAGTGTGCACTGAAGTATGCAGTGTGCATTTGATGTATATAGGGTGCAACAGATGTATAAGGTGTGCAACAGATGTATGCGGACAGGAGATCCGCTATTTCCGAATAAATGTACCAAATTCAAGACTTCGCGGACACAGGATCCGTTATTCTCGGCTTTTTCCAGTTTTTGGGGTGATATGCAGGCAATAGCGGAACCTGTGTCCGTTTAACCTTATATTTAGCACCTTTGCTTACAAATAGCGGAATCACGGTCCGCACGTAGTTAGTCTAACAGCTTCTATCTCGTAAAATGCCCCAAAGTATCATTGGTTTCCCATATGGGTTTCTCTATAATTTAAATATTTTTCGCACCTGGCGATAAATATTCAGATTATATTAATATTTCCAAAAGTAGATAAATTGGAAAGGATATATAGCGATACAAGAAACATGTCGTGCATCTATGTGTCTTATATAATGGCGCTACAATAAATTATATTACAATCCAAAAAGTTATCTCTAGTAAGGAGAACAATATGCAATGTAGACGGGAGAACTTTATGTTACGACGTAAGTTGTTGTCCTGAGAAAACCACTATCTCTGCAAAGAAAATGAGGATATTATGTTTATATGGAAAGGGCAGGATGAGAGAGAACTAAAAATGAACGGGAGGTAATTCTTATATTATGAAAGATATGAATTATTACAATACCTTTATTCAAGTTTCTGAAGACTGCCCTGCTAGCGCGGCTATAATTCCGAAAGCAAAAGGCGAGTCTAAGACCATACCGGTGATTCAGTATGAGATGCTATCGAACCACCCTTACCGATACACGCAAGAGGATGTGTTGTTCGAAGTGTTTGCCGAGCGCAATCAGATCTCGGAAACGGAAAGAGCAGCCGCACGCGAGAAGTTTTTTTCGAAAGGGCAGCCTTGTCTCCGAACCTCGTCCTTAGGCAAGCGCTATGGCTGGGGGATTCATCATGACGCTGAAGGGAAAGTCGCGATCTATGCCGTAGAGTCAGACGAATACCTCAAACTCATGAACGATAAAAGCATTGCTCAATGTAAAGCGATGCGCTCAAAGAAAGCCTAGGGGATGTACCGGAAGGATAAACTTTAATGGTAACTGAACTCAATTGGGAAGGCATCTCTATCATATACGTGCATACCAAGTCGCCTGATAGGCGGCTTTTTTTGTTTGCCTAAAGAAACGATTTCATTCCTAAGATTTAATTTTCAATTAACATAAACCTGCATTCTATTCAATTATTCTTTTTTAAAATCAATCACGTAGGGTTATTAAACCGGTTTAATGATCCAGCAATCCATCAGAATCTGCTAGAGAAAGGAACAACGATAGATGGCTACCATTGACGACGTTGCCAGAATGGCTGGAGTATCCAAGGGGACCGTGTCCAGTGTGTTCAGCAAAAAAAGGCCGATCAGCCAACAAGTGACGGAACGGGTACTAGAGGTAGCCCAAGAGCTGGGATATTTCCCGAATCACCTGGCCCGAAGCCTGGCGATCAAGAGGACGATGAGCATCGGCCTCAAGATACCTCTCCCGCCTGATGGGACGATGACGGCATTCGATACTCAGCTGATTAACGGGGTCATCAAGGAATGCTCCAAGCAAGGGTACCGCCTAGTTCTGGACACCTTGCCCGAGCAGGAGGATCCCACTTTATATTCGCAGGATCCTGTCGATGGCGTCATTCTGCTCAACCCGCGAAAAAATGATTTGCGAATTCAACGGTACCTGATGATGGGCACTCCTTTAGTGCTGGTGGGGCGGTCGGACCCTTATGACGATACGATCAGTTACGTGGATAACAACAATACCAACGTGGCTCAACAGGTCGGAGATTATTTGCTCCGGGGCGGACATAAAACCGTGCTCTTCCTGAATGCATCCTCCGATATGACCGTGTCCTATGATCGAAAACATGGCTTGGCAGAAGCATATAGCCAACACAAGCTGCCGATGCCCGAAGAGTATGTGGTGTACTATGACCACAAGCTGCATGCCAACGGCACGGAATACGGATATATGTCCATCATGAACACCTATGGGAACATGAACTATACAGCAGTCATTACGGATACGGATCGAGTGGCGCTTGGCGTGCTGAGGGCTGCCAGGGAGCTGGATATCGAGGTGCCCGAACAGCTATCGGTCATCGCTCTCAGCAATGATGCTATTCTGGCTCAGGATATGAATCCAAAGCTGACATCCGTGGAATTGTCGGCAGAGACGCTCGGAGCTGAAGCAGCCAAGCTGTTGTTCGAGAAAATAAGCGATAAACGTATCCACAGGCAAATCATCATACCCGCGCAGCTGGTTGTGAGGGAATCCTGCAAATTTCTATCTTAACGACAATGAAGGAGTGGTTAGCTTGGTAAAAAGAATCAAGATCATGAGTGCAATCATGGCTGTATCTCTGTTCGGCGGGCTGCTTGCGGGTTGTTCCCCGAACGCAGGCAGCAGTAGTACACAGGAAGGCGGCAATGCCGCGTCCCAAGCTGCATCGAATGCCGAAGAACGTACGCTCAAAATCATGACGGGTGTCATCGGCGGCAAAACACCTGAAGAGAATACGCAGTTCGAGCAGGAAATCGAGCGTCTAACCGGCATCAAGGTAACGATGAACAAGCCAGCGGCTGACTATGACCAGAAGCTGCTGGCAGCCATCGCTTCCGGGGAAAAGTTCGATCTGCTGCAGATCAGCAAAGAGAAAATGTCCACTTTCATTGATCAAGGAATTCTTACACCATTGACCGATCAAGTGAACGGCTCCAAGGTGCTTTCGGATCCCAATGTCATTCCGGCCAAGGAGTGGGAACAAGTCAAGACGAAGGATGGCGAGATCTACGGCGTGTTCACCAAGTACCAAGGAGGAACGATGCCGATCGTTCGCAAGGACTGGCTGGACAAATTAAATCTGCCCGAGCCTGAAACGCTGGACGATTATTACAACGTCCTCAAAGCTTTCACCGAACAAGATCCGGACGGCAACGGCAAAAAGGACACGTACGGACTCAGCACGGCCGGCATGTACGAACTGCAGGGCTTCTTCAGCGCCGCAGGCCTGAAACAACGATATGTGGAAACCGCTGACGGCAAGCTGGACGTTCCGTATTCCACGGATGCGGCCATCCCGGTTTATGAATGGCTGAACAAGCTGTTTGAGGAAGGCATTCTGGATCCGAACTTCACCACGAATGACACCGGTAAAATGCGCGACCTGTTCCTTGCCGACCGCGTTGGCATGATTACGTATTGGGACGCTTGGGTTGGCATGCTGAACAACACGCGTCATGAACAAGACCCGAATACGGAATTCGAAGCGAAGGGCTTGCCTGGTGCTGCCGATGCGAACGGCAACCACATGCTGCGCAGGGGCGATCCGGACGTATGGGTTATTCCCGTGAATGCGGAGCATCCGAAAACAGCCTTCGAATTCATTGAATGGTGGCATTCGGAGGAAGGGATTAACCTGGGAAGCTTGGGCATCAAGGATGTGGATTACACGGTTGACAACGGCAAGTATACGCTGACGCAAACCGGCAAAGAGCATGCTTCCGACCATGGCGTTCCTTTCTGGTATAACCGTAACGTCGAAGCGCCTTTCGGTAAACTGCCGGGCGTGCAGGAAGCGCAGGAGCTCGTCGATCAATATGCTGCTTTAGAATTAACGCCTTCCCATTGGGCGGATGCCGAGAAAATCATCAATGAACATTCCTTCAAAGCGATCATGGGCGAGATGCCGGCAGCCGACGCCGTAAAGAAAATGCGGGAAGCCCTTAAAGCCGGCGGGTATATCGATTAAAGCTTTAAGAGGAGGGGGCGGTGATCACGCCGCACCCTCTTTATTTTTCGATCATGGTGGTGAATTTCCGTGAAAGCCATATTCAAATACAAAACCCTATATTTTATGATGCTTCCCATCCTGGCCTATTTCCTCATCTTTTCCTTTTATCCGCTGGCCCGGGGACTTGCCATCAGCTTTCAAGATTACCGGCTGATCGGAGACCGGCCCTTTATCGGTTTCGATAACTATCTGAGGGTACTGAAGGATCCGGTGTTTTGGGAAGTTTTTCAGAATACGATTGTGATCGGCGCCGGAGGCTTTATCATCAACTTCTTTTTGCCGCTGATTCTTGCGCTCTCCTTAAATGAAGTGGCTTCCGCCTGGTTCAAAAAAATGACCCAGATGATCGTCTATTTACCTCATTTGTTCTCTTGGGTGGTCGTAGGCGGGATGTGGATTCTGCTGTTGTCTCCGGATACAGGCATCGTGAACCAGATCATTCAGCTATTCGGCGGTCAGTCGGTCGGGTTCCTGTCTTCGGACCGTTATGCCCGCATCGTCATGATCCTTACTTCGGGTTGGAAGGAGATGGGGTATACCTGCATTATGTACTTGGCGGCCATCGTGAACATTAATCCCTCGCTGTATGAGGCTGCTAGCATGGACGGTGCCAGTCGTTGGCAGAAGGTCCGTTACGTCACCATTCCGATGCTTCGCTCCACCATGAAGGTGGTCATCATGTTAAATGTATTGGGTATCCTGCGTTTATTCGATCAAATATTCGTGATGAGTAATGGCGCCATTGCCAAGAAAGTTGACGTCATTATGATGTACACCTATCAAAAAGGGATATTGGAATTTAGCGTTGGACCTGCAACGGCGGCCGGCTTCCTGGTGATTTTGGCAACATTCACGCTGACGTATGTAACAAGAGCGGTGATCCGCTACGATGAAGGGTGAGTCGGTATATGAAATCGATGAATAAAATAAGCCTGCCTGGCCGTTTGTTTGATACGATCAATGTTCTGTTCCTCCTTTTGCTCGTTTTAACTATGGTTATTCCGTTTATAAATACACTCGCGCTTGCATTCTCATCCAATTTTGCTTCCATGCAGCCGGGGATCGTACTCTGGCCCAAGGAATTCAGCCTCGAGGGATTCTCCACCGTATGGAACCGCATGAAGCTTTATTTGCCTTTTACGAACAATGTCATTGTGACCGTTGTCGGTACCTTAGGTCATGTCTTCTTAAGTTCCATGGCGGGCTATGTCCTGATACAGAAAGGACTTCCCGGAAAAAAGTGGATGTTATCCGCGATCCTGCTGACGATGATGATTCCAAGCGAGGCGATCATGATCCCGCTGTATATCGTGAATCAGGATTTAGGACTCCTTAACACGCTGTCCTCATTGATACTTTCGGGTTTCGTCTCCGGCTTCAGCGTCGTGCTCATGCGAAATTTCTTTTTGAGCGTTCCCTACGAGATGTCGGAATCGGCCCGGATCGATGGAGCGGGGGATCTTCGGATCTTCTTTACGATGTATTTGCCGCTTGCGAGCGCAGGACTGGCAACGGTCACGCTGTTTGAGTTTGTCAGTCGCTGGAACCAATTCACGCCGGCTGTGCTCTATATTAACGACTCGTCCAAATATACGCTGCAAATCGCGCTGAAATCGCTCATCGTCGATACCGATTCGACCTCGAGCAATTTCATGATCACGACCAATGTCCGAATGGCGGGGATTGTCATTGCCCTACTCCCGCTCATCATCATCTACCCGTATGTGCAAAAATATTTTGTCAAAGGAATGTTTGTCGGCGCAAATAAAGAATAGGCAGAGAAGAGGAGGAAGCAATATGGCACAACTCGAGCGGAAGATCAGCACATCGGTTTTCAAACGATTCATTGAGTATTCGGAACAAAGCTCGTACATCGAAATTCCGTTCCAAATGCCTCCGGATGTCGAAGAAATCCACGTAAGTTTTCTGGTGGATTCTCAAGGCGGCGACCCCGCCGAAGCGGTCATTGATCTAGGAATACGGGACGCGGAGATAGTAAGGGGCTGGAGCGGAGGGGCTCGTCAGGAATTCAATATCGGTCCGAATACTGCCACTCCGGGTTATCTGCCCGGACGGTTGGCCACAGGAGAATGGGCTATTCTCCATAATGCCTACAAGGTGCCCGCCCAGGGTTGTTTGGTCACGATCGAAATCGAATTTACCTACAAGACATGGCGCTGGTTGAAGGGAGACCTTCACACGCATAGCGTTCATAGCGACGGCTCTTATACGCTGGAAGAAAATGCCGCCATCATGGAAAGCCTGGGCTGCGATTTTATCGCCATGACCGACCATAATACGAGCAGCCAGAACCTTGCTTATCCGCGCGGTACCTCGTTGCTTATGATACCGGGTACGGAGTTTACGACGAATTATGGTCATAGTAATTTCCTTGGCGTGACGAGCCCCATGGACGATTTTCGCGTATCGGGCATATCCGATGTTCACGAAAAGTTTCGAGTTGCCCGCGAGCGGGGGGCCCAGATTGTGCTGAACCATACGCACTGTGATAACTGTCCGTGGGAGTGGGATTTCGATGTGGATTACGACGGGGTAGAAATTTGGAACGGGCCTTGGAGAGAGCACAACAGACGCGCGCTTTCCTGGTGGCAGGAACAGCTTGCCGCGGGGAGACGCCTGGTAGCCGTAGGCGGAAGCGATGTGCATCGACCGGATTCCTATGTGAAGCATGCGATGCCATGCGTATGGGTCTGGACCGATGAAAAAACGGTGGAGGGCGTCCTGAACGGTATTAAGGAAGGCCGCGTCGTGATTACTAATTCTCCTGACGGCCCTTTTGCCAACCTTCAATGCGGTGATTACGGGATTGGAGATGAAGTGCCATATGAGCAATCCGGTCACGAGGTGGTCATTCAACTGGATGATTTAAAGGTGGGCGATCTGATTCGCCTGTACAGCGAGCGCGGTCTCGAGGAAGAAATTGCTGTCGACTCGGAAGGGGGCGTTAGAGTGACGTTTGACGCTAAGCATAGAAGCTTCTTGCGGGCAGAGGTTTGGCGGCAATTCGGACTGGCGGATGGCATGTCGATGGCGGCCGTGACAAACCCTATCTATTTTGCTTCAAAAGGAGGTACGGGGAAAATTACGGTATGAAAAAAAAATACTGGAATGTTCGTTCCGATTAGTTTATACTCGTCTTGAGAAGGAGGAGGTAGGAATGGGACGGACCAAAGAATTTGACCGTGAACAGGTGCTTCGCAAAGCGATGATCGTTTTTTGGGAAAAAGGGTACGAGGGGGCAAGCATACCGGATTTATTGCAATCCATGGAATTAAGCAGATCCAGCATGTACGAAACGTTTCAGGATAAACAGACGCTTTACTTTGAGGCCATCCAACAATACAAAAAAATGTCGCAAAAAAAACGCGACCTGATGAACCATGCCCCTTCTGCGATCACCGGGATCCGCCAATATTTTGAACTGCATATCACGAACGCGTTTGCGACGCACGGTGAAGCTTACCCGAACGGATGTCTGATTACGAACGCTTCCGTGGGTCTCGATGCTATGGATGAGCCCTTGCAGAATACGATTCGCCAAAGCTTTACGGAGCTGGAGCAGCTGTTCTATGAGAAATTAAAAAAGGGCCAGGAAACGGGCGAAATTTCCCCCGAGAAAGACATAAAAATGTTATCGTTCCTGCTGCTTAATCTCAACCACAGCATCAACGTGATGGCCAGGATCCAAAGCGACAGCGATAAGGTCCGCGGCATGATGAAAGCCGTAATCGAATCGCTGTAGAGCTTTTTTTTTCATCATACTGGAACAATCGTTCCAGTTGAATCCCCCCTTACTAAGAATGGAGGGGAACTTACCCCAATATTGGAACGAACGTTCCGATATTGTTACACTAACATTTTTATAAAAGGAGTGCTTCTCATGAATGCAAATGAACATGCAAAGGGAAAATTGGAGATTTCCGCATCGCCCTGGATTATGCTGATTCTTGCTGTTGCGTGCGGCTTGATCGTTGCTAATCTTTACTATACGCAGCCTTTGGTTGAGTCCATAAGCTCATCTATAGGATTATCTTCAGGAGCCGCCGGGGTCATCGTCACGCTGACCCAAATCGGCTACGGGATCGGCTTGCTGTTCATCGTTCCTTTGGGAGATCTGCTTGAAAACCGCAAACTGGTGGTTACGCTGCTGATTCTGACGGCCATCGTCTTAATCTTTGCTGCCGCAGCCCGAAACGCCGCTCTGTTTCTTGCCGCCTCCTTGTTTATCGGTGTGGGGTCCGTTGCGGCCCAGATCCTGGTCCCTTATGCGGCGCATCTCTCTCCGGAGGAGACGAGAGGACGTAATGTCGGTAATGTCATGAGCGGGCTGCTGTTAGGAATCATGCTGGCCCGTCCGGTTTCGAGTTTGGTGGAAAATTATTTCGGCTGGCACGCTATCTTTATGATGTCATCCGCCATTCTCTTCGTATTGGCTCTGGTTTTGATCAAAGTACTGCCGGCAAGGAAGCCGCAAACGACCGATCATTATCCGGCCATCATCTCATCCATGCTGCGGCTGCTGAAAACGACGCCGATTCTACGTCGCAGGGCGCTGTATCACGCTTTTCTGTTCGGGATGTTCAGTCTGTTCTGGACAACGGTGCCGCTTGTATTAACAAGTCCGCTGTATCATTTTTCCTCTGCAGGCGTTGCGTTGTTCGCTTTGGCAGGGGTATCGGGCGCGGCCGCCGCGCCTCTTGCCGGCCGCTTTGCGGATAATGGCTTGATCCGGCCTGCAACCGGAATATCGATTGTGCTGGTGATATTATCGGGACTTTTGCCGATTGTGTTTGCTGGCGGTTCTCTGCTCTCTATCGTGATCCTGGTGCTTGCCGCTATCCTGCTGGATATGGGCGTGTCCGCCAATTTGGTGTTGGGACAACGCGCGATTTTCTCTTTGGGAGCCGAGGTACGGAGCCGGCTGAACGGCTTGTATATGGCGATCTTTTTTGCCGGCGGGGCCATAGGCTCCGCAGCCGGGGGATGGGCATACGCTATGGGCGGCTGGAAAGCGGCGATGTGGCTTGGTGTTCTTTTTCCGGCCTTGGCCTTGCTCTACTTTTTGACGGAACGTAGGGTGGTGCGCGGCAGCAAATAAAGCGATGCATGTTTTCATCAAGCGGTTGTAGGATAACTTAGAAATTTTCTGTAGGATATATGGATCGCTGATAACGCATAATGAGCAATTAAGAAGAAATGTCACATGATGTTTTAAGTTAAAATGAGTGTAAATCGCGTGAGATAATACACGAAAGGGTGGGATGATGTCAGAAACCGAAGATGATAAGAAAATTCATTGGAAAAGGAATATCATTCTCTTCTTAAGCAGCCAGACACTCTCACTGTTTGGTTCTGCCTTGGTGCAATATGCCATTATGTGGTACATCACGCTGACTACGCAGTCAGGCATGATGATGACGCTGTATATTATTTGCGGATTCATTCCGACGTTTTTGCTGTCGCCGTTTGCGGGCGTATGGGCGGACCGCTTCAATCGTAAATCGCTCATTATGATTGCGGATGCAATGATCGCGGTGGTTACGCTAATTTTGGCCATCACGTTTATGCTTGGCTACCAAGCGGTTTGGCTGCTGTTTGTCATTTCTGCCGTACGTGCACTCGGGGCAGGCATTCAGACACCAGTGGTCGGGGCGATATTGCCTCAAATTGTGCCGCAAGAGAAGCTAACGAAAGTTAACGGTATTAACGGCAGCCTGCAAGCACTCACCATGTTCGTAGCGCCTATTGTCAGCGCGGCTTTGCTTACCATGGCAACGATCGAAATGATTTTTTTTATCGACGTCGTTACGGCTGCGATCGCGATCTTTACCTTGTTTGTCTTTCTCAAAATTCCGCTGCACAAAAAGGCATCTGTTACGCAAAGTACAGGCTACCTGCACGACTTCAAGGAGGGCTTGGTGTATATAAAACAGCATGCCTTTTTAAAATCCTTTTTTATCTTCTTCGCATTTTTCTTTGTGCTCATGGCACCTGCTGCCTTTCTGACTCCGCTGCAGGTTACCCGCAGCTTCGGTGACGATGTATGGCGCTTAACGGCAATCGAAATCGCGTTTTCCGTTGGCATGATGGCAGGAGGAGGGATCATCGCGTCATGGGGCGGGTTCAAAAATAAAGTGTACACGATGGCTATAGCCAGCTTCATCATGGCCGCGTCTACTTTTGCGCTCGGCATTGTACCTGTATTCTGGATTTACTTAGCCATCATGGCTGTGTTCGGAGTAGCGATGCCTATATTTAATACGCCGACGACCGTCATGCTGCAGGAGAAGGTGGACGAAAATTATCTGGGACGTATATTCGGTGTCTTCGGGATGATCTCGACTTCCATGATGCCCATCGGGATGTTGATATTCGGACCGCTTGCTGATGTGGTTAAAATCGAATGGCTGCTGATCGGTACCGGACTGTTTATGCTCGTACTCACGGTATTCTTCGCTCGGAACAAGCGATTGGTTGAAGCGGGTTTGCCACTGCCAAAAGAACAAGAAGCCACTTCGGATTAATGCTTCAAGCCTGGACCACAGCGGCTTCAGATCTAGTACATCCGTCTGCCACGGGATGTTTTTCCAGTTATAACAAGCGAGGATGAATATCCGAACGCCCTATTCGTTAAAGGATCAGCAGAAAAAAGGATCAACAGAAAATCGGCATACCGAATGAAGTGTGGAAGCTTATACGAAGTGTCCCAGGCTGGTTTTCGTGCGCATAGGAACCATCACGCATATTACCAAGTCATGAATACAAGGAGCTAGTGACCTTTAGAGGTTACAGCTCCTTTTGTCGTGAACAAGAATATCTACGTAGATGAAGCCGCGGTTATCGAGACTCTGATCCATTCTTATAATTTTCTAATACCATCTGGACGTAGTTTTCGGCAATTTTCGTTCTATCGAATCCTGTTATATTTATTGTTGACAGATTTTAACACCGGGAAGATAATAATTGTAACTATGGTAAAAGGAGGGAATATGTTTTAGGAGTTTTTGTTCGAATGGAATTTCTAAATGTAAAGATTCGGTTGTACCTCGTATATTAACCCACTAAAGGAGTGTAGTCATGTACGGTAAAATCGTAGACATTTTGTGCTCTATCAAAGAAGACCAACCGGAACTCCGCCAAAACCTGTCCCTCGATACGGATCTAAACAACGATATAGGCCTCGATTCTCTGCAAATGATCCAGTTTATGCTCAAAGTCGAAGATCAGTTAAACGTGGTCATTGACTATGACCAATTCGATTACGAACATCTCCAGTCGATCGACTCATTTATCACTTTTCTGAAAAGCTGCCAATCGCAGGAGCAGCCCCTATACGAAGATGTCAAGCAATGATGCCGGCGTGATTCCGAAAATCGTGATGGGTACCTTCGATCCCGAAACACGTTGGAGGGATCCAGATCTGGCCCGGCTGCCCGCTATGCCCGATAAGGACCGGGAATCGATTGTCCTCTGCATGGACGAGCTGCTATTTCCATTTTGCGGACCGGACGATGTCCTTTACAGTCGTTGCAAAATTGATCCGGCGCTGCACGAATACCTGAACGGGCTGGGTTTTTCTTTTCAGTCCCGTTATCACTATGATTTGAACGATGAGCATAAGCCTTTACCAGGATCAGACGTTTTCAAGCGGTGCATGTTCAGCCTTGCAGCCGAACAAGCCCAAGATCCTATAACGGCAAACAGGGTGCTGCAGACGGCCGGTGCCGGTTATTCTGAGGGTGCACTCTTGCCGGGATCGATCTCTTCCTTATATGCCGTAAACGGTTTGAACCAAACACAATCACCGGATGAAGCGTTGTTCACCAACGCTACCAACATTCTATCACCGTACGCTATTACGGCAGAAACGGAAACTTACCTCCGTGCCGCCGGACCGTTTGATCCTTTACCGGACATGGAGACGGTTGTACGTGTCAACTCCAAGATATACTCGAGCAGACTCCTGGCTAGCATCGGCGAGAAGCGCTACGGGATGGAGGCAAACAGCGCTGCGGAAATAGAGGCGATCGGAACTACGCTTTTGAAGCGGGGATCGTATTTGCTGAAAGATCCGTTCGGTGTTTCGGGCAAGGGCAATCTGCTCATTGATAGCGAAGCCATGCAGCGAAGGATAGCGGAGCACCTGTATAAGCAGGAGGGAAGCGGATTGCGCGTTCAGTTTCTGCTAGAGCCCCTGCTGCCGAAAGTGACCGATTTCAGTTCTCACTGGTTTATCCAGGAGAACGGTGAGAAGGAGTTCATCTCCGTTCAGCGGATGATGAATCACCAGCAAAATTACAGCGGGTCTATCCAAGCCGATGAAGATTTTAACGACATGCTGGAGAACGCCGGCTATTTTACCGTGATAGAGAAAGCGCTCCGGGCTCTGGCCGAGGACGGCTACCATGGCTTTGTCTGCTTCGACTCCATGATCCTGGAGGACGGAGAAGTCGTATCCATTGTGGAGATCAACGCCCGCAAGTCCATGGGACTGATTAACGCGTATCTCGATAAATGGTGGGAACCATATGGCCATACCGGCTGGCTTACGTTCTTCTCTCTCGGTCTTCCGCAAGGCTTTACATTCGGGAAACTCCTGCATTCTCTGCGCGAATCCGGTCTTCTGTTGACAGCACCCGGGGATTACGGGATCGTTCCGTTATCATCCAATACCGTCATGGTGAACGAGATTCTAACACGGCGCCATATCGCCGAAGGAACACAGAACAAACGGGGGATGCCGAAGGGACGGCTGTATGCAGCCGTGCTGGGACGTGACGACGAACATCGCAGCGAATTGGCCAAAAGCCTGCGTCAGATGCTCGCCGACTTATCCGTTAAAGTGTACAACTAAATCTGGAACTTGGAGGCTGCGCATGTATTCATCTTCGGTCACCTTGCTGGCGTCGGGCAATTCGCTTGGCGCATACATTCCGGCTATGCATCTGCATACGTACCTGCAAGGCAAAGGTATCGGAACAGAGGTTCATGTTCTGGAGAACTTGTATCACGCGGAAGTCCGGCACAAGATACGCTCTACCAAAAAAGCATTCCATGCGGATTTCTCCGTTGCCCGTATGGGCCATAAGCTGGCCAAGCCCGTTGACTCTTCCCTGGACGAGGAAGCGGTTCGGAGAATGCTGGACGACTGGAGACAGGCCGGTGTCTCCCGCTTTGCCGTCTTTACCGGCTTCTGGCTGCCAATCCTGGAGCGTTATAAGGCAGCTGCCGACATCCCACTGGACATCCGGCTGATTCGGTTGGATGCGAGTGATACGCCGTCTTATAAGGTACACAAGCAATTATATTTAGGCTACGACAACATCTGGTTCTACGAGCCCTCAAAGCTGTCGCCGGACAGTTACCTTGCTTCGGACGAAGCGGAGCCTCTGCCTTACGCGCAGCGTTCCGGACGCATTCTGATCCATGGCGGCGGCTGGGGGATCGGGACCTATGCCGCAACGATCTCAGAACTTCGTAAGCTCGGATACAGCCTTGATGTGATCGTTTACGATCCCTCCGAGGTGGAGGAGGACGACGGGGTTACGCGCTACTTTGGAACGGAGGCCTTCTGGGATCCGTGGAGCAGGGATGTGCAAGGGCGGCACACATTTCCGCCGATGGTCCGTTATGTCCGTGAAGACGGCGTTCTCCGGGAGTTTCCACTCGGGGATTACTCTGCTTTCACGGACCTCATGCGAAATTGCGTTGCAATCATCAGCAAGCCGGGGGGAGCGACCCTGAACGACTCGATGGCGTTCGGAATCCCTTTTGTCATGCTGGAACCGTTTGGCGACCATGAGCTTCATAATTCAGCCTATTGGGAATCCTGTGGTTTCGGTATCCGGTTTGCGGAATGGAAAGCTCAGGATTTTTCGAAACCTATGCTAGAGGAGATTTGCAGACGTTTGTTGGAGCAGCGATCAAAAATCAACCATTTTGGGAGGAACACCTATGCAGCCGAAAACAGCAGTTACGTTTGACCAACTGACGTTCCGTAATATGAAAAGAACCCTGGTACCGCTAGCGGAAACGGGAAGAAAGCTCAAAGAGGACCCGACTTATGCGGCCCCTGTACCTTATGAGATTGGGATCAAACTCAATAACGGATGCAATCTGCGCTGCAAGCATTGCTTCGAATGGAATCCGGAAGGCTTCCATCACGGCTTTGCAAAAGAAGTAAAGAACGATGAAATCGAGATTCCTGTCGTGGAGAAGCTACTTGCCGAAACGAGAGAACGTAAATCGCGCGTGTTCCTGTGGGGCGGGGAGCCGTTGTTCTACTCCAAGTTCGATGAACTGGCGGAGCTGCTGGCCAAAGAAGACCGGTATACGACCATTTGTACGAATGCGATTCTCATTGAACAGAAGCTGGATTCTATTCTGAAAATGTCGGAAAATCTGGTCATGCTGGTCAGCCTGGAAGGCTTCGAGAAAGAGAATGACGCAATAAGAGGCAAAGGCACATTCAAGAAAGTGATCCACGCCATACAGCTCCTGCTGGATCTGCAAAAGCAGGGCTTGTATAAAGGCAAAGTATCTGTAGCTCTGACAGTAAATGACCAGATGGTCGGCAAGCTTTACAGCTTTATGGAATACTTTGAAGAGATGGGCGTAGATTCCGTGTACTTCTGCTTCCCTTGGTACATCCCTTCCGGTACGGCGGAGAAAATGGATACCTATTTTGATGCCCATTTCCCTCACCTTGCTTCCCGCTTTGCGGACGATCATAAGAACAGCTGGCACTCCTTCACATTTCACATATCGCCGGAGCATTTCGATACATTGATCGAAGAGCTGAAACGCGTCAATTCACGCGTATGGAATGTGCGTATCCGCTATCAGCCCGCGCTGGAGCCCGAAGAGGTGGAAGGGTTTATCCGTGGAAGCGAGAAGCCGGCCATGAACCGGACGAAGTGCTTCTCGATCTCGAACCGGATGGACGTGATGCCGGACGGCAAAGTGAATCCGTGCAAATTTTTCCCGGAATTCAGTGTCGGCAATTTGTATGAAGATAGCGTGGCGGATATTTTCCACGGCGAAGATCTTCGGAAACAGCGCGAAGTTCTGGCCTGCGGTCTGATGCCGATTTGCTCGAAATGTGTGCTGCTTTATAACAATGGAGTTTAAGCGTTTAAACTTTATGCCGTTCATTCAGGCAGATCAGGCAAACGTTTGGGAGGAGCGGAGATGGACTATATCCGTGTACGGGAGCTGCACAAATCGTTTGTGTATTACCGGAAAGAAGCCGGACTCAAAAATTCATTAAAAAACTTGTTTGCTCGCAAGTCACTGGTGAAGGAAGCGGTTAAATCCGTTTCCTTCGATATCGGCCCCGGCGAGTGTGTTGGTTTTCTTGGGCCTAACGGGGCGGGTAAGACTACAACGCTCAAGATGTTATCGGGCATTCTATATCCCACGAGCGGAGAGGCCGATGTACTCGGCTATGTGCCGTGGGAGCGAAAGAATGAGTTCAAGCGGCTTTTCTCCATCGTGATGGGTCAGAAAAACCAGCTTTGGTGGGACCTTCCCGCCAGCGAGTCGATTTATTTGAACAAATGTATTTATGACGTGGACGATGATCTCTACCGCCGGAGTCTTGCCGAGTTATCGGAAATGCTCGATGTGCAGGACCTTTTGGACGTGCAGGTGCGTCGGTTGTCCCTGGGGGAGCGGATGAAAATGGAGCTCATCGCCGCTCTGATCCACCGCCCTAAGCTGCTTTATCTCGATGAGCCGACGATCGGCCTCGATTTCCCTTCCCAGAAGAAGGTCAGGGAGTTTCTGAAATACTACAATGAACAATTCGGCGCGACAATTTTGCTGACGAGCCACTACATGAAGGATGTGGAGGATCTGTGCAAGCGGACGATCATCATTAATGAAGGCAGTATTCTGTATGACGGTGATCTTCATAAAATCAACGATCTTTTTGGCGAGAACAAAGTGATAAGGCTGCAATTCTCCGAACCCGTTGCCGAGCAGCGGTTGGCCAAATTCGGAAAAATCGTCAGCGCAGACGACTACAACGCGGTTTTGGAGCTGCCTAAGTACCGCTTGAAGGAAGTGTCGCGTGCCGTGCTCGATTCGTTTCCGATCGTGGACTGGACAATAGAGGACGTTGCGATCGAGGAGAGTATTTCGATGCTCTACCGCAAGGAATCCGTCGGATGAACAGAGGCAAATTGTATAGGGCTGTTTTTTCAATGGGCGTCCAGCATTCGATGGAATACCGTTTTCACTTCTTTCTTGGTCTTCTGGGGGCCACGTTTCCGATTCTTGTCCAGTATTTCATCTGGACGGCGGTGTACCGGCATTCCGGTCAGGATGCGCTGTTCTCGTATTCGTACGGTCAAATTATATTGTATACGATCTTGGCTGGATTGGTGTCCAAGCTGATCGCTACCCAGTTCGAGCACCAGATTGCCGACGATATCAAAAACGGTGGTCTTAACAAGTATTTGATCAAACCGATCAGCTATTTCGGGTATCGGCTGGTATCTTTTTTCGGCCAGAAGGCGATCTATTACGGGATTACAGCTTTACTGCTCATCGGGATTATTGGTTTCGCATCTGCTGGTGGCGTGCTCGAGCTCCAGGCTATACGCCTGATCCTGTTCGCGGTCACGCTATCGGGGGCGCTTTTGCTCAATTTCCTGATCGCTTACTGTATCTGTGCAAGTGCTTTTTATCTGCATGAGATCTCGTATTTTTTTGTCATTACAAGTCTGCTCGTAAATATTTTGAGCGGAGGGATGTTTCCGCTCGAGATTTTCGGGGAGTCCATTGTGAAGGCACTTCAGTACACGCCATTCCCATATACGATTTATTTTCCGGTCAATATCCTCAGCGGCAAAGCGGAAGCGGCGGCTATGTACCAAGGGCTGCTAATCCAGTGTGGGTGGATTCTGCTGTTCTTCTGGTTATCCCGTCTGACTTGGCGTATTTCCATGAAGAAATATTCGGCAGTAGGGGGGTAACAGACGTTGCGTATGTTTAAAAACGCGAGGAAATACATGCGGCTGTACGGTTTATTTATCAAAAATTGCCTCATCGCTCAAATGGAGTTTCGGGGCAATTTTATGATGAGCCTGCTGGTCGAATCCGTCTACCTGCTCGCCAAGCTGTTATATGTGCTCGTCGTGTTCCGCACCGATCTTCATGTAGATGGCATACCGCCCGAAGGGCTGCTTCTATTTATAGGCATGCATACGGTGGTGACCGGAATTTATGTCGGCCTGTTTTTTACAAATTTCATGAAAATTCCCGAATATATTAAGGACGGTTCGCTTGATTTAATGCTGACGAAGCCGGTATCTCTTCAGTTCATGGCTTCCTTGCGTTACGTCGATTTGGCGCTGCCGATCCCCGATATTCTGGTTGGGTTCGTCATGGTCGGTATCGGCTGGCATGCCATGGATATTCCGCTGACGTTCCTGCAGCTCGCGGGGTTTGCCCTGCTGCTGCTCGTCTCTGTTATCATCACATACTGCCTGATGATTATCCCGGCGCTGCTGTCATTCTGGTTCGTCCAGACGGGCTCCGTATCCGAGATCGCCCATTCCATTTGGGACGCCAACAATTTCCCTATGGCTATTTACCCGACCTGGGTCCGGCGGATCGGAACCTTTGTTATTCCTCTATTCCTCATTACCAATTTCGGACCGATGTTTCTGCTTGAGCAGCTCAACTGGCTGCATGTGGGACTGGCGCTGGCCGCTTCACTTCTGCTCTTCGCAGCTGTACGGCTGCTCTGGAAACAAGCCGTAAAAGGATACAGCAGCGCGAGCAGTTAAGCCAGCAGTTTAGTGGGTCTGAATGAATGCCAAGCTTGCATCCTTGCATGAGGAATAAGAGTAGATGCGCCCGGGCTCAATCGCACCGAACACTGCTGGTCAGGATTCCGGATCACTTGTCAGAAAGGGGAGAATCAGATGAACGCGTTTCAGCTTCCGGTGGTGAATCCGCCGCTTAAAGGATTTTTGCGGTGGGCTTACACACTCTCGATCACCAGCATCCACGAAGAAACGATGCCTTGGTATTACAGCAATTTTATCCAGATGTTTTGCAAAAAAAACTTTCTGGAGGACGGCAGGCAGTATTATGTCGATTTTTTTCGGGGCAAGCCCAACGAACTGAATTTCAACAACCCGTTTCTTCTCACCTGCTCGGTCAATTATACGATTCTGGAGAGTTTGGCATTGGACGCCTGGCCGAGATTTTTCGCGGATCAGATCCAAAACGGCTATTATTGCGTTGTGTTTTTGGACGAAGCCAGGCTATCGCCGGCGGCCTCCTATCAGAAGGAGCCGTTCCCACATCATCTTTTTCTATATGGTTTCGATTGGGACGAAAGTGTCTTCTATGCGTCGATGTTCGATCATACGGGAGTTTACCGCAATTTGCAGATCTCGTTCCGGGAGTTCCAGGACGCCGTTCAGTCCATGAGACATCTTCTAAAGGAGAGGCTCACGGCCGACCATCATACGTACTTTTATAAATATGAGCCGCATTCTCCATATCCTTTTGATAAAACGGCCGCGATTGATCAGCTGCGCGATTATTTAAACGGAGAAACTCATCTCAACCGGATCAATTACAATTCGGACAACGAGGAAGCTTTTGGAATTAAGGTCTACGACTATTTGCAACTGTACTTTGATGCCGTAGAGGGTAACGATTCCCGGCTCGGTGACCGTAACGATGTAAGACACCTTCATGTGCTCTGGGAGCACAAAAAGATGATGAGCGAACGGATTGAATACCTGGTTGATGAGGGGATCATCCCGTATGATGAAGAGCTTGTGGCTGGCTACAAGGATATCACCAAAAGGGCGATGAAGCTGAGAGATCAGTATATTCGTCATGAAATTCGCGAAGATAAAGAAATGTTTGAACGGCTGAGGCTCCGGTTCGATGAGTTCCAAAAGGAAGAGCCTGTTCTCCTGCAAAAACTGATTACGCTGCTCGAAGGCTCGAAGGAGTCACTGGTAAGTACCTGCGGAACCCGATGCGATACATACTAGAAAGCAGACCGGGTATTCAGTAATAAGGGAAGTATTGTTAGAGCAAAACCTGCTAGCCATGGCTAGCAGGTTTTTTTTGTTCATTTTACTTTATGGCTTAATGATGGTCGCGTTAGCCTAACTTCGTCGATAATGAATCCCATATGCTCATCAGTTGAGTAATGGCGGCATCTAGGGCTTCGTATGAAACACCGTCACGTGCTTGCGTCGACATTCCTTGCAGAAATGTTTCGAATAAGGTTACCAGCATGGGGATATCCGTTGAATCCGGCAACTCTTCATTGGCTACGGCCCGCTCTATACAGCCTTTTAGCCAACTGTGGACCCTAGCTCGTTCCTTGGCAAGCATCTCTCGGATGTGTTGTTGCTCGGGTGAACAATTCACAGCGGACAAAATCAACAGACAACCTAGAGGGTGGGAGCCTTCTGTCTGCATTTGAGCCGATCGTCGTAGTCCTTGTTCGATGGCCGTTCTTGATGTCACACTTGTATCCCTGAAACTTTCAGAAACTTGTCCATACGTCGAGATATATTGATCCATTACTTCTCGGAACAGAGATTCTTTTGATTCGAAAGCAGCATAGAAACTCGCTGCAGATATATCGTTCATGGCAGCACGTAACTGAGCAAGCGAAGTGGATTCATAGCCGTGTTCCCAGAACAGAAGCATGGCGGCAGCAACTGCCTCGTCACGATTAAAAGCGCGTGGACGTCCCGTTCGTGCCATATAAATGCCCCTCCTTTATTACTTTTATACTAATCGATCCAGAAGTCCTTGACAAGGGAGAAGGGCGAATTTAATATATGGAATGATCGATCCATAATTAAATTTATCATGAGGGGGAAAAATATTTTGTCTCAATTATCATCTTCCACGGGTACGGCACAAACGGCTATTACGCCTGCCAGACTTCCTTGGTTAGCACTGCTCGCGCTTGCGATGACAGGTTTTATTTGTATCTTTACAGAAACCATTCCAGCCGGTTTACTACCGCATATCTCGGGAGGTTTGAATATTACAACAGGAATGGCCGGACAGCTCGTAACTTCCTATGCTTTGGGTTCCATTGTGGCGGCAATTCCGTTTGCTATGTTTACCGGTGGGATGAGGCGACGTCCGCTTCTGTTAGCTATTATTGTAGGTTTTTTCATCTTCAACTCGATTACCGCACTGTCAAGCAGCTATGCATTAACGCTGGTCGCTCGATTTTTCGCTGGTGTATCTGCCGGTGCCGCATGGGGGATGATTCCCGGATACGCACGTCGTATGGTTCCGGATGCTTTAAGAGGTCGTGCCTTGGCAGTCGCGATGGTTGGTACTCCGATTGCTCTTACGCTAGGCGTGCCGGTTGGCACCTTGCTCGGTGATCTGATCGGTTGGCGACTTGTATTCGGACTCATGTCACTTCTGACTCTCGCACTAATTGGATGGGTTCTGTGGCAGGTGCCGGACTATCCCGGACAGCCTGGAAATCAACGTATGACGATCCGTCAAGTGTTTGTTATGCCCGGCATCCGTCCGGTTCTTATGGTGGTACTGACGTGGATGCTGGCACACAATATTTTATATACGTATATCGCGCCGTTTCTTGAGCCTTTGGGACTGGCTGGGCGTGTTGATCTGATCTTGCTTGTATTTGGAGCGTTCGCACTGATCTCGATCTGGATTGTGGGTCTGTTGATAGATCGACACCTGCGCCTGCTTGTACTACTTAGTCTGTTGGGCTTCCTGCTGGCAGCCGCAGCACTAGGGACGGGCGTCACATCGGCATTCGTCGTTTATGCGGTCGTGGCATTATGGGGATTTACCTTCGGCGGTGCCGCCACCATACTGCAAACAGCGCTTGCCGATGCAAGTGGTGAAGAAGGTGTGGATATCGTAATGCCAATCAATACTACAGTCTGGAATCTGGCCATCGCCGGTGGCGGGATTGTCGGGGGTGCTTTGTTGGAGTTTATTGGAGTCAAGTCGTTTCCGGGAGTGCTGTTGATTCTGCTGCTCATTGCATTGACTATTGCGTGGAGTTCGAAGAAACATGGTTTTCCCAGCAAAACATAAGACTATTTAGGTTTGTTTTTCATGCTGGATAAAACTTGTATAATCCATGTTATGCTATGCTTGTAATATATTAACGTTAATATAGTGATGAAATCGGTAGTAACGGTATATACTCACCTGAAGTAAGTATGCCAGTAAGGATCTTTAAAATTCATAAAGGAGAAACATATAATGAGTATAGAATCAGAACTCTCTTCTCAAATATACCGGCTTGGAGAATGATCCGCTGGTACGAGGAAAAGGGGGAGGTCCTTTAAAATGTATAATCTCACTAGGAGCCGTATATGGGATATATCCTGCACCCCTAATGTTGAGTTAAGTTTCACCCAAGCGATTCGAAATGGGGTTCGTATGAAAGGAGTGCGCATGGACCAAAACATAAAATTAATGTTCTTGGATGAACATGCCATTGAAGGTGCAACTCGGTTCGGAATCAGCCCCAAGGAGCTGACTTTTATTGGAGGATTTCAAAATTTTGTATATTCCTACAATCGCAATCATATGAAATATATCCTCCGTTTCACACCGAGCACTCATCGCACAGATGAAGGACTTGCAGCTGAAATAGAATGGATTCGTTATCTATCAGAGAATGGTCTGGCAGTTTCAGACTCGGTATCTTCGATTAATGGAAAGGACTTTGAACGAATCCAAGGAAATCATATTGATTTCTACGTGACCTCATTCAGATATGCGCCTGGTCGTAAAATCGGATACCCAGAATGCCTAGATAATCCAGTACTTTACGAGCAATGCGGACGCCTGACTGGCCGTCTCCATGAACTGTCGAAGCGTTACAAACAAAAGGCAAATAGACACACATGGGAATGCAATGAATACCTATTACGGGCCAAACATTATATACCTGCAGAGCATCTACCAATTCTTCATGCACTTGATGAACTTAAAAGACATTTGTCCAGTCTCCGTGTTACTACTGATAATTTCGGTTTGATACACGGAGATATCAATGTAGGAAATTTCATGGTAGATGAATCAGGGGAAATAACGCTCTTTGACTTCGATGAATGCCAGTACAGTTGGTATGTCGAAGACATTGCCATCCAGCTTTATTATTTGCTCTACGTATTCGGGGAAGATTCGAAGGCAGAGCGAAAGCTGCAGTACGAACTTTTCATGAAACATTTCGAGCGGGGCTATACAGAGGATGGCCGTCAAATGCCTGACGGCTGGAAGGATCAGCTGGAGCTCTTCCTGAGACTGCGTGAAATTATCGTGGTTGTCGGTATGCACCGGAGTTGGGATCTAAGTCAAGCAGATGGTTGGACCCGTGATTTTTTAAGTGATAGTAGGATGCGGATTCTAAAAGGAATTTCGTTGATCGACGAATTCCAGTAATTTATAAAAGCGAGGAAAAGACGGAACAAGTATGGTTAGATGTTTGAAAAACACTTCATAACTGAAAGGGGTGTGGAATACTGGACATCATTTTTATTCGTCATGGGCAAGGCTTACATAATACAGACATCCCTGACAGACTGAATACAGTGAATCCCCGCTTGACCGAAAAAGGCCGTGAGCAGGTAGCTAAACTGAGGTCAGAATTCTCATTTCATCAAGAGGATGTGTTTATCTCCAGCCCAACATTAAGAACAATTGAGACCACCAATATAGTTACATGTGGATTGAACTCGGCGAAGAAATACGTGACCCCACTCGTTGGACCACGAATGTTTCCGATGCCCTCAAACCCCGAAGCCTTTGTGTTAAAATGTGATATCCACTATCCACTTGGTATGATCGTAACCGACCATTCAGACTATATTGTATTGGAAAAGGATCATCCGGAGTTATGGAAAACGGGAATTAATACGTTGTCTGAATCCGCATTCGCACCACTTGGATTGAGATTGATAAGGTGGATTAAAGCGCTGCGTGTAAAGAGGGTCTTTATCATAACTCATGATGGAACGGTAACGAACTACCGATGCTTGTTAGGTGAAGATGGATTGACAAGGTCTGATTTCTTAGGAGAAGCTGGCTGGTACAAGGTGAAAATATAGCCACACTTTGGATATTGGATAATTCTGGGCTGTGATTGATGTTATAATCAAAGTGGACGCTTTATTTCGACACGAGGGAGGAGATGGCGGCTGAATAAACGCACATGGTATGTCTTTCTGGCAATTTGCGTTTTGATTCTAATCAGCGCGATGATATATTCGGCGTTTCAAAACAGAACATCGTTTAAGGAGATGGTCCTCGATCAGTTGAATGAACCTGGGACTATAAGCCATATGAGCGTCGGGAAAAATCGGTTCCGTCCGAACGAGCAAGTGATAGAAATTACAGATCCCGCAGAGATCGAGCGCATCATGAACACCTTTTCCGAAGTCAAACTGCGTAAAACCAGCAGAGTGGATCACGGTGACGATGAATATGAAGTTTGGTTCCAGGGCCGTAACGGCCCGACCTTCGCCGTATACTTCTTTAGTTCAGACCACGTGCGAATCTATAACGGTTCGAGCAATCATAAAAGGTACAACAGGGAGTATAAAATCGTGAACGACTTCGATTTTGGGGTTATCGAAAATCTATTTAAATGAACGAATGAGGAGGAAGGTCATGGGAAGGTTGACGTTTCTCTTCATTATTTTTGGAACCCCAGGCCGATGTGAGGGTCATTTAATCTACTCGTCCGTATCATTTTTGAATCCTCTTCTGCTGCTTGAGAAAATACTGGACTACTCGTTCCAGTTTGTTTATACTCATGTAGAAAAGGAGGGGTATCAATGGGACGGACCAAGGAATTTGACCGGGAGCAAGTACTGCGCAAGGCCATGATCGTATTTTGGGAAAAAGGATATGAAGCTACAAGCATACCGGATTTACTGGAATCCATGGAGTTGAGCAGATCCAGTATGTACGAAACGTTTCAGGATAAACAGACGCTGTATTACGAGGCCATCCAATATTATAAAAAAATGTCGCAAAAAAAACGCGATCAGATGATACATGCAACTTCTGCGATCGCGGGGATCCGCCAGTATTTCGAGCTGCATATCATGAACGCTTTTGCCACGCACGGCGAAGCTCTCCCCAATGGATGTCTGATTACGAATGCTTCTGTTGGTTTGGATACGGTGGATGAGCCCTTGCAGAATATGATTCGCCAAAGGTTTACGGAATTGGAGCAGCTGTTTTATGAGACGTTAAAGAAAGGGCAAGAAACGGGAGAGATAGCCCCGGAGAAAGATATTAAAATGTTCTCGTACCTTCTGCTGAATCTCAACCATAGCATCAACGTAATGGCCAGGGTCCAGAGCGATATTAATAAAGTCCACCGTATGATGAATGCGGTCTTCGAGATGCTGTAAATCTATTTTTTTTAATCAAACTGGAATGACATTCCGAAAAACAACCCCCTTGAGTTTGAGCATAGGGGGCAAGCTATCTTCATACTGGAATGATCATTCCTATATTGTAATGCAATAGTTCATAAAAAAAGGAGTGCTTAACATGAATGAAAACGCAAAGGAAAGGTTGGAGAAATCCGTTTCTACATGGATCACATTGATTCTTGCTGTTGCCTGTGGGTTGATCGTTGCAAATCTTTATTATACACAACCTTTAATTGAATCGATCAGCTCGGCCATAGGGTTATCTTCGGAAGCCTCAGGTTTGATCGTCACGCTGACTCAAATCGGCTACGGGATCGGCTTGTTATTTATCGTCCCTTTGGGAGACTTGCTCGAAAACCGCAAACTGGTGGTTACGCTGTTGATTCTGACGTCCATTGTATTAATCATCGCCGCTGTGGCACAGAACGCGGCGCTGTTTCTTGCCGCCTCCTTGTTTATAGGCGTGGGGGCCGTCGCGGCCCAGATCCTGATTCCCTATGCGGCGCATCTTTCTCCTGAGGAGACGCGCGGACGTAATGTAGGCAACGTAATGAGCGGTCTGTTTTTGGGAATCATGTTGGCCCGTCCGGTATCAAGTATGGTGGATAAATATTTCGGCTGGCACGCCATTTTTATTATTTCCTCTGCCTTGCTTGTGGTACTGGCTTTGGTTTTAGCAAAAGTTCTTCCCGTAAGGCGGCCGCAAACCGCCGACAATTATCCGGTAATCATCTCGTCCATGCTGCAGCTGCTCAAGTCGACGCCGATTCTGCGGCGCCGCGCACTGTATCACGCGTTTTTGTTCGGTATGTTTAGTCTGTTCTGGACAACGGTTCCGCTCGTTTTAACGAGTCCGGTGTTTCATTTTTCATCAACAGGCGTAGCGCTATTCGCTTTGGCAGGGGTTTCCGGCGCGGCGGTAGCGCCTATAGCTGGCCGCTTTGCAGATAAAGGTCTGATACGTTCGGCAACCGGATTGTCCATCGTGCTGGTGATACTGTCGGGGCTTTTGCCGATTATGTTTCCTGGAGGTTCTATATTCTCTATCGTTATCCTGGTCATTGCTGCCATCCTTCTAGACATGGGCGTTTCAGCCAATATGGTGTTGGGACAGCGAGCGATCTTCGCTTTGGGAGATGAGGTGCGCAGCCGGCTGAACGGCATGTATATGGCGATCTTTTTTGCGGGTGGAGCCATAGGCTCTGCAGTCGGAGGTTGGGCTTACGCCATGGGCGGCTGGAAAGCGGCGATGTGGGTTGGCGTTCTTTTTCCGATCTTGGCATTACTGTACTTTTTTACGGAAAAAAAGGGGCACACGGCGATATAAGCTGAATGACTGTTGATTCTTACAGGAATGTGACATCGATAGGTATGGACAACAGATCTTGGATATCATGCAACGAAAAAAGCGTTTGAGCAAACTTGTCGGAAACTGAATGTTACGTATCTCGATATGTATTTGATTCATTTTGCTGGACCTCATTACGAGAAAGCGTGGGCGGCGATGGAGGATTTGTACATGGAAGGGAGAATTAAAGTCATCGGCGTAGCAAATTTCGAAATTAAGCATTTGAAGCATCTCAATAAGCAATCTCGGATATCACCGATGATCAACCAAATCGAAACGCATCCGGAGTTTCAACAACACGATTTGCATGACTATATGGTTCGTGATCGGATACTGCATGAAGCTTGGGGCCCTCTAGGTCAAGGAAACAAGGCTTTGCTGGAGCATCCGGTTCTCGTTGAGATTGCCCATCATCATCAAAAGTCAGTTGCACAAGTCATATTACGTTGGCATATAAATCGGGGGGTTATTATTATCCCCAAATCGTCAAATTTGCAAAGGATAAAGGAAAACAGCGAAATTTTTGACTTTGATCTGAGCGAGGAAGAAATGGACCGAATCCGGCAGCTAGACACGGGTACACGATATTCCGTTAACCCGACTGGCTACATGATACATCCGATTTACATACAGTTGATGAAGCTATTTGTAAAATAACGCGGTAACACTACAATTGCTCCCGAAACGGTTGAACAGGAGGATTTAATGCTTTTATGGTAAACTTCTAATTAAGAAGTCTAGGCAAGTAAGGAGTGGAGTGGTTGTTTGCTGAGCAGCGGCATCAAATTATTATTCAGAAACTGAATCAGGACAAATCGATCCGAGCGTCAGAGCTCATCGAGCATTTCGGGGTTTCGTTCGAGACGATCAGACGTGACCTCGAATACTTAGAAAGTGAAGGTTACCTGCGGCGGGTGCACGGCGGGGCGATTCTGAAGGAGCCCGACTATAGCCGGGAAATCCCGCTGCCGATCCGCGAATCTATATATATGGAAGAGAAGACGGAGCTTTCTCAAATCGCGGTTCGTTATGTGACCGAAGGGATGTCCATCGCGCTTGACCCAAGTACGACGAACACCCAGATTGCTAAGGCGTTGAAGGCCAAGTTCGATCGATTAACCGTTATTACGAATTCGCTTCCGATCGTGAACGAACTCGTTTCGATGCCAGGTTATACGGTGATTATGACCGGGGGCGTTATTCGTCATCAAGAGCAAAGCATCATCGGCGATCTGGCAGAAGAGTTTACTTCCCGCTTTCATGCGGATTTGTTCTTTATGAGTATGAGCGGGGTTACGTTGGAAGCAGGAATTACCGATAACGCAATCGGCGAAGTCCAAGTGAAAAAAATAATGCACGCGAACGCGAAGCGCTGCATCGCCCTCGCAGACAGCAGCAAGTTCGGACAAAATTCATTTATCAAAGTATGCGGAGTAACCGAGGTCGAACGATTTGTGACGGATTCCAAAATCGACCGGGATATCGTTGATACATTTAGCAAAAGCGGCATCGAAATCGTCTATAAATAATAGAATCCATATGAACGATTTTTGGTTTTCACGAACCAGGGATCGTTTATTTTATGTTTATACTCGGTTTTTTGGTTATAAGTGGTTGTGTTTGTGTGTGTTTATGTGTTAATGGGACAGGTATGATCGGTCAACAGATTTCGTAAGAAAATAGATTGTAAATCATAAATAATTGTATGTGATTGATTGTATATATGTGGTATTATCTGTATTAATCAAGGGTCAAGAAAATAAACGATTGCTTCTCAAAGGGAGGAGAAACCAATGAAAATCCACTTTCTTGGAACAGCTGCAGCGGAAGGATTCCCAAACCCGTTCTGCCGCTGTGACGCCTGCTGCAACGCGAGATCGCTCGGAGGAAAAAACATTCGAACGAGAAGCTCTGTATTGATTGATGGCGTTATCAAGGTTGACTATTCCGCAGATTCGCATATGCAGGCGCTCCGTGATCGGATCGACTTGGGGGCGGTTGAGCATCTATTGTTCACGCATACGCATTACGATCATTTTCAGCCATCGGATCTATACAACCGTATTGAAGGATTTGCGCACGGTATCGATCACCCCTTACATATTTACGGCAACGATTCGGCCATTAACCAGACTATAGCCGCACTTGGGCCGGACGCTGGAGGCAGGTTTGCGTTCCATTTATTGCGCCCGTTCGAGACGATTTCACTCAGCGACACACAAGTCACCCCTTTGCTTGCGAATCATGACCCAATGGAAACTTGTTTGCTGTTTTACATAGAAAAAGGGGGCAAAACGCTGTTTTACGGCAATGACACCGGATGGCTGCATGAGGATACTTGGAAATGGCTTCAAGGCAAAGTGATCGATATGGCGATAATCGATTGCACGCATAGCTTTACGAACAATGATCGAAATCCAAACCATATGGGGATTGAAACTGTGCTTGAGGTTCAGCGCGTGTGGCGGGAAGAAGGTACGCTTGGGAGTAACGGTCTTGTATATGTAACTCATTTTACACATAACTCCGGATTTCTGCATGATGATTTTGAACGCGCTTTCGAACCCGCGGGCATTAAGGTGGCTTACGATGGTCTGATCGTCGACCTATGACGAGTGACAGTAGCAACGCAACTGAACAGCGCCAGATTAGGATTGTCGGCATCGTAACCGCGCTAACCCTCTTTGGCGATTCCATGCTGTACATTGTCCTCCCAGTGTATTGGAAGGAAGCGGGACTGGACGCGCTTTGGCAGGTAGGCGTGCTGTTGTCTGTAAATCGACTAGTAAGGCTGCCCCTGAATCCTGTAATTGGCTGGCTGTATCATCGGATGTCGCTTCGAACCGGTCTGTTCATCTCCGTTTTGTTAGCGGCGCTTACCACATTAGGATACGGCATCTTCAAAGGGTTCGTTCTTTGGATAGCTTTGCGAGCGGTGTGGGGGATTGCGTGGTCCTTGATGCGAATGGGCGGGTATTTGACCGTCATTCGCTACTCCGACGATACGAATCGAGGGCGCTTAATGGGAACGTATAACGGGTTGTGGCGCCTTGGCAGCTTGGTAGGTGTACTGTTCGGAGGGTTGCTTGTGCCCTTCTTCGGGTTACGGTCTGTCTCGATATGGTTTGGCATGATGGCATTGGTCGGACTTCCGTTGATCACGGCATCCATAAACCAAGGGAAAGCTTCCGGGACACATCAAATGGAACTAACTCGTAGTAACATAAATACGGTGTGGTCGCTGCAGGTGAAGAAAATCGTTCTAAGCGGATTAATTATATCATTACTGCACGCCGTGTTCGGCGCGACACTCACGTATCTTATCGATACGAGTTATCCAACGGGGATACCATGGTTCGGATTGATCATTGGCAGTACGGCGTTAGGCGGCGTATTGACAGCGCTGCGCTGTACTTGGGAGCCGTTCTTGGCTCGATGGTTCGGACAGCGTACGGATGGACCGAGAGGAAGGCTGCCTTTATTTATGCTGTCGTTGGCGGGTGCGGCAGCCGGTTACGCATTACTTCCGTGGCAGCTGCCGATCGGTATTTGGATTGTTATTGTCATTTTCGTCATGATTACAAGCACTGCGCTGGGTACGATCATGGACGCTATGGCTTCTGACGCTGCGAAGAGCACATCCGTTATTACAGTCATGACCGCTTATTCCGTATCTACCGATTTAGGGGCGGCGATCGGTCCGACATTGATTTATTGGGTGGTCGGTTTGCAGTATGGCGTGACATCAATGTATTTGGCGTGTGCTGCTGTATTCATTTTGATCGGGTTATGGTATTGGAAAGAATATGCGACAAAGGGGCGGGTATACCTTGGTGAAAAAGCTAAAGTTTCGTGAGGATGGAACGTTTGTCATCGTACAGTTTTCTGATGTAGAGTTTATTGACGCTGAGGACCTGGATCCGGAGACGCCGCTTCTCGACTCGATGACGAAGGCGACGATGGAGAGAATCATTGCGATTGAGCAGCCAGATCTTGTTGTGTTTGCAGGCGACTTAACGGCAAGTGCTAGAAGCAAAGATCCACTTCAATCGTTTCGAAGCGCGGTCGCTGTCGCTGAAGAAAACCGCGTAGCATGGGCGGCTGTGTTTGGCAATCATGACTCGGAAGGGAGCTTGCCTCGAAAGAGAATGCATGAGGAGCAACTCTTACATGAATATTGCGTAGCCCAACCGGATCCTCCGGGGGTTAGCGGAGCGGGAAACTACGTGCTGACGATTAACGATCGGGCGGAGAAGCCAGCGGTCTCGTTGTTTTTCCTCGATAGCGGCGATTACTCACCGATTGAAGCGGTGGGCGGATACGACTGGATACGCCGAGATCAAATCGAATGGTATGTATCCGAATCACGGCAATTGGCCGAACGAAATGGCGGGGCGCCTTTGCCCGCACTGGCTTTTTTCCATATTCCGTTGCCGGAATACGATGAGGTATGGAAGACGAAAGTGTGTGAGGGCCATTGCAGCGAATGGATCAGCTCGCCGAAGGTAAATTCAGGCTTGTTCACCGCCATGGTAGAGATGGGCGATGTGATGGGCACATTCGTCGGACATGACCACTCTAACGATTATTGCGGGACACTCCACGGCATACGTTTATGCTACGGGAGGTCTACTCGTTACGTTAGTTATGTAGATGGTGTGCGTAAAGATAAGTTTCCGACGGGAGCAAGAGTCATTCGATTAAAAGCGGGCGAACGACAGTTCGAGACATGGATCCGCCAGAGCGACGGACTTATCGCGGAATTACCGATACATAAGCCGGTCGCTCAGCTTCATCGATAGTATATCAATAGGGTAGAGTCCTGATTCACTACCTTTTCCACGCAATTTCTCTTCATCCTGAAAATAGAGTTCCTAAAGAGTTAACAATAAGCTGCGAATTTTCTTCCTTTCATACTGAGCCATATTCAATCTGCCTCTTTCTTTTAGAATGTTGTCTTGACGCCACCATGCTATCTGAGGGATTGAACGTGGCTTTTTTCTCGATATTGTGAATAGCGGATGTCCGCATGAAAGGGGGTGATGCAACGGACGGAATTCATACCAAAGGATGCTGGTGTTATCAATCAGTAGTTTAAATTGAGAGTTGGAAGGAGATATTGTGATGAGCTTGCGTTGGCGGAAATTCACTGTGGTTTCTCTTCTTACCAGTTTAGTGCTGTATCCCATTTTGTTGTTTGCCGGACCAGTACAAGCATCAACCGCTGCAGACGAGTACGATTTGCTGAGGGAGAGGTGGCATGTATATTTGACTGGGGGGACGGCAATTGATACGTCCGACCCGGAAATTGCAGCGAAAATCAGTCTAATCGAAACAAACGCGAACAAGTACTGGGCAGCGATGAACAAAAACGCCGGGCGAACTTATTTGTGGAGTGATTTGGCGAACTGGAGCGTTTCCAGTACGATTTCATCCAACTATGTAAGGCTGAAGGAAATGGCACTGGCCTATGCTACAACAGGATCATCCCTGAAAGGAAATGAGCAGCTAGCTGCTGACATTCTGAGTGGACTGGACTGGATGTATGCTAACAAATATAACGAAACGAAGGGTGAAACGGGCAATTGGTGGGATTGGGAGATCGGCGTGCCGATGAACCTGACGGATGCGATGATTTTAATTTATGATCAAATGTCCGCAACGCAAAAAACAAACTACACGAAGGCATTGGACAAATTCGTTCCGGATCCAACCTATCGTACAAATTCCCCTTCACTCCAAGAAACGGGTGCGAATCGGCTTGATAAAGCGCTGATTGTCTCTTTGCGCGGCGTGCTGAATAAGACGGATGCCAAGATGGCTCAAGGCCGTGATGCGATCAGCCAGGTGTTGTTGTATGTGCAGAGCAGGGACGGGTTTTACGAGGATGGGTCGTTTATCCAACATGACTATGTCGCGTATACAGGAAGCTACGGTGCCGTTCTGCTCGAAGACATGGCGAAGCTGCTGTACCTCCTTGGCGGTTCGAGTTGGGACGTTACGGACCCGAATATCGCTAATGTCATTCGTTGGGTAACAGAGGCGTATCGCCCTTTTCTGTATAAAGGCGCCATGATGGATACGGTACGAGGACGTGCGATATCGCGCGAAGCATCACAGGATCATCAGGCGGGACGGAAAATATTGGCTTCACTCGTCATGCTGGCCGACGGCCTGAACGCTCGGGATGCTGCGACGGTACGCCAAATTGCTAAAGGCCAAATGATGTCGGATACAACGTTCCCGAGTTATACGGAGGGGCTGTCCATCTTCAGTATCGGCAAAATAAAAGCATTGATGGGCGATCCATCCGTTGAACCCGCTGGCGATATGATCGATACGCATATATTCGCTGGTATGGATCGCGCCGTACACTTAAGGCCTGAATTCGGACTGGCGCTTGGTTTGTTCTCAACGCGCATTTCTGCTTTTGAATATGGTAACGGCGAAAATTCCAAGCCATGGTGGCAAGGCGCAGGTGCCGCATATTTGTACAACACGGATCAGACGCAGTTTTCAGGAGCCTATTGGCCAACGATCAATCCGGTGAGATTGCCGGGAACGACTACGGACGGCTCTACGAGCAGCGTGGGCTCTTTCAGCTTTAAATTCAATACGTCGAATTGGGTAGGAGGCTCATCGATTGATGGCCCTTACGGAACGGTTGGTATGGAACTTTCGATGTCGAAAAATACGGGTACTCCGTTATCAGGCAAAAAGTCATGGTTTCTATTCGGCGATAAATATATAGCGCTCGGATCCGACATTTCGAGTACTGGAGGTCGCGCTGTAGAGACGATCGTTGAAAATCGGAAGCTGAATGAGAGCGGGTCAAATACGTTGACGGTGGATGGAACGGCTAAGCCTTCAACGACCGGGTGGACGGAAACGATGACAGGCGTACAGTGGGCGCATCTGTCTGGCAGCGTACCGGGATCGGATATCGCGTACGTATTCCCTGGAGGAGCGACAGTTCGTGGTCTACGTGAAACGCGTTCCGGATCCTGGAAGGATATAAACACCGATGGAAGCGATAAGATGGTATCCGCACAATACGCAAGCCTCGCGCTGAATCACGGCGTCGATCCGGTGCAAGCCTCCTATGCATATGCCGTTTATCCGGGAGCGTCGACGACTGAGGCAGCAGACTATGCGGCAGACCCTAGCTTCACCGTATTGAAAAACACAGGAAACGTACAGGCGGTCATGGATACCGCGGATCAAATGGCGGTCGGAGCAAACTTTTGGACGGATTCGATTGAAACCGTTCAAGTGAACGGAGCAGATTACTTGACAAGTAATAAGAAAGCATCCGTCACCATTGTCGAGAACGGAAATGAGCTGCAAATCGGGGTTTCAGACCCGACAAAAGCAAACGGTGGCACCATTGAAGTCGAACTTCACCGTGCAACAACCGGCGCGCTGCTGCTTGATCCAGGCGTTACAGTGAAACAGTTTTCTCCGACTACGATATTGGAAGTGAATACGGCAGGAGCGATTGGAACAACGTTCCTGGCTAAGCTGAGTACAGGGTCAACGACGCCGCCAGCGGCGCCTCAATTGATCGAAGCCTTGCCAGGACCCGGTTCAGCTACGCTGAAATGGAACGCCAGCGCCGGAGCTGCCGGCTACCGCATTTATTACGGGACAGCGCCCGGCAGTTATTCGAAAACCGTGGATATATCGGCAGTCAGCGGCGACAACCAGTATACGGTCACGGGCCTACCCAGTGGGGCAACGTATTATTTTGCGATAAAAGCCCTTAACAGCACTGGTATGGAAAGCGCCGCATCCAATGAATTATCCGTAACGCTTGGTTATGCAATCTTACCTTCCGATGATGCCTACGTTCGCAGCGGGTCTTATGCAAACAGCAACTTTGGCTCTTCCGATCAATTGGTCGTTAAAAACGATCCCAACTCCGGCTACCACCGATACTCTTATTTGAAATTTGATTTATCGCAGCTGCCGGAACAAGTTAAAAGTGCGCAGATCCGTCTGGTTCCGACAAGTGCCGGACTCGCCAACACAAAAGGCGTCGCTTATGAAGTAAGCAATCATACATGGACAGAAAACGGCATTACTTGGAACAATAAGCCTGCTGCCGGCAGCCTGATCGGAAACTGGACTGTCCCGGCAGCCGGAACACCCGTAAGCATTGATGTAACCGCACAAGTGAATGCCGCCTTGGTTGGTGAACGGACGATCGCCGTTCAACTCGCTCAAACGACCAACTACGGCTCGAACGGCTGGATTATTTACGGCTCTAAAGAACATACGGATGCAGCTTACCGGCCTGTGCTTCTGTTCGAACGACAGGATACGGTTCCGCCTGACACGACAGCCACGTTATCCCCGGAACAGCCGGACGGCCACAACGGTTGGTATGTCCATCCTGTAACGTTATCATTGGCCTCTAAGGATCAATTATCGGGGGTAACCGAATCGGTTTACAGCTTGGACGGAGGCAGCTCATGGCAGGCATACACTCAACCCGTTACATTCAGTCAAGACGGTAAATATACGATAAGCTATCAATCAAGGGATGATGCGGGTAACACAGAGCCTGCAAAGACGATTACATTTAGTCTTGATACACGGGCTCCACTTATCATTGTTGGCGATCCGGCAGCAGAAAGCTACAGTATAGATCAAGATTTGTTGCCGCAATTTGTTGTGCACGATGATCTGTCCGGAGTCGATCAGACGAAGACAACGTTGTTGCTTGACGGACAGCCTATGGAGCAAGGCGCAACGATTCCGCTTTATACACTTTCACTGGGCAGTCATTCATTAGAAATTACAGGTTACGATTCAGCAGGAAATATAGGAAGAGCCAGTGTGGACTTTCAAACGACTGCGACTAGCGAATCGTTCAAAGGAATGGTCACAAGATTTGAGAAGGACGGCTGGATTGACAACAACGGTATCGCAAACAGCTTGAGACAAAAGCTCGACAAGGGTGAACTGAACAGTTTCATCCATGAAATTCAAGCACAGAGCGGCAAACATGTTCATAGCGATGCCGCACGCTACTTACTTCAGCATGCACAGGCATTGATTTAGTTAGACAGGAAGAACATAGAATGCCCAATGTTGATTTCTTGTTACGCGTATTGAAAAAGCAACTTTAGAAAATGAGCTCAATAGTTCTTTTTCAACGAGTGAGATGGGATAGCGGTTATTTTATTATGCCGAGTTATTTAATGAAAAGAGTTTTGCTGGTCTACGATAGAAGTTATGAAAGACTTTGAAAGCCGCATTGTATGCGGCTTTCAGATTGTCGAGAAACCCTGTACTTTTTTCAAAGTACAGGGTTTCTTACATATCAAGTGGTCACATCAAAAGGGAAAATAGGGGATTACCCCCTGTTTTCCAGGCGATCCAGGTGGATCGCCATCTTCTTCATATTCTGTACGGCTGC
>NZ_JBFRHH010000011.1:0-205823 GCF_052115765.1 Paenibacillus sp. 2KB_20 | reverse complement strand
AACCGTACAAAACATGAAGAAGATAGCGATCCACCTGGATCGCCTGGAAAACAGGGGGTAATCCCCCATTTTCCCTGTTGAAGTGACCACTTAAAAAGGGAGAAACCCTGTACTTTGAAAAAAGCACAGGGTTTCTCGACAATCTGAGCAGCCGGATGAACTCCGGCTGCTTTTTTTGTCCGGTCCCGTTAGTTCGAACCCCAACAAAACGGCTACCTTCATAGAGTGAAGGTAGCCGTTTTTACGTGAGGTACAAAATCTTTAGACTCGCTGCATTTGTTTCTCTGCAATATTGCCGATCCAGGGCAGCTTGAACCATTTTCCCTGAATGGCGTTGGCCATAAGCACCAGCCACATCAAGACGCCGACCAGCGCCAGGAGGGCGGAGGCCAGTAGGCCGATGATGGGCACCGCGCTCGACAGCAGGTGAGCGACGGCCAGGATGCCGAAGGCCAGCAAGGACTGCAGAGCATGGAATATGACGTAGCGGCTTCTTTTTTCTAATGATAGAAACAGAATTCCTCCGACCATCGGAAATAGATAGCACAGCGTAGCCGCCAGATTCTCGGGAAGTCCTGTGGACGATTTGAAAGGGGACATCTCATCAACTCCTTGTCATAGACCGGTACTGGGGTAGGGCAAGCTTTATACCTTACCTTATGAGCCGATGGGACAAAGTATGATGGTTAAATCCCTAACTTATTTCATTTTTAATTGCAGCAGATACTTCACGAGAGCATCCTGCTGCTCTTGCGTGAAACCGCTGCTTTCGTCCACCCAATACTCATGCCCCTGACCGGTGACATGGGTGTCTCTCAGCCTTGAATCCTTGCGGTTCGCCTCGATGACCTGCAGTCTCAGCTTGCGGTCAAACAGGGCTTTCAGGCTGTTGTATGGGTCCGGGTGGATCCCTTTCATAAGCGTCTGCGAGACGCCGGGTTGTGTCAGCTCAGGCCCAACCGCTACGCCGCCGTCGTGCAAATACGGTGCGGACCAGCGAAGACCGATCAACCCTTTGACCTTATAACCGCCGCCCAACTGTTTATGGCCGAAGCCCAACTCGATCTGCTCGGGGGCGATATCATCCAGCGGGATTTTGGTTACCTTGGCATCCGGAGGGATCGGAACAGGCGTGTCGGGTGGATAGAACTCTGCTTCGCCAAAAGCGTTCTGCGTACGATGGAAAGCCTTGGCCCTAGCAGGCTCGGTACCAATTTCGGTCGCGCGCATAACGCGATTATTCGTAAAGAAATCGCCAGCATGGCAAGTGATGCATTGTGCTTTTTTGAAGACTTCCGCTCCGAGGTTGATCGTTTTGGCATCCGAGATTTCCTTGGGATCCGTTTCAGGCGGACGGATGGTATTCTGATAGGCGGACATGGCGTTAACCTGCTCCCCAGCCTTGAATCCCGGCGAGCTGATGTACAGCCCGTTCGGTGCGATGGCTGAAACCTTCGGAAAATTCGGAATCTTAATCACCTCATTTACGCCCGGGGTTCCAGGATTGGGATCCAGCCGGTTAAAGAATTCGGTTGGCTTCAGCCCGCTGCTCGGATCATAGCGAAATTTGCGATGGGCTGCATTTTGCAGAATGGTGCCCACATAAATCTCTTTATCGATCCCCCATAACGGTTCGCTAACCTCAGTTTGACTCAGGGTGTCCGTATTCTGGGCGTGAACATTGTTGCTGAAGGTACTAAGTCCCTTGAAGGGACCCAGGGTAGCGAAGCCGCTCCAGCTGTAGGGATGATCGCCCTTCGTAAACATATCGGGAATTTGGGTCACGTCGCTCACCAGATCCACGGTTGTATCGAAAGTGCCGGGCATCCATTTGATCAGATTTTCGTCAACGGCTTTCTCTAGTAGGGTGGGATCGGGCAGCGCTTCGGTTTTTCCTTTAGAGTTTACAACCGTACGCTGCTCATTCTTAACATAATCCACCAGACTCGTAATGTCAGTATGGGTAAAATACGCCGCGCTATTCGAGGCCAGTGCCAGCATTAAACCGAGGTTTAGATCGGAATTGGGCGCTCCTTCCACAACCATTCCCGTTTCCCGGTTTACGGTCGCATGGCAGGCCATGCAGCTAACGCCGATGCGGGCTTTGCCTTCGGCATATTTAACCGTAAGGCCAATGGGGGAATAGGCGCCTTTGGCTACGTCAAAGCCGGTATCAATCTTATCTCCCTTACGGAAGGATTTGTCGCCGATCGTAACATCCTGATCGAGTTCAACGCGTAGATTGGTTGTTCCGCGTCCCTTTAACTCGGCGATAGCTTTTGCCACGTTTTTCAGCTTCATCGGACCATCGACGATCCCCAAGATATCCGTTAAAAACACCTCATTGCCAAAGGACTCCTCATACAGTGTACGGCGCCCTAAGGCAAGCAGCTCTTTCGTCACCTCAACGGCGCCATGGGCGGCTGTTAATCTGGGGTCCTGATCCTTCAAGGCGGTACCGGGAACCGTAAGCGTCTTGCCCCAGATATCATACTGACGAATGAAACCCGTTTGCTGGGCTTGGAGCTGCGTAGTATTCTCAAGCTTATGTGCCGGTGGTATATAGGCGTATTCCGGCTCCACGATAGAAGCTGCAAGCCATATGGCTCCTACGATGGCGATCGGGATCAGCCATAGCAGAAGACGCTTCGATTTTCGCATGTCATATCACCCTTTTATAAGCAGGTCTGATGAATCATCTCTTCACTGCCGATATGCAAGGGTTTTAATCTACTTCCACATCATGCCGCAGCGGAGATTCGGCATTCACCTGTTTATCAGGACCTTTTTCCTTCGGAACCAGTCGCTCATCTGTCATGCCTCGATGGTGGTTTTCAAAATCATACTCCGCCAGCCGCCACTCCGTGGAGCCCTTCTGGGGATCGAACGGAAATTCCTCGCCGCGTTTCAAATATTCCTCCCGTCCCCATTCATTTGTGTAGGTTCCGTCTACTTCAACCTCTTCTCGTGAAATAGGGTGGAGATCCTTGTCTTTACCGGACATGTCGCATGCTCCTCTCAGGCTTGATTTTAGAAATGATTCATATCGCATAAAGTAACCAGAAAGAGGAGGTACTATCCGCTGAAATTTGCATGAAAGGTCAGGTTATCGGCGTGCCAACGAATCGAGTGCTTCTTGCACAGAGTCCGACGCTGGCGATCTGTCAGCTATTTGGCGAAGACGTTGCGGATATTGATTTTAGAGCATCGAGAATATAGCGCTCCAGCAGAAACCGCGGGTTCTTCCAGCGGCTGACCTTGCTGTCGGCCGTAAATACGGCGACTGTACCCAATTGGGGGAAAAGGTAGATTTGCTGTCCTCCATGGCCGTGTGCGAGTGCAAAGGGAGTCCCGTTCTGAACTCCGGTCCACCACTGGAATCCGTAATCGCCAAACGCGGGATAGCCCTCAACCAGCGGAGCGAGTGCTTGCTTAAGCCATGATTCCGGGATGAGTGTTGTACCTTGCCAACGTCCCCCATTCAGGCAGCAAAGACCGAATTTGGCCATGTCGCGTGAGGTAAGATAGAGGCCAATGTGACCCATACTGTGGCCCTCGGGGCTTGGGGACCAGGCGGTATGACGAATGCCGAGCGGCTCGAATACATGTTGTCTGGCATAGGCGTAAGCATCCATTCCTGTAGCCTCGCTAATGGCAACGGAGAGCAGATGGGAATCAATGCTCCGGTATTGAAAGAGGCCCATTTCCTGTTCAATGACAGGGAGGGATAGCGCGAAGCTCGTCCATTTTCGGTTGCGGTGGAACCGGTGAATGAGCGGTTCCCCGAGCTTTTTACCGGTTTGCCACGCAAAGCCTGAGGTCATCGTCAGCAGATGATGAAGGGAAACCTTTTGCAATAGGGGATGGGCTCGTTCGGGAACATATCGCTGGAAGATGTCAATTACTGAGGAATTCAGGTCAGGTAATTCGCCGCGTGAGTGGGCGATGCCGCATAATACCGACGTAAAACTCTTGGTAGCGGACCTGAGATCATTCAGCGAGGTAATGCCATGACCGTTGTAATAGCGTTCGTAGATGAGTTTGCCGGCATGGAGCAGAAGAAAGCTGCGCATTTTCGGGTATTGTTTCTGAATAATCTGATCGACCTGATCGAGCACATCGCGCTGAAGGCCTGCGTCTTCAGGCTCCGCGACAGGAATAGGCGAGCTTATGTCAACAGAGGAGTGGAGAAAAGACTGGGTATTCGACATCATATTTAAAAGCCTCCTTGTATCTTACATATGTTATTCTGAGTATCAATTTGTGATATTCACTGATTTCTAGAGTTGGCGGAGGTTCGATTGAATATATCTTAACCAATTCCGGGCACAAAGAATGACCTGATGAAAAAACATAGGACATAAAAACATTTTTTGGGAAAGATGAAACAAACAGAAGAATATGATATAATATATTAATGATTCAGTTGCATGCTGTTAGGGTATGTATAGTGTCAGGTGCATTGGTAAGTTGCTGAATATCAACCTAATCATCACCGTAAGAACTGCAATATGGCTTCAACTTAATGAGGTAGATCTTTTCGGCATTCTCTTTAAACGGAGTAATTTTATTCCACACGTTTTGGGAGGGATCCATCATGGCAACGAAAGGTCACAATGAGGTTAAGGAAAGTCTGCGGGAAATGACACGAATTTTCCGGCCTAAAGATCCGAAAAAATTTGTAAAGGAGTATGTCCGGAAGTACCATATTATGGGAGGCTATGAAGAAGAGCTTACTCTTGTTGTTGAGCATGAACTTGGCAAGCTGAATTCCTCCGTTTCGTAACCTGTAATAGCACCTGGTCTATAGAAATATCACCAACACGCATCGAATCTTTACCTTGTTAATGACTAATGACATGAACCATTTAGAGTCTATGGTTAAACCGTTTTTGGGACAAATGTCCCGAAAGCGGTTTTTTTGCGTTTGTGAGTCCCCGTTTAGTCAACAGGCTCATACTTCTCGGAAAGTCCATTTTCAAGGGGTATTTTGCAACTTTCCCTACATATATTGTTAGCAATCGATCCGATTAGGATATAAGGGAGTGGACAGATGTGAGGATACAGCTGAGACGTAAGGAAGAGATCGGACATATCCGCGAGGCGGGACGCATATTGGCTGCGTGTCACCGTGAAATAGCGAAAGTCATTAAACCGGGGATCACAACGAGCGAGATCGATGCCAGGGTCGAGAAATTTCTGGAGAAGAACGGAGCCTTTCCCGAGCAAAAAGGATATAAAGGATTTCCATACGCCACTTGTGCATCAGTAAATGATGTGGTGTGTCACGGATTTCCCGACCAGAGGCCGCTGAAAGCGGGGGATGTCGTGACCATAGATATGGTGGTGAACAAGAACGGATGGCTGGCGGACTCCGGCTGGACCTATGCGGTAGATAAGGTTTCCCCAGAAGTAAAGCAGTTGATGAAACATACGCATGAAGCGTTGTTTAAAGGGATCGAGGCGGTACGGCATGGGGCAACCTTGGGTGACGTGGGCTATGCGATCGAGCAGGTTGCCGAAAGGGAAGGCTACGGGATTGTAAAATCGCTAGTCGGTCATGGCATCGGCCGGGCCATTCACGAACCGCCCGATGTGCTGAACTATGGAATTCCGGGAAGGGGACTCAAACTCAAACAAGGAATGGTGATTACCATCGAGCCGGTGTTCACCCTGGGACCTTCCGGTGCCGTGTTCTGGGGGGATGACGGCTGGACCATATCCAGTGCGGATGGATCGGTAGGCGTACAGTATGAGCATACCATTGCGGTTACTCGTGAAGGTGCTGTTATTCTGACGGATTAAGATCGCGAAAAACATACCATAATAATAGAAGGTATTCTTCGCATTCTTCGCGATGTTGCCTAGGCTTGCGGAGAACGCCTCCTTTATCATGGGGGCTCAGATGAACGGGGAGTGGCTGCTACAGATTCAAAAAGGCGGAAATGACTGTATATATAGCTATGAAGGCTGTCGCTGACGGGTTGCAGAGGATGTCGAATGATAGGTCGTCGGGTGGGAGATACCGCTTGAAAGCGATTGCAAAATCAGTAACGGCGCGACTTTGACGACTTTTCGAACAATTTGTGAACTCCCTGTGAATGATTGACAAAAGCAACCCATGAACTTATATTTAATAAGTGATTGCTTTAATTGACAGGATTACTTCATCCGTGATTGTGCAGGTAGATTACCGCTGTTTGCGCCGGATGGTAGTCTACGAAAATCGGAAAAGTGGGGTAGATCAATGATGAAACGGTGGCAGGCTGTAAAGCGTCTTCTTCCTTTGATGGCCATGTTTGCTTTGGTGTTATCCGGCTGCGGCCGAGAGGATTTGTCGGTCTTAAGACCACAAGGTCCGGTAGCACAAGGTCAACTGGATTTAATTAAGCTCTCCATTTCGATTATGACCGTCGTAATGGTTGTGGTATTTGGAATTGCCGCATACGTGCTTGTTAAATTCCGTAGAAAAAAGGGACAAGATGAAATTCCTGAGCAAGTAGAAGGTAACCATAAGCTGGAGATTATTTGGACGGCGATTCCGCTGCTCTTGGTTCTCGTGCTTGCAGTTCCTACTATTCAAAAGGTATTTGCTTACGGAGAGAACGACTGGAACAATCCAGAAGCAGTTAAGGTGGAAGTTACTTCTCATCAGTTCTGGTGGGAGTTCAATTATCCAGACTATGGCGTAAGAACCGCTCAAGAGCTGGTTATTCCTGTAGGCAAGAAAATTGCGTTCCAATTAAAAACGAATGATGTGCTTCACTCCTTCTGGGTACCATCGCTCGGCGGTAAGATGGATACAAACACAGAAGGCAGCGTTAACTACATGACTCTGGTTGCTGACAAAGCGGATACATACATTGGTAAATGCGCAGAGTTGTGCGGTCCTTCTCACGGCTTCATGGAATTCCGGGTGAAAGCGGTTGACGATGCGGCATTTGACAAATGGGTAGCGGCATTTAAAGAACCTGCAGTGCTTCCTGCGGATGCGGCACTCGCCGAGAAATTCAAGACCAACTGCCTTTCTTGCCACGCTGTGGGCGACCAAGGGGGAGCGATGGGTCCTAACCTGACCGGCATTGGATCACGTGAGACGATTGCGAGTATCTTGCTGAACGACATAAGCGGCAAACCAGGCACAAAGCCGACGAAAGACAACCTGGTGGAATGGCTGATGGAGCCTCAGGCTGTAAAACCTGGCAACACGATGCCTAATCCGAAGGATCTCGGCTTCAGTGATGAAGAAATCGAGCAGATCGCCGATTACTTGGCCAATTATAAGTTGGATAATTAATACAGCAGCAAGAACTTTAAAAGGGGGTACAAACCTTGGCTCACGCTCATGCTCAAAGCCATAGCGTCAAACGCTACACGGGGTTAATGGATTGGCTTACAACCGTTGACCACAAGAAAATCGGTATATTATACCTGATAGCGGGCGGCTTATTCTTCGGGATTGGCGGTATTGAAGCGATTCTGATTCGCTTGCAGCTGATCAAGCCGATGAACGATCTAGTATCAGCTCAGGTATTTAACGAATTGATTACCATGCACGGAACGACGATGATCTTCCTTGGCGTAATGCCAGTTATCTTTGCCGTGATGAATGCGGTCATTCCGCTTCAGATCGGTGCACGTGACGTCGCGTTTCCATTTTTGAACTCGCTCGGATTCTGGACATTTTTGTTCGGTGGAATTTTGCTTAACCTTAGCTGGATTATGGGCGGAGCCCCTGATGCGGGCTGGACATCCTATACGCCGCTATCCACAACGGACTATTCATCTACACATGGTGTAGACTTCTATACGATAGGTCTTCAGATTGCAGGTCTGGGTACGTTGATCGGTGGTATCAACTTCCTGGCTACCATCATAACGATGCGTGCACCTGGAATGTCCTTCATGAGAATGCCAATGTTTACATGGACGGCTTTCATTACATCGGCCATGATCCTATTCGCATTCCCTGCAGTTACGGTAGGTCTCGTATTGCTCAGCTTTGACCGTTTGCTCGGTGCCAATTTCTTTGATGTTGCGGCTGGCGGTAGCCCCGTGTTGTGGCAACATATTTTCTGGATCTTCGGTCACCCTGAAGTTTACATTCTGATTTTGCCGGCATTCGGTATTATCTCAGAAGTTATTCCGACATTCTCCCGTAAACGTTTGTTCGGATACAGCTCCATGGTATTTGCAACCATCCTGATCGCCTTCTTGGGCTTCATGGTTTGGGCTCACCATATGTTTACGACAGGTCTTGGGCCTGTAGCGAATGCGCTCTTCTCCATCGCAACGATGCTGATCGCCGTTCCTACCGGTATCAAAATCTTTAACTGGCTCTTTACGATGTGGGGCGGTCAAATCCGCTTTACCAGTGCAAACCTGTTCGCGATCGGTTTCGTACCGACGTTCGTTATGGGTGGGGTTACCGGCGTCATGCTGGCATCTGCTCCTGCAGACTTCCAGTACCATGATACGTATTTCGTTGTAGCTCACTTCCACTACGTTATCGTTGGTGGTCTGGTATTCGGTTTGTTTGCCGGACTCCACTACTGGTGGCCAAAAATGTTCGGTCGCGTACTGAACGAAACGCTTGGCAAATGGACGTTCTGGTTGTTCGCAATCGGCTTCCATTTGACATTCTTCGTACAGCATTTCCTTGGACTGCTAGGTATGCAGCGGCGGATTGTCTCATACTTGCCGAACCAGAATTTTGACGAACTTAACTTTATAAGTACCATCGGTGCAATCTTGATGGGTATCGGCGTTTTGGCTTTCCTGGCAAACGTTGTTGTCACTTCCAGAAAACCGGTTGGTGCTCCGAACGATCCATGGGAAGATGGCCGTACGCTCGAGTGGAGTATTCCTTCTCCACCGCCAGAGTACAACTTCAAGCAAATTCCGCTTGTTCGCGGCATTGACGCTTATTGGAAAGAGAAGATGGCAGGCAATAAAGAGATGACACCATCCGAACCGGTTGGTCCGATTCACATGCCTTCGCCAAGTATTCTTCCGTTTGTAATGTCACTGGGTCTGTTTATCGCGGGTCTTGGTTTCATGTTTAGCACGGAGGACTTCTCGAATTCGTTCATGAGCTTAATCTTCAATAAATATATTGTTCTGATTGTTGGTCTTCTGATTACGTTCGCGGCTATGATCGCTCGTTCCCTGTACGATGATCATGGATATCACATCGAAGTTGAAGAACTGGAAGGGGAGGGGAAAGCATGAGTCACGCTGAACATGTAAACGGCGAACTTCCTCACGAGCCGGAGAAGGCAACACTCGAAGGCCGTAATAAGGTTCTTGGTTTCTGGCTCTTCCTCGGTGGAGAGGCCGTGCTCTTCGGTACGTTGTTTGCAACGTTCCTGGCGCTTCGCGGCCAGAACAACGAAGGCCCAACCGCAGCCGAGCTGTTCTCTCTGCCAATTACGGCAGCAGCAACGCTGATATTGCTTGTCAGTTCCTTGACCAGTGTGTTCGCCATTCAGGCGCTTCACCGTCACAATATCGAGAAGCTGAAGTTGTGGCTGATCGTAACCGTTGTTCTGGGTCTTGGGTTCCTTGGCCTTGAGATTTATGAGTTCTATGAATATGTTGTGCATGAATCGTTTAACATGAAGACGAGTGCATTCTCGTCTGCATTCTATACGCTGGTTGGCTTCCACGGTGCCCACGTTGCTTTCGGGGTTGTGTGGATCAGCCTGTTGATCGCTCAGCTGTACAGAAAAGGGTTAACCGTGGTTACAGCACCTAAGGTATATGTTTCTGCCATGTACTGGCACTTTATCGACGTTGTATGGGTGTTCATCTTCTCGGTCGTATACCTTCTTGGAAAGGTGGGCTAAGGAATGACTGCGAATCAACAATCTAATGAGGGGCCTACAGTTAAACACCGCCATCGTGTGGAAGGCCCTGAGAAACACATTGTTGTCTTTATTTTCTCCATTGTCCTGACTGCGATTGCTTTTGCGGCTGTCGCAGCCGGTGGCATCAACACAGCATTTACGATCATCATTTTGCTGGTTATGGCTGTGTTGCAGGTGTTCGTACAAATGGGTTACTGGATGCACTTGAAGGACAAAGGGCATCTAATGCCAATCCTGTTTATGATTGGCGGCTTCTTCGTAGCTAGTACCTGTATTGTCATGGCACTGTTCTGGGTTTGGTGGTAAAATGAAAAAGAGGTGGGCTACTTTCAGCCCCCTCTTTTTTTAAATCGTAGGTAGGTGTCACAATTTGGACAGAATTTAACCCGTTATGGGGAGGTTTTTGCATGCTGGGCTTAGAATATTTTAGTTTTGCAGATAAATGGAGTCCCTTGTTCCTGGCATTTATGCTGCTCGTAACAGCAGGCTACTTCCTGTTGACCGGGCCGCTGAGCAGTCGATTCGAAGGGAGTGCTCCGGTTTCCGCAGGGAGGAGAACACTGTTTGTAGGTGGTATGCTTGCGTTCTATCTTGCACAGGGTGGACCGATTGAACTGCTGGGGCATACGATGTTCTCGTTTCACATGGTCAGTATGGCAATGTCCTATTTAATGGCGATGCCGCTCTTGATTCTGGGTATTCCTGTTTGGATGTGGCGTGCCTTCGATAAGGTAAATCCGTTTAAGAAACTCGGTTTCCTTGCGCGCCCGATTGTTGCCGCGGTTCTGTTTAACGGCTTGTTTTCTTTTTATCACATCCCGGTTATCCATGATTTTGTTATGTTGAATTTCTGGGTGCACCGTTTGTACTATTCAATCCTGTTTATCGCCTCGCTGCTGATGTGGTGGGCCATTATTAACCCGATCCCGGAGAAGGACAAGTCCTCAGGACTTTTGAAAATGGGGTATATTTTTCTCAATATGGTCTTGCTGACACCGGCATGTGCGCTCATTATTTTCTCGAGCGAGCCGATGTACGCAACTTATAGCGATCCGGTGGTATGGGCAAAGGCGATGGGGTACTGCGTAGCTGGCGATACCTCGGCGTTGCTTAGTAAATTCGGCGGACCTGAGTTCTTTGGTTATCTAGAGCCTGCAATTGACCAGCGAGTGGGCGGGATCATCATGAAGTTTTTCCAAGAGATTATTTTTGCTTCGATGCTGGCCTATGTGTTCTTTCATTGGTACAAACGAGAAAATCAGGAAGACGATCCTTTGCCTGGCGAGATTCCTCCCGGCAAGCTCAATCAGGCGTAACAGGATTATTGAAGGGGGATCCATATGGATTGGTTTTTTATATTTCCCACGGTCAGTACAACGTTTATTGTCATCAGCGCTGTGCTGGTAGCGATTGGCTGGGGTCTTATTATTAAGGGGAAGCGCGAAGCCCACAAGAAAGTGATGATCTGGGCGGCCGTCGCGGCTGTCATCTTCTTTATCATCTATTCCTCGCGCACCGTATTCATCGGCAACACGTCATGGGGTGGTCCCGATGATCTAAAGCCGTATTATCAGGTATTCCTGGTCTTCCACATTGTACTGGCTACCGTAGCAGCGGTCTTTGGGATCACGACATTGACCCTCGGCTTTAAGGAGAAGTATTCCAAGCACCGCAAGTGGGGCAGAGTTACGTCGATCATCTGGTTCTTTACCGCCATTACCGGCGTAGCCGTGTATACCTTGCTGTACCTGTTATATCCGGGCGGGCATACTCAGCCTGTATGGAAAGTGATATTTGGAATGTAAGCGTGGGAGAACACCTGTCAGAGGAATCTGGCGGGTGTTTTTTAATTGGCAGGGCGGCTTATTCAAGGACGGTGAGGGATCTGGTGGGGAGTGTATCCGTTCCGGTCGCTGTTGAAACCAGGAAACTGGGAATAGATGAGGTGGTAGTTTCCCGGTTTCAAAGGCGAACGCCAGGTCTCCTCCACGGCTACACTCCCCTTGTGCATGGAAGCTCTTGAATGAGCCGCAGTAGGGGAGAGTGACACCCGGCAGGAAACTTCTGCCGGGTGTTTAGAGAGTGTGGGTGGTGGTGGAGTGTAATCGCTCTGGTCACTGTTGAAACCAGGAAACTGGATGAGATGAAATGGATGTTTCCCGGTTTCAAAGGCGAGCGCCAGGTCTCCTCCACGGCTACACTCCCCTCGTGCAGGGAAGCTCTTGAATGAGCCGCAGCAGGGGAAGGTGACACCCGGCAGGAAACCTCTGCCAGGTGTTTTTTTACAACTTCTATTGACACTGTTTATATACACACTATATACTGTGTATAAAGATATACACAGTGAGCACAGTAATCACACTAAGCACAGTGAAACTTAGACTGCGATGATAAAACGAAATGAATATATGAAGGAATGAAAGGATGAGACGCATTGCAACAGGTTTTCCATAATGCGATGAAGATCGTGAAGAAAGACTTCGCAAGCGATAAGTTCCAACTCATATGGACGATACTGTTCATGCTGTACATGGGGCTTTCCACGAGTTTCGTCATAAACGTTCAGTTTGAGCATCTAGAGGAATACAACAACCCATTTGTCGATTTTATCATGGTGCTTTTTGCTCCTTTTGTAGGTTTTGTATTTAACAGAAGGTCCTTCAAATATTTGAACGAGGATTCATACACCCGAATGCTGTACTTTTACCGGAGCATACCGGTGCCGGCTTCCGCGATTTTTGTTAGTCGGATCATAAATAGCCTGATCGCTTTTGCCATCAACAGCATCGTGTTTTATGGATTCATCTACGCAATGGGGAATCACATAAGAAGTGCGATGGCTATTCCCGAATATATCGCCTTTATGCTGACGTGGGTCGGTGTCGGATTTTTATTAACGGGGCCTTATATTTACTGGGAAAACATGTGCAGCGGCAAGGTGTATCTCAGGAACACCGCTCTTCTGAATCCGCTCATTGCCGGATCGGTCGCCGTACTAAGCTTGCTGGGCTACAGCATCTTCGAATTCGTAGCGGACGCCTCCATCAAATGGGGGCTGTTATCTCCGGTGATGTGGGGCTCCCTGATTGTGGGATTGGCATCTATGCTGCTTATGAGCAAATTAACCTGCATTCGGCAGCAGACCCGGGATTTATCATGAAGAATATGAAGATGAATCCGTATGGCATGCGATGGCACGGGTTTATGTTCTTAGAAAAGCGAGGTGGTAAAAGGTGCGACTTCTGATACAGATCAATGAAAATAGCGCAGAGCCTTTATATCACCAGATTGAAACACAGCTGCGCTCGCTCATTATTAGCGGTCAGATCGAGGAGGGAACGCTATTGCCATCCATTAGGGAATTTGCCGGGAATCTGAAGTGTAGCGTTATTACGGTGCGCAGGGTGTATCAGGATCTTGAGAATGAAGGGTTGCTGCGAACGAGACAAGGTACGGGAACTTTTGTTGCTGGTGTCGGTGACCAGGCCCGAGAACAATATAAACGCGATGCGGTTATAGAGGCATTAAGGACTGCTGTAGATAAAGGGCTTGCCGTTCAATTCAATGAAGATGAGATGAAAGAGATGTTCATGGAAGTTGTCCGCGAAAAATATGACACAAAAGGAGGTCGCTAACATTCCATGGAACCGCATGTTATTGAGTTTCGTAATGTCATTAAACGACGGAAAACGAAAACCATCGGTCCGATACAATTATCGATTCCTCAAGGATATATTGTTGCTCTTGTGGGGCCTAATGGCTCGGGAAAAAGCACCTTGCTGAACATGATGATGCAGACCGTGTTTCCGGACGAAGGGGAGATTACTTGGTTCGGCGAGTCTTACCGGGGAGAGCTTCCCGTCTCCATCCGTAAACAAATGGGCTTCGTACCTGAACAGCTGAGCGTAGAGGAACAGAATATGTCGGTGGATGAAGCGGCCAGCTTTCGCGCATCCTGGTATGACACTTGGGACGGTTATTTTTTCGATGAGCTGTTATCCCGGTTCGATGTCCCGCGGGGCGTAAAACTTCGCAAGATGTCCAAAGGGGAACGACGCAAATTTGAGATTGCCGCTGCACTTGCGCCAAGGCCCAAGTTCTTGCTGCTGGATGAACCTTCTTCCGGTCTTGATCCTTTCGCTTGGAAGCTGATGATCGATCAGCTGCACAAAGTGATGAAGTCCATGGACACAACAATCGTGCTCTCAACCCATGTGGTGGATGAAATTCGTCGTCTGGCGGACTACGTCATTCTAATCCATCATGGGAAGCTGCTGGGCATGGTGGAGAAGGACTCGCTGCTGGATAACTGGAAGGAGTGCTGGATTCAAGAGGATGCCTCCATTGTCGAGGAGCTGCCGGGTATTCTGAGTTTCAAACAAGAGACAGCGACTACGATTTCTTTTATAACGACGGAATGCTTGGAAGTGGAGAAGATCCTGCAGTCTGCAGGCATACCGTTTATTCAGACCCGTTCCCTGGAGCTGGATGAAGTGCTTCGATTATGGATTGATGGAAACATTCCTGCCAACGTGCAGAACTAGGATAGAGAGGGGTTTATACGATATGCAACGATTGCAATTAGACAATGTAGTTAAGATTTATGCGGACAAAACGGCGGTAAACCGGATTTCGCTTCAGGTTGAGGAAGGTGAAATCTACGGACTGCTGGGTGCGAACGGCGCCGGCAAAACAACCACCATGCGAATGGTGCTTGGATTGATCTACCCGGATGACGGAACGATTCTGTATAACGGAAAGCCGTATAACAAGGAACTGCGTCACATTATGGGTTACTTGCCGGAGGAGCGCGGGTTATACCCGAAAGTGAAAGTCAGTGAGCAGATTTCCTACTTGGCACAACTGCGGGGCATGTCCGCGAAAGACGCGGATAAGAGTTTGAAATATTGGCTGGAACGGTTTGAAGTACCGGACTATTACGATAAGAAGATTGAGGAACTGTCCAAGGGTAACCAGCAAAAAATGGGCTTTATCGCAGCGGTTGTTCATGACCCGCAAATTCTGATTCTGGACGAAGCCTTCAGCGGACTGGATCCGGTGAACGTCGAACTTCTGAAATCAACAGTAAAAGAACTCCGCGACAAGGGCACAAGCATTCTGTTCTCCACCCACCGGATGGAACATGTTGAGGAGTTGTGTAAGAACATTACCATTCTGCATCGCTCCAATACGGTAGTGAAGGGGAATCTGAAGGATATCAAATCCAAGTATCCTCGTGAAGAAGTGGTGCTCGGTACGTCCGGTGAAGTCCGGGGTCTTGAAGCCCTGCCTGGCGTAACGGCTGTGGAGCGAACAGAAGATGGCTACTCCATCCGGATCAGCCAGGTTGATGCAGCGCAAAACATTTTGAATACAGCCATGTCGCAAAGCACGATCCATCGGTTTGAAGTGAAGGAGCCGACACTCAATCAAATCTTCATAAAGGCGGTAGGTGAATCCAATGAATAATATGTGGACCGTTATCCGATTTACGTTCATGAATAAAATAAGAACAAAGTCCTTTCTCGTTTCAACCTTGATTTTTGCACTCATTATTACGATCGGGATCAATCTTCCTTTTCTGATCCAAATGTTTACGGGAGATAAGGCAGGATCCGAAGAAACCACCCGCATCGGTCTGGTATACGGACAGGAGCAGACGCTCGCTGAACAACTGGAGACTACCTGGAGTAATCTGCCGACAACCTCCTATGAATTGGTGAAATACGAAACAGCTGATGAAGCCGCTCTGAATAAGGATATTAAAGATGGCGTAATCGAAGGTTATCTGAAATTCGAAGCACAAGAAGGCAATACGTTCCCGACCGTGGTCTACAGCTCTGAAGATGAGGCTATGAGCCCGGAACTGCAATCCAATCTGCAAGCAGCTCTGCAAGTGGCGAAGACGCGTAGTATTGTAGACGGACTTGATTTGTCCGATGCGCAGATTAATGAACTGAATCAACCGGTTCAAATTGACGCTCGGAGTATCGATCCTACAGAAACAGGTAACGCTGACGGAGCTTCCGGAGAGAAGGAAGGAGCTTCCGAGGTTATTAACTACATTGTTGTGTATGCACTGATTATTCTCTTCTTCTTCACTTTGATGGGGACAGGTAACATGATCGCTTCGGAAGTAACAACAGAGAAGAGCTCCCGCATTATGGAGATTTTGATTACAAGCGTATCTCCGCTGAGCCAAATGTTTGGTAAGGTTATTGGCATGTTCCTCCTGGGACTATCCCAGATCGCGGCATTTGGAGTTGTAGTTGTTGTGAACTTGATACTGCCGCACAATATAGATACATTGAAGGACATGAATCTCGACCTGACAGCCATAGACCCGATGCTGCTGGTGTTCGGTTTAATCTTCTACATCCTTGGCTATTTCTTGTATGCGATGCTCTACGCGGCTATCGGTTCGATTGTCAGCCGTACCGAGGATTTGGGGCAGGCGGTCATGCCGATTACGATGCTGTCCCTGGTGGCATTCTATATCGCCATCTTTAGCCTAAGCGCTCCGAATTCGATGCTGATGAAGGTATCCACCTACATTCCGTTCATCTCGCCGACCACGATTCTGGTTCGTATCGGCCTTGGCAGTATCCCATTCTGGGAGATCCTGCTTTCGCTGGCGATCCTGATCGTATCCATCCTCGTTTTCGGTTGGCTGGCTGCGAAAATCTATCGGACCGGTGTCCTCATGTACGGCAAGCGCCCTACATTCAAGGAGCTTAGAAAAGCGATGAAGGCTTATAAGATGTAAGCATAGGCAGCACTAATTGTATTGTTTTGGGCTGCTGGAGAAAAAGTGGAAGACTAGTGGGCGCCATACCGACCATCGGTATGGCGAATCATCATAAATCTTTAATCATAAAATGAATTTTCAAGATCACACGAAAATAAAGGAGATTACATAAATGAAAAACTGGAAAAGAATGCTATTATCCCTCGCGATTTCGGTTGGTTTGCTCTCTTCGGCAGGGGCTGCCATGGCGGCTCCACAACAACAGCCGGCAGTAAAAGTGGATAATCAAGTGGTTGCCTATTCGCAAGGCTTACCGATTATAGAGAAGGGCACAACGCTTGTTCCGCTCAGAACAACACTCCAGGCTTTGGACGTGAAACTGACGAATGCAGCAGATGACACCATTACCGTGGTCGTGGATGGCAAAACCATTACCCTAAAAGGTAAACTGAAACAAATCAATGGCGTAACCTATGCGCCAATCCGAGTTGTTGGGGACGCTGCCGGTTATAAGGTTAGCTGGGATGCGAAGACTCGCGCCGTTCTGCTGGTTTCCAAGGAAACAGAGACCGCACAAGCTGGCGGCCGCGGCTTCATGTGGGAAGTGGAGAGCAACGGGAATACTGTGTACCTAGTAGGCTCCATGCATATCGCGGATGATAGCTTCTACCCGTTACGTCCGGAATTTGAAGAAGCATTTGCCGAGGCCGACTATCTCGGTGTCGAAATTGATATCAGCAAAGCGGCTGACGAAGAGCAGCAGAAACTGATCATGGATCTGGGAATGTATCAGGATGGGACAACCTTGAAGGACCATGTATCCAGTGAGACCTATGCTAAGCTTGGCGGAATTCTGAAGCAAAGTGGCATGCAGCCGAATGCACTCGATGCATTCAAGCCTTGGGTTGCCGAAACCACGATCAGTAGTCTGAAATCCGTAAAAGCTGGGTACGAAGCCTCAGCTGGGATCGACCTGTATTTCATCCAGAAGGCCATCGAACGCAAAGTTCCGATTCTGGAGCTGGAATCCTACGAATCCCAGCTGGGTATGTTTGATGGCTTCTCCAAGGAGCTGCAGGAGAAAAACCTCAATACCGCCCTCGATAACTTCGACGTACTGGACGAGAGCGTGAACCAGATGGCCGAAATGTGGAAAACAGGCAATGACGAGCAGCTGCTCGAGTTAACAAACAGCATGTCGGGTGACGAGGAATATAACAAAGCGATGCTGATCGACCGCAACATCGGCATGGCAGACAAAATCGACGGATATTTGAAAAACGGCAAAAACGAAGAGTATTTCATTGTGGTAGGGTCAGCTCATTATCTGGGTGAGCATGGCATTGTGAAGCTGCTTAAGGATAAAGGCTATACGGTTGTTCGCAAGTAAAATAACTGCAGGGTGGTAGTCTTCGGGAAACAAAAAACCTTCCAATGATCGTCATTCGATCATTGAAGGTTTTTTGTTGTTCTTGCAGGTATATCCGTGACAAATGATGAGTAGAGCAAAACTTGCTCCCTCTGTGTAAGTTGATCTTGGAAGGGGGGCGAGCGATTACCTTCCAGCGTAGGTGTTTTCCCATCCAAAAATTTCATGATGTTTCAGAGTCTGGATATCGGCTACAAACCGTTCTGTATCAGCCTTTGGCAGACTTCCCGTCAAATGGTTTCAGCAGTGGCAATCAATGCAGCGCTTTCATTTTTCCAAAAAAAGAGTTGATAATTGAGAAATCATCCTCTATGATAATGTCATCAGACCGGATATGAAAATTAAAGCACTTTAACTTTTATACATACATCATCCTATGAAACCCTGAAAACAGGGGGAACTTTATATTGAAAGTTAAAGCGTTATAATTTTCAAAATAAAAAGAAAGGTTGGTGTTTCCGTGACCCATCGCGAAAGCCGGCGGCAGACGTTATACATGTACCTCTTCATCGCTCCATGGCTTATCGGTTTCCTGGTGTTTGCCTTGTATCCGATTCTGTCATCCCTTTATTACAGTTTCACGGACTATGACATTATCCACCCACCGAAATATGTCGGCCTGGCGAACTACACCGAAATGTTTCAAGATGATCTGTTTTGGAAATCCGTTGTGGTAACGGTGCGGTATACGTTTATAAGCGTACCGATCCAACTGTTGCTGGCACTCGGATTTGCGCTCCTGCTCAATACGAAAATACCGTTCCGCGGATTTTTCCGGACCGCCATGTATTTTCCGAGCATGGTATCCGGCGTGGCGATGTCACTGCTGTGGTACTGGATTTTCAATCCATCGATCGGTCTGTTCAACTACGTTCTGTCCTGGTTCGGCATCAGTGGCCCGTCCTGGCTTATGAGTCCGGATTATGCGCTTTACGCTCTGATGATTATGTCCTTCTGGACAGTAGGTTCAGGCATGATTCTGTTCCTCGCAGGACTCATGAGCGTGCCTGCTAGTCTCGTGGAAGCCGCCAAGCTTGACGGTGCGGGACGCTTCCGGATTTTTCTGAATGTGACGCTCCCCATGATATCACCGGTGCTGTTGTTCCAGCTGATTATGGGTGTCATTGACTCCTTCCAGGTATTTACGCAAGCGTACGTCATGACCCAAGGCGGTCCTAACTATTCGACATGGTTCTATGTTTACAACCTGTACACCAGCGCCTTCAAAGAATACCGGGCTGGATACTCCTCCGCCCTCGCGTGGGTTCTGCTGATCGTTGTCATGCTGTTTACGGCACTTATAATGAAATTCTCGAACCGTTATGTTCACTATGAAGGAGGCGGACGCAAATGAGAACCATTCCGACAGCCAGTCCTTCGGCTTCACCTTCTACGAATAAACGCCGGCGCAAAATCGATGCCGTAAGCATTGCCAGCTTTATTGCCTTAGTGGTCACTACCTTTCTCATGCTCCTGCCTTTGTTTTTTATGGTTTCGACCTCGCTGAAATCGAAGAAGGAACTCCTTAAGTTTCCTCCGACCTTTTTGCCGGATTCCTGGCAGTGGAGCAACTACAAGGAAATTTTCGAAACGCTAAACTTCGGCCAAATGTACATGAACAGTCTCATTATCGGCACTTTGACCGTGGTCGGCACTCTGTTGTCGTCGGCGCTGGCAGCCTACGGCTTTGCCAGATACCGGGGCAAGGGCAGCAACCTGTGGTTCATGCTGATGCTCAGCACCATGATGCTTCCTTATCCAGCGATTATGATCCCGCAGTTCATTCTATTTTCTAAGCTGAACTGGATCGATACGTTCTTGCCGCTGATCGTACCTGCATTTTTCGGCTCGGCATACAACATCTTTTTGCTGCGCCAGTTCTTCTCCACGCTGCCGGATGAGTTGTTTGACGCCGGACGCATGGACGGTTGCAGCGAGCTGCGGATGTGGTGGCGGATTGCCTTGCCTCTGTCTGGTCCGGCACTTGCAACCGTTGCCATCTTTGCCTTCATTTACAGCTGGAACGACCTGCTGACACCCGTGCTCTACCTAAGCTCATCGGATAAATTTACGCTTCCGGTCGGTATGTCTTCCTTCACCTCGTCACGGTTTCGCATTCCGCCGTGGCATCTGCTCATGGTTGCCTCCGTGCTCGCCATGCTGCCGATTGTCACCTTATTTGCGATAGCCCAGAAACGATTTGTTGAAGGAATTGTACTTACAGGCATCAAGTGAAGACCCTGCCGCAGCGGCGGCAAACAAACTTGAGTATATGGGGGACTGTAGTTCATGAAAAAAAGAAGGATTAAAAAGACCTATGCACTTCTGCTTGCGTTCAGCATGCTCGTCGTATTGGCATTGTCCGGCTGCACCGGCGGCAAATCAGCGGGAGAAGTGGCTCCCGAAGGCAAAGGCGACAGCGGCGGTTCTTCAGGTGAGCAAGTAACCATTACGCATTACACGATGGATTCGGAAGACCGGACTTTTATTGAGAAGCTGGTTCCGGACTTTGAAGCCAAACATCCTAACATCAAGGTCAGAATAGAAAAGGCCCCTTACGAGCAGTTTGATAGCAAGCTGCAAACGCTGATCGCTGGCGGTAAATCGCCTGACGTGACAAGCCATTATGGCTACGGCGGCTTTGCGGAATATTTCAACAAAGATATGCTGCTTGACATGAACGACATTATAGAGGAAGACGGATTTAAAGCATCCGATTACAGCATCCCGGATGACCTCATGGACATCTATACCATCAAAGACCATGTATACGGGATTCCGGTCAATATGTATGTGACCCTCATGCTCTATAACAAAGATATGTTAGATGCTGCCAATGTTCCTTATCCTCCAAGCGATTACGAGGACAAGAGCTGGACGTTTGACAAAATGGTTGAAGAAGCCAAGAAAATGACGCATGTATCCGACGATATCGCTAAAACACAGTATGGCGTCGACTTCACATGGTCCGAACGCGATATGCGCCCGCTGTATTTCGGCGTTGAGCCTTACTCCCAGGATACCTGGACCAACGGCGGCGTGCCTTCGGAGACTCATTTTGATTCTCCTGAAGTGATGGCAACCTACAACAAACTGTTTGACCTGATTTTGAAGGATAAGGTTTCCCCGACGACGGAATGGAGTAAGAGCGTAGCCGGACAAAATGGCGATGCATTCGTAACCGGCAAGGTTGGCATGACCGTCAGCGGCTCCTGGAGCCTTGCAGGCTCCAATGACTTTCCGTTCGAGGTCGGCGTGGCTGCAGTTCCTGCTGGCGGCAACGACAAGATCCGCAGCGTGCTGTTCGTCGATCCACTCTTTATTCTGAAAGGTTCCAAGCATCCGAAGGAAGCTTTTGAATGGATCAAATATCTGGTCAGCGAAGAAGTTCAGGAAAAATCCATTGACCTGAGCGGCGGCAATCCACCTGTCAATACGAAGGCAGCTGAAGCTTATTACAAGCATTTTGAGGGCATCGATCCGGAAGATGTGAAAAAGGTTTATGAAGGCGCTGTGAAATACGGCTTTGAATCCTATAATCACTTGATCACAAACTACTCGCAAATCAATGACATGTTCATCAACGAAATGCAGCCGATCGATACCGGACACAAAACCGTTGAAGAAGTGATGCCAACGATTCAGAAAAAAGTCATGGAAATTATCAAACGTTAATGCAGACTATGGTACCGCCCCGAAAGGGGCGGTGCATCTGTTAATTTAGCTTCGCGGCCAGGCCTCCGTCCATGTATACTAGTGTTAAGCCAATGTAAACGTACGGAAAATCCGCCGCAAGGAGTATAAACAATGAAGGTTAGTATATTTGACGTAGCAAAAAAATCAGGCCTGTCCGTTGTAACGGTTTCACGTGTCTTAAACGGTGCCGAATCTGTTCGAGAGAAAAACAGACAAAAGGTTCTGGAAGCCATTAAGGAGCTTGATTACCGTCCTAATGCTGCCGCTCGGAGTTTAGCCCGCGGTAAGACAGGGATTGTCGGTTTGATCGTGACAACCCTTCAGGACTCCTTCTTCGACGCTGTGGTCAAGGAGTTGAATGAAGTGCTGGCACTTCACGGTTATTTCCTGGCCATTTCGGTCTCAACGGGCATAGGCTCTGACGAAGCCCATTATCTGATTCAGGAAGACCGCGTGGACGGACTGATTCTGCTCTCTCCAATGGAAGAAGACAACTATATCGTGGAATTGAAACGGCGCAATATCCCTTATGTCCTGATTGACAACCAGAAGCCGGATAATGACGCTTTTTCCGTCACCATAGACAACTACAAAGGCGGTTATACCGCAACGAAGCACCTGCTCGATCTCGGCCATACTTCCATTGCGCATTTAAGCGGGCAGGATATGTTCCGCAGTACGAGGGAACGCCGAAGCGGCTTTCTGCAGGCACTTAAGGAAAAGAGCCTGGCGCCGTTCGAAATGATTACGGGCGATTTCGAAATCGACTTTGGTTATGATATCTGCCGCAAATGGTTGCAGGAAGGGCGACTTCCTTCCGCCGTATTCGCAGGCGATGACAATATCGCACTCGGGGTCATGAACGCTCTTCTGGAAGAAGGCATCCGGATTCCAGAACAGGTAGCCATTGTCGGCTATGACGATCAGTATATCTCATCCAAGCTGCGCCCCCATTTGACAACGGTCCGGCAGCCTACTGACCGGATTGGGCTTGCCGCAGCGGAAATGCTGCTGAAGCGTATGGATGGTACGATGAAACGCGGGGGCAATGTTCGGATTGACCCTGAACTTATCGTGAGAGAATCTACGGTTATACCTGCAGAATAGTCAGTTGTTTCATTCAAAGAAGAGTGCCTGGTCCCCGTATTTCGGGGACTTTTTCTTTTTATCGAGTGTATGAGTAGATAAGCATGCAGCTTCAAATACCATACATCGGTTAATAGTACAATGACTCGATGGAGTGATTTTTTTGTTTTTCACCGAGTTGTCGGAAAGATACGATTGTTTTTTGAACGAGAGGCTTTCGTGATTCATTTGAGACATTGCTTCGTTATAATAACCGGGTATGTACTTATTAGGGTCAATCCCGATCAACGAATGAACAGGGTTTGAAAGGAGGCAGTATCTCGTGGTTATAGATACGGTGCTGTGGAGCAAATGGCTGACAGGGCTAACCTTGGCGTTTCATGTCATTTTTGCCACGGTTGGCGTCGGTGTTCCGTTAATGATTGCCATTGCCGAATTTGTCGGTATACGTAAGAAGGATCCCCATTACATGCTCATGGCCAAAAGATGGACGCGAGGATTCGTTATTTCGGTGGCGGTTGGCGTGGTGACTGGAACGGCGATCTCCTTGCTGCTCGCGCTTGTTTGGCCGAACTTTATGCAAGTGGCGGGGAATGTTATCGCGCTCCCGTTATTTATGGAGGTTTTTGCATTCTTTTTTGAAGCCATTTTCCTGGGGATATATATGTACACGTGGGATCGGTTCCGCAACCCGTATATCCATTGGCTGCTGACGATTCCGATTGTTGCCGGGGCAGGCATGTCCGCTGTTTTTATTACGACGGTGAACGGATTCATGAATCAGCCTGGAGGCTTTGTCATGGAGGCAGGCCACTTTACGGCGGTTAACCCGCTGCAAGCGATGTTGAATACGGCGACGCCTTCAAAAGTATTCCATGTACTAACCTCGGCCTATTTGACGGGAGCTGCCCTGCTGGCGGGAATCGCAGCCTACGTTATTCTGAGAAAAGGGCCCTCGGCATATTACAAGAAAGCATTGAAGCTCATGATGGCGGTTGTTCTGGTGTTCAGCTTGCTGACAACCTTAGCTGGGGATATGTCGGCAAAGTTTTTGGCGGAGCATCAACCGGAGAAGCTGGCCGCTGCAGAATGGCATTTTGAAACGGAAAGCGGTGCGGATTTGATATTACTGGGCTGGCTTAATGCGGAGCAGAAGGTAATGGGAGCCATCCACATTCCGAAAGCGCTCAGCTTCCTGGCCTTTGGGGACTTTGATGCCGAGGTAAAGGGGCTGGAGGAGTTTCCGCTTGATGAAAGGCCGCCTCTGCTGGTCCATTATTTGTTTGATTTCATGGCCGGGATCGGTTTTGTTATGTTAGCCGTTGCGGTCCTGTATTTCCTGTTTTTGTTCTGGAAGAGACGCAATGAGCTCAACAAGTGGCTGCTTCGGGCCATTGTTTTTAGTGCGCCTCTCGCATTTTTGGGCGTTGAAATGGGCTGGTTCTATGCGGAGCTCGGGCGGCAGCCGTGGATTATCCGCGGATATATGCGCGTAGAGGAGGCGGCTACGACTTCACCGAATGTGAGGATTCTCTTTTTCCTCTTCCTGCTACTGTATATTGTTCTTGGGACCATGTGTGTCTTTGTCCTGAGACGTTTGTTCCGTAACAAACCGGCAGAAGCCGAGCTGGACGAGTTCGTGAAAGAGAAACGCGATCAATCCACGGGAAAGGGTGAGCCGGTATGATCCATTACGAGTTGATAGGCATCTCTGTTCTTTGGCTGTTTTTATACGGCTATTTAATTATAGCTTCCATTGATTACGGCGCCGGTTTTTTTGCCTTCTATGCCCGTCTGACGAAGCAGGACCACCTGATCAATCGATTGATATCCCGTTATTTATCGCCGGTCTGGGAGATTACCAATGTGTTTTTTGTTTTTTTCTTTATCGGCATCGTCGGTTTTTTCCCGGACACGGCCTATTATTATGGCTCTGCGCTGCTTATACCGGGAAGCATCGCCGTTATTCTGCTGGCGATCCGCGGCTCCTTTTACGCGTTTGAAAATTACGGCTCCAAAGAAAACATCGTGTATCTGTTTTTATATGGGGCCACAGGTTTGCTCATTCCGGCTTCCTTGTCGGTAGCATTAACACTTTCCGAAGGCGGCTTTATTGTGGAAAGAGGTGGAGCTGTTTCTCTGGAATATTGGACGCTGATGACGAGCCCGTTGTCGTGGAGCATTGTCGCATTGGCCATCGTATCGGTACTGTTTATAAGCGGGTCGTTCCTGGCCTTCTACGCCTCCCGAGCGGACGATCAGCCAGCGCTAAAGCTGGTGCGGACATATGCCCTGTTCTGGAGTACGCCAACCATTATTGCCGCGCTCACGGCATTTATTTTCCTCAGTCAACATAATGAGCGGCATTTTCAAAACATGATGGATTTATGGTGGCTGCTGGCGCTTTCCGTTGGTTTTTTCATGATAGCCATTTGGCTGCTGTACAAAGGACGCCGCTACGGACTCGCTTTTATTTGTGTTATGCTGCAATTTTTCTGTGCATTTTTTGCATACGGTATCGGGCAATATCCTTATATTCTGGATCCGTACATTACCATTCAAAGCGGAGCCACGCATGAGTCGATGGGTGCTGCGCTTGTGGCGGCCTTTATCGGCGGCCTCTGCCTGCTGATTCCGTCCCTTATACTGGTCTTCAGGCTATTCCTGTTTGATGCGGATTATGTAAAAGGCAAAAAATAATAATCGTGCGCTTGGTATCACTCCATTTAGGAGTACCTTGCAGTGGTTTGGTATAAAGGAGGGGAGTTATTTGAAGGGGAAAACCAGTCTGCTGTCTCAGCAAATGTCCGCGCAAAGGAATCGTTTGATTCTCTTGGGGTTCATGTCGCTTGCGCTCGGTGCAGCCATGATAGGCCAAGCCGCGCTGCTCGCCGAAGCGGTCCAGAGGATTTTTGTGCAGCGGGCTTCCTTTTCGTCGGTTGTTGTCATACTTGGCGCATTGCTGGCTGTGATGGCTGCGCGGACGCTGCTGTCTTATGGAAACGGGATCATTGGCTTGCACATGGCTGCAAGCGCCAAGACGGAGATGCGAGCAGCGGTGCTGCGTAAGCTGGCCCATGCTTCCGTAGCTTCAACGCTTCGTGGACAAACGGGCGGAAAGGTCAGTGTGGCGCTGGATGCGGTGGATGAGGCGGACAGTTATTTCAGCCAGTATATGCCGCGTATGATAGAAGCCGCCATCATTCCCGTCCTGATTCTGGTCATTGTTTTTACTAAGCATATGAATTCCGGCTTGATTATGCTGGTTACCGCCCCCTTTATCCCTATTTTTATGGTGCTTGTGGGGCTGAAAACGAAGAACAAATCGGAGGAGAAATTCGCACAGCTAGCCGAGTTTTCCGGTACGTTTCTCGACTCTCTTCAAGGGCTGGTTTCGCTCAAGCTGTTTGGTCGGACAGATCATCAGCAACAGGAAATTGAACGCAGCAGCCTGGGCTATCGGGATGCAACGATGGGCATTTTACGGATTGCGTTTACCAACACCTTCATGCTGGAATCCATCGTTATGCTTAGCATTGGCGTTGTCGCGCTTGAGCTGGCGCTGCAGCTGCTAGTTTTCAAATCGCTTTCCTTCCACACTGCCTTTTTGATCCTGCTGCTGGTGCCCGAGTTTTATAGCCTGCTAAAAAACACGGGAACTGCTTTTCATAGCGGTCGTACCAGCATGGGGGCTGTCCGAAAAGTAGAGGAGATGCTCACGGAAACAAGGGAAGCAGGAGCAGTGACAGATGGGCAAGAGGGCGCCGGGAAAAGGGACAGAACAAACAGGGGTGATCAGATGGATACGGCGGATAAGTCTGAGACAGCCGACTTGGGTTTGATTCGGATGCCGCCATCCATCGAACTGAGGGATGTCCGGTTTCGGTATGCGCCGGATTCGTTCGAGCTTGCAGCCGGCTCCATGTCGTTTGGACCAGGGGAGCAAATCGCCATTGTCGGTAAAAGCGGATCCGGTAAAACCACTTTGCTGCATGTGATTGCCGGGCTGCTTGCGCCGACGTCGGGAGAAGTGCTGGTCAACGGACGTCCGCTTGCGGGGTACGATGAGGCTCACTGGTTTGATCATGTTAGCTACATTACCCAGCATCCGTATATTTTTGCCGGCACGTTTGCCGACAATATTGCGATTGGAGCGGGCAAGAACGTCTCCAGGGACGAAGTCGTGCAGGCGGCGGAGGCCGCCGGACTAGCTGCGGTTGCAGCCGAGTTGGAACAGGGCTATGACACTTTTGTCGGCGAAGGGGGCCGGGGGTTGTCGGGCGGCGAGAAGCAGAGGCTAGCGCTGGCGCGTGCTTTTTTGAAGCGGCCTGCCGTTATTTTGTTTGATGAACCCACCGTCGGATTGGACTTGCACACCGAACGCGTCTTACAGCGGTCCATTGCCGAGCTTGCAAGCAAGGCGACCATGATTACCGTGGCGCACCGCTTGTACACGATACGGCATGCCGACCGAATATTGTTTATGGACAACGGAGTGCTGCTGGACAGCGGGCGCCATGATGAGCTTCTAGCGAGTCTGCCCCAATATGCTGAAATGGTGGATGCCCAGCGGAAAGGGGGACTCGCATGAATGAGCTGGCTATTTTAACCAAGGCGATGATTCAGGAACGGAAGGATATTGCCATCGCCATCATCGGAGGATTCGTTGCCGGCATCGCAGGTGTATGTCTCTTCGCCGCAAGCGGGTATCTGATCTCCCAGACTGTATTTGCCCCGCCGCTCTATACCTTGATTGTGCTGACGTCCCTGGTAAAAATACTTGGTCTGCTGCGGGCGGCAAGCCGCTACGCGGAACGCTTGTATTCCCATCGGGCGACATTCTCTCTGCTCAGCCGTTTGCGTACATCCTTTTTTGCCAAGCTTGTTCCTTTGACGCCAGGGATATTGGGCAAAAAGCGGAGCGGAGAACTGCTCGCACGGATCGTCGGGGATGTAGAGAGCTTACAGCATTACTTTCTGCGTGTCGCCTATCCGCCTGTCATTGTTGTCATGGTCTTTCTGGCTACGGTTTTGTTTACTTCCGCCTTTTCATTCTGGATTGCCTGTTTGTTTGTGCTGGGGATGCTGGCAACGGCTTTTGTGGTTCCTGCACTTGTTCTTCTTGGACAGAGAAGGATATATGGCCGCGTTCGCCAAGAGCGAGCGGCGCTTTCCACAGAAGTGACCGAACTGCTTTACGGTTTCCGCGATTTGAAAGTATACGGGCAAATGAACAAGCGCGAGCAGCAGCTGCAGCGTACCTCCGCCGCATTGGCAACGGAACAGCAAGCGGCAGCCCGGCATTTGCTGCGCGGGCAATCACTGCATATTTTTGTAACGTATCTGATTTCGTGGGGCGTACTGATTCTTGGCGCCTATTTGATTATGGACGGCTCGCTTGCCGGCGTGTTTCTCGCCATGCTGGTCATGGCTTCGCTTACGGTGTTTGAAGAAGCTGCGCCAATGGCCACATTGCCCGCTTATAAGCTGGATAGCGAACATGCGGCTAAGCGGCTTGCGGAAACGGTTCTTGCCGCAGATAGGCAGCCGCCGCAGCCAAGCGGTGTCCTTTCCGTCGAGAAAGCCGTTTCCATTGAGCTAAGCGGTGTTTCGTTTCAATATGAAGATGAATGGCGTCCAGCGCTGAAAGACATTTCCCTCTATCTTCCGCCGGGGTCTAAAACCGCTATTGTCGGTCCGAGTGGATCAGGGAAAACAACCCTCATCGAATTGCTGCTCAAGCTGCGCACACCGACAGACGGCCAGATTCATTTAAATGATACTTCGATTAAGGAACTGGATGAGGCGAGCATTTGGCAAGCCTCAAAGGTAGTGCTGCAGCACAGTCATTTCTTTCGGGGCACCATTCGGGACAACCTGCTGTTGAATGAGGAACATCATTCCGATCAGGCGTTGTCGGTTATGCTGGATAAAGTACAGCTGCCGAATAAGTCCCTGGACGATATGGTATATGAAAAAGGGGAGAACTTGTCGGATGGAGAGAAGCAGCGCTTAGCCTTGGCCCGGGCGATGCTCCGAGAAGGACGGTTATGGCTTCTGGACGAACCGACGCCTTCACTGGATTACGTTACGGAGCAGCGTGTTTTTCGGCATCTGTTGGCGCAAGCGGTGAACGATACGCTTCTTCTGATTTGCCATCGGCTGACCGGCTTGGAAGAGATGGACCGGATTCTGGTGATGGACCAAGGCAGAGTCATTGAAGCGGGCACGTATTTAGAGCTGATGGAGCAAAAGGGATATTTTTATGAAATGAAACAAATTGAGCTGCAAATGATCGGTGAAGACGGGTAGAACGAGTGTGTTAGCATGAACTGTTGTGGAGCACGCCTACTTATAGTTTCGATTTAGAAAACCTTTATGTTTAGCGTTTGATATAATACAAATTAGCTTTTGAAATATAATCGGAAGTACAAAAAGAAGTCGATGAATCGGGCTTCTTTTTTTTGTTACTGATGCAATTCGGAAGCTCCCTTCCATTACCATATATACTTATTATTTATATATCGGACATATAATATATTATTTCTTAATGACTTGTCTCTGTATACTTAGGATGCACCACGAGATTTGGACTATACGAGATTTGGAGATGATTCGTGTGAGAAGAAGTGTGCTGCTTTTGATTGCAATTGTATGTTTATTGATCTCAGCCGCCTGTTCCGGCGTTGGCGGGGGAGAGGCCAAAGAATCGGAAAAGCTGCAAGTTGAAGTGAATCCTGTTCAAGACGTCCTCGTATCCGGCCGCGCCATTCTCATAGATGCCCATATAACGAAGGGAAGCGATCCAATCGTCGATACCGCGCGGGTCGAATTCGAAATATGGAAAAAAGACAGCGCCGAACATGATATGATCACTGCCATTCCAGACCAGGATGGGAATTACCGGATTAAAACGCTGTTCTCTGAAGGCGGGGAGTATTTCGTCAAAGCCCACGTGGAAAATGAAGGGGCGTCGGTAACGACGAGTGAAAAGAAACTGGTCGTTCAAAACGATGAGATGAGCTAAGAATCACCGCTTATTAATGGATAGTACCATTTGGAGGAAGCCCGAAAAAACGGCTTCCTTTTTTAATCGATAGACGACCATTGACCATTTCAGCGTGGATCTAGCCTTTTTTTGCGATCGAAATAAAATCGCGGATGAATCCCTCCAGATCATCTTTATCATGAGAGCAGAGCACGATTTTGTTGGTAAAACGGACGCCAATGACATCCACTTTAGCTAATTCTCCCCGTTTGATGAATGGACTGGCCACAAGAGAGGATACAAAACTGACGCCATATCCGGCGACCACAGCCTGGATGGTTTCATTAAGGCCGTTAAATTGCAGTTCGATCTTTGGTGGGCTGACATCTTGAACGCTGCACAGCTCAAGGAGCCTCTTTCGGGTCGTGCTGCCTTCCTCCCGCATAATAAATGGCTCTTTCACCATGTCTTCCATGGAAATTTGCCTGTTGGCATACTTATGATTCGGCGCAACCACAAATTTGAATTCGTCTTGATATAATTCCAGGCAATGGAGGGAATGGTCATTCTGATTTGTGATTTCGCTATTTCCAAAGATGGCGATATCCGCCTCGTAATTCGTCAATCTTTCAAGTGCAACTTGTGAATTCACCGTCGTGATTTCCACTTCCACTTTCGGATACCTTTGCTTGAATAAGGAAGCCCACTTGGGGATCAGAACGCTGGTCGCCAGGTAATTTCCGGAGAGCCGAAGTTTTCCCTGCGGATGTTGATGATAGTCTTCAATCATGGTTTCGATTTGCTCTTCGAGAAGAAACAGCTTTTCGGTGGGTTTAAACAGCTTTTGGCCAAAAGAGGTCAAAACCAGGTTTCTTCCTTTTTTCTCAAATAAAATGACGTTGTACTGTTTTTCAAAATTCCGAATTTGGGCAGAGATGGCAGGCTGGCTAATATTCAGCCTCTTGGAGGCCTCGGTAACGCTTCCGGCAAGAGCGACGTTATAGAACAGCATCAATGCATGCAGATTGAGAGACAATCCCATCACCTTCTATACATTTTGTTAATACATAATATAAAACATATATTTTTATTTTATACATTACGGACGTATACTTCAATTACCAACAAAGGAGGGAGCAACATGACGACCACCACCATTTATTTCGTAAGACACGGCCAGACCCAGTGGAACGTGGAACAGAAGATGCAGGGGCATAAGGATTCGCCGTTAACACCTGAAGGCAGACGGCAGGCTGCACGGTTGCGTGACCGGTTACAGACGGTCACGTTTGATGCGATTTTTTCGAGTCCCAGTCCGAGAGCGTTGACAACGGCACAGATGATTTGCGGAAGCACATCGGAAAGAATCGTTAAATTAGATGAACTGAAGGAAATTCACATGGGGCTGTGGGAAGGAGAAAGCGTACCAACAATACAGAATGAGCATACCGCTGAGTTTGATCATTTTTTTCATAAGCCTCATTTATACCGTCCAACAGGACAGGGAGAGGCCTATCCCGAGCTGCTGGATCGGGCGGTAACCGCTGTGGAAAGAATCCTGCTAAGCTATCGGGGAGGAACCGTTCTGATCGTAACTCACCGCATGACCTTAAAGACGTTAATGAACCATTATTCTGGAATGCAGTTGAGCAACATGGGGAATTTGCCGGATATTCCTTCAGCGAGTTTAAGCAAAATTGTATTTCATGATTCTCATCCATTCATCGAGCTGTACGGGGACACCTCTCATTACGAGGTAAACGCAGACGTGTTGCTAAAATAAGGGGAGGATGCATGAACACGAAGAAAAGGCAAACGCTCCTGGCTTACACGATGGCTTTCGCCATGATTATCCTGATGGCCGCGGTTTCGGAACTTCGTCATAATCATGAGTTTATTCTTCCCGAAATCGCGGCCATGGTGATCGCCATGTGGGTCTATCGGGATCCGAATTGGCTCAGGCATCCGCTGCAGATTTGCCTTGCTCCCACGCTCACATCCGTGATCGGTTTTACCATCAATCATCTCCATGCTGCTTATCTCTGTCGTGGTCTATGAGTCGATTCAAAGAAGGGAGTACAGCGGTAAGCTGGCATTGAAGCAGGGGGCTGCATTAACTGTATCCGCGACGATTGGGACACTGCTGTTTCTGGTTTTGGATTCTTTGGTCATCATAACGGTACTGGATATGATGCTGATGCTGTTATTGCAGTGGGTGGTTAAGATTCGTATGCCCGCGATATATGCTTTCCCGCTGCTTCCGTTCATCTTCACGCATGATGTCGTGCTGCTGCTCCCGCTGACAACAGTGTTCACTTGTTTGTTTATGTTTACAGCGGCTGTCGCTTATAAAAAAATTGAATCTGCTATCCGACCGGAGCGGGTGGACGTGGATATCTCCATGTAATTGAATCCATCTGAATCTATCCATTCATTAATAAAACGCACACATTCCCAATATAAGCTTGGGGATCTGTACGTTTTTTTATTTATCTGCTCCGGTCAGCTCATTTTCCCTGATGAAACATATTGAATCATCCTTTCCCTTAATTATGATTTAGCAGAGCCTACAAATCGATTTCTAGCTGCCCCTAGACCGAATATGAAAAGCAATACTGATGCGGTGACCAATATTGAGAAGCGGAAGGGTCCAACTGTTTGTTACATCATGTAAAAATCCGAAAATGGTTGGGCCGATTGCGGCTAGTTCTGTGGGGGTTCGGGCCACCAGTTGGGTGGCCCTTCTACCCGGAGGGGCAGAAAATTATCTGCCCTTTACTCTAGCACTGCTGCCTTCACAGTTCCGGCAGGACATGTATGGGTGATTGAGCAGCAATTAACTAAGAGATAATGCTTGCTCACTCAACTCCCTAACTGGTTGGGCAACCTCTACAGCAATAGAATGGCAGCACCAATCATTGGGGTGAGGACCATGCAGGTTTTCAGCAAGACAACGGGTACCCGCTTCGTAAACTTTGCTCCCACATACGAGCCGGACATCGTACCGATCACAACAGCGACGAGCAGTTGAACATCCAGGTACCCGATGGAGAAGTACCCGGCTCCTCCGGCCAGTGCGATTGGCATAATGACCAGCATGGTCGTGCCGGCGGCAAAACGCATCGACATGCCGAGGATCAGCATAAGCCCTAACTGGATGAAAGGGGTGGAGCCGATTCCGAACAGCCCCGATAAGGCGCCGGTGATGAGTCCGATGAGCAGCGCCTGCAGCCAGTATCGGAAGTCATGGACGACGGATGGCATCGAGTTCCCGGAAGCCTTCGACCGACGTGAGACGTACAGCATCCTGAACCATAAGGCTAGTCCAGAGGCGAACAGCATACCGGATGTCATGAAGCCCAGCTTATCCTCGGGAATAAGCGAGGACCAGCCCGAGCTGACCCATGCCCCTGCCGCACCGGCCAAGCCGACGACGGCCCCCGTCTTCAGTACCATGTTCCCTTCCCGGTAATGGCTGACAGAACCGGAAAGCGACGAGAAGAACATCGCCGCCAGTGCGGTACCCAGCGCGGTATGAATGGGATAACCGAATACGACGGTTAGGATGGAGATAATGAAACCTGAGCCGCCTGCACCTACGAAACCGAGAAGGAGTCCGAGCAGCACCATAACGAGGGCAATATCGACTAACTGCATCAGACCATCCTCCAAACCTGATGGGATACGCCGATCCCAGCCGGAACCGGCAGGTCTTCGCGAACGCAGCAAGTCTTGTCCAAAACCATGGTGGCGTGCCCGCTTCCATAGACGGGCCAAGCCGGCAGCGCATGGATATTCGGATCTCCGCTTTGTATAAATGCAACCCATGCTTCCCGCATGGCGCCGGCCAGTGCATAACTCTCAGCTGTTACAACATATGGATCCTCATTGGTGGGCAATGTGGGCATAGGATTGTGGGGTAACGCCGCATGGATGAGACTGCCTTCATAACCGTGTATCGGGCCAAGTGTGCCGCCGCATTGAAGCCGATACATCCACACCGATGTTCCGGACGATGCCACGGCTTGTGCGAACTGCATCGCTCCAATCGTATATAGGTGCTCGGTTAACGCTTTGTTCCATGCATCAATCGATGACATCGATTGGTTATAACGACCATAAGCATCCCACACGACAGTGGCATTCGCTCCGAAGAATCGTTCGAGTGTCTCGAAGTCCGGTGATTGAAGCACGGGATCATCATGAATGAAGATGGCCGCTTCATCCTCGTTCGTGCCGATCAGCAGCGGCGGCAGACCGATGCTGCCAGTTAGGCTCGCCAGGGGATCTACGGGGATAACATGGCCATCGGATACCGGACCGAACATGTGCAGGCTGCGCGAGGTATCGGAACCGATCACCGACTGCGCTTCGACTATTTTCTCCGCAGGGAGTTCAAGCAGCTGATGCGCCTGGACTGGAGATAATCCCAGCTCTTCTAGCAGCCGAAGACTCGTTACATTAGCGGTTTGACAATCTCGTATCGACTGCGTCGCGCCGCTCTGGGCAATAGCCCGGTGGAAAAGGCCTCGTGTCATCTTCATCACATAAAGTGCGGCCGTGCATTTGGCCCCGGCAGAATTGCCGATGACGGTTACTCGCGACGGGTCGCCGCCGAAAGCAGCAATATTAAGCTGGACCCATTGGAGGGCAGCAGCGATATCCAGCATTCCATTGTTACCGGAGGTTTCATACTTTTTGCCCAGCACTCCTCCCAAATATAAGAAACCTAGCGCACCAAGCCGATAATTGATCGATACGTAGACGATTCCATTCTCTGCCGCATATCGAGATCCGTCGCACTCCGTCCCCATACCCGACACGAATCCGCCTCCATGAATATAGACCATGACAGGCTTTAATTTTTCACTTGCGCCTGATGTCCATACATTTAAGTTTAGGCAATCTTCGGACTGCACAAGCTCCGGCATGCAGCCTTGCGGATTATGCTTCTGCGGTGCGATAGGTCCGAATTGATTGCACTGCCTCACGCCCAGCCAGGAGAGCGGAGGTGCCGGAGGCTTATATCTTCGATTACCGATTGGCGGGGCTGCATAAGGGATGCCCCGGAATACATACGAGTCTTTTAATTTCATGCCTTCAACTTTTCCTGATAATGTCTGTACGATCAAGTTGATCGTCTCCTATCCTTACGATTTGAGACTATTATATCTTGTATATTTTATGAACCCTAATATATATTGATTTATATTAATTATAACTTCTAGGTTATGTATTGTAGAAAGTGGGGATCGGAATGGAACTGTTGCAATTAAAGTATTTTCAGACTGCCGCCCGAATGCAGCACATGACGAAAGCAGCCCATAGCCTACATATCTCTCAGCCGGCACTAAGCAAAATGATCGCGTCGCTTGAAGCTGAGCTTGGAACCAAGCTGTTCAAACGGGAGCGTAAAACGATACGGCTGAACGAGCACGGCAAGCTGTTTCTCCATCAAGTGGATATCGCGCTGCAAGCGCTGGAGGATGGAAAGCTGCAACTGCAGGATGCTAATGGCAGCGCCCCCACCGCCATCACGCTTGATGTTCGCGTCTCCTCGCATTTACTGCCGGATCTATTGGCTGATTTCCGCAAAGAATGGCCGAATGCAGAGTTTCAATTACAGCAGCATGTTTCGTCATTCGAAGGTATGCCGAGCTTCGATTTGTGCCTATCCGATGGCGCAACACCACCAAAGGGAACAGCGTCGGTCTGCTTGCTCGAAGAGGATATCGTGGTTGCCGTTCCCGCCGAGCACCCGCTCGCGGATCGGAACCATGTCAGCTTGCAGGAGCTCAAGGAAGAGAGCTTCATTACCCTGCCTCCGGGTAAATCGTTGCGTGAAACAACCGATGCCTTTTGCCGCCTTGCCGGATTTACCCCCCGTATCCGATTTGAGAGCGACGATCCCGCCACCGTCCGAGGATTAATTCGAGCCGGTCAGGGAGTTGCCTTCCTGCCAGCCGTTACGTGGAGCGGATCAACCGGACCTGATGTCGTCCAACTGCGGCTCGAAGAAAGCTGGTGCAAACGCTCAATCTCCTTGTCTTGGCCCGAGGACCGATACCTCACGCATACTGCGGTACTGTTCCGGGATTTCATCATTCGATACTTCGCAAGACTGGCCGAATCGCACCGGCAGGACATCGCTCGAAGAGGATTCTAGCCTGTTTTTCTTATCCGTGTTGGAATTATTGTGAAATCAAAAGCGAAAGGAGCGTTTTAAGTGGAAACCAAGCAGCCCCCCAGGCTAACCAATGAAGATTACCGATTGCAGCCCCACGCGCCTGTTCAGGTGTTTCACGGCATTCATCCGGGGACAATTCCACTGCATTGGCATGAATTTTACGAGCTGAGTTATGTGGTTTCCGGAAAAGGCGAACACAGGCTCAACGGTTCGTCGTATCCGCTGTCTTCTGGAACCATCTTCTTGCTGACGCCAGCCGATTTTCATGAGCTGGCTTCCTTGGAAGAGGAACCACTTGAAATTTATAATGTCATTTTCACCGAAGCCATGATGGATGATAGCGTCTACCATTGGTTATTCGGCGGGAAACGTCTGCTGCAAGCACAGCTTGAGGAGAAGCAGCTCCCGGGGGTATTCGCCGACTATGAACGGATGAGGGAGGAGAACGGAACCTGGCGGGAAGGCAGCGAGATCGTGATCCGGGCTACGCTTCAGCGGCTGTTGGTGGATCTGTATCGTGGCAGCGCCGCAAATCGCATTCAGCCCACGAACGGGACGAGAGATCGGCAGCTCAACTTAAACCTGCAAAAGGCTCTGATCTACATTCATCATCATTTCCGTGAGGATTTGAGATTGGAGGATGCAGCTGGCCAGGCCCAATACTCGGCTACTTATTTCAGCGAGTGTTTCTCGAAATCCGTGGGGCAATCTTTTCAACGTTATCTGCAAAATGTCAGAATGCAATTCGCCGAATCGCTGCTTCAGGCATCCTCGCTGCCCGTTACCGAAATTTGTTATGTCTCCGGCTTTAATACATTGGGGCATTTTGAAAGGGTATTTCGTCAGCGAAAAGGAATGTCCCCCCGACAGTACCGCAACAAGGCAGAGATAACCGAAGATATGCAGCATTTATCCTAACGAATGCGCAGTATGGCTCTGACCGTCCGGGATATAATGACCACAGTTAACGAAATCCCTACTTGACTGGAGGTTATGATGATGACAACGCAAGCACTTTCGAAGCAAGAAGTTGAGTTTTATAAGGAAAATGGGTACTACTTGTACAAGAAGCCGCTCTTTAGTGCCGAAAAAATGCAGGTTCTGACATCGATCTTTGAAGAGCAGCTGGAGGAGAAGGGCAGCAAATTATCCGACGAGCTGGATACGCCGCATTTCCGTGACGAAAGGCTGCTCGATTTTCTGTTATCCGATGAGGTACTGGATCTGGTTGAACCGATCATTGGTTCGAATATCGGGTTGTGGTCCAGCCACTTTATCTGTAAAGATCCGCATGTCGGACGTGCTACGCCATGGCATGAGGATTCGGCTTACTGGAACGGCAGATTAAGCAGCTTCGATAAAATTATCACCGTATGGTTGGCGATCGACCGCAGTTGGAAGGAAAACGGATGCATGCGGGTCATTCCAGGTACGCACCGCAACGGTTTCTCGGACTATGAGGAAGTGGACCGGGCGAGCAATTTATTCGACACCCAAATTAAGAGCGGTTCCGTCGATGAGTCTCAAGCGGTTTACTTCGAGTTGGAAGCGGGAGAATGCTCGCTTCACGATTCGCGCATCATTCATGGCGCAGCCCCGAATACTAGCCCGTACCGTCGCTGCGGCTACACCATGCGGTATTTCTCGACGGAAGCGCTTGTCTATCCGGATAAGAACCCCGGCTTTAAAGTGTGGCTGGCCCGCGGAAAGAACATAGCCGGAACGAAATTCGTCAACGAATAACCTGAAGGGGAAAAGGAGACTTCGCGAATTGAATATTCAGCTGTATAAAGCCCTATGGGGCATGGAAGGAAGCTACAGGGACCAATTGACGCGGGCTGCACAAGCCGGTTACGCGGGGATTGAAGCCCCGCTGCCTCCTCGGGATCTGGAACGCGAATTCAAAGACCTGCTTGCCGAACTGCAGCTTTACTATATTGCCCAGGTGGTCACTTCCGTTCCCCATCAAGAAACCTTCGCCGAGCAGGTACGCCGGGCTGCCGATTTCGATCCGAAACTGATCGTGTCCCATAGTGCTCGGGATGGCATGAAGATAGAGGACCAGTTGGGTTTTTTCGAAGCCGCGTTGAAGATTGAGCAAGAGGTCGGCATTACCATCGGCCATGAAACCCACCGATCGCGGGCGATGTTCACGCCATGGACAACGCGCCGCTTGCTGGAGGAATTCCCTGAGCTGAGCATTACGGCTGATTTCAGCCATTGGTGTTGTGTGACGGAGACCATGCTGGAGGATTATGCGGAAGACATGGAGGTCGCTATTCGCCGTGCCGTCCATATACACGCGCGCGTAGGTTACGCTCAGGGGCCGCAGGTTCCCCATCCCGGAGCGCCCGAATATAGCCGGGAACTGGCCGCATTTGAAACGTGGTGGAAACGAATTATCCAATACCGGAGCGAGCAAGGGTTCAGCTATACCAGCATGACGCCTGAATTCGGGCCTGCCAATTCCGGTTACATGCATACGCTTCCCTTCACAGGAGCTCCTGTTACTGATCTATGGGAAGTAAACGAGTGGATGGCCAAGAGGATTTCGGAACGGATGACACCATAAAAAAAGAAACTAAAACAAGCCGGACCATGAAGGTTCCGGCTTGTTATTCGTGCGTTTGGAAAGGCGACCTTGTCCAATCCTTCACGTACGGCCGACAGCCATCCAACTTATTAGAATAAAACAATACCGGCAGCGCCGGCCATGAGAAGTATCAACAACGGGTGAAGTTTATACTTCAGCAAGAGAAATAAACAGGCTCCGCAAATCAGCAGCGTAGGAATGAGGCCCTGAATGAGCCCTTCACCCTCATCGTGATACCCAAAATGAATAGCTGCATATATAATGAGTCCTGTCGTTACGGGACGCAGGCCATATAAAGAAGATTGTACATATGGATTGCCCCGCATGCGATAGAAGAGGGCGGACAGCAGCACGATGACGACCAGCGACGGCAGGATGATGCCCGCGGTTGAGACGGCGGCTCCGATATAGCCGGCGGACTGATAGCCAATCAGCGTAGCGGCATTGGTGGCGATCGAACCGGGCGCCATGCCGGCCAGCGCCACGGTCTGCTGGAATTCCGCAGCAGTCAGCAGTCCTTTTTCCGCTACCTCCTTCTGAATGACCGGGATTACCGCATAACCGCCGCCAAAGGACACGAGGCCTACACTTATGAACATCATGAACAAGTCCCAATACATGTTTCAATCGCCCCGATTCGTTTCGCTCAAATGTAATATTCCAGTTCCGGGCAGCTGTTGATCCCTGCCTTCTTCTCTGTATTCGCTTGAAGGCCCAGCCGTTTTTTTATCTGAATGACAGCCATTCCGCATAGTAAGCTTAGCGCAATAAGATAGAGGGGGTGCACTCCTGTAAACAGCATCACGGATACGGTGGCTAGGGCGGATATCGTTGTCGTTGCATCAAAGACGGCATGTTTGGCCATCCGGTAAGCCGCGACAGCGATCAACGCAATAACGGCGCCATGCATCCCCCTTAAGGCAGCTTCAACCTTGGGTTGATCCCGAAAATACACGGCACCTACGCTGATCAGGATCACGATCAAAAACGTGGGGCATGTCACGCCAAGCACGGCCGAAACAGCCCCGGCAATGCCGGCTTGCCGGTGGCCGATCATCGCGGCCGCATTTACGCCGACTCCTCCAGGAGCGGAACCGGCAAGCGAGATAAGCTCACCGATTTCCTCCTCGTTTACCCACTTTTTCTTGCTTACCACTTCGCGCTCAATAATGGGCAGCATCGCATATCCGCCTCCGAAGGTGGAAGGCCCGATGCGAAAGAAGGTCCAAAATAGCCGGGCCAGCAGCGTTAACCGTTCTTTCAGCCTGCTAAAGTATGCGTTTTTCCTTTCCATTAGGCGTGATGAATTCTCGGCATCGGCATCGGCTCCTTGCCAAGCTCGGCCCAGATGTATTTGAGCAGAAGCTCTGCCTTCAGCGGCTCGTACCCCGGTTCGTCCCATAAATTGCGCAGCTCGCCGGGATCCGCTTCAAGGTCAAAAAGCTCGCCGTAGGTTTGATTGTAATAAACGGTGATTTTATAGCGCTGCTCGATGTACGTTTTTTGATGAATTGTCGAAGGCTCGTGCCGGAATTCGCAGATAGCGTGCTGCCGCGCGGCGTCCGCGTTACCGAGCCACACTTCCTTTTGGTCGATGCCCGTCATCGCTGGCGGGATCGGTATATTGCAGAAGGAGAGGAAGGTAGGGGCCAGGTCGACCAGGGACTGCATTGCAGTTGTCCTTTTTCCGGCAGGCACCCACCCTGGATATCGTGCAATGAATGGAAGCTTGATCAAATCCTCGTAATGGAACCCGCCCTTGGCTTGAAGGCCGTGCTGGCCGAAGAAATGTCCATGATCAGTGGTGAAGACAACGATCGTATCCTCGGTCAGTCCCAGTTCATCCAGTTTATCGAGAATGCTGCCGATATATTTATCCATCATGCTGATCATGCCGTAATACACAGCGACCAGCTTCTTCTTGTCGTACTCCGTTAACCTGGATTTCGAACCGTATTCGTAATAGTGATGGGAACGGTAGCCGTGAATGCCGAACCCGGTTTCAGCGAGATGTGAAAAATCCGGATCTTCTTCCTGCGTCAAGCGGAAGTGCGGCGGATTGCGGTCATGCTCACCTGGGGTCAGGGATGGGATCGTGAGTTTATCCGGATCGTACATCGAAGCCCATGGTTCCGGTACCAGGTATTCCGGGTGCGGGTCGAAGAAACTCGCCCACATAAAGAAGGGGTCATCCGCTTTCTTATATTCTTCCAAAAGAGAGTTGGTTCGCTCGGCGATCCAGGTGTTGTAGTGGTATTTTTCCGGGATGGGCCAGGTGTACGTTTGGGAAGGATCCATGGTTCCCGTAGGCGGTAGGAAGTACTCCCGCCAATTGGCGCATCCTTGCTCCTCGAGCCATAAGGCATAATGTTGTCCGACATGTGCCTCATTCGTATGGTTGCGGGCCAGCTCGACGTGATCGAATCCGTAAAATGGCCCGTTAAAATTCCTCCAATACTCCAAATCTTGAAGAATCGGGTAGGCCTCCACGGATGGGTATTCTTCCGTTGATTTCAACGGCTGAAAATGCGCTTTTCCCACCATTGCGGTCCGGTAGCCTGCGTCTTGGAAGCTTTCCCCCACAGTATGGCGGTCTTCCAGCAGCTTCGTCCCCAAGGTCCATGCTCCATGCTGGCTCGGGTACTGCCCCGTAATGATGGAGGCTCGACTCGGCGTGCAGGTGGGATTGGGGCAATACGCCCGATCGAACGTCGTCCCTTGACGCGCAAGGCGATCCAGGTTGGGCGTAGAGATTTCAGGCTGAAAGGCTCCGATTGTATTCCAATGCTGCTGATCGCTTGTGATTAGCAAAATGTTAGGTCTTCTCGACAAGTGTAATCGCCTCCTAGTATGATGATATTGAAAATAACGGGTTATAAAAATAGCGAGGTGTTATATTTTTGTTGTCATTTTGTTATTCTTGATGGAAAAATGAAGGAAGAGGAGGGAGCCATGATGCAGGAATACGAATATGAATATGCGGAATTCATCTATTATACGCCGGGATATTTGGATAAAGAGGAACAGATCTGGCCTGTCCGGGCTGGGCGAAGCATTGCCAAACCCAATTACAGAGTCGGACCGAAGCGAATCGAGTGTTATAGCCTGCATTTTGTACATGAAGGCATGGTACGGCTAGAGTTCGATGACAAGCGAGTGGATCTGCAGAAGAATGATCTGTTCTGCCTGTTCCCGGGCCGGACCTATTATTATCACATGCTTCCCGCGGATACACCGCTTCAGATGAGCTGGTTGGCAGTGGACGGGAACAGGGTCAAGCCATTGTTGGAGCTGGCCGGCTTATTTCCAGAAAGCCCGTTCGGCAAACAGATGATATCCTCTAAGGTCAAAGAATCCTCCGAACGCGTGATTGATGCCCTGGCCGGTGTCGAGCGCTGGAAACCGGCGGTATCGCTGGAGCTGCACGGCTTGATTTATGGACTGCTCGCCGGCATGGTCCCGGATATGGCTTCCGCACAGCCGACGGAGCTAGCGGGATGGATTCACGAGTGTTTGGATTATATGGAGCTGCATGCTACCGAGGGGATTTCCGTACAACAGGTTGCCGAATTCGCGGGGGTGCATCGGTCGTACTTCTCCAATATGTTCACCCATCAGGTAGGAATGCCGCCGTTAAAATACCTTCAGCGCATACGAATGGAAAAGGCAAAACGGTTGTTACAAGAAACGGACGCAACGATTACCGAGATTGCCTTGTCTCTCGGCTATCCGAATTTGTATTCGTTCACCAGGGCTTTCAAGATCTATTATAAGGTGCCTCCCATAACGATGCGCGGAGCTCAATGCTGACCGTACGGACGGCAACACGCTTTTGTAAACGTTTACTATCGATTTCTTCTGATCTGGAAAAAGGAGACACGCGCCATGAAACTCTCTACGATTCAAAGGTGGATATCACCCAGACGAAGTATTCAGGGGAAAATTTTCATTGCGTTCAGTGCGGTTACGCTCGTGTCCATCGTCTCCATTACGGTCATCGTGTATATGAGCATGCGCGAGACGATCATGCAAAATGCGATCACCTCGGTTTCGGACAGCATCAGGCAGGCGGATGAATCACTGAATATGATGCTGGAAGAGATCGACCGGCTGAACACCGTCGTGGTGACCAACAAAAATACGGTGATCGACACCTTACTGAGCCCTCATGAAGAAATTAGCTATGAATGGTTTCAAGAGCAGAAACGGATCGATGAGTTTCTATCCGTGCTGATCGATTACAAGCCTTATATTTCACGGATTGCCGTGGTCGGTTTGAACGGCAAGGTGTTTTTCTCGGGTGGTCCGTGGCTGGACAAGACGGTCTTGGGGACCGGAATGATGGATTACATGCTCCAGAATGGATCGCGTCATGCGTATTTCAAGCAGACCGGGGTGTCGGATGCCATCACGATCGGGCGGGAGATCCGATATAACCGGGAACCGATCGGGGTTGTCATGGTGGATTTGAATTATGATTTCATCCAAAAAACATACGGCGTGAAGCCGACCACCGATAGCATGATCTACGTGCTGGACAAGCAGGGTGGGTTTGTCTATGAGGCCGAATCGGCGCCGTCCTTTGCCCCTTCGTTCGAGAAGATCCTCAGCATCCACGGAGAACTCGCAGGGAATGGGGATGCCATCAAGCAAGCCATTGACGGCAGAGACTACATCGTTGTCAGCCGCCAATCCGGTTATACGGGATGGACTACCCTGGCTTTGATACCGATGGATTCGCTGCTTAGCGAATCGACAAAGCTCCGTAAACTGTTGGCGGAGGTATCGGTTATCGTCTTCATCGTTGTCCTGATCGGTTCGCTGCAGGTATCTTCCCGAATCACCCTTAATATACGGAGGTTGAAGTCATTAATGATGTTTGTGAAGGAAGGGAATCTGACGTTTCCGAGAAAAGAGATAACAAGCGAAGACGAGACCGGGCAGCTGTACCGCGTCTTTATCAGCATGGTGGAGGAATTGAAGCGACTGCTGGAAGGGATCCGGGTCAGCGAGAAGGAGAAGCGGGAGGCTGAGTTAACGGCGCTTCAGGCGCAAATTCATCCCCATTTTTTATACAACTCGCTGAACACGATCAAGTATTTGGCCAAGATGAATGGCGTGCCGAATATCGAAGAGGTGTCCGGATCGCTGATTGAGCTCATGCGCGGCGTTCTGGGCAATTCGAGTGAATTTCTGACGGTGAGGGAGGAGCTGGATTATGTTGAACGCTATATCTCGATCGTGAAGTACAGGTATATGGAGCCGATCCGAATGGTTACCCAGATTGAGGACGACATTTTGCTGGAATGCCGGGTGCTGAAGCTGATGCTGCAGCCCCTTGTGGAGAATGCCATCATTCATGGAATCGGAGCGATGGAGCAGGAAGGGCTCGTGCTGATACGCGTATGCGATGAGGGCAGCGATCTGAGGATTGAAGTGATCGACAATGGCAAGGGCATGACGGAAGGGCAAAGGGCACACCTGCTGGGTGAGACGGGCAAGAAGGGGGAAACCTCCCGTTTTAGCGGTATGGGCGTGCGCAATGTGCATGAGCGGATCGTTCACATGTACGGCGATTCGTACGGTGTCAAGCTGTACAGTGAGCCGGGTTTATATACAAAGGCCGAGATCCGGCTGCCGAAAAAAATGGAGAGTTCGGACAAATCCCGACAAGAGGTGATATAAAGCTATGTTTCAAGTGCTGCTCGTTGATGATGAGCCGCTCGTGCGGCATGATCTGCGAACGTTATTGGACTGGAATGAGCATGGATTCGAATTATGCGGCCAAGCGCATAACGGATTGATGGCCTTGGCCATGATTGAGCAGTCTCCCCCGCATATTGCGATCATTGACGTGAATATGCCCGAAATGAACGGCGTAGAGCTCAACCGGGCGATTAAAGAACGGTTTCCATTCATTCAGACGATTATGCTCAGTAGCTTTGATGATTATGACTACGTGCGGGATTGCCTGAAGAACGGCTCCATCGATTATCTGTTGAAGCATCGGCTGGACGGTGCAGCGCTAGTCACCTTATTAAACAAAGCGGTCCTGGAATTGCGGCAGGAAGATCGGTTGCTGGAAGTACGCATGACTCACGAGGTCAAGACCGAAAGGCCGAGTCCCGTGCTGCTCCGTGATTATATCGTGTATCTCGTTAGCGGGAGGAAGGATGTAACCACGGAGGTGGAAGCTTTTTCACAAAAAAAGCGCCTGTACCCCCACGCCTTAAGCTATGCGGCTGCGGCTGTGCAGATTGTTCCGTTTCTGCTGCTGACGGAGTCATACAGCGACGTGCAAACGAACCGGCTGGTTCAGCAGGTGGTCGATATGATGCAGCAGAGCTTGGGTGATATTCAGGAGCGGACGGCGGCTTACGTGGAGGATGGGCGGTTTATTGTCGTGTTTGCGTTCAAGGAGCGGAGCGAACATGCCATCAAGAATGAGATAGCCGGACGGATGAGGAAGCTTCAGCATGCGCTCGAGCTATTCCTTAATCTAAAATGCGTGGTCTCCGTCGGACATGTATGCACCAGCTTGTCACAACTTGGCTCAAGTTATAGCTCCGCCGAGCGGATGCTCGACGCTTCCACCATGGAGCCGTCCGGAAGCCATGCGGCACCAAGGATGCCGGGCCGGGCGGGGGGACTTGCAGGTGGCAACCATCAGCGCGTATCTTTGACGATCGAGGAACACAAACAGCTGCTGCTTTCGATTGAACGACTGGACATCGAAGGCGTGCACGGTTTAATCGCCTCTGTTTTTGCTTCGATCCGTCATCTTCCGGTCCATTCGCATACGATCCAGATGATCGTCAGTGAGCTCATGCAAACCGGGGATAAGGCGTGGAAGACATGGATGCCATCTGTTGGAGCCGCGAAGGAGAAGCTTCCTTCAAGAAGCGAGCTCGGAAGAATCGGCAGTGTCGGGGAGCTGGTGCAATGGCTGCAATCCTACTATGCGGACTTGCTTGCCCTGCTGAAGCAGCATCGTGCGGCGGGGCCGTATTCCCGCCATGTCACGCAGGCTGTTCATTTTATTCTGGAGAGGTATCCGGGTTATGTCACGCTGGAGCTTGCCGCGGGTGCCATCGGCCTGAACTCTTCTTATTTAAGCCGAATCTTCAAGGAAGAAACGCAGCGAACGTTCTCGGAGTATCTGAATCGGGTTCGGATCGACGCAGGGCGGAAGCTGCTGGAAAGCGGCAAATACTCGATCAAGGAAATCAGCAATCAAGTGGGTTTTACGACCCATAACTATTTTTTCAAAGTATTCAAGGAAATAACGGGGGTGACCCCACAGGAGTATTTGAACCGCTTGGGAAGAGGATAGGACCAAAACCAAGTATTCAGATCGGCAGAAGAGCCGTGCGGGGAGGTCGCCGCTCACAAACCGTAAAATATGTGGAGTAAATGGTCATATTTTTGTAATGGGCCGTCTTGAAGGTTGAATTATAATAATCACACACCAATAGTAAACGCTTACAAATGGCGCTTGGTGAATGAAGGGATATGGGGGTCGCTTATTTATGCGTAAACGCTGGGGAAGAAACGCGGTCATCACAATGATCGCTTCCAGCTTGATGCTGGCTGGATGCAGTTCCGATGGAGGTTCGAAGAAAGAGGCAACACCCGAAGGTACAGAAAATGTGGTTCATGCTACAGGGTTTCCGATTGTAGAGCAGCCCGTGGAGCTTAAGATGTTCACCCGGATTGCACCCGTGAACGGTCCGTTCAAAGAGATGCCGGTATTTCAGGATTACGAGAAATTGAGCAATGTGAAGGTTGAATTCATTGAAGCGCCGACGGATGGCTTCCAGGAGAAGAAAAATTTGTTATTCGCCTCCAACGAGCTGCCTGATGCCTTGTTCCGTTCCGGCCTATCCCCGCTCGAGGCCGTTCGCTACGGATCGGCAGGGCAATTGATTCCGCTGGAAGGCCTAATCGATGAATATGCGCCGAATCTGAAAAAATTGATGGAGCAATATCCCGAAATTCGCTCGGGCATCACGACGCCGGAGGGGCATATCTATGCGATTCCGGGCATTGTAACACTGGGCGCGGCACGGACGGATAAGAAATGGATCAACCAGATGTGGCTGGAGAAGCTGAATCTGGAGGTGCCGGAGACGACGGAAGAATTGTATGAAGTGCTGCTGGCCTTCCGTGACGGGGACCCGAACGGCAACGGTAAACAGGACGAAATCCCGATGACGGCTCGGCTCGGATTGCCGGTTGTGGCCGCAATGAGCGGATCATTCGGACTGGATTCCCAGCTCGGCTATAACGTCAATATCGAGAATGACAAAGTCAGCATCTGGATGGGCAGCGACAAGAATAAAGAGATGCTCATGTACTTAAACAAGCTTTACAAGGAGAAGCTTCTGGATCCTGAGATATTCTCACACACCGAAGCGCAATATTTGGCCAAGCAGGGGTCGGGCAATGCGGGATTCTTCTTCGACCAGACCAACAATAATTTCTTGTCGATCCAGGACCAGTATACCGGAATCGCGCCTCCGGCTGGCCCGAACGGAGATCGGATGCAAAGCCAGGCCTTGCCGATTGCGCGGGATTTTGGAGCCTTTGCCATCACGTCCATTAATAAGTACCCGGAAGTAACGATGCGCTGGATCGACTATTTCTATAGTGACGAAGGATCGACGCTTCTGAGGTTCGGCAGGGAAGGAGAGCATTATGAGCTCAAGGACGGGATTCCGTTCTATACCGAGGATTTCCTGAAGGATATTACCAATCAGGCCAAAATCACGCCTTACGCCGGGGGAGGGGCACCTCATCTCATCAGCGAGCAGGTTTCTTCTTTCATCAATCCGCCGCAGGTACAGGAGGCGCAGCAGAAGCTGGATCCGTTCATGCCGGAGGTTCGTTATGCGGCTCCGATGTTTGATGAGCAAACCGCACAGCAGGTCAACATCCTGCGAAACGATATCGATAAATATTACGAAGAGCAAAGCACGAAATTCATTGTTGGCGCGCTTAGCTTCGACAAGTGGGGAGAATTCCAATCCACGCTCAAGAAGATGAAAGTAGACGAGCTGGAGAAATTGTATCAGGATGCCTATGACAAGATGCAGAAATAATGCTGCTACATCATGGATAAGGAGTGGATGCCCTTGAAGCGTGTCAAAGCCGATACATCAATGGCTCTGCCTCGAAGCGATTCGAGGCGGGGTTCCCGTCTTTTAAGGCAAATGGCCAAGCGATATGACCTGTATCTCATGCTGCTTCTGCCAGTCATCTGGTATCTGGTCTTTCATTATGGTCCGTTGTACGGGCTGCAAATCGCGTTTAAAAATTTTAATCCGGCAAAAGGGATCCTCGGCAGCAGTTGGGAGGGCTTCGGGCATTTCGAACGTTTCTTTGATTCGTATTATTTTTGGCGGCTGCTGTGGAATACGCTTTCCATCAATTTGTTTTCCTTGTTGATCGCCTTCCCGATTCCGATCTTGCTGGCGTTGATCATCAATGAAATACGCAACAAGACTTTCAGCAAATGGCTGCAGAACATTACGTACATTCCGCATTTTATTTCGGTGGTTGTGATTGTTGGCATTCTGAACGTGTTCCTCTCGCCCAATAGCGGTCCGATCAATCTGTTGATTGAGGCCGTCGGCGGTACGCCGATTCGTTTTCTTGAGGAAGCCGGCTGGTTCAAGACCATTTTTATCGGTTCTAACATCTGGCAGAACATGGGGTGGCAGTCCATCATCTATATTGCGGCACTGAGCGGGGTGAACCCGCAGCTCTACGAGGCGGCCAAGATGGACGGGGCGTCAAGGCTGCGGCGCATTTGGCACATCTCTTTGCCGGGAATCGCGCCTGTCGTTATCATTTTGCTTATTTTGGATATCGGCCATTTCATGAACATTGGCTTTGAAAAAATATTGTTGATGCAGAACAACTTGAATCTGGAATCGAGCGACGTCATTTCCACGTTTGTCTACACGACAGGCATTTTAAAGGGAGAATACAGTTACACGGCAGCGATCGGGCTGTTTAATTCGGTCATTAATCTGATCCTGCTGCTGTTCGTAAACCGGATTGCGCGCAAGACGTCAGAGACAAGCTTATGGTAAAAGGGGGAACGCGCCATGTCCAAGCCGTCGACAGTAAAAGAAGCCGCGAATGAGCGGGTATTCGATGTCATTATATACGCGATCGCTGTGATCATTATCGTCATTGTGCTGTACCCGTTGATTTTTATTGTCAGCGCTTCGTTCAGTGATCCGACAAGGGTATTGAACGGCGAAGTTTGGCTGCTGCCGAAAAGCGTCACGCTGGATGCCTATGCGAATATTTTGCAAAACGAAAAGATTTGGATAGGATATCGCAACACGATCTTATATACGATCGTCGGTACAGTGATCAATATTATCATGACGATCTTGGCGGCCTACCCGCTATCGAGGCCTGACCTTCCGGGGCGCAATGCCATCATGGTGTTTATCACGCTGACCATGTTCTTCAGCGGAGGGTTGATTCCAACGTATCTGCTGGTCAAGGATTTGGGAATGGTCGATACGATGTGGGCGCTGATTGTTCCCGGCGCAATCGCCACTTACAATCTGATCGTGATGAGGACCTATTTCCAATCGAGCATACCCTGGGAGCTGCAGGAGGCCGCCCATATCGACGGCTGCTCCAACTGGAGGCTGCTTTTCAGTATCATTCTGCCTCTGTCCAAGCCGATCCTGGCAGTCATGGTTTTGTTTTATGCGGTAGGTCACTGGAATTCATTCTTTAATGCACTCATCTATATTCGCAACGAGAATTTGCACCCGCTTCAGCTGGTGCTGCGCGAAATTTTGCTGATTAGCCAATCTGCTTCCGTGGACGGCAGCGTTGGACTGGAGGATAAAATTTTACTTGCCGAGAGCATCAAATACGCTGTGATTATCGTCTCAAGTTTACCAGTACTGCTGATGTATCCGTTCGTGCAACGGCATTTCGTTAAAGGAGTCATGATTGGATCGATTAAAGGTTGATTTCCGATACCGATCGTACGGGCCAGCCTAAAATTCCTTAGGGAGGTTTTATGTTGAAAACGAACGCAACGATTACCATTGATTGGAGCCGCAAGAGCGAGCATGAGATTAATCCGTATCTGTTCGGTCATTTTGTGGAGGATATCCGGGACCATATGGAGGCGATGCTCGCGTTTCCGCTGAAGGACATGGATTTTGAAAGCGAGGCGGAGACCAAGACGCCAGTATCGGGAAGCTGGCACCCCTATACCAACGGGCGAAACACCGGGTACGCGATGGAAGCCCCGGCACCCCGGCATTCGGGACGCGCCCAGCGCATCCGGATCCTGAGCGATGACGAAGCCTACGCCGGCATCGCGCAGAAAGCGGCATTAAAGGGTCCGATGAAGTATACGGTCCGGCTTGTTGCCCGCGCTTCCATTGAGCTTCAATACGTGAGGGTCGAAGCCGTGGATCGGCGCACGGAAGAGTCGCTTGGTCAGCTTCGCGTGGAGCTGGGCAGCCACAACTGGCTGGAATACGAGGGAGAGCTGTCCATAACGCGCGCTTGCAGCGATGCCGAGATCCGGGTGTATGTTCCGGCCGAGCATCCAAGGTGGATCGATCACGTATCCACCGGCATGCTCTGGATCGATCACGTGTCCCTGCTGCCGATCGATAGCATCGCCATGGTGAAGCGTGAAGTGATCGAGATGACGAGAGGACTGAATGCGGGCATGATGAGGCTCGCGGGCAATTACATCAGCGCATACCATTGGGAGCACGGCATCGGCCCGGTTCTGGAGCGACCGGTCATGTACAACGAGGCTTGGGGAGGATGGACCAGCAAATATTTCGGCACCGACGAATTCATCCGCTTTTGCCGCGAGCTGCAGGTGGAGCCTTTGATATGCGTGAACGATGGATCGGGTACCCCTGAAGAAGCTGCGCAGTGGATCGAATACTGCAATGGGAGCGTTGATACGCCGATGGGAGCTCTGCGAGCCCGAAACGGTTTCCCTGAGCCGTATAACGTCAAGTATTGGGAAATCGGTAACGAAGTATGGGGCCAATGGCAGGTCGGCACTTGTACGGCAGACCGGTTTGGCGAGCGGACGATCTCGTTTGCCAAGGCCATGAAGGAGGCGGACGCTTCCATTGTGCTGCTGGCCTGCGGTCATTACGACCAGGAATGGAACCGAACCGTGTTGGACCTGGCAGGCGAGTATATGGATTATTTGACGCTGCATTTGTATCACGGCTACGGACCTTTCGGCATGAACCGCGAAACGCCGGCGGAGGAACGCTATAAGGCGATTGCCTCTTATCCCGAGTGGACCCGGCACCATATCCGTCAGACGACGGAGTTGATCCGATCCCAGTCGAAGCACAGCCACGTGAAGCTGGCGATCACCGAATATAACACGATGTACTATCCGAATACGGTGCGAAAAGGGCTGCCGAACGAACATACGCTGGGAGCCGCAGTGGCCAATGCCGCCAACCTGAACGAAATGATTCGCTGCAGCGACATGGTGCATATCGGCAGCTTCTCCGATCTTGTTAATGGCTGGCTCGGAGGATGCATACGGGTCGGGGACTACTATGCGGATCAGTATTGCGGCAAGGAGCCCGGATGGAGCGGGCTTCCGCTCACGATATACGGGACGCCGACCTATGAAGTGTTAAAGCTTTACGCGAATCGGGACGTCCGGCGTATTCTCCCCGTCCAAGCGGAATGCGGAACTTTCTCCGTGGCATCAAGCAAGAAGACGCCTGTGGAGCTTGACGCGCTTTTGGACCTGGACATTGTGGCCGGGACGAATGACGACGGCAGCAAAGTAACCGTATTTATCGTTAACCGAAGTCTGGAGGAGGTAAGGGCCGTACTTGATTTGCAGGCCTTCGAGGCTTCCGGGGAAACGATTCTGTATGAAATCACCGGCAATTCTTACGATGATATTAACTCCGTATTCCAGCCGGATCATATTGTGTGCAAGGAAAGCAGGGTGCCGGTAGAAGCATGGCGCCAAGGTTACAATTTGCGGCCTTCATCCGTTTACGCGCTTGAATTCAAAGCGAGTGTATAGTGGCGGAAGGTACAGAGGAATGATGTAAGCTCCATAACAAATCGTTGCACCAAAAAAGTCGGACTGCGCTGGCAGTTTCCGGCTTTTTGTGGTGCAGGTGGATGGTTTAGGCTCCGCCTGGATCATGATAGATGACCCTGCAAAGGAAAACGGAATTATAAAGGATTCATCGTTTAACTTATTTTGGGGAAGTGTAAATACAGACTAAACACAAGGATGGGGTGATTGAGATGTCAAACGAAACCGTAGTGAACCAGGAAGCGGTCGAGACCGTGAAGGATATTATCAAGGATATCGAAACGGCGATGTTCTCCACGATATCGGAGGGAGGGATCAATTCCAGACCGATGCAAACGCAGGATATCGAATTCGACGGCGATTTGTGGTTCTTAACGAAGAGGGATACCAGCAAATATCAAGAAATTATGGCTAATCCCAACGTCAATGTCGCTTATGTCGGCAACTCCTATGTATCGATTCGGGGAACGGCCGAAGTCGTGGATGACCTTGAGCGGAAAAAGGCGCTTTGGAATGCGGCATATGAGAAGTTTCTGCAAACGTCCTACGACGATCCCAACATTATTCTGATCAAGGTGGATACAGATACTGCGGAGTATTGGGAAACCGGAAACAAAACGAAAACGGTCAAAGCCTCCTTCAAGAAAATGGTGGGCCAAGAGCCGAAGGGTGACTCGGATATAAACAAAACCGTAGATCTCCATGGATAACGAAATACGTAACAACATGATGGAAAAACCGCAGGATCCAGCCACGATCCTGCGGTTTTTTCCTGTAAGTTGAACCAGCCTGCACGGATCCCTCTAGACGAATGCCATTATGGTTATGAATGGATGAACAATAGATGAAGCGTACATTTTAATACATAACAGGGCATATTTAGTACCACGAAGGAATATACCTCATCAAACAAGTGAGAATTATGTGAATTCGTGCTGAAACCCGCACTCAAACCATAATGTGCAACTGGATGGTTTGAGCGCTGCCATGATATAATTTTTTCATAAATATGAAAAATAGATTCCAGGAGAGGAGGTAGTACATTGGGAAGGCGTTATTGCAAATGGATCAAACTGCGGAATTAGGCTGTAATATTCTCATCTGCGAACTACCTCTTTTTCATGGAAATATCGTATATAGACATGACCTGTTCTGATGCACAACATATGGCCTTTAATTCAATCTGGAGGTGAATCCCTCTGAAGAGGGAAATCATTGGACATTATTACCATCACTAATTTAATCATACTTGCCATACTGATTGCGTTGACCGCTTTTTTCGTAGCGTCCGAGTTTGCTATCGTTAAAATCCGCATGTCGCGGATCGATCAATTGATAACGGAAGGAAACAAAAAGGCGGTTGTTGCCAAAAAGGTAGCCGGGGATCTCGATTACTATCTCTCGGCCTGCCAGCTCGGCATTACGGTTACAGCGCTGGGGCTCGGGGCCATCGGCAAGCCGGCCGTTGAACGTTTCATGTACCCGGTATTCGATTGGTTTGACGTATCGGCTTCAACGGCCTCGATTGCCTCTTACGCCATTGCGTTTATTCTCGTGACATTTTTGCATGTCGTGGTGGGGGAGATGGCGCCCAAGACCTTGGCTATTCAATTCTCGGAAAAGACGACACTGCTCCTTGCAGCCCCGCTGTATTGGTTCGGAAAGCTGATGTATCCGTTCATTTGGGCGTTAAATGGAGCCTCGCGCGTGCTGCTTCGTTTGTTCGGCGTGAAACCTACGCCCCATGAGCAGGCCTACTCGGAAGAGGAACTGCGCATCGTCATGGCGCAGAGTTTTCAGGGTGGCGAGATCAATGAGACCAAGCTGGCTTACATGGAAAACGTGTTTTCGTTTGATGAGCGGGTGGCTAAAGACATTATGGTACCGAGAACGGATCTGATCACACTTGATAAAGGCATGAAACACCCGGACATCGTCCGCATTCTGGATGAGCACAACTATACGCGGTACCCTGTCATCGAGGACGGCAGCAAGGATCGGGTGGTTGGCGTCGTCAACGTCAAAAGGATGCTGCCCCACATCGTGGCCGGACGAGACCGCAAGCTGGAAGAATTCGTTCGGGATCTCCCGGTCGTCCTTGAATTTACGCCGATCCAGGATGCCATGCTGAAGATGCAGCAGGAGCAGATGCATATGGCTTTGGTGATTGATGAATACGGCGGTACGGCGGGGATTCTGACTCTGGAGGATATCTTGGAAGAGATCGTAGGGGAAATTCGCGACGAATTCGATGAAGATGAAGTAGCGGATATCCGCAAGATCGGTGAACGGGAATACCTGATAAACGGACGGGTTCTCTTGGAGGAGCTTGAGAAGCGCTTCGGCTTGGTATTCGAGGATAACGAGGAGATGGATACGATCGGCGGCTGGATACAGTATCAGAAAGGCACGACGGCTCAAGACGGCGATGAGATCCAGCATGGCGAGCATGTATGGGCCGTAGCCGAAACGGATAATTTCCAGATCAAACACGTCATTCTCAGACACGGGTGATCAAGGGCATAGCGTGATCCTGTGTACATTCAGACCATATCTTTTTTGGAGGTGAATCCCTCGCAAGAGGGAAATCATTGGACGGAATAATCGTGTTAAATTTATTTTTGGTAGCTGTGTTTATAGGACTGACTGCATTTTTCGTGGGTGCCGAATTCGCCATCTTGAAGGTGCGGCTGTCCCGAATCGATCAATTGATCGCAGAGGGGAATAAACGGGCGGTCACGGCCAGGAAGGTAGCCCATGAGCTGGATTACTACTTGTCCGCTTGCCAGCTTGGAATCACCATTACGGCCCTCGTGCTCGGCGCGCTGGGCGAACCGACCGTCGAAAGAATGCTGCATCCGCTGTTTGATCGATTCGACGTGCCGGCGGCGGTGGCAACGGTACTCTCTTATGCCATTGCGCTTGGGATCATTACGTTCCTGCACGTCGTCATCGGGGAGCTGGCACCTAAAACATTAGCGATCCAATTTGCCGAGAAAATGACGTTACTGCTGGCATCTCCCTTGTATTGGTTCGGGAAGATCATGTATCCGTTTATCTATGCACTGAATGGAGCTTCGCGTCTTCTGCTTCGATTATTCGGCGTAAAGCCGGCAGGGCATGAAACGGTCCATTCCGAAGAGGAATTGAAGTGGATCGTGGATCAGAGTTACGAGAGCGGCGAAATTAACCAAACCGAAATGGGTTATTTGACCAATATATTTGCTTTTGAGGAGCGCACCTTGCGGGAAATCATGGTCCCAAGAGATCGCATCGTAACATTAGAACGAGGGTGGCCCCTTGCCAATATCCTTGAAGTTCTCGGCGAGTACGACTATACCCGTTACCCGGTGACGGAAGCGGGACGCGCAGAGGATTTCATCGGGTTTATCAATACGAAGGAGATGCTGACGGGCATAGCGGCCGGAAGAAACTGCAGCGTGAATGACTTTATTCATAACATGCCGCGTTTTCCGGAATCGTCTTCGATCAAGGACGTCCTGATCAAGATGCAGCAAATCCGCGTTCATATGGCCGTCGTCGCGAACGAATCCGGCGCGGCAATTGGGCTGGTGACGATGGAGGATATCCTGGAGGAAATCGTGGGCGACATTCGGGACGAATCGAATCGTCACGAGCTGCAGGGTGCACAGGCCTAAGCGATGGCGAATTAGCATCGGGCACGATCTAAGAATATGAAAATGCCATTTGCACCGTTCGGTGGTGAGAGGGCATGATCTTGAATCATGGAAAGAGCAGCTTCTAATCTTAGAAGCTGCTCTTTGTATTTGTTTTATAGAGGGGTTTTAGCGTGCTGCTCCCATCGTAAAGCTGAAGCTATACGTTCGGTTGGAGGGCAGCGTGAACGCTTCATGGATTGGCGCTCCCCAGCTGTCGTCGCCGCCTACGCCCATTTGCTTGTAGTTGATGCGCAGGACGGTTTTATCGCTTGGCGGGAGCTTGTACACATGGTCGCTCCCCTCCAGTTCATCCGGCGTCCACGGCAGGGCGCACACCTCCATAAAGGAGGAGCTTTCGAATCGTAGACCTTCCCCGCTGCTTCCTTCGGTAAGGCTCGCGAAGCGGACATCCGTTTTGTTCCCGCATTCTTGAGGTCTCAGATAAGGAACGAACTGATCGGCTGCTTTTCCCGTGTATCGACCGATTTTGGCCCCCGTCTTCCGGTCCCAATAATTATCATGAGGTCCCCGGCCGTACCAGCTGAGCATATCGAGACCTTCATCCAGCAAGAACAGCATGCCAATTTCCGGAATGTCAGGCAAGCCGCTGCCTGGGACAAAGGTTTCTTGCACGCGGATGGTTCCATCCGGGAAGATTCGATACTCCAAGGTCAGTCTGGATATAGGAGCGGTCTCGATCTGATAGTGACTGGAGACCACGACGGCAGGACCTTCCGTGTGCCAGCGCAGAGCCAGCAGCTTCCGCTGATCATGGGCCGTTTTCCATACGCCGCAGCGTTCGGGGAGCCGGTTGCCCAGATCGTTATCGGTTACGGCCCGCCAGAAATTCGGTCTGGCCGGTGCGAGCAGGTATTCCTTGCCGGATCGCGCGTAAGATGCCAGATCACCGGTGCCAAGGTGGAAGCGTAACGAAACGGCAGGACCCATGATGAGAAGCTCTTCATCCGACTCGGTAACTTCTAGGATCTCCGCGTTTGAAAGAGAGTCTGTTTCCGATTGGCTCGCTATATAAGGCGTTAGCGCGAACTGCTCCCAAGCCTCTTCATGTCCTGCGGGTGCCCACTTGGCGCTCTCCTTCCGAACCAGGGAGACGGTGAGAATCGTTTCTTTTCCATCGTTCTTTATAGGAGAATAAGGAACCTTGATTTCGGTATGGTCACCGGGCTGGAGTGAGAGCTGGAGCGTGCCGGATTGGCTTTCTTCTCCGTTCAGTTGGATCTCCCATTTTACAAGATACTGATCGAGATTAGTGAACAAGAAACGGTTGCTGACCCGAATCCGGCCTGCGGCAGGGTCCAAACATTCGAACTTGACGTTCTGGTAGCATTTTTTCACTTCGTCTAGCTTGGGGGTTTTGCTGCGGTCGGCGAAGATCAGGCCGTTTCCGCTGAAATTGCCGTCATGCGGCGTTTCGTTAAAGTCCCCACCATACGCTAAATATTCGATACCATCGGCCGTTTGGGTGCGGATCGCTTGATCGATCCAGTCCCATATAAAAGCTCCCTGTAAAATGTCATACTTCTCAAACAGCTCCCAATACAGGTGAAGCCCGCCGCAGGAATTGCCCATCGCGTGACTGTATTCGCAAATGATATAAGGCTTGCTCGGGTTGCTGATTGCATACTTCTCCACTTCCTGAGGTTTTGCATACATGGTGGACTCCATATCGCTAGCCGCCTCGGACGCCCTGTAATGAAAGATCCCTTCATAGTGAACGAGCCGCGACGGATCGGCCTCCTTCAGGAAATCGTGCATCGCAATGAAGTTGTCGCCTCCGAAGGATTCGTTGCCAAGCGACCAGATGATGACGGAGGGGTGATTCTTGTCTCGTTGAAACATCGAATTGCAGCGGTCCAAAACGTTGTCCCGCCACTCGAGCTTGCTGCCGGGGACCGTTTCTTTCAGTTCCTGCTGCCCATACTCCCACGTTCCGTGCGTCTCTAGATTCGTCTCATCGATCACATATAATCCATATTCATCGCAGAGGTCATACCATACAGATTGATTCGGGTAATGGGAAGTCCGTACCGCATTGATGTTATGCGTCTTCATCAGCTCAATATCGGTGATCATGTCTTCGCGGCTAAGCGCCCGTCCGGTATCCGGGGAGAATTCATGCCGGTTCACGCCTTTGAACAGAATGCGCTGACCATTAATCCGCATCAATCCGTCCTTCAGCTCGAAGCGGCGGAAGCCGGTGCGGCAGCTTACGGCCCCAAGGCAAACTCCGTCCGTGTCCTTTAATGCCAGAACGACGGTATACAGATAAGGCGATTCCGCGCTCCATTTTTTAGGTTCGGGTACGTTCATGCTAAGGGTGAAGGTGCTCTCCTCCATAATGTAATCCGCTATGGTGAACGTTTGTTTCCGAACCAGCTGACGGTCCTGGTCGTATAGAAGCGCCTCAAGCTGAAGCTTGTCCTTATCAATGGTTTCATGAAAGTAATTCGTAACGGCTGCATCGATCTCCAGCTCGGCATCTCGGTATTCGTCATCCAGAACCGGCCGGACGAAGAAATCGGAGATATGGACGGCAGGGACGGTATAGAGGTAGACCTCGCGGAAGATCCCGCTAAGCCTCCAGAAATCCTGATCCTCGAGCCAACTCGCATCACACCAGCGATACACTTCAACAGCCAATTTATTCTCGCCTTCAATCAGATAGGGGGTAATGTCGAACTCGGCCGGCGTAAATGTATCTTCGCTGTATCCGACCATCTCGCCGTTCACCCATATATAGAAAGCGGATTCAACACCTTGGAAGCTAATATAAACGGGCTGCTCCTTCCATGTGTCCGGTACCGTGAATTCACGGATGTAGGAGCCCACGGGATTGTATCGTGTTGGCGCGAAGGGGGCTTTCAATTCAGGCTCCGATTCGGACCAGGGGTATCTAACATTCGTATATTGAGGATAGTCATAGCCTTGAAGCTGCCAATGGGAAGGGACGGGCATATCGGCCCAGCTGCTGGAATCATAATCGGTCTCGTAGAAATGTTGGATGCGCTTGTCAGGGGTTTCGGCAAATGCAAACTTCCACATCCCGTTCAATGACTGATACCAGGGAGACATGGAGTGGGCATGGCTCAGCGCCTCAGACTCCGACGGGAACGTCATCATGTAAGCATGGGCTTTGTGGCGGTTTAGCTGAAAAATATTCGGATTATTGTTCCATTCGGGATAACCGTTTGCAGGTGACTGGTAAATGAATTTGGTACGCAATGTGCTCAGCTCCTCCTAAATTATGGTTTCCTTCTACTGCCAGTATAGAGGTTAACTCGGTCCAAGAGTATAAGGAAGTTGCATTTTTCTCTTAAAAACGACAGCCGGATTACACACCAGAGCGGTCAGCAGAGGTGAACAGAGCCTTTTTGCAGGAGTCAGGCTGTATCTTGATGTGCGTGATCGCCTCTAGGCTGTTTACATTTGAGAAGGTTCATGAAACAATGGTTAGTAAATGATCATTCACTAACTGTAGGGAGGCAATCACGCATGGTAAGACCTCGCGAATTTCAAGATGAGGCTATCTTCTACGGTGTCTACCAGGCACTGTCCAAAAAAGGATACGGTCAAGCAGCATTAACCGACATCACGCATGAAGTGAATATTTCGCCGGCAGCCTTAATGAAGCGATTCGGTTCGAAGAAGAATTTGTTCCTGGCCTATAGCGATTATGTTATTGAACTAACCAGGCATGCCTTCCAGGAGGCCAGCCTATCCGATCAATCCAGACTTGATGCACTAAAGGCCGTGTTTAAGCATGCGGTTTTACATATGAAAGATCCTGTTGAATTGGCTAACCATACTTCCTTCTATCTGGAAGGGACGAATGATCCGGATTTGTTGGAGAAGACCCGGTACCGACTGCAGCTGATCGATGAGTTTACCCGGCAGATGCTCAGCCAGGCGATTACGAACAAAGAAATCGCTGAATGCGACGTGGTTATGGTTAGCAGGGTACTGCAAGCCTCCATCAGCGGGGCTATGATGATCTGGATTAAAGAATCAAACCGAACGTTGGATGAACTGTTTGATGAGTGCTTTCAGGTGATATTTGCTCCGTTATGGAATGTCGGTACGCAATCATTTCAAATATAGCAAGGAGGATGGTTATATGCCGATTTTCAAAGGAAGGGAAGTCGATCTGTACTATGAAGTAAAGGGAGAAGGAAAACCGCTTGTTTTTACGCATGGGGCCTCATGGAATCATGAACAATGGCAGCCGCAAGTCGATTATTTCTCTCGTCAGTACCAAACCGTGGTGTGGGATGTTCGGGGGCATGGTTCGTCTTCCTTGCCGGACGGCAAGGTGGACTCGGAGGATTTTAGCAGGGATTTGGCGGATCTGCTAAGTCATCTGGGCATCGAGAAAGCGATCCTTTGCGGGTTATCCCTGGGTGGGCATATTTCGCTGCAGACTGCCGTTCGCTATCCTGGCAAGGTTGCAGCCCTGGTACTGATCGGCACTCCGTTCACGAATGCGTTCAATTGGTATGAGCGAATGTTCGTGCCGCTAAATCGCTGGTCAAGTTACTTGATGCCGATGTCCTTATCGGGAAAAATGCAAGGGAAAATGCTATCCAAGTACAATAAGAGCAATCAAGCTTATATAGAGAAAGCCTTTCGTTCCATCCCGCATTCCAACTGGGTTCTGATATGGGATGCGGTGACCCAGATGGAGAGCACGCAGGATCTGCATAAGATCCATTGTCCAACCTTGCTTCTTCAAGGAGAGAGCGACACGATGATCCGAAGGCAGCAGGAATACATGCAGGAGAGAATTGCGAATTCGCGATTAAGAATCATCCGGAACGCTCACCATGCAACGAATTTGGATAACCCGGATGAAGTCAATGAAGCCATCTCTTCATTTCTGACAGAGAACGCGATGTAGACTATCCTATTTGCGTCTTGGATCCGCGTAGTTTCTGCAGCGCGGATTTTTTTGCGAGAAAAACTTCATCTAAACGCGGTCTGTCTTCTATGATTCGGAATTCATACACTGGATATATCCGAACTAAAGGGGGGGGCGGCGATCGGTGAGCCCCCTCATTGACACCCCAAAATAGGGTTGCTACAATTTTATGTATATATCTATCGGAATACAAGGGTTAGCAAGGAGGGGACGAACTTGAATCGATCCGGTTCCACAGATCCATTCATACGTAATGAACGCGAAGCCATGATCGCAGCTCGGGCCGATAGGCTTGGAGCGAAATTCGCGGAAAGAGCTCCACGGCACGACTTGGAGGGATCGTTTCCGTTCGAGAATTTTGATGACTTGAAGGAGTCGGGCTATCTGAAGCTGACCGTCCCGGCATCCTTTGGAGGAGAAGAAGCCTCCGTATACGAGATGGTGCTTGCCCAGGAACGACTCGCCAGAGGTGACGGCTCTACGGCGCTGGCGGTCGGTTGGCATATCGGGCAAATACTCCAGCTGCGCCTATCCGAGGCTTGGCCGGAGCCTTTATTTGAGAGACTGTGCAAAGACGTTGTAGCTGAAGGCGTGGTTATTAATGAGCTGGCGAGTGAACCTGCGACAGGGAGTCCCAGCCGGGGCGGAAGGCCGGAGACCACGGCGCGGCGGGTGTTGGGCGGCTGGCGCATTAACGGACGCAAAACCTTCAGCACGTTAAGCCCGATCTTGAAGCAATTTGTGGTTACGGCAGGTATCGAGCATAGCGAGAAGGTCGGTGCGTTCCTCGTGCGCAGCGGGCCCGGGGTTAAGGTCGAGGAAACCTGGAATACGATGGGCATGCGGGCAACGGGAAGCCATGACATGATTCTGGAGGACGTGTTCGTGCCGGAGACGGAAGTGATTCGGGGACTCGATTATGAGAAACCTGAGTTTCCCGTATCGACGGAAGGCATTCTGCTTCACATCCCGGCATGTTATATGGGGATTGCTTATGCCGCACGCAATTTTGCCATCGATTTTGCCCGTCATCATAAACCGAATTCCTTGACGGTCCCCATTGCCGAATTGCCGAATATCCAAAGACATATCGCCCAAATCGAAGTGGATCTGCTTACGGCCCGCAGTTATTTGTATCAAACTGCCGACCGCTGGGACAAGGAAGTGGAGAACCGCGCTGCGCTCAAGCCTGAGCTGGGTCTTGCCAAATATGTCGTGACCAATGCAGCGGTCCGGATTGTCGATCACGCCATGCGGATCGTTGGAGGATTGAGTCTCTCCCGGCAGCTCCCGTTGGAACGAATGTACAGGGATGTCCGGGCGGGTCTTCATAATCCGCCGATGGACGATGTCGTGCTGACGAATCTCGCCCGTCGAGCCATTTCGGAAGTGGAGGAGTAGGGGAACTAAAGCTCGATATGATGGGATGAGGCCATTTCGAGAATAGTTGCTTATTGAATCGTGAAGGAATAACAGACAGGAACCGCTGAAGAGGCTGCCTCCGGCGGTTTTTTTTCGTTGTCTTTTTGATTGGGAATAGCTATAAACCGCGTCCGCGATCCTGGTGAACACGGTATGTTGTGTCTAGCATTCAGCAAACCTTCAGCTTAGCCTAAGCCTGGCATAACGTTCCCCTAAGTTTACTTTCAGATTCCCTCTCTATACTTCAAATTGTAAGACAAACCATAACCCTAAAAGGAGAGATGAAGATGAATCCGATAAGTAAAAAAGTGTTAGTAAGCAGCATGGCAGCAGCGATTGTGCTGGGGGGAGCCGGGTACCTTCAGAACAAGGTTTTTGCAGCGGCGAGCACGGATGCTTCCACCTCGGTATCCGAGGATGGACAGACGGGGACAGACTCATCGGCTGCGGATGCAGTGAAGAACCGAACTGGAAAGTGGATGGATCGTAAAGGTGGACCTCGCTGTGGAAACATCGTCAAAGAGTCGGCCGAGGTCCTTGGGCTCACGGAGGCAGAGATCCGGACGGCGCTTGAAGCGGGCAGCACGTTTGCTGAAATTGCCGAAGGCAAAGGAATGACCCAATCCGTGTTCGTGCAGAGGCTGACCGAGCTGGAAACCTCCAAGATCGATGAGCGCCTGAGTGAAGGCAGTATAACGGAAACTGAAGCAGCCGAATGGAAAGAGGGGCTGAGTGCCCGCCTTACGCAAATGGTAGAGAGCAGCGAAGCCGGTTTTGGAAAAGGTCATGGCAAAGGCGGCCGAGGTTTCGGCCAATTCGGTAATCCGGAGGAAATCGCAGCTTTACTCGGATTGTCGGAGGACGAACTGAAGGCGGAAATGAAGGAAGGGCAATCGCTAGCCGAGATAGCCGCCTCGAAGGGGATTGCAGAGGATCAATTGGTTCAGAAGCTGAAGGATCAAATGACCGAGCCCTTGAAGCAGTGGATTAATGAGAAGCATACAGATGTCGATAAATCCGCAGCGGCTGCAGCGGATACGGAAGAGGAAGCGAACTAACATACTGAATGGGATCGTTTGGGAGACTGGATGATATTCTGTTAAGAATACATTCAGTTTCTTTTTTATTTTGTATGCTGAGGATGGCGGGTATCATTTTTTTCGCGAAAAGTGTTGACCTTAACGTTACGTAAAGGTGTACATTGATGTTGTCAGGAGGTGAAACCATGGAATACACGGTGCAGAAGCTTGGAAAGTTGGCAGGAATAAGTACCCGGACGCTCCGTTATTACGATGAGATTGGCATTCTGAAGCCGGCCAGAATCAACTCGTCAGGATATCGGATTTATGGGCAGGAGGAGGTCGATCAATTGCAGCAGATCTTGTTTTACCGGGAGCTCGGACTTCCATTGGACGGGATCAAAGAGATTATGACCTCACCATCCTTCAACCGGGCCCAGGCGCTCCAGGAACACCATGCGCAGCTCCTAGACAAAAGAAGGCAATTGGATTTGCTGATTACCAATGTGGAGAACACGATCGCCTCCGCCGAAGGGAGAAAGACCATGAGTGACCAAGAGAAATTCGAAGGATTCAAGCAGAAGCTGATTGATGATAATGAGAAGAAATACGGTAAGGAAATTCGCGAGAAGTATGGCGAAGAGACTGTGAATAGATCCAATGCCAAGCTGAAAAACATGACGCAAGCGCAGCATGAGGAAGTAACGCGTCTGGCTGATGAGCTGTACGAGACGCTGGCTGAAGCGTTTAAGCAAGGCGACCCTGCCAGTGAGCTGGCCCAGAAGGCGGCCGATCTTCACAAGCGTTGGCTCACCTATTATTGGAACGATTACAGCAAAGAGGCCCACGCGGGCCTTGCTCAGATGTACGTTGATGATGAGCGCTTTACCGCCCATTACGATGAGAAGCAGCCCGGAACAGCAGTGTTCCTACGGGATGCGATTCTGATCTACACAGGTATGAATCCCTCGTAACAGGGATGAATAGAGGATTATTCATATTTTTTGTAAACGCCCTTCCACTGCGGTTAATCCGCCTCGGAAGGGCTTTTTCATTTGGAATTTCTTGAGCATTTCATGCTAAGTTGTCTTTAGAGCAGAGGAAACTGATGTACGACCTCGTATTTCAGATAGATTTTATTGCGCATTTCACAGAGACTTATTATTTCTCAAGGTTGAGAGAGATAATAAGCATATTCCAATGGTCTACTATAAATTTTGCGTTTTATACTTTTAAGGTCTTTGTATATATTTTTTTGGGGTTTTCCGTTAAGTTCAATAATCCATAACTCTCTTTGCTCGTCTAACACAAAATCGACACTCAATTCTCCCAATGAACCCATATGAATGTCTGCTTCATGTGCGGCCGTTACACTTACCTCATACAGAGATCGGAGGATTTTATTCATTTTCTCCGGCGAAAATAATCGCGGAAGAATTTCTGAAACTTCATAAATGCTTTCACACATACTCGTGTTAAAGTAATGTTCATAAGCCACTCTACATGTAATGATGGAAACCGTCCATTCTCCAAGAATATCTTTTTGAACAAGGACCCGGATATCAAAATACTGATGATCAAATTGACTCATATGGATCCCTTGCTGAACCATGTATTTCGTTAGTCCGAGAAGTTTATCCAATTTTTCCTGAATGCTTTCGTTTTTTCTGCAAATATATCTTGGAGCCAAGCTGTGCAAAGAGATGTGAATATCTCCATTATCCGTTAGTTCAACCCGATACACAGACTTCCCCTTAGATCCGTATAAAGGCTTAATGTATAGTAGTTTATATTTCTCTAATAGTTCTGATACATTCACTTCATTATATAAAAATGTGTCCGGCACATAAGCTTTAAGATCTGACTGTTGTAATAGGTTATAGAGATCCCATTTATTAAAAAAATTGATATTGTTGAAACATTTGTTTCTACCAATCGCCTTCTCTAGTCGTTGAATGGTTATTAATTTTTTGTTAAAACACCGGTTATAGACCACATGAGGAAATGGGAACGAAATTTGTTTCCATATGCCCTTTTTCAGGCTAAGTCCAATAATACGTTGTTCATCCCAAAGAATATCTGCCGGTGTAAAGGCGTAAAGTTTCAGGTTTAGATTGTGATAACGTTCATAAAGCTCCAAAATTCTTTTTCTGCTGTTCCTTTTAGCTACCAGAATACCTATTAAAGGGCCATTCTCCAATCTCATCACTCCCATGACTTCGATATCTCGTATTATCTAATGCCAGCAGAGACATAATGCTATGGGACAAGAGCATAGGTGAACAGAAAATCAGCGATTGTAGTGCTCTATTTGCCTGTTTTTCAGTTGATAGGTATTTGCCGTGTTTACCTTTTTAAGCTTTTAATATGATAAATTACTTTTGATAACAGGGAGATGAGACCATGGGAAGGTGTAATTGTCCACCAGGACCTCCGGGACCTCCAGGACCTCCAGGACCTCCGGGACCTCCAGGACCCCAAGGACCGCAATTGCTTCAAGAACTTGGAGGAGCAATTGCAGCAGCTGGACCCGCAGGACTTGCAGGAGCACTTGGACCAGCTGGATTAGAAGGACTTGTAGGAGCAATTGGCGAAGCTGGACCTGAGGGACTTGCAGGGGCACTTGGACCCGCAGGACTTGCAGGAATCGCAGGAGCAATTGGACCCGCAGGACTTGCAGGGATTGCAGGAGCAATTGGACCCGCAGGACTTGAAGGGATTGCAGGAGCAATTGGACCCGAAGGACTTGCAGGGATTGCAGGAGCAATTGGACCCGCAGGACTTGCAGGGATTGCAGGAGCAATTGGACCCGAAGGACTTGCAGGGATTGCAGGAGCAATTGGACCCGCAGGACTTGCAGGAATTGCAGGAGCAATTGGACCCGAAGGACTTGCAGGGCCAGCAGGACCAGCAGGACCAGCAGGACCAGCAGGACCAGCAGGACCAGCAGGGCCAGCAGGACCAGCAGGACCAGCAGGGCCAGCAGGACCAGCAGGGCCAGCGGGGCCTGCAGGGGCAACGGGTGCAGCAGGGCCAGCAGGACCTGCGGGGGCAACGGGTGCAACAGGTGCAACAGGTGCAGCAGGAGGTGGAGGATTAATTCCATTTTCAACGGGTATCATCCTCGTTGGAGCTGAAGTAGTATCGGCTGCTCCAATTTTAATGGGTTTTGGTAGTAGCACGGTTGAAGTTATTAACGCTTCTGGAGAATCAACTATGCCACCCGAAGCAGGTGGTTTTGCTTTCCCAATTCCCTTTGCAGGTACCGTTCAAGATTTACAAATAAGTGTAGATTTATTGGTTGCTTCTGAGGTTTCTATAAATACTCTCGGTCTTCAATATGATTTTACAGTATTCCGCGCACCGTCAGTTCCTAATAATGGGATTGATCATAGTTCTTCACCTTACGTGACAACTTCGCTGACTAGTTCAGTTAGATTCGGAGCTCCGAATACGGTCATTACACCTGGTAACCCAACCGGTTTCCGTACCGCAACGAATAGAAATGTTGGGGGATCATTGGTGGTCGCTGAGGGTGATCGTATTGGTATTCGTGTAAGGACGCTTGCTGAGACTGATCCCTCGGCAGCTGATATTACCCAACTCTCATTCAGCGCCAGTCTATCTTATACTCCTTTTTAATAAGAGCCTCCTGTATTGTACTCCTCTATTTGTTACAGGGGAGGTAAATGATTCAGGAAGTGAACCGCCACTGCCTTTGTATAATATTTACATCATACAAAGGCAGTAGTCCCCTATGTTACACAATCCATCCTCTGATGCGCATGATATATAATGAATGTGGAATCGTTACGGTTGCAACGTGTTGCAGCTGCTGTAACGATTTTTTTGATTTTATCGTAACATTTGCGGGATCGCCCGTTGTCTAAGTGAGTACCAATGTGGAGAACACGATCGCCTCCGCGGAAGGGAGAAAAATCATCAGTGACCAAAGCAGCCTTCTCATACCGACAAGACCCTTTCCCTGCGCTAAACCCGCGGAGGAGAGGGTCTTTTTTTATAGGGATCCCTTGAAGGATCTTGAGCTGTTCACCCTGCCTAGCTCTTCCACAATTAACCTCTTGTCTCCAAGGGGGGAGTAATGGTTAGATGTAACATGGGCTATTTTTCACAAACCTACACCATGGGTGATGACATATATATAGTGAGGGTAGAGAATGGATCAAATTGTACAGCAGGTAGTTACTATCTTTAACGATTTTCTATGGTCTAAACTGCTTATCGTATTGCTGATAGCGTTTGGCCTGTATTTTACGGTGGGCACCAAGTTCCTGCAGTTTCGCCTGATCGGCGAGATGTTCCGGGTCATCCGCGAACCCAAGAGCAAAACGAAGGGCAGCATTTCCCCGTTTCAGGCGTTTGCCATCAGCATGGCGGCCCGCGTCGGGACCGGGAACATTACCGGCGTTGCCTTGGCTATCTCGCTTGGGGGGCCGGGGGCCGTATTTTGGATGTGGATCATCGCGATCATCGGATCGGCCTCCAGCTTTATTGAGAGCACATTGGCGCAGATTTATAAGGTAAAGGATGGAGCGGGCGGATTCCGCGGAGGTCCCGCCTATTACATGCAGCAAGGATTAAAAAAGCGGTGGATGGGCGTGCTGTTTGCGATCCTGATCACTTTGTCCTTCGGCCTTGTGTTTAATGCGGTTCAATCCAACACGATTACGATTGCTTTCCAGAATTCCTTCGGCATGGATCGTTTAACCCTCGGGATTATCATGGCGGTTGTTTTTGCGGCCATCATCTTTGGCGGGGTGAAGCGAATTGCTAAAATGTCGGAGCTGATCGTCGTGATTCTGGCTGTGCTGTATGTCGGTGCCGCGCTGTTTATCGTATTGGCGAATATCACCAAGCTGCCGGAGGTGTTTGCGCTAATCGTCAAAAGCGCGTTCGGTTATGAGCAGGTCGTTGGCGGATCGATCGGTGCCGCGCTCATGAACGGGATCAAAAGAGGCCTGTTCTCCAACGAAGCCGGCATGGGGAGCGCACCGAACGCTGCGGCGACCGCAACGACAAGCCATCCGGCGAAGCAAGGACTGGTTCAGGCGCTGGGCGTCCTGATCGATACGCTGGTCATATGTACAAGCACGGCATTCATTATTCTGTTTACCGGCGCATACCAGCAGACCGGACTTGATGGAATCGCCCTGACGCAGGCTGCGCTGGCCATGGAGATGGGTGCGTGGGCATCCGACTTTCTGGCGATCATGATTTTCCTGTTTGCGTTCAGTACCTTGATCGGTAACTATTACTACGGGGAAACCAACATCGAATTTTTGAAATCGAATCGGGTTTGGGTATGGATCTATCGGGTTTCCGTGCTGGCCATGGTCATCTTCGGCTCCGTGACCAGCGTGAAGCTGGTGTGGGATTTGGCCGACCTCTTCATGGGATTGATGGTGATCGTGAATCTCATCGCCATCGCGCTGCTTTCCCGAACGGCCTTTGCAGCGCTTCAAGATTACTTGAAGCAGAAGCGGGCTGGCGTGAACCCTGTCTTCACCAAGGACAGCATCAAAGGGCTGCAGGATGTGGAATGCTGGGATGGACACAACACCCCATCCACTGAAGCGAAATAATATAGAATTTTGTGTGATATGGAATCGTTACAGTAGCTGCGTGTTTTTAGCTGCTGTAGCGATTTCTATTTTACCGTAACATTTGCGCGATTAAACCGTTGTCTAAATCATTTTCTTTCTAGTTGGCATACTTTCTTCTCACTGGATGCCGGGATAACGGATCATGAGCAGCAACTGATCGCCGACGTTGAATGGATGACTAACAATATCAAATATAACGGTGTGGATGATGACAAACACCGGCTGGCCTACTTGAAGAAAAATGGAGTTCAAGTTTACGGAGCGACCGTTACGGGACCTGTGCGGGAGCTGGAGAAGCTAAAGGAGGAGCAGGAATTTTGGGAATTCCGTTTGGGCCGCATCGAGGTATGGAATTGGAGTTAAGGCAGCTTGCGCTGCCAACCTTTACATATCATACAAGAAGAGTTGGTGGGTCGCGCTTCCATTTTACCAAGAAACGGTCTCCTTTCGTATTTCTAGCGGAAAGGACGAAACGATTCGTACACGGAGCGTCTCCTAACAGAAAAAGGGGGCTCCCGTCAGATCTAAGATCTTTATGGACACCCCCATTTTGTTAAGAATAAGCAACATTAGATCATTGCTAAGCAATCTTCATAAACTACGTTAAATATTTATCCCGTAGAATATTCAGGTGATGAAGCTCATGCCCAGCTATGACATAGGCGGCTGCCCGGGCGGAGAGCGGGTAATTGTTGAATGTACCTTGACGCAGCAGAGCTTCCTCCGTCAAGCTTCCAACCAGTGTAATGGTAGACTGCCTGACGGCAGCATAATCCTTAAGGGCTTCCCGTAACGGGAGACGGCTGAAAGGAGAATTCTGGACAAAAATCTCCCGGTCGTATCCCGAAAATTCACGGGCATCCCCACGCGCGATGTAGAGAATGCGGTAGTTCCATAAGCGCTCTACATCGGCGATGTGTCCGACCACCTGTTTTAGACTCCATTTCCCTTCCGCATAACGAACATTCGCTTGTTCTTCCGTCAGATCGCTGAGCGATCTCAACGTTTCATCATGCTGCCGCTGCAATACCTCAGCAATATGGCCTTCGGGGACAAGAGAGACGTATTTTTCGGCGAGGAGCAAATATTCATTAGAATCAGGCCTTGTATTCATAACAAGTTCCTCCAGATCAATTAATAAGAGCTTACATATAAAATTATGCAGACAGGTCAAAATCAATGAATGGATCAAGTTGCTTGTGCCCAGATTAGATGGACGATGCCGTTCCAATAGCGCTCCGTCTTCATGATATTCAGTTCCGAGGCATTCGCGATCTGGATCATGTCCCTATTATAATGACAGCCGGATATCCGCCGTGCTGCGGGGTTGATCAGATGTTGCATGGCGCCAAGGAGCCGGTTCGTGCTCATGCCATGCTCCAATAAATAAATGCGGCCGCCGGGTTTGGCCCAGCGGTTGATTTTATTCAAGGCTTTGACCGGATCCTCATAGCCGCATAGCGACAGGGTGGATACAACGCAATCATAGGAACGTTCCGGCAGCTCCAGCGTCTCGATATCCCGTTCCAGGAAACTGGCCCGAATGCCAAGCTCGGAGGCCATCCGCCGCGCACGGCTTAGCATCTCGGGACTGAAATCGACAGCCGTTACGTTCACCTTATCGCGATGATAAAATGGGAAATTCGCGCCGGCGCCAACAGCTACCTCAAGCACGTCACCCTCTACATCCTGAAGCAGCTGCTGTCTCCATTCACCGAGCCTCCGTTGCCTGGTGTTCCTTTCATATATCGCTGCCTGTTTATTGAACTTCCGAATGAGGGATTTCTTATTCACGCGGAATTCTCCGGGCAACGCCGGTTTTGACAGCTGCTTTCACGACAAGCTCCCGAATGGCTTTCACGACGTTCTGGTTGAACACGCTTGGAATAATATACGACGGGTTGCGTTCTTCGTCCGATACGGCGGATGCAATGGCTTCGGCTGCAGCCAGCTTCATCTCCTCATTAATCGTGGTCGCCCTGCAGTCCAAGGCCGCACGGAAAATACCCGGGAAACAGAGGACGTTATTAATCTGGTTCGGATAATCCGAACGTCCGGTTGCAATGACGCCTACAATATCCTCGACCTCTTCCGGTTTAATCTCGGGCGTAGGGTTTGCCATTGCGAATACGATCGGTTGATCGGCCATGGCTTGTACGTCCTCACGGCGGAGCAGGCCGCCGGCAGAGAGGCCGATGAACACGTCGGCACCTTGGATCACTTCACGCAAGGAACCTTCGACTTTATTCGGGTTCGTATGCTCTGCGTACCATTGCCACATACTATTGCTATATGCATGTCCGCCAACCAGTGCACCCTCGCGGTCTACGCCAATGATGTCCTTGACACCGGCTGACAGGAGGATTTTGCTGCATGCTACGCCCGCAGCACCGATTCCACATACCACGACCCTAATGTTATCGATCGATTTCCCGACAATTTTTAACGAATTGATCAGTGCCGCATACAGAACCACCGCCGTGCCGTGCTGGTCATCGTGAAACACGGGAATGTCAAGCTCATCCCGCAGTCGTTGTTCAATCTCGAAGCAGCGCGGTGAGGAGATATCCTCCAGGTTTATGCCGCCAAAAGCCGGAGCCATTGCTTTGATGCAGGCAATAATCTCTTCGGTATCCTGGGTATCCAGGCAGATCGGAAAGGAGTCTACTCCTGCAAACTGTTTGAAGAGCATCGACTTTCCTTCCATGACCGGCATGGCCGCATAAGGACCGATGTTGCCCAAACCGAGTACGGCGCTTCCGTCCGAGATGACGGCCACCGTATTTCTTTTAATTGTAAGCGTAAAGGCTTTTTTCGGGTCTTCTTGGATGGCTGAACATACGCGGGCAACATCTGGCGTATAGACGCGCGACAGGTCATCACGGTTTTGGATTGGGATTTTGGGCTGGGTTTCGATCTTGCCGCCGAGATGCAGCAGGAAGGTACGGTCCGAAACGTTGACGAGCCGGACGCCCTTTAGATTTTTCACTGAATTAGTAATTTTACCGATATCCACGCTGTCCGTAACCGTAATAGTAATATCGCGTACGGTAATGTGGCCGCTCGCCTGAATGACGTCGATGGCGACCATGTCTCCCCCCGCCTCAAATATGGCGGATGCAACTTGACCGAATTTGATTTCTTGTGTATTCATTTCTAGTCTGAGGATAATGCTTTTTCCTCCGAGTCCGTTGTTTTCCATTGCTACCTCCAAATGTTTGATCGATTTCGTCCTTCTGAGTGTATGTAGCTGTGCAAAATGTTAACGTTATCATAGTTCGCTGAGCAGTGGTCAATTTCCTGTTTCATTGGAAAGAAACCGTGATATATATAAGAAGAATTTATTGGAAATGCGAATGCCAGGGAAGTATAATCGAAAGCATCTTATTGTGAAGGAGAGAGCTGCCATGAATGCCAGAATCGAGGAGCTTGAAAAGCGGTTGACGACCCAGCATCATAAGGACCTGTTCCTTCAGATGAAACATACGTTGAAAGCCGTTGATGATTTGGCCGAACAGCACCGGGTCTACCAGGCCGTTCAGGCACTCAGCGGTACACGCATTGTGGGGACGGAGGAACATGTTTATTTCGACACCTTGAATCAGGTCAAGGAACAAATTGTGCATACCTTGGAGCTTACGATTGAGGATTTGGAGCACAAAGGGGATAAACATTATACGAAGCATTTTAAGGACGGCGTGGAATAGGAGTCGTTCTGCCGAACAGAACGGATAAAAAGTTTGGATGAAAGCAAGAATCCACAGGGATTCTTGCTTTTTTATATTTTGTTTTTTTGATTGTTTTCAGCAAATTCAGTGAATTTTCATAACATTTTGCGTTACATATTTATCCAATTTCGTTGAAATGTGTAACAAATCGTTGATTAGTATTATGGGATAAGGCTTCCAGATGCTTTAAAATAATTATAGTACTGGTAAAGCTTGGACGATGATTGTGGAAGATTTCCAAGTTCAGTCAAGTCAGATAGCAACACTTGTCTCAATGGAAGGGAGGTGGCCTGAGCAGCCCAGAGGTTTTGTAAACGCTTTAATTATTAATTTATATTAAAGGAGGAAGAATTGTATGACTTTAAGTTTGCCGAACAAAGCTTGGCTCAAGCATCTAATCATTGCCGGTTCCACGATGTTAGTGATGACCTTATTCATGGTTTTATTTGCAGATAAAGCTTTTGCCCACGGGTATGTCGATTCTCCAGGCAGCCGCGCCATTCTGTGTAAGCAGGGGCAAAATACCGATTGCGGCGCAATCGTGTATGAGCCTCAAAGCTTGGAAGCTCCTAAAGGCTGGCCGAATGCAGGTCCTGCCGATGGCAAAATCGCCAGTGCAGGCGGCGCGTTCCCTAAACTTGACGAGCAATCCGCAACTCGCTGGAGCAAAGTAAGCATTTCCCCGGGAACCACAACGTTCCAATGGCATTTGACAGCCAACCATGTGACGGCAAGCTGGAAATACTACATTACGAAAGACGGCTGGGATCAAAATGCTCCGCTGAGCAGAGCATCGTTTGATCTGACGCCTTTCTGCTCCATTGACTACGGCGGTGTAAAACCTCCGACAAACTATGCGTCCACTTGTAACGTTCCTGCTAAATCCGGTTACCATGTCATTCTGGCGGTATGGGAAGTAGCTGACACACCTAACGCTTTCTATAACGTCATCGACGTGGACTTTGGCGGTGGCGGCGGAACTCCGGATCCAGGCGTACCAGCACCGACAGGACTTACTTCCCCATCCCAAACCAACAGCAGTGTTTCCTTGGCATGGGCAGCTTCCACCGGTGCTTCCAGTTACGAAATTTACCGTAACGGATCTCTTGTGGGTACATCCACAACAACCTCCTATACCAATACGGGGTTAGCCGAAGGAACGTCCTATACGTATACTGTGGTAGCCGTAAGCAGTACGGGCAGCAAATCATCAGCATCCGCCCCGCTTACCGTGTCAACATCCGGAAGCTCAGCGACCTATCCGGCATGGAATGCAACAGCCGTTTACTTAGGTGGCAGCAAAGTCAGCTACAACGGCGTGAACTATGAGGCGAAATGGTGGACTCAAGGCGAAACTCCTGGATCTGCCGATGTTTGGAAAGTCATCCCTTAATCGAATAGTGTGAGAGGATCCGGCGTCATATGACTGCCGGATCTTTTTTTAAGCCACCGAGGAAGGAATGGGAGAGTGGGGTTCATTAATATGTGTAGAGGAAATAGCTCCCGTCGGCTACGCATTGACCCTGGTGACTCTTGGAAGTACCTATCGAAATGTTGTGGGTTCACTGACTGTCGATGTTCTTCATTCGATGATTTCATGGCCTTCGTCAACTTTAACGGACCCTAGTTCCGTTATTTAAGATCATAACCCGATTTTTCACAATGTACCGGACTCCAGATCCGCTATTATGAGAATTACGGGAGCAAATACCGATTAAAACAGCAAATAAGGTTTGCTGGGTCCGCTAAAATTACTAAAAGGGCTGTTTTCTATGAAATAAGGTATTCTGAGTCCGTAAGGAAGTCCTCACACCAAAGAACAAGTTGAGTTTTGAACATATTGAATGATATGACGATCGTATTTTTGGACGTACAGTGAATCTCTGCTTATTGCCCTTTTGGTCTAAGCGGGGGGAATCGAAGTCCGCTCCCCAACTAGTCTTAATGGTAGTAGAAGAGTTATCCTTGAGAGTTAAAGGCAGCATGAGCTTGTTGTCACTTGGATGTTAAACATAGCAGTGGAATAGAAATAAATAAGCTGCCAGCAAGCCGCAGCGTGATCAGGGCACCCCCAGGGGTGCCCTTTGTGTTTTCTGTAAGAAGGATGTTTAGGTATGCCAAGGTACGCAATGGTACGTAAGGTATGCAAAGGTATGCAATAGTATGCCAAGGTATACAAAGAGCGCAAGCCTCAAACCCTGTACACGGTAATGCCTCGTTCCTGAAACGGCTTGATATCCGAGTCGGAAGCCTCAGTGCCGGTGACGAGGGTATGTATGGCGCTGTTGGGAGCGACTGTGTGCAGAGACAGCTTGCCAATCTTGCTGTGGTCGGTGACCACGACAATTTCGCCGGCGGCTTGAATCATATTCTGTTTGGCCGGGACGAGCAGCGCCTCCGGGTGCATGAGGCCATGCTGAGGATGTAAGGCAGGGGTACCAATGAACGCTTTCTCGACATGCAGGGATTTCAGTACATGGTCGGTAAACATGCCGTTTAGCATATAGCTCGAGGGGTACAGCTCCCCGCCGGTCAGAATGACTTTGATACCCGGAGCATCGCGGAGCTCAACAGCAACGTTCATATCGTTCGTAATGACCGTAATGTCCGAGCGGTGCACAAGATGCGTCGCAATATGAAGGGTGGTTGTTCCCGAATCAATGATGATATTCTCCCCGTCTTCCACAAGCGAAGCCGCAAGCTGACCGATGCGTATTTTCTCGTCCCGGTGAAAGTTGGTTCGCTCATTAAAGGATGGCTCGTTATGCGTCCATTGCTCCATGATGACCCCGCCATGTGTGCGCTTCAAAGCGCCTTCCTGTTCAATCTCCGCCAAATCACGGCGAATGGTGGCCGTGTGAACACCGAATTCCGATGCCAGCGCAGCAACCGTTGCTGTTCGGTATTGCCTTACGTAATCAATGATCCTTTTCTTTCGTTCATGTGCCAGCAATCGATAATTTCTCCCTTCCTGAATGGACAATGTGCAGTTTAGGTGCGTTTGTACATACAATGCGCATTTTTGCTCTTTTATGCTTAAGGATTCCATGTCTTATTAGTGTACTCGCATTATGTTAATTCCATGTTAAATCCCTTGATACGAAACGAATTTACAAAATCCGTACGAAGGTCTAACACTCTCCTAATATTGCACATCTACAATCGAATTAAATAAAAATGAACAAAAGTGATCATTACATGTGCATTTGATGCGTACTTATTATCAGGTGCATGTAAGGGATTTCATTTTTATGGATTCATTGATTTTTGCTTGTCATGACAACATCATTACACTTTCGTGAGGGGGATCGCTCTTGGCATCCATTGAATTTGTGAAAGTAAGCAAGTCGTTTGATCGTCAAACTGTTATCCAGGACCTGGATCTTACCATCGAAGACGGAAAATTCACCGTGCTGGTCGGTCCGTCAGGATGTGGAAAAACAACGCTCTTAAGGATGATTGCAGGCATTGACCCTCAAACCTCCGGTTCCGTTCTTATCAATGGCAAGGATGTTACGCGAATTGCACCGGGGAAGCGCGGCGTGGCCATGGTGTTTCAGAATTACGCAATCTACCCAACGATGTCGGTTCGCGAGAATATCGAGTTTGGTCTCGTGAACAACAAGGTTCCCAAAGCAGAACGCACACGTCTGGTGGAGACCATAGGGGCAACCGTGGGACTGAACGATTACTTGGATCGTAAGCCTTCTACCTTGTCTGGCGGACAACGGCAGCGAGTGGCTTTGGCCCGGGCGATGGTTAAGGATCCGTCCGTATTCCTGATGGATGAGCCGCTGTCCAATCTGGATGCCAAGCTGAGGGTTCAGATGCGGATCGAGCTGATTGAACTGCACAAGAAGCTGGGAACGACCTTTGTCTATGTGACCCATGACCAAATCGAGGCGATGTCGATGGCAGATACCATCGTGCTTATGAACAAAGGCGTCATTCAGCAGGAAGCGCCGCCTGAGGTAGTGTACCGCGAGCCTAGCAATCTGTTTGCGGCCCAGTTTATCGGGGTTCCCCCCATGAACATTGCGCCCCTGGGCGACGACCGCATTACATTTGGATTCCGTCCGGAGAGCGTTATGATCGGCACAGAACCGGAGCCGTTTCATTATACGACCAAGGGTGAGATCATCACGCGCGAAATGCTGGGCTCCGAGACAATTTATCAGGTAAGGACGATGGAGGGCCAGGCCTTCATGGTGAAGTGTCAGGATGACAAATTTCATGTCGATCAGGAGGTATATCTCGGCGTGGCGGCGGATAAATTGTTTTTCTTCGGGGCGGATGAGAAGCGGGTCGAAGAGCAGGACATCCGCTATAGGGGGTTTATGGAGCGGCTGAGAGGACTGGCTCATGGATAAGAAGCGGATTTGGGAAGGGATCAGGCCCTATGTGCTAATCGCGCCGGCCATGGCGGGTATCATGCTGTTTGTGATGTATCCGGTAGGTTATCTGATTTACTTAAGCCTGTTCAAATACAACCTGATGAACAAGGACAAGAGCAAGTTTGTCGGACTGGACAATTTCACCCAGATTCTGGGTCGCGGGGATTTCTACAAAGCGTTATGGAACACTTCCATCTATACAGTCGGCGTTGTGATTCTAACCATGCTGCTGTCCCTGTTGATTGCGGTGTGGCTGAACAAGAAGGGCCGTTTCAATTCGGTCGTTCAGGCTGGGATTTTCACACCGCACGTCGTTTCCATTGTATCGATCTCGCTGGTCTGGCTGTGGCTGATGGAGCCGAATCAAGGACTTCTCAATTATCTGTTCAAGCTGGTGGGGCTCCCGCCGTCCGCATGGCTGCAAAGCTCCAAGACCGCATTGATATCCGTCATTATCGTATCGGTCTGGCAGGCCATCGGTTATTACACCCTGATTATCGTGGCGGCCCTGCAGAGCATATCGCCAAGCATTTATGAAGCGGCGGCGCTGGATAATGCCAGTAGGTTCAAGGTGTTTTACAAAATCACATTGCCGATGATTTCGCCGCAGCTGTTTTTTATCCTGATCATCATGACGATCGGTTCCTTCAAAGTATTTGATACCGTTCAGGTGATGACAGGCGGAGGACCGAATAATGCAACGACCACGCTTGTGTATTACATATACGGCTTCCGAACGACCAACATCGGTTATTCGGCTGCGACAGGCGTCGTACTCATGGCCATTATCGGATTGCTTACGTTCATCTATTTCCGGCTGCTGTCCAAGAAGGTCCATTATCAATAAGGCTTTGGCCATGCAGAAAGGAGGCACAGTTTGAAGACCTTTGATTTAAAAATCGTATGGACGGCGCTGGGCTATTTACTGAAGGCCGCAGTGCTCATGATTTTCATCTTTCCGTTTCTGTGGATGATCTCCACATCACTCCAGACATTCCGGGAAACGATGACGTTTCCACCGACGTGGTTTCCGGCCTCGCCGCAATGGGGCAACTTCGCGGAGGCGATGAATGCAGGTCCTTTTCTTACCTATTTCAGGAACTCGGTTGTCGTTACCGGATCCATCATCGTTCTGCAGTTTCTGATCATGATCCCGGCTGCCTATGCATTTGCGAAGTATAAGTTTCCGGGAAAAACGCTGCTGTTCGGCATGATCCTTCTGGCATTCATGATCCCGGGTCAGGTTACGTTCATACCGGTCTATCTGATGATGGCAGATTGGGGATTAGTCAAAACCCTGCTGCCGCAGATCATCCCGTTCATCTCGAATGCCTTCGGCATCTTCCTGCTGAGGCAGTACTTCATGCAGATTCCGGAGGAAATCATTGAAGCGGCCCGTCTTGATAATGCGAGCGAATTCAAAATCATTCGGAAAATCATGGTTCCCATGTCGAAGCCGGCACTTGCGACCATCGCGCTGTTCAGCTTTGTCAGTCACTGGAATGACTATTTCTGGCCGCTCGTCATGACCGATTCAGCTGCCGTCCGGCCGCTGACGCTGGGGATCGCCATGCTAAGGGAGACTGAGGGCATCAGCAACTGGCATATCATCATGGCCGGCAATGTGATGCTGGTGGTGCCCATCCTGCTTGTGTATGTATTCTGCTCGAAGCACATCGTGAAGGCTTTTGTTTATTCAGGCATTAAATAATTACTGGAATAACAGGGTTCGGCAATTCATAATCGAATGATTAATGGAGGAATGAGTCAATATGAAATCCAAATGGTATACACTGCTATCCGTCATTATGCTATTCAGTTTGCTTGCCGCGTGTGGTGGTGGGGGAACTTCCGGTGATACGGGCAAAGCGCCGGGAAGCGGGGGAGCCGAAGCCCCGTCCGGAGACAAAGGGAAAACTACAGTTCAGTTCTGGCACTCGTTGGGAGGCAAGAACGGGGAATACATGGATGCACTCATTCAGCGCTTTAATGCATCCCATGAGGATATCGAAGTGGTAGGCACCTTTCAGGGGAGTTATGACGAGACGGTAACCAAGCTGCAGCAGGCGATAGCCTCCGATACCGGTCCGGATGTCAGCATGCTGGAGCGAGCCTATGTTCAGATGTTCGCAGATTCGGAAGTGCTTGAGGATCTGACGCCTTATCTTGAAGGCTCTGGCATCAGCGCCGATGACTTTACGCCGGGGCTGATGGGACACTCCGTCTTCAATGATCAATTGGTATCGCTGCCGCTGAACCGTTCCACCCCGATTCTGCATGTGAACAAAACATTGCTGGATGAGCAGGGGCTGCAAATTCCGACCACATGGGAGGAGCTGAAGGAGATCGCAAATGCGCTTGTAGTCAAGGAAGGCAGCGAGTATAAGCGATACGGCGTTACGATGCCCTATGACACTTGGTATCCGATTGCCATGATCTCGCAGGCGGGCGGCACTTTCTTCAATGATGACAATACGTCGATCGGTTTCGGGGATAACGGTGTCGGCGCCAAGATGTTCGCTTACCTTAAAGACCTGCAGAGCACAGGCGCCTTGTATTATCCGCCTGCTCAGGATTCCGGCAACATTGTGAACAGCATGTTTGTGGAAGGCAAGGTCGGAATGATGTATCAATCTACGGGATCGATTGGCGGGTTGTCCAGCGCGGTGGATTTCGATTACGTCACAGCGTTCCTGCCTAAGGACGAAGTGTATGCGAATCCGACCGGAGGCGCGAATGTGACGATGCTGTCCTCTTCCAAGAACAAGGAAGCGGCATGGGAATTCATCCGGTGGATGGAGATGGAAGAGGAAGGCGGTCTTGAATTTATTTTGCAATCTGGCTACCTGCCATTCACGAAGAAGATGGTGGAGTCGGAGCAGATCCAAGAGCTGTGGGCCAAAGAACCGAACCGCAAAGTCGCTTATGATCAGCTGGAATTTGCCGTCGATACCAATAAGGACGTGGCATGGCCGGAGATTATGCATGAGTTCTTCTCGGCGATGGAAGCGATCATGTACGACAGCAAGGATATTCCGGCTACGCTGGATACCTTCAAGAAAGAGACGGAACGGATTTTGGCCCAATAACAACTGGTAAAGGAGTGGCAGGACATATGATCGAACGACTACGGGAACCATCCTGTACGATGGTGGCTGCACACCGCGGGTATAAATCAGCTTATCCGGAAAATACGCTACTGGCCTTTCGCAAGGCGCTGGAGTTAGGCGTAGATATGCTGGAGTTTGATCTCCGGCTGACGCGTGATAAGGCAGTGGTGGTTATCCATGACGCAACCGTTCAGCGTACGACGAGTGGTGTTGGCGAGGTGAGGGATCATACGCTTGCGGAACTGAAATCGTTGGATGCGGGCGGCTGGCTCGCTCGGGAGTTTGAAGGATTGAAGATCCCGACGCTTGCGGAGCTATGCGAGCTGCTCCGGGAATATCCCGAAGTTCTGTGCAACGTGGAGATTAAGCCAAGCCCCGATGCTATAGAGGCCGCGGACCTGGCGGTTGATGTGCTGAACCAATACGGGTACCTGCCGCGCTGTGTATTCACCTGTTTCGATGCAGAAGTTCTGACGCATATTCATGATACGCATGGTCTGAAGACACAGGGCTTCCCGGGTGAGAAAATGTCCCGATTTGTCTTCGAGGAGGATGGAACCTACTCCAAGATGTGGGCAATCGGCGTAGAGATGTCGCTGCTTACGCCAGAGCTCGTTGCCCGGTTCCAGGAACAGGGGCTGCTGGTCTGGAGCTATTGCCCGGACGATGAGGAGGGTGTCCGCTATTCGCTGGAATGCGGGGTTACCGGTATGACCTGCAATAACCCCCTTCCGGCGCTGGCGATGATCGGAAAGAAGGGCACGCGGATATGACCTCCATTTTATCGAATATCCGAAGTTTGGCGGCGCATTTACCTGCTAGGCAGCTTTCGAATCTGGACGAAGTGGAGTCGATTCAGATTCAGTCTGGAGCTCTACGCGAGGTCGCGGGTTACCTTGAGACAAAACAGTGGACCTCGGTGGTGATGGTCGTAGACGGCAATACTTATGACAGAGCGGGCCAGCCGCTTGCGAACCTGCTTACGAAATCCTCGATTGAGGTCCAAGTTACCAAGCTTCTTCCTGACCGGAAGGGAGATGTTATCGCGGATGAGGTTTCCCTGATTCAGGTCATACTGGATATCCAGCAAAGCAGGGCGAAGGCGGTGCTTGCGGTAGGTGGGGGAACGATTCACGATATTAGCCGGTACGCTGCTTATACCGCGGGTATCCCATTCATCTCGGTACCCACGGCCGCTTCGGTGGATGGATTTAATTCCAAGGGAGCGCCCATCATTATACGGGGTGAGAAGAAGACGATTCCAGCTATTGGACCGAGCGCGATTTTTGCGGATGTCGATATTCTCATGTCGGCTCCCCCGCAGCTTACCGCGGCCGGGTTCGGGGATATGCTGGGCAAGTACACGTCCCTGTTCGATTGGAAATTCGGCAGCCTGGTGGCTGATGAACCCTATTTGCAAATTTCGGCGGATATTACGCGATCCGCGCTCAACCAATGCGTGAACGGGGTCGAGCAGATTGGGAAGCGAACCGAGGAGGGTGTACGCATCTTAATGGGTGCGCTCGTTGAATCGGGTTTAGCCATGCTGCTGTTCGGTCAATCCCATCCGGCTTCAGGCTCGGAGCATCATCTGTCCCACTATTGGGAGATGGAGTCTATCCGGCTAGGGGAGAAGCAGCTGCTGCACGGAGCCAAGGTGGGTGCCGCTTGCGTGGAAATCTCGAAGCTGTATCACCGTCTTGGGGAACAGGGGCTTGAGATGTACAGAAGCGCCTCCGTAGGTGCGAATGACACTGCACTTCGGATCACGCAGCATTGGAACGAAATCCGGTCGCAAATAATGCAAATCCCGGAACCGGTAGAGCTGGCCGATCTGATGCGCTCGGTTGGCGGACCAGCCGGGGTATCGGAGCTTCCGATCAAGAGCGAATTGCTGAAGCGGAGCCTGAGTGAAGCCCACAAGGTTCGAAACAGTCGGTACACGCTGCTCCATGCCTATAATGAACAGGGATCCCTATTCGTAAACTAAGAGACCATATGCAATGAAATAAAGCTGTTCCCTAAATGCAGATTATTCTGCTTAATAGGGAACAGCCTTATTTGCTTTTATCCAGCTGAGATTTTATTCGGACTGGTCTTCCGAAGATGGCCAGCCGCCCCAAAGACTGACGGTGTTGCCGTCAGGATCGGTAAAGCTGAAGCTGTAGCCGCCGTCCGGTATGTATCTTATATCGCTGACGGTTACCTTTTTATCCTGAAGATGCCGGTATACCTCATGAATTTCGTTTACCTGCAATTGGATTATGGATTGCAGATTCCCTTGCGTATCCGTAAATTCCAGGCGAGGTACGTCTTCCGTCTGCACCAAGCCGAATCCGACGTCGCCAATGCACAGCCAGGCCGCAGGATCGCCCGGGGTAAACGGGAAGGTCAGCGTGACGCCGAGCACCTCCTGGTACCATTTGAGCGATCGTTCTACATTTTTTACGGGCCATTGAATGACGGCTATCCGGTGCGGGATTGTTGCCATTGGTCATACACTCCTTTCAGATGATTTTATCCAGATTGGATATCGCTTGATTGCGATTTCACTTATTTAACGGAAGAAGAGGGTGCAAAAGAAACGGGACTTAAAAAAATATTTGTCGTAAAGGTAAGCAAATGTCCGTCCGGATCACGGAAGGTGAAGGACAGCGTCTCACCTGAACGCTGAACATCGCGAGCATGATGGACCTTGATCAGCGATTCTTGCACGATATCCTCAGCGTTCCACTTGGAGCCGAATGCAAGCTGCATGCAATAGCTCCTAAGGTCGGGTAATAGCTGGGTTATGCTTTCGTTGAATGGAGATGTCACAAGCGGTTCATTCCTCCTCCGGGTGCTGATACATTCCATATAAACTCAAGAAATTCCTGCAATATGTTGGAAGGGACTAGAGATATGTGAAAAAAAATATGTTTTTTAAGCCTTTTGAACTAGATGAATTCCTAAACATTTCGCTTTCCCACGTTAATGTCGAATTATGTAAAATGTCTCATTAACCTCTCAAAAAACGAACATACCCTACCGATAACTAATAAAGTGGAGTCTTATTTCACCATTTTATACCATAATTTTTCGACGTAATTTGTTCATTTTTGTTTGTAGAGAGAAAGTCCTTACAGAAAAAAGAGCACTTGCAAAAAATTTGGGCGAATGATCGGATAGGACCCAAGCACTATTTTGGGGGAGGGTTTACAGCATGCTTAAGAGTCTCAAGCAAAAAATGATTACAATGATTTGTTTGCTCTTGCTCGTCAGTCTTGGATCCGTCTTTGCCGTAACTTACAGTCGGTCGTCTGACCTGCTGCAGGAGAGCTTAGACAAGGAAGCACAGCTTAGCGCGGAGAAGCTGGCGCTTCAGATCGACCAATTTCTGGACGTGGAAATTGCCAAGGTTGAAAGCGTGGGCAAATTCGTTACAGGGAATAAAGAGCAAGATTTGCAATTGATACAAGCGGCGCAGGAAGTGAACCCGGAATTTGAAACTTTTTTCTTCTCGTATGATTTGACAGGGAAGAATGTCATTAACTTTCTGGGCGAAGTGACCGACGTATCCGATCGCGTTCACTATCAGGAGGCCGGGAAGGGCGAAGGCAAGCTGGTTGTATCGGAGCCCGTGCTTTCCAAGCGTACGGGCAACAACATCGTAACGATGATCATTCCGCTGATGAAGGGCGGGAAACAGTACGGCTACATGGGCTCTACCCTTCCGATCAACGAGGTGCAGAAAAAGGTATCCTCCCAAACCTTCGGAGATACCGGATACGCTTTTCTTCTAAGCAAAGCGGGGACGTTCATGTGGCATCCATCAGAGGAATTCGTCCTTCAAAAGAAGGTCGAAGATGTGGAAAGCGCGGAATTATCGCAAGCTTTTGACAAGGTGCGTCAAGGAGAGATGGGACAATTCGAATATATTCTGGATAATGTCGAATACACGGCAGCCTTCGCTTCATCCAATTTGAATTGGGGAATATTCGTAACGGCACCGACCAAGGAGCTGAATGCTCCGATCACGGAGATGTCGGTCACGTTAGTCATTATATCGGTAGCGGCTCTATTCGTTTCTGCCGGTGCTGCGGTCTGGTTTACGGCACAGATTGTTCGGCCGATCCGCAGACTTAATACGGCTGTTAAAGAAGTTGCAGCAGGCGATTTAACCAAAACCATCCAGGTTGAGGGTAAGGATGAGGTTGCGGTCCTATCCAACGATTTTAACCAGACGGTTTCACATCTGAAGCATCTGGTCGTCGGGGTGAACGATTCTTCCCGCCAAGTTATGTCGGTTACGGAAATCGTTTCGAGCGGGGTAGAGACGGCTATGGACAGCGTGGATCGTATCGGCTCTTCCATTCGTCAAATTGCAAGCGGCGCGAATGCTCACGCCTCAAGCTCCAACGAAATCGCAGTATCCATGAGTGACATGGCCAGCGGGATCGTCAAAATTGCCGAAACGTCCTCCATGGTGTCCGAAGCTGCACAGGAAGCGGCAAGTCAAGCAGAGACCGGATCGGTTGTCGTTGAACAAGCCGTGAAGCAGATCGGCAACATCGGGGCGGGCACAACCAAGGTCGGAACGGCGATTGAGCGCTTGAATGAGCGTTCTTCCGAAATCGAGCAGATTCTGAGCTTCATCACGGAAGTGACCTCCCGGATTCGCTTGCTGTCCTTGAATGCTTCCATCGAAGCAGCCAGAGCTGGCGAGCATGGACGCGGATTTGCAGTCGTAGCTGAGGAAGTTAAGAAACTGGCCGGACAGTCCGAGGTATCGACCGATCAGATCGCGAAGCTGATTACAGAAATACGCGAGGACACGATTAACGCCGTACAGGTCATGGACGTCAGCCGGAAGGATGTACAGGATGGAATTGCGCTGATTAAAGAGGTGCGCGAGAAATTCGATAACATTCTGAGTGCGACACGCAACGTGGCTGATCACATTCTGGAGGTATCGGCTGCTTCCGAGGAAATGTCGGCGGGATCCGAACAGGTCAGCGCTTCGGTGGAAGAGCTGAAATCCATCGCCGAACTGACTTCAAGCGACGCACAGAATGTGACCGCCGCTGTGGAAGATCAAATCTTAACCATCCAGGAAATTTCGAACTCCGTTAGACAGCTGGAAACGGTGGCCCAGGAGCTTAGCAAAGAGCTTGGCAAATTCAGTCTGTAGCATTCCCTAAATCTTATCGACCGCACGTATGTGTACTGAGAGGGGGGATGCCTGGAAGGAATGAGGATCGAGCAGTACGTGTAAGGAAGGAAGTAAGAGACAGTAAGCAGCAAGGGAAAGGCTAAGGTCTTTCAGAGTGGGAAGGAAGACAATGCCACTCAATCAAAGGCATTAAGATGTACAACTAGAAGAAAACTGGAGGAAACAAAATCATGGCAAAGAATTGGAAAAAGGTATTACTAGCAGGGGTAGTCAGCTTATCTTTAGTAGCAACGGGTTTTGCTGCAAACGAGGTGCTCACATCACCGGAGGTATCCGCAAAGTCGGCTTCGACCAATGCACCAGGGCAACTAAAGAAACAAGCGGCTTCCCAGCTTGATGAAATTATCGAAAGAGGCTACATCCGGGTTGGTATGACAGGGGATTACAAACCGTTTACATATTTGAATCCTGTTACAAAAGAGTATGAAGGTTATGATGTCGACGCTATGGAAGAGCTCGGTAAAGATCTTGGCGTGGAAGTTCGCTACGTGAACACCACTTGGTCCAGCATGATGAAGGACCTTCAGGCTGATAAATTTGACATCGCCGTGGGCGGTGTTACCCGCAACACGGCAAGACAAAAAACGGCTTATGTGTCCCAAGGGTACATTTCCTTCGGTAAAGCACCGTTGATCCGTGCTGAAGACAAGGACAAATACCTGACGGTTGAAGACATTAACAAACCTTCGGTTCGCATTGGCGTGAATCCGGGCGGAACGAACGAGGTGTTCGTACGCGAGCATCTGACGAAAGCTAATGTAACTGTCGTTCCAAATAACCTGGATATTCCGCATTTGGTAGCGGACGGTACGTATGACGTGATGATTACCGATACGATCGAAGCGATTACGTATGCAAAAGCAGATTCCAGACTGTATGCTGCATTGACGGATAAGCCTTTCACGAACAGCGAAAAAGGCTACATGATTCCTCGCGGTGACTTTGAATATGCAAGCTACCTGGAAATGTGGATTGATGAAATGAAGCTGCAAGGCAAGTTTGCAGACATTCATAAAAAATGGTTGGAGTAGGTTGAATCGGGCTATGAAATGATAACCGATCCTCGCCAGCAGATCAGGATGAAGACCCTGATCTGCTGGTTTTTTTTATGTTTATGGAATTGCCGCTCATCATCTTGTGAAATATAGAGTGCCCGTTCCGATCCAAGTTTCTTCGATGGAGCCTAAACTGGACGCTGTAGCATAGAAGTACGCCAGAGGTTAGCCGCGTATGTGCGGCCAGCTAATAACAAAAGCTGTATTCCGGCATGATATCCATGATGTCATGCCTGGAGATACAGCTTTTTTGCTGCCATAGGAGTTCCCTTCAGCGAAGGGGCCCTTGCTTATGGCTCGTCCATTTTATAATTGCAGCATTTCCCGCTTCTCCGCATCCGGGTCCTCGATGATCCTGCTGTCGTTGTTGAATATCATCGTTGAACGTGATGCCAGATCATAAGCAGGCCACGGCAGTGCCTCCGTATCCGGTGAGCCATTGCGGGCAAACGCAATCCAAGCATCCTGCATTCGGTCGGACAGGGCTTGCGTGGCGGCATCGACTTGCACACCGATGTTCTGAAACAGCCCCAGTGTGTTGAATACAAACGGTATTTCCAGGGCGTGCATCGCTTTGCCGAGAACCGGATGATTCGGCAGCGTCCAATCGAATCGGTACATCCATACCGGCGTGTGCTTGCTCTGAGCGGAAGCGAACTGCAGGGCCGAGCGCCAGAAATACAGGTCGGTCATAATCTGGGCATGTCCGTCGATGCTGTACGGATATTCTTTGGTGATAGGCGCAGCATCCTGGATGCCGGTCATCATTTCAACGGTGCGGACAAGATCGTCCTCCTTCACAAGCGGCATGTCCGGCCGGAAGAACAAGGCGCCTTCATCGAGATTCGTTCCGATCAGGATTGGTACGTCCTTCGCCCAGCCCGATTGAATAGCCTGCAGCGGATCATGAGGCAGCGTGTGGGGCTCCAGCACTGGTTGGAAGATCATGCTGACGCCAGGACCGATTCGTTTCTTCAGCCGTTCCCCGGCTTCGAATATTTGCTCACCTGTGAGGGATTCAAGTTGATGGGCCTTATCAGGCGTTATGTCCAGCTCTTTAAGCAAACCAGCCGTTATCATCTGTGCCTGCTCCGGAGCCATCACCTGGGCAGCGCCGCTTTCCATGATGGCTCGCTGAAACAACCCTTTGGCTGCCGGCATTGCAAGTAAAGCTGCAATGCTCATGCTGCCGGCCGACTCTCCGAATACCGTAACCCGTTTGGGGTCGCCGCCGAAGGCCTCGATATGATCCCGTACCCATTGCAGGGCCGCAATCTGGTCCAATAAACCGATATTAGAGGCAAAGGATTCGCCGTATGGGGAGAGATGGAGAAAGCCTAGCGGACCCAGACGGTAATTGATGGTTACCACAATCACGTCGCCTCTGAGTACGAAAGAGGTACCGTTATAGCTTGGCAAACTGCCGGAGCCCGTGATGAAAGTGCCCCCGTGAATCCATACCATGACGGGCAGCGGCTCCGCTGGCGTATTCAGGGGTGCCCACACATTGAGGTAGAGACAATCCTCGGACACCGTTTTGCTCACTCCTCCGCCAAGCATGCTTGAAGTGGATTCTATTGGCTGAAGGCACATGGGGCTGAAGGCGGTGGTATCTTTTATCCCGTCCCATGAATCGGGGGGAACAGGAGCACGGAATCGAAGCGGGCCTACCGGGGGCTTCGCATAAGGGATCCCCTTCCATACACGTACTCCGTTTTCCGAACTGCCTTGAATATGCCCGTCTTTCGTTTGAACGACAAGTTCTGACATGTTCTCTCTACACCCTTTCTCTCTGTGGATATTTATTGAATGTCGAAATTCTTCGAATCTGCAGTGCGCTACTATGTACCGTGACCTGCTACCTGTGCGCATGGAGCGTGGTCCGGGGCGTGCTTGGATGACTGTCGACCCTATTCGAATGTTATTCCTTAATCGCTTAGGCGTGATATAGCAGATTTTTACTACTCTCTATATACACTTTACCAAGTTAGCGGCATAAGTTCAAAAAAGCACGAATCATGCGAAATAGAGGCAGGAATGTTGCGCTATATGAAGAATGTAACAGGGTGGGTAGTATTCGCGGACAACGGATACGGCATCACTTTTTGGTCCAAGTCATTATAGGTATACTGGAGGGATAAGCATGAACATTGCGATTTTGGGCTGCGGAACGATGGGGACAGCCTATGCGCATAATTTGGCGAAAATGCCGGGAGTAACAGTGACGGGTGTGGTCGATATTAACGCCGGGCGGGCTGAGCGGGCTGCAGCTTTGACCGGGGCGAAGGCATACACGGATGTAGAGTCGCTGTTTGAACAAACAGATTTGGAAACGGTTGCGGTGTGTCTGCCCACCTATCTCCATAAACCGTTTGTATTGAAACTAGCTGAAAAAGGGCTGCACGTCATCTGCGAAAAACCGGCTGCATTGACCTTGGAGGATGCACAAGAGATGAAGGCGGCTTGCGAGAAAAACGGAGTCCGGTTGTTTATCGGACATGTCGTCCGATTCTTCCCGAACTATCATGATGCCTATCGGCAGGCCCACTCCGGGAACATCGGAACACCGAAGATGGCTCACTTCAAGCGGTACGGTTCGTATCCGCAGGGTATGGATGGATGGTATAACGACCCGGGTAAGAGCGGCGGTGTTATTATGGATCTCATGATTCACGATATCGATTTTGCCTGCTGGCTATTCGGGGAAGTGGAGTCGGTATATGCTTCCATCGTTAAGCGGGATGAGCCTGAGATGGAGTATGCTCAGCTTACGCTTCATTTTAAAAATAGTGCAATCGCCAGTTTAACCGGCTATTGGGGATATCCCGGACCGTTTACGACGCAGTTCGAGATTTCGGGTGACCAGGGAATCATAAGATTTGATAGCAATCAGGTGCAGTCTTTGGACATTAAATTGGTCAATGCGGAGGCAGGGGAGGGAGCAGCTGTACAGGTTCCTTCAAGCCCAAGTCTGCATGACCCTTATTATAACGAGGTGCAGCATTTTATCGAGTGCATCCGAAACGGCAGCGAGCCGCTCGTAAGTATTAAGGACGCTTGCTATGCCGTTGAAATCGCTCAGGCAGCGGAGGAATCGGCTCAGACTGGACAGCCCGTGATGATCGGAGGGACGGTTTCATGAAGAAAGTTAAAGTAGGCTTTATCAGCTTTGCCCATATGCATGCAGCGAGCTATCTCTTAGGCATGCTGAAGCGGGATGATGTCGAGGTGGTCGGAGTCGCGGATGAAAACGCGGAGCGCGTGCGTCCTTACTCTGTGGACCGGGGAATCCCGTATTATGCAGACTATAATGAATTGCTGGCACAGGAACTGGATGCAGTCGTCATCTGTTCGGAAAATGCGCGTCATGCGGAATTTACCAAGCTTGCCGCTGCGGCGGGCAAGCATGTGCTGTGCGAGAAGCCGTTAGGTTTGTCCGAGTCCGAGATGCTGGAGATGATTCAAGTGTGCAAGGATCATGGCGTTCAGCTCATGACGGCTTTTCCTTGCCGTTATATTACGTCCGTTCGTCAGGCGAAGGAAGCGATTGACGCAGGGCAGATCGGCGAAATTTTGGCCATGAAGGGAACCAACCGGGGAAGCATGCCTGGCGGCTGGTTTATCGAACGGGAGAAATCGGGCGGCGGAGCTGTATTGGACCATACCGTCCATGTGATGGACCTGATGCACTGGTTTACCGGCAGCAAGGCAGAGGAAGTATACGCCCATGCGGAAACGCTTTTCAATGACACGGAGATTGACGATGCCGGTATGGTGCACGTCAAGTTCGCGAATGGCGTTGTTGCCGTACTGGACCCAAGCTGGTCCCGTAATCGCACCTTCCCGACCTGGGGGGATGTAACGCTTGAGATCATCGGCACCAAGGGTGTGCTGAACATTGATTCTTTTGCCCAGAAGAACGATGTCTACAGCGATGTAACTGGGAAAGCTGCGTGGAGCTTCTGGGGCGATGATATGGACGAAGGTCTCGTCAACAGCTTTATCGACAGCATTCGCGACGGCAAGCCGGTCGAAATAACAGGGGAAGACGGCTACAATTCTGCCCGTGTTGCCATTGCAGCGTATGAATCCGCAAGCACCAAGCGTACCGTTCAGCTGAAGCCGCTGGGATAATGCGGTTTTTGCGGCATTAGCCGTACAGCAGGATTACGCGCTCGGTCATGTGCTTGCCTTCGAGGACACGTATCCTCAAGACATGAGGTCATGTCGAAACATCCGACACTCATCCGGCAATATTTTATGCTCACTCACAAAGAGCATGTAATGCGGGAGTGCAACGGGATTCATCGGGGTGACTCAGGTTATCTGGGTACTCGAGATCGATGATTTGCGGGATAACCGGCTAGAGCTCTTCTTCGATCGTTGCGAGAAGGTATCGCCGCTAACGATGGATGAAGTAAAAAGCGCGGTTATACCTTCTTCATGGCAGGGAGCCTTTCCTGTGATCCATAACGAGAATCGTATCATTGTTTAAGCCTCTTCGATCTTTGTAATCGAAGGGGCTTTTTGATGTTGGCAAAAAAGATCAAAAACGTCCCTCTCCCATTTGGTATCCTTTATAACAAAGGAGGGCCTAACCTTGAGTACCCAGCGTATCATCCAAAAAAGTATAGCGTACATGGAGCAGCATCTGGAGGAGCAGCTGACCCTCGCGGATATTGCATCCTATGCCGGTTTTTCGCCATATCACTTCCACCGCTTGTTTCGGAAGGAGGTCGGTATGAACATCGCGGATTACCTTAGAAAACGAAGACTCTGTTATGCGGCACAGCTACTGCTGCACTCCGAGGCTGCGATTATCGACATTTCCCTGCACTGTCACTTCGAAAGTCAGGAGTCGTTTACGAGAGCATTCAAAAAATTATACGGCATGCCGCCGGGGCGTTACCGGAGAATCTTTGCGGTTCACGCTCAACACGCAAGCTACTTTAAAGGAGAGGATCACATGGAGCAGCAATCTCAATCCGCATTAAAAGGCTGGTTTCTGAGCGGAAGCCACCCGCATGATTATGAAATCGGTGTCGATCGGTCCACCGTCCACCAAGGAAGCACTTCCGGTTACCTAAAAGCCCTAACCCCAATGGAGGCTGGCGCTTTTGCGACCATGATGCAGCAGTTCAAAGCCGATAAGTATGCGGGCAAACGGATGCGGTTCTTCGGATTTGTCAAAACCGAGAACGTCAAAGAATACTGCGGGCTGTGGATGCGTGTTGACAACAGAGCGGAAGACGTACTCCAGTTCGACAATATGAACGATCGGCGCATTGTGGGCAGCACGCACTGGAATCACTATGCCATCGTGCTCGACGTACCCGAGGACAGCGCCACGATTTCGATCGGTGTTCTGCTGATGGGGGCAGGCAAGGTGTGGCTGGACAGCCTCCGCTTTGAAGAGGTGGATCTTAGCGTACCGACGACGAACTTTGATTTTCACTATGAGCTCCTGGAGGAGCCTACCAATTTATCGTTTGAAGAGTGAGGCGCAGGGCTCCTGGCTTTCACACACCATTACAGAAATGAAATGACCCTAGCGCGCTGATGGATAGGGGAAGCTCCCATTCAACTATAACCTGGAAGTCTCTCCAAAAACGGAGGGCTTCTTCTTTTTTCTTCAAGGATGGATGGTGGTTGCGTTGCATCATGTTTACTCCTATGATGGGTCTTGAGCAATGCTCCCTACTATAGTAATAATATTGAATCCTTATGCTTTTTTTGTTATAATTCCCAAATGGCGGTGGTGGATTCGATGGATATTTATATGGTTATTCAGCAGTTATATCCGAGTTTCTCGAAGAAAGAACAGTTGGTAGCGAACTATATTCTTCAAGAAGGTCAATCGATTAATAACATGAATATATCTGTGCTCGCGAACCATGTTGGTGTCTCGAATGGGACAATCACGCATTTTTGCAAGAAGATTGGTTGCAATAATTTTGCCGAATTAAAGGTTCAGTTGGGCAGGCTACGAACTGCGACGGCTCCTTCGGTGGAGGACAATATTCTCATTCAAGTATCTAAATTCTATCAGACAGTTATTGAGCGTTCGAATCAATTACTGGACATTACATATTTGCATCAGCTTGCTGAAACGATTAAGGGCGCAGCACGGATTTTCATATACGGGATCGGAAGCTCGGGACTTTCAGCGAAGGAAATGATGCTTCGTTTGCTGCGTATGGGCTTCAATGTGCAGAGTATAACGGATTCGCATTTAATGCTGATCAATAGTTCGATAGTGAATGAGAATGATTTCGTTATTGCGATTTCCAGTTCAGGGGAAACGTCTGTCATTGTCGACGCAACCAGAATTGCAAAGAATAATCGGTGCAAAGTCATCTGTCTGACCAGCTTCTCCGAGAGTACGCTGGCGCAGCAAGTGGACTCTTTTATTCTGGTCCCGAATACATTGTTTGTTGATAAAGAAAGGTTTGTAAATAGTCAATTTTCCGTCATGTATGCGATCGATATTTTATGTATGATCTTACTCGCGGATGCGGATTTGAATAGACGGATGCAAATTACAGTTAATACGATTCTTGAACATAATCGAATGGATTACCAATAAAGCATTCATCGTACCTGTGAACCTCAGAAGTTGACGTATTTATCGTCTACTGGAGGGGCACAGGTTTTTTTATTAGTGAGTTGTTCATACTAAGGGTTGTCATGGATTTAATTTCCAGGCAATAATAAAATTATTTTAATAAAATTATATTTACTAAAATAATTTCATGATGTAGAATCGACATATCGCGATGGAAGTACAATGCTTGATCTAATAGGAGGAAAATCCATGTTTAAACAGTTGCAAAAGCTTGGTAAGTCATTTATGTTACCGATTGCAATCCTACCTGCTGCGGGTTTGCTGCTTGGGATTGGCGGATCCTTATCGAATGCAAATACGATTGCGGCATATCCGATTCTGAATACGCCGTTTTTACAAGCTATTTTTCAAATTATGTCAGCAGCCGGCAACGTTGTGTTTACCAACTTAGCGCTAATCATGTGTATTGGTCTTGCCGTGGGATTAGCGAAAAAAGATAAAGGTACTGCCGCACTGGCAGCAGCCGTCTCGTTCCTAGTTATGAATGCATCGATTGGTGCAATGATCACGGTATTCAATCCAAGCGTTGAGTCCATTGACACCGGGGTTGTAGGGGCTATTGTCATTGGTATCCTGGTTACTTATTTGAATAATCGATACCGGGGGATTCAATTACCTTCCTTTCTAGGATTTTTTGGGGGCTCGCGGTTTATTCCGATCGTCTCATCGTTTAGTGCTATTTTTGTAGGCGGGATCTTCTTCTTAATCTGGCCTACGTTTCAAGGATGGCTGGTAGCGGCAGGAACTGCTATTGCCGGCATGGGATATTTCGGAACCTATTTATACGGATTCTTGCTTCGTCTTACAGGTGCTGTCGGTCTACACCATATGATTTATCCGATGTTCTGGTTCACAGAGCTGGGCGGTGTCGCCACGGTTGCAGGTCAGCAAGTGGTGGGTGCGCAGAAAATCTTTTTTGCCGAACTGGCTGATCCGAATCATGTTGGAATGTTCTCCGAAGGAACCCGTTTTTTTGCAGGGCGTTTTGCTACGATGATGTTTGGTCTTCCTGCGGCATGCCTTGCGATGTATCATTGCGTACCGAAGAACCGTCGCAAACTTGTGTTTGGTTTGTTCTTTAGTGCTGCGCTGACATCGTTCCTGACAGGGATTACGGAGCCGATTGAGTTTATGTTCTTATTCGTCGCTCCATGGTTATATGTGATTCATGCGGCTCTGGACGGTCTATCCTTTATGATCGCGGATATGTTATCCGTTCGTATCGGGAATACCTTCTCTGGCGGGGCCATCGACTTTTTGCTCTTCGGGGTTCTGCAGGGGAATGCCAGAACTAATTGGATCTATGTCATCATTATCGGGCTCTTCTGGGCGATCATCTATTACCTTGTGTTCCGCTTCTTAATTACGAAATTCAATGTGGCGACACCTGGACGTGAAAGTGATGGGGAGAGCGTATCGGTTGAATCCAAGGACAGTATTGGAGATACCGCGATGAAAGTGCTGAGTGCGCTTGGCGGCAAGGAGAACCTGGAAGATGTCGATGCATGTATTACAAGACTTCGTGTTGCCGTCAAAGATGTATCGAAGGTAGATAAGGATACAATCAAAGAACTGGGTGCTACCGCAGTATTGGAAGTAAAAGGCGGGATTCAGGCTGTATTTGGCGCCAAAGCCGACTTAATTAAACAAAAGATAAATGAGACTATTGGTGAAGAATAAAACAGGATAGGGCATGGAGGGAACATATTGTGAATCGAGGATTAATTGTATCATGTCAGGCTTTGCCAGGCGAACCGTTGCATAGTTCATTTATTATGGGGCGTATGGCCATTGCGGCTGCCGAATCCGGTGCGGTGGGGATTCGTGCTAATAGCGTTGAAGACATCGAAGAGATTAAGAAGCAAGTTGAGTTGCCCATTATTGGCATTATCAAAAAAGAATACCCGGGTATGCAATCGTTCATTACAGCGACCATGACCGAAGTGGATGCGCTTGTTGGCACGGGGGTTGAAATTATTGCTGTGCAAGCAACGATGGATCAGGATGAGGCATTCCTGCGATCGATCTTTACAAAATACCCTTCGCAGAAGTTCATGGCGGATATCTCCACCACGGAAGAGGGGTTGCGAGCAGATCGATTGGGTTTCCACTACATTGGAACGACACTTATTGGTTATACACCGCAGTCTCAGCATGTGGAGAAGTTCACCGTGCTGGAAGAACTGATTAAGCAGTGTAAGAAACCAGTCATTGCAGAAGGCAACTTCAACACACCGGAGCAGGCTGCAAAAGCGATCAAAATGGGGGCTCATTGTGTGGTTGTAGGCAGCGCCATAACAAGGCCGCAAATCATCGCGAAATGGTTCTCTGATGAGGTAAACGAAGTTCTATAACAAAAGAAGCATAGAGGAAAGATTTGTTATGATATAGTCTGTCAATACCATAGCCATCCGCGCACTTTTAATAAAACAGGGCTGTCCCAGAAGTCATGAAAGATGACTTTGGGACAGCCCCTTTATACGTGCCCGAGCACCTCTAGGATTGTAAACGGTACTTGTAGAACGGTTTTACAGATAAAGCACCAACGCAATAATAGCAGCGAGCACGATCCGATAGATCGCAAACGGCACCAGCTTGATCCGGTTAATCAGCTTCAGGAAGAAGCGGATGGAGATCAAGGCGAAGACGAAGGCTGCCACGAATCCGGTGATGAAGAATGGAAGAGCCTCCAGCGTGAAGTATTCCCAGTTCTTCAGCAGCGACAGTAAGCTGGCTCCGAACATGATCGGCACCGCCATAATGAAGGTGAAGTCCGCCGCCGCGCGGTGACTCATACCGAGCATGACGCCTCCGGAGATGGTGGAGCCGGAGCGGGAGAAGCCTGGCCAGAGCGACAAACACTGAATCAATCCGACGCTGAATGCCTGTTTGTACGTTATTTGGTCGACAGTGACCACGTTCGGCTCTCTTTTCGAGCTGACTTTATCGGCAACGATCATGAAGATGGCCCCAATTACAAGTCCGATCAGCACCGTTTCGGTAGAAAACAAATGCTCGTCAATAAGGTCTTCGAACAAGACGCCCAGAACACCAGCCGGAATCAAACCGACGATAACCTGGCTGAGCTTCAGTCTGCCCGTAACCGCCGGTACGCCGGCTTCAGGCTTTTTGCGCTTGAGGCCCAAGAGATCCAGGAAGCGGTCCTTAAACACAACGAGGACGGCTAGAATGGAGCCGAGCTGAATGACAACCTTAAAGGTGTTGGCTACGTATTTCGTCAGAAACTCCTCGGATTTCAGCCACATATCATCAACGATGATCATATGACCGGTAGAGGATACAGGAGCGAACTCGGTCAGTCCCTCGACGATTCCCAGAATAATTGCTTTGAGGATGGTTAAAAAATCCATGACCTATAGCTCTCCCTTACTAAAATGTTAAATGTAATGATATGAATGATCAATGGCATGAATATGCGTAACTTTAAGCTGACTTTCTCCGCTTGCGGAAGAAAAAGAACAGGAACGCAATTACGGCCACAGCTATTACAGCATAAGCGATATTGGAATAGACGTCCATGAAGGCTACGATTTTTTCCCATGAATCGCCGACAGCGGCTCCCACGCATACCAGAATAATGTTCCAGATCAGGGTGCCGATGGTCGTGAAGAGGAGGAACATGCCGAACTTCATGTTGGACATCCCTGCCGGGATGGAGATCAAGCTTCGGATCAGCGGAATCATGCGGCAGAACAGCACGGTCCAGTAGCCGTATTTATCAAACCATGCATCCGCCTTGCGGATGTCTTCTTTTTTGACACGGAGGATATGCCCCCAGCGATCCACGATTTTTTCAAGCCGCTCGACATCGAGCAGGCGACCAATCCCGTACAGAATAACAGCACCGACGACAGATCCGATCGTAGCGGCAATGATAACGCCAGGCACCGTCAGTTTCGTGTAGGTGGTCATGAATCCGCCGAAGGTAAGAATGACTTCGGAGGGGATCGGAGGAAACACGTTTTCCAGAGCAATCATCAGCAGGATGCCGATATAGCCGAACTGCTCCATAATATCCGTAATCCAGTTTTCCAAGGGTTACACCTCTTTCAAAATAAGGATGCTGCTGCATCCTTTATATAAGGGTCTGCTTCAGCTTGCGCAGATATTGACTGCGGATAAAGAAGAAATACAGGACCTGCATCATCAGGAAGCTGATCAACACGATGCCCATTTCAGCTGCAATGGATAAATAGAAGTAGCTCTGCAGCGCGATAAAAGCAAAGATGCTGTGCACAATCGCAAGGCTGATCGGTACAAAAAACAGCAGCGCCAGCTGTCCGGTGACGATCCGCCGGAACTCCTTATCGGTCATTCCAAGCCGGGATATCGTGGCATAATGCCTGCGGTCATAATCCAGATCGGCATAGAGGCGGAAGTACAGGAAACTTCCTGCCGCGATAAAAAACACCGTGCCCACAAGCAGCGCCGCAAAGAGCAGCATATTGTACAGGCTGTCTCGAAGGGCAAAGAGCGTGCCGCTGACCGCCAGCGCATAAGGCTGGCCCATCTCATAACGCACCGCCCCGCGCGGGGCCAGATGGGGGACGATGCCCTCCGTCTCTGTGAAATCATCCACATAGAAGCCGGTGTACCGCTCTAGCCGGACCGGATTCGTGATGGCGGCGAAGGCTTCGTCACTGACCACAAGCCCGCCGAAGCGAGAATCGTCGTCCATTTCCAGCAGCAAATATTCCGGTACGCCGACATGATCGGAATAACCGATTTCATGCAGGAGAAGTTCGGAATCATGGATTCGGTACGAAGCGTGCTCCCGGTCGCGGATATAAGCCCTGTCATTTTGCGAAGCAATGAGGACAAGCGCATCCTCACCGCTTAGCGGCTGTTCATCAAATGGCAGTCCCGCCATTAGCACCGCCGCCTTATAGTCGGAGAAGGAGATCAGTGCCAACGGATTTTGCAACTGCCCGACCTGTGCGGAAGCTGGCTCAACTTCCGTATATTTCACGCGAAACGATAGCGTTTCAAACGGTATTTTTTTCGACTCAAGCTCCTGCCGGATTTCATGTAAATGCTGCTTCTCGGAGGTGTCCCCCGCTTTGGCGAGATAACCGATGGCAGCAGGGAAATCCTCGTTGAATTGCTTCGTGAGCACCGGGATGGAGGCAAATACGCCTACCGAGCAAAAGGAAACAGCCAGCACGATTGTCACCATCGAGAACATCTGTGCATGATCCCTAAGCCGGTAATGCAGGCTGGATAGCGAGACCAGCTTGGTCCTTCTCCAGGCTAACCGGCGGCTCTGCTTCAACCTTCGCACGAGAGCAACCCCTAGCTGCGTATACAACAGATAAGTGCCGATCATCGTCATTAAGGTAACCGGGAACATGCGCAGCGCCAGGGTCGACGCGCTTGTCGTGGCGGCCAAGCTGTAGCTGACCACCAGCAGCACGGCTGCCAATATCGATAACCAGGGCGATGTCCTGGGCGCGGTTTTCGGCCGCTGTCCGGACTGAAACAGATCGATCAACGCTTTAGGACGCAGCAGCCTAGAGGTGCACAGCGAGATAATGATAAACAGCAGCACATAACTTGCGACCGTCAGTCCAAGCGCACGCAGGGGCAATCGAAACGGCAGAGGCGGGATTCCAAGAAAGGCCGAGCCTGCCATCAGAAACAGCTTGCCTGTAATGATGCCGAACAGGATGCCTGTAGCAATGGCGCTTACGCCGATGATCATATTTTCGAGAAACACCATCTTGTTAAATTGGCGATCCGTCATGCCATGCATGAACAGAATGCCGAACTCGCGCTTGCGCGTCTTTAGAAAAGCACCCACGGAATACAGCACGAAGAAAAACGAGAATACATACATGATCAGCTCGGCCCCGAGCATCGCCTGGATAACAACCGGATAGAACATCTCGTCCGCTATCGAGGGATGGAACAGGAACAGCGCACACACGAAGAAAATCATGACGGAGAATGCGCTGCTTAAGAAATAGGCAGCATAGGTCCGCTTATTCCTCAGGACATTCCTAAAAGCGAATTGTCGAAAGGTCATGACTGCCTCCTCCCAGTAAAGCCAGCATGTCGATGATTTTCTGGAAAAAGGCTTGGCGGTTGTCACCGCAGTACATTTCATTATAAAGTTGTCCGTCTTTGATGAACAAGACGCGGTCACAGTAGCTGGCTGCCACCGGATCATGAGTGACCATGAGAATCGTTGCGGAAGCCTCTTTACTCGAAGCAGAAAGCGTCTGCATCACCTCTTTGGAGGCTTTGGAGTCTAGGTTGCCGGTGGGCTCGTCAGCGAGAATTAGAGAGGGCTCCTGAATGAGCGCCCTGGCAATGGCGGTACGCTGCATCTGCCCGCCGGATATCTCATAGGTATGCTTATGCAAAATGGACCCGATGCCGAGTCGATCTGCGATCCGGCTCAGCCGGATGCCCATTTCGTCAAGCGGCATGCCCTCCAGCGTCAACGGGAGAACGATATTTTCCTCAACGGTCAGCGTATCCAGCAGATTGAAGTGCTGGAAGACGAAGCCAAGCTCCCGGCGCCGGAACAGAGCGGTGTCGCTTCTGCTGAGAAGATGAGGATTGCGCCCGCCTATGATCACTTCTCCGGCTGTGGGCTGATCAATGGTTGCAATCAGATTGAGGAGCGTGGTTTTTCCGCTGCCGGAAGGACCCATAATGCCGACGAATTCCCCTTTGGTGACGTTGAAGTGAATATTGTTCAGCGCTTGGAACGCCACTTTGCCCTCATAGATTTTAGATAGATGCTTGACGCTCAGGATGGGCATATCTTCACTCCTCTATAACGATGATATCATTGTAAAAGATTCCTTCGCGTTCATGCCATATTCGTAACTTACAGTTACCTTACAACCTTGTAAGGTTTCTTTAACTGCCGTAAGTTAGATCAGGAACTGCCACTGCTATCGTTTCCGAATGGGCAAAAAGCGCTGCCCTGCCTGTCGTTGAACTTTATTGTGCAATGTGGCCTGAAGAATCCGCAAAAATGATGCGAACCGTCGTTCCTTCATCCACTTTGGATTCGATTTCGAAGGCATGTCCTAGCTTATCGCATATTTGTTTGACAAGAAACAGCCCCATGCCTGTCGATTCCTGGAACCTGCGCCCGTTCTCCCCGGTGAAATAGGGGTCGAACACTCGCGGCAGGTCGCTTTGGGGAATGCCGATGCCTTCGTCCCGGATTTCAAGTACAACTTGATTCTCGCGGGTGTAGCCGTTAAAAAAGAGGGTGCCTTGTTCCTTCAGCGTATACCGAACCGAATTGGTCAGCAGCTGTGTCAGCACAAAAGAGAGCCATTTCTCGTCCGTGGCCACCGTTAGTCCGGAATCGATCTGGATGGACGGATAAATTCTCCGCCGGATGAACAGACGCTTTTGCTCGGAAGTGACATTCCGGACGATTCGCTGAAGTGGCAGGTTCTCCACGTGAAAATCATGCTCGAACGTATCAAGCCTGGCGGTGTACAGCACCAGATCAAGCCCTTTTTTGAGTCGATCCAGCTCGTCGCCGATCGCGGCAAACCGGGGATCATCATCATCCTGAAGAATCAGGTGAATGACCGAAATCGGCGTTTTCATCTGGTGGGCCCATTGATTGATGAACTGAAGATGGCCCTCAATCTTATGCTTATAGTTATGCAGATCCGTGGTGTAATGCCGGAACTGGGTTTTCAGCAGTTGATGAAGCGCTTCGGCGAGCGGGGTATGGGAGGATTCTGCCGAGGATTCGCCGGTAAGGGATTCTCCCGGGAGCGGCTGTTCTAATCGTTTATAGAATGAACGGTTGGCTATAAATCGGAAGGCCAGATAGCCGAGAAGCAGCAGCAAGCTGATGATGCCTGCGTACAGACTAACCATCAAATTGCGATAGCCATCCAGTCTGTAAATGAGTGTTATCACGAGAAGCTGGGCTATGTAGACAATCATTAAGGGACGCTGTTCTTGCAGGAATAGCCTCATGCTTCGTCCCCCCAGTTCGGTACCAGTCGATAGCCGCGACCGCGCACGGTTTGAAGGCCATCCTCGATCCCAAGGGCAGCAAGTTTCTTGCGGACGCGGGTGATGTATACATTCAGTGTATTATCGTCCACGAAGGCCTGATCATCCCATATTTTCTCCAGAAGCCGGTCCCTGCTGATGATCTGCTCGGGCTTCTTCATTAACTCGTCCAAAATTTTGGCTTCAGTATGGCTGAGCTCCGTTTGGTTCTGCCCAAGCGACAGGGAGAGACGTTCAACGTCGAGCGTGAGTCCGGCAACGCTGAGCACGCGCTCATTCTGAGCGACAGCATAAGAGCCGTAGGCACGCCGGAGCTGGCTCTTGATTTTGGCCATGGCAATCTCGTAGTCAAAGGGTTTGGTTATATAATCATCGGCACCGTTCTCCAGCGCCATCACCTGATCCATTTTCCCGTCGCGGGCGGAGATGAAGATGATCGGGCAGGTGGAGAGGCTTCGGAACTGGCGGCACCAGTAATAGCCGTCGTATTTTGGCAGATTGATATCCAGAAGCACAAGGTGGGGGTCATACGATTCAAATTGATCGCGTACCGTCTCGAAATCATGAACGGACTGCGTCATGTAACCGAATTTATGAAGATACTCTTTCAGCAGGTTGACCAGCCCGGTATCGTCTTCGACAATAAAGATTTTGAACATATCGATCATAGTCCCTTCATTTTACATTCTTCTAGTACCGAGTGTATTGTACCAAATTGTCAGGATATAAGGAAAAATACGTTAGCAAAGACAGTGGGACATTAGGGAGAGCGGTGGGAAGTTATGTCTTGCGCACATCGTGATTTCTCTTAAAAAATGACTTGACGCTTGTGTCATCTGCTGATAATATACTTGGTAATTCCAATCGAATAACTATGATAAATTCAATCGACCAGTCTACTGGAGATCATGAGCATCCTTCATGATCTCCTTTTTTTTGTTGTTATGATCTCATATTATTTAGCAATCAAGGAGGGGGGATCATCGATTGCGTGCAAATGAGGAACTCAAACTGACGGCCGATGTTCTCGTCATTGGTGGGGGCCCGCCGGAGCTTGTGAAGGGGGATTTCAGGCTAAGGACTGAATGATACCCGGCCACTCGGCACGAAAAACCGTTCCTTGGTTGACCGTGCTGTCCACGCTCATCTGACCGCCATGTGCGGCAATGATGGATTGGGTAATGGATAATCCAAGACCCGCACCGCCGTGCTGTCTGGTCCGGGATTCATCGATGCGGTAGAACCGCTCGAACAGATGGGGCAGATGCTCCTCCGGAATCCCGGCTCCATTATCGCTAACCAGCAGTACGGCCTGGTCCTTGGTTTTATTAACCGTAAGGGTAATCCGCCCTATGGCAGAATCGGTATGCTGTACCGCATTATGAAACAGGTTATAGATGACCTGTTTGATCTTATCGGGGTCACACCGGCACAGCACCGGTACCGCTTGAATCGTTACAATCCTGCCTTGGGCAAGCATCCTCAGATGGGGCTCCATCTCAAGCAGCAGCTGATCCAGCCGGGTTGCCTGCAGATGGAGCTCCGGCTTGCGGTCAAGCTTGGCTAACAGAAGCAAATCCTCGACCAATTTCTTCATGCGCTTGGATTCCCCGTGCATGCTGGATAGTGCAGCATGCAGCTGCTCCGGGTTGTCGGCAGCACCGCGGCCAAGCACCTCCAGAAAGCCGTGAATGGAAGTGAGCGGCGTTCGCAGCTCATGGGAAGCATCGGCAATAAACCTCCGCATCTGCTCTTTGGCTTCTCGTTCCGTTTCAAACGCATCCTCGAGCCTTTCCAGCATGCCGTTAAACGATTCGGCCAAGCGGTCAATCTCCCGTTGACCCTGCACGGCAGGAAAACGCTCCGCCAAGTTCCCGGCGTCTGTGCGTTTTACCGCTTCGACCATTCGGTTCAGGGGGTGGAGCGTTCGGCGCAGCAAAGGCAGGTACAATGTAACCCCTGCAGCCATGGCCAGTAAAGCCAGTACGGCAAAAATCAGCAGCTGCCGCAGCAGAACGGCATGCAGGGGCTGCGTATCCAATCCAAGCTGCAGTACACCCGAGGGGCTGCTCGGATTGTCGTAAGGGCGAAAAACAATGATCTGCTCGGTGCCCTCGGCATTTTCGATTACTTCATACGGAATAGGCAGACGCTTCTGGAATTTCTCCAGGATCGCTGAATAAACCTCAGCTGTCAGCTTTGGCGCGGACAGACCGTTATCAGCGGCCAGGTCGGTGTAGTCTCCGTCGGTTTCGATCTTGGCAAGCGACATATTCGGCAGAAAGAACATCGGTCTGTCCCCCTTACGCGTATTTTCCGGAAAGGCTTCGTTATTTCGCCCTGCAGGCCGGTTACGCGGCTCCCGATCAGCCTCCCATAGCTCCACGGGGATCGACCGAGCCTGAAGGGAAAGCGCCTCGGCTTGATTGCGGAACAGGGCATTTTTCATTAACACATATTGCAATGCGCCGATCAGCACAAGCAGAAGCGCCAAAACGATGAGGGATCGTGACAAGAGCTGCGTACGTAGAGACGTAGGCCCGGATGAACGTGTACGGTTTCGCAAACTCATGGCAAATCGACCCGGTAGCCGGCTCCGCGAAGCGTGCGAATGACCCGGTGTTCCTTATCGCCGAGCTTCTCGCGCAGGGATCGGATATAAACCTCAACGATGTTATCCTCTCCGCCAAAGTCGTAATCCCACACAATATTCAAAATGTTCGTTTTACTCAAAACGCTGCCGTGTTTGGTCACAAGCAGATTAAGCAGCTTATACTCCGTGGGCGACAGCTCAAGGGCCTCCCCCTGGTATGCAATTTCCTTCTTCCGGTCATCGATGGTGAATGGGCCAAGCCGAATTTCACCCAGCAGGCTCGGGAACTGATTGCGCAGCCTTGCTTGAATTCGGGCAAGCAGCTCTTCGAAACTGAAAGGCTTGGCCATGTAATCATCCGCTCCGATCATGAGGCCCTTCACACGGTCATCAATCTCGTCCTTCGCGGTAAGCATAATGATCGCGACATCCCGCCCCTCCTCTTTCAACCGTCTGCATACCGAAAGTCCGTCCATTCCCGGCATCATCACATCCAGAACGATGATATGCGGCTCGAAGCGGCTTGCTTCCATTATCGCACGTTCCCCATCCGGGGCCGTTCGCACCTCAAACCCTTCATTTTGGAGACCAAGCTCCAGAAACTGCAGGATATGCGGCTCGTCGTCCACTAGCAAAACACGAATACGATGCGTTGATTCCATAGCACAAAACTCCCCTTATCTCATTCCTTCAACTTTATCATACGTGCTCTAGCTGAATGAAGACTGAACGTGAACTGAAAATAAACTGAAAAGTGATTCGCAAATATGCATCCGCAAGAAGGGAATTTAAGGATGTTGATATATATTCTGTTATCGTTGATACTATCTTAAAGCCGAGATAATCAATGGAGCACCTGTTCAAGGTCCATCATGGATGGGTGAAAGGAGGAGACTGGACATGATAGGAAATGTATATCCACCCGAGAATCAGAGCACGGGCTCTCTCGATGGAGGAAGGATAACGGAGCAGAAGCCGATCGGTTTCTCCGGAGAAGGGTCTGCCGTGACCCGGGTGGGGCCACTTTTCTATTGGTCCTGGTTCCGTTCGCCCGTCGAAGGTTATATTGCGCCTCATCCCCATCAGGGTTTTGAAATCGTGACTTATATGATTCAGGGAAAGGGCGTTCATAAGGATTCGCATGGCACGCACAGTGAGTTGGGGCCTGGAGGCCTGCAATTGATGAGGGCCGGTTCCGGGCTAACACACGAGGAACGTTTGACTGGACCGGATGCAGAAGGATTTCAGATTTGGTTCGAGCCGTATCTTCGCGATTCATTGAAACAGAATCCTGCCTGTCGTCAGTATCGACCGGATTCCTTCCCGGTAACCCGCATACAGGGTGGACTGGTCAAAACGATGATTGGCGGTTCTGCACCAACCGATTTATCCGTAGATGTGAGGATGCTGGATATTCAGATTCTGGCTGGTAATGAAGCTCAGTATGAACTGAAGTCCGGCAGGAGAGCGGCTGTGCTTGCCGTAAGGGGAACTGGCAGCTTTTGTGCCGAAGAGGAAAGCCTTCAATTTCGACAGCGGGACTTTATGGTAATGGATACAAAGCTGGACGAGACGCTAAGCCTTAAGGCGCAAGACAATGTCAGGGTTATCCTGATTGACGTACCGGAAAACCCTGGGTATCCGCTCTATTCCAAGAGGCCATAAGGTCAAATGTTTACAAAATTGTAGTGGAATGAAATTTAGGATGTACGATAAACTAAAGTCTGTCAGATGGGGATACCCGTCTGGACAGGCTTTTTTAGCTGTAGGAAGGATCGCAATATATACTCTCCTGCAACAATAGTAAGAAAAAATACGTATATATGGTAAGTAGAAAGACCCAACAGAGAATTCCGGCGTTTGTTATACCGGGCTGGTTGGGTTATTTTGGCATGTATTATTTCTATAATAATCTATTTATACTAAATTTAAGCATAAAAAGAGACTATAGTCCCCCTCTTTACCAATAGTTGGCATGCGTTTTTGTGAGGATGGTAGCATGCGTCCCGAGACATGGCCTGTCTATAATGATTGCGGGATCACGAAAATGACAATTTCGTCATTCCACAATCTAACGAGATGGGGGAGATCATTATTTTCTCGAAAAAAAGCTTTAAACAATTGATGGCCGGAGCGCTTCTATCAGCAGCGGTTCTTGGTTCTTACGGATATGGTTCTGTGAATGAAGTGGCTGCTGCCAGCGTGCAGTCTGCAACAAACGGCGTGGCAAGCTCGAATGTGTATATGCGCAATAAGGCTTCGACTTCGGGTAAAGTCGTTGACCGCGTGCATAAGGGTGACCGCGTTCAAATTCTGGGTAAGAGCTCAGGCTGGTATAAGATCAAAACTTCGGACGGCAAGCAAGGATATGCTTCGTCTAAATATATTAACCAAAGCAGCGGCTCTTCTAACAATTCCGGCAATTCGGGAAGTACTGCGCCTTCTGCCAGCGCCAGCGTTGAAAAAGTAATCAGTGCAGGCATGAAGTATCTTGGCACGCCGTACGAATTCAGTTCTAACCGGAATTCAACGAAGACCTTTGACTGCTCCGCTTTTGTTCGCCGCGCATTCATGGACGGCGCTAACATTACGCTGCCAAGCGATTCCCGCAAACAAGGGCAATACGTCAAGGATAAAGGAACGGCTGTTTACAACGTCAATCAATTAAAGCGCGGGGATCTTGTATTCTTCATGAGTTACAAAGGTTCATCGGCTTCCGCTTATGCCGGATTGGACAAGTCCAAACAACGGATTACGCATGTAGCGATATACCTGGGAGACAACAAGCTGCTGCATACGTACTCGAAACAATCCGGTGGTGTCCTCGTAGGTAACTTCGGCGATTCCTGGAAAAATCGCTTCATGCATGGCGGAAGCGTCCTGTAGCGCATCATAATTTTTAATTGGGTATGTGCCCGTACTTAGAATGAGATAGAAGGACTGTCCGATTCGAAGATCTGAATGATCTTTTAACGGGCAGTCCTTTGTTGTTTGGAATTTGCTTTTCAACCTTGATTTCAGTAAGGTGGACAATAGAGAATGGACAGTATCAAGAAATGGACAGGAGGGACAACGATGAACGGTGGGCAGCGTTCCAATATCAAACCGGGACTTGAGGTTGATATCGTATTGAAGCAGGATCAGCGAACGGGCAAATTAGCCCGCGGCGTGGTCAAGGATATTCTGACCAATTCCCCGAACCATCCGCATGGCATAAAAGTACGCCTTCAAGATGGCCAGGTGGGACGGATAAAGAACATTTATGAGTCTTGAAATTCGAAGCAGTCCTGTGGCCGTCAAAAAACTCAGGCTGCTATAAATAGAACAGTTTGATTATAAGTCGATCCAAAACTTCGCAATTCTGAGGAGTTTTGGATACGGCTTTTTTGCAGTTCTGTGCAACATTGCCCTCTGACCATCCGTCTGGAAGTTGAGGTGAAAATGAAGATGAAAAGATACCTTTATATGGGGTTTATCTTGATGTTGATGCTAACAGGTTGTGTGAAGCAGGAGACGCTAGGGGCGGCTCCGTCTGATCCTCCATTGAATATAGCTGCCAGGGGACATTATGCGGAAGTTCCTGACGGGGACTTCGTGTATCGCCTCGTTAGCGAGAAGGAGCAGTACGAGCATGGAGATCAGGTTCGAGTATACGCGGAGCTGGAGTATGTCGGCGAGTTGGATGAGGTTACGATCGGCCATGCGGCCTCCGCCTTTTATTTCCCGATGAAAGAGCTCACAAGGAACTATAACATTAGTTACGCCATGAATGAGCCCTATATTACAACCACGCTGAAGAAGGGCAAGCCCCTTCGCGAATATTATAAAATCGGCGGTGGTTACGACAGCAGTGACGACAAGAGGTTTAAAGATTTCGTCCGTTCCCTGAAGGATGGCTTTCCGGATGGGGACTACGTCGTCTATGGATCTGCTGATTTTGTGATTGATTCACAATCGCACCGCGCGGACCAAGGCGATTCGAACGGGGAAGAGCCAAAGAGGTATAAGATACAAGCTGAGATCGAATTCAGAGTAAGTGAAGAGAAGAAGTAGATAACAAAGAGAAGAAGTAGATAACGATAGAAGGGGTATCTCGTTAGGTCTTATCGACCTATGAGATACCCCTTTTAACATTTTTATTGGAAGCCTTGGCCTTGGTGTGTGTTAGGAAAACCCTGTTGGCCAAATGAAGGCTGAATGTGTTGTGTTTGGTTGTGAGCTTGCACGGAATTCTCGACTTGTCTAACGATTTGTGAGATTTGCTGATACTGCTGCATCGCCTGTTGATGTCCTTGAAGGGCAGACTGGATCATCTGTGCCGCTTGACGCTCACGTTGAGCGAGCTCCTCCAGGCGGGCTGCATTTTGCTGCTCTTGCTGCATCAGCTGCTGGTACATAGCCGAACCCTGCTGTGTTTGCTGGGTCAATTGCTGAAGAATTTGCTCGCACTGACGAATTTGCTGCGAAATTTGCGAGTTGTTGTTATTCATTTGATACATAGCTTGTATTCCTCCTAAGAATTGTGGTTTCAAATCCTTGGTTAGTGTACGGAAGAATACGTAAAAACATCCTGATTATAAAGTGAGCTGACCTTCCAATATATGGACAAACTCCTCCAGAAAAGCTTGATCCTCCTGATCGAAACGGTTCTTTAGCGGACTATCGATATCGAGAACGCCATACAATGCGCCATCCACCATGATCGGAACAACAATCTCGCTGTTCGAAGCTGCATCACAGGCAATGTGCCCGGGGAATTCATGTACATCGGCAACTAGCAGTGTCGTCTGTTCAGCCGCAGCCGTGCCGCAAACGCCACGATTCATTGGAATCCGAATGCAAGCGGGCAGTCCTTGGAACGGCCCGAGCACCAGTTCTTTACCATCATAGAGATAGAAGCCGACCCAATTCGTATCGGACAGAAACTGCTTGAGCAGCGCCGAGGCATTGGACAAATTGGCAATGGCATTGGGCTCATCGTGTATAAGTGCTTTTAACTGGTTCAGGACCTGGGCATATTGCTCGCTCCGGGTGCCTTCGTAGGGTGTGTTTTGAAACATGTGATTATCCGCCCTTCCTTTATTTTCGCGTTGGTTCCATCACCTTAGTATAAGTATATGATATTCGTCAAGAGACAAGCCAAGAGGAAGAAAGCTCCAAGTGAATCCAACTGATTCCTCTTCTAGGCGCAAGGGTAATGTATGACATGACCAGGTATCAATTTAATCAGGTGGAGGGAGAGAACCTTAATGCGGGCAGACGTACAGAATTTGTTTATCGGTATTCATATGCTCTATCACGCCCATGAGCGGGACCTTACGATCAGCGAAATGCAGCCCGAGCTGGAGCGCCATGGATATAAGGTTGGCGATAGGGAGGTTAAGCATGAGCTCGAACGATTGACCGAGGAGAACTTCCTGACGGCGCACGGTGAAGGATACAGCCTCACGGGAGCCGGAATCGAGGAGTTCAAGGAAATCCAGAGCAGGCTTAAGGAGCTTTGCGATGAAGTGCTTAAACCGGTGAATCCCAAGAAGGAAGACTCCATGGCGTAAGTAGATAACGGCATAACAATTGAAGAAGCCCCCGACTCACGCTGGTTTTTATGCGTGCAGGCGGGGGCTTTTTTGAAGAGATAAGAAAGGGTTAGAGCCAGCGGACTATATCGTTTCAAGCGAGCCGTCCAACTCCAACTGGAAAGGATGGGGTACAGGTGCAGTTTCTTTTTCCGGCTGCGTTGCTCGTTCAGCTTCCGCCTGCGGTACTCTCACGGGTTGATCTATATGTTCGCGAAGGAAAGAGTGCACGCTTTCCCGATATAACTTGGGATCAACATGATAAGCGTTCGCATGGATAGCGCCTTCGATAAGAAGAAGTTTTTTCGGGTCCGGTTTAGCCTCGAACATGTCGATACTCATTCGGGTAGGCACGTAATTATCCTTGGTGCCATGGATAAACATAACCGGCAGCGTGCTGTTCCGAACAGCACGGATCGGACTGACTTGATCGAGGCTGAACCCGGCTTTGCGCCGAATTCTGGCGTTGACCCAAGACAGGAACGGCACCGAAGGGATTTTGTTAATGCGCGTAAGCTGATGCCGCATTAAATCCGTCAAATCGGAATACGGGCAATCGGCGATGACAAGTTTAACCTGCGGCTCGGCAATGGACAAGTATTCAAGCACGGTTCCGCCTCCCAGCGATTGACCATGCAGCCCGATGGCCACATCCTGGCCATACTGCCGAATAAGCCAGCGTACCCACGCTTGCACATCGTGTTTCTCATAATAGCCGTAGGTGGTATAACGTCCTTCGCTTCGTCCATGCCGGCGTTGATCGATGAGGAGTACATTATAGCCCTCTTCTGTGAACAAATCGATAAATTGAGTGGATACGGCTCGGGATCCGGTATAACCGTGAGCGAGAAGCATCCAATGCTTGGAGCCGGGATTGTTCTCAATGGCTGCGCCGCACAGCTTCAATCCGTCAAAACTCGTGATAACCACTTCGTTCTTCTGAAGCGACTCATATTGCTTTCTGCTGTATAGTCCGGCTTTTTCGAGAACATTGAACAGCTTAAGATCGTTCTTTACTCTCATCCTTGTAATTTGCAGATATCCGATTTGTGTAATGGCAGCGGCAATGACAACGACGGTGAACAGCAAGACAATCGCGATATACATACTCAGATGATTTTCCTCCTTCTTCCGTACTGTACAAGGGGGGCCGTAACATGCGTATTGACGGAAGCCTCCCGAATCCATCAATATAGATACATCTAGGTTCTGAGATGCAGATGGATGACCAGGACACGGATTAAATGTTCGCTATACTCTTTTATACACGCACATAGTATCACCGGAAACAGCCCTTACAAGTCAGTTTTTTTGCAAGGAGGTGGGAAAGCCATGTATGTTTGCGAGGGAATCATTCCGGAAATAAATGGCGGGCGAATACGGCTGCGAAGGATGGAGGCGGATGATGCGGAAGCGATGCTGCGCTGTTGGTCCGATCCGAAGACGAGCGCTTTTCTGGATTTGCCTGCCATGCATTCGGCTGAGGATGCAAAGGCATTGATTCATTGGCTGCATCTGCTTGCCGAGCAGGACGAAGCCATCCGCTGGGGCATCGAAGTCATCGACACTGGCCAATTGATCGGCAGCTGCGGGTTTAATATTTGGCAGCTGGAGGGCGCATTCAAGGGCGAGTTCGGCTGTGAGCTCACAAGCGCTTATTGGGGGCAGGGCTTCATGTCGGAGGCGGCCGAAATGGTTGCGGCATTTGGGTACACATCCATGGGACTAAACCGGATTGAAGCTTTTGTTGATCCGAGAAATGAACGGGCATGTCGATGGTTTACGGGGATCGGCTATACGCGCGAAGGACTATTGCGGGATTATCGCCATACGCCAAGCGGTTATGTGGATGCCGTCGTTTTTTCGCGATTAAGAAAAGATTGGCCGATAGAGAGGCAGGAGTCGTAATATGCTGATTCAATATGAGAAGGGGAACACGCTTCTTCATCGATATGATCCATTAAGCAAGCTGGTGATATTATTTTGTACCGCTGTGATAGCCATGCTGCTTGACCAGGCCTGGCAGCAGGCAGTATTCCTCCTGCTATGCATCGGACAAGCCCGATTTGCAGGCCGGGTATCGGGCAAACGGCTGCTGGGTGGGATCCGGCTGATTGCGATGGTTGCCGTGCCCTATTTCATTCTGACCAGCCTGACGGTCACAGGAGAGACGGTATGGCTGCAGTGGGGACCCATCTCCCTGACGGTGGAGGCGTTAAACGCTGCGGGCGCCATGACGCTCCGGATGTTTACCTTGTTTCTAACCTCGATGGCTTATATCTTGACGACAGATCCGAGAGAACTGGTCGCCGAATTGACCCGACGTCTTCGAATCCCTTATCGGTTTGCGTTTGGCATATCTGCTGCGCTAACCTTCATCCCGCTGTTGGAGGAAGAGGGAACTCATATTCTGGCTGCCCAGCAAGTAAGGGGCCATCGACCTCCCAGGGGCCTCGGTAACCGAGTGCGCTACGGCTTGAAGTTTGTATCGGCTGTACTGCTCAATGCGCTGCGGCGTGTGCAGCAAACGGCGGGTGCCATGGAGTCCAAAGGCTTTGGCGCGTATCCGGACCGAACGTACCGCACGGAGGTTAACATCCCATCTTGGGCGGTCATATCGGCTGTCATGTATGTACTGGCAACCGTTTTCGTGTGGTGGATTGTCTAAATTGTTAACCGATAATAATAAAAATTAGGTTGACGTTAAGGACTGAAGCATGCAAAATATGAAATGAAGCATTCGAAAGCGCTAGTACAGCCGCCCATGGCTGGAAATAAGGAGGACTACATTTGAATTCATCATCATCCCCAAAAAAATGGTTTGCTTTTACGACGCAGGAAATTATTCTGATGGCGATGCTCGCTGCCGTCAATGCTGTTCTAACTGTATACATAGGGCCGGTTAACAAGCTGCTGAACAGTCTTGGCGGACCCATCGCAACCTCGACGACGACGGGCATCTACATGGTATATGGGCTCTTGGCCTATTACATCATTCGTAAACCGGGAACGGCGGTTGTCACGTTTGCGATCGGCGGCACGATACAGGCTCTGACGGGCACGGTATACGGCATCGCTTCGTGTTTTGTGGCCGCAGGCTGCTATATGATCGTGGCAGAGACGATTTTTGCCATCTACCGCCACAAAAAGTGGAGTGCCGGCGTGCTCATGCTGGTTGGCGGCGCGATGGTACCGTTATGGTTCCTATTCGCGGCCAATATGTTCGGATATACGTCCTGGCCGCTTGAAGTGCTTGGCATCGCGCTGGTTGTGCGCATTCTGAGCGGCGTGCTTCTCTGCGGTCTGTTAACCAAAGTGTTAGGAGAGGCGTTAGTGAAGACAGGCCTGCTTCGCCGGTTTGCCGTCGCCGTGAAGGGATAGTTCCATGTCGGGAACAACGGTAACATGCCGGGAACTCGGGTTTATCTATGATGGAGAAGAGCGCCCGGTTATACAGGATCTCCATCTGGAGATCGAGCAGAACGGGTGGGTCGCTATCCTTGGGGCAAGCGGCAGCGGGAAGTCGACGCTTTGCCAGCTGCTGTGCGGACTTCTTCCACGGAGCGGCGGAGGCACAAGAACAGGGGAAGTGCTGCTGGATGGCATTGATCCTGCAGCGGCGCCGATTGCCGACGTGGCTGAGGCGGTAGGGGTATTGTTTCAGGATCCGGATGCGCAGCTCGTTCAAGGCATCGTAGAGGACGAGGCGGCCTTCGGTCCTGAAAATATGCGGGTTTCACCCGCGGAGATCGAGGAGCGGGTGGTGCACTCCCTTACGGCGGTCGAGTTGCTGGAGCGCCGGATGGATCCGGTGCGCAGCCTGTCGGGCGGACAGCGGCAGCGGACGGCCATTGCCGCGGTGCTGGCGCTGCGCCCGCGGCTCTTCGTCTTCGACGACGCCTGCGCCAGCCTGGATGCCGCGGCGCAGGCGAACTTCCTGCAGCTGTGCCATAAGCTGCAGGCGGAGGGCCGGACGCTTGTCACCGCGTCCGGCCGCTTTGACGATGTCGCGCGCGCCGCGCAGCGCGTCATCGTCCTGGATGGCGGGACCGTCGTGCTTGACGGTCCGCCGGAGGAGCTGCTGCACCGCTGCGGGGAGCAGCTGGTGCAGCTGGGCTTGCTGCCTCGGCCCGCAGGCGAGGCAGCGGGTGCGTCCGCCGGAGACAATCCTGTCCCGGCGGCGACTCCCCCGCAATTGGCTGCGCGCCATGCGGGCAAGCCGATCGCCGCAGGTGCCATGCCTGCGGCGGTACCCCATGCAGAAGGCGGTAGGGAGTCTGCCGCCTCCCCGCTGCTCGAGGTCGATTCGCTAACATTTGCCTATCCCGGGGGCCGGGAGGCGCTGTGTGATATCCATGCGAACATTTACCCCGGCGACTGGGTGCTGTTAACGGGGGAGAACGGCTCCGGCAAAACAACCCTCAGCCGTCTGATCATGGGGCTGCTGCCCGCTCCGGCAGGCAGTATACGCTGGCAAGGGGAAGATACGAAGGGAATGGCCGTCTACCGCAGAGCCGAGATGATCGGTTATGTGTTCCAGCAGCCGGAATATATGTTTACCGCCCCGAATGTATGGGAGGAGCTGATCTACAGTCTTCATGGAGGGCTGCCCATGAAGAAGCGTCCGGAGCTGTCTGCCAGCCAACAGCAACGAGCGAGGTTCCTGTTGGAGAAGGCGGGACTTGCGGATCGGCTTCAGATGTCACCCTACCTGCTCAGTCAGGGTGAGAAGCGCCTTCTGAGCATCATCAGCCAATTGATGCTGGAGAGATCGCTGTACATCCTGGACGAGCCGACCTCCGGGATGGACTATGCCGCCATCGATAAGGTGATCGAGCTGTGTCGTTTTGTCATTGGGGAAGGCTCGGCCATATTGATGATCACTCACGATCCAGAACTCATGAAGAAACATGCTACATCGTTCATTCATCTGAAGAGCGGGAAAAAGTGACTGTGCAACCTTCAAGGTAACCTTTATAATAGGAAATATTACATGATATGAAAGCGCTCCTGGTATCGGGAGGCGCTTTTTATGCTGTTGGCCCCGGGCGCACCTTATTTTCTCTATTAAGGATACATGCCAGAAACCTGTTGCAGCAGGTCTGGGATTATGCCGGGGCTGTCTAGAGTAAAGGGGACGAAGGAACGTGGGTGTATTAAAACAAGACAAACGCGGTTATATCTTGGTTGGTATTCTGTTATCCACCTTTATGGCTGCGATCGAGGGAACGGTTGTCGGTCCGGCAGGTCCGGCGATTATCAGCAGCTTCGGCAGCGTGAGTCTGATGAGCTGGATCTTTACGGCCTATCTGCTGACGATGGCTGTGACGACGCCGATCTTCGGTAAAATAAGCGATTTATATGGACGCAAGCCCGTATTTTTATACGGCTCGCTGATCTTTCTCGTAGGCTCATTACTGTGCGGCCTGTCGCAGAACATGACGCAGCTGATCATATTCAGGGCGATCCAAGGGATCGGGGCGGGCGCCGTGATTCCGGTGACCTTCACGATTGTTGGAGATATTTACAATCTGGAGGAGCGCGGTAAAATTCAGGGGATGATCAGCTCCGTATGGGGAATCTCCTCTCTGATCGGCCCGCTGCTTGGCGGTTATTTTGTCGATTACCTGTCCTGGCACTGGATCTTTGTCTTTAATGTACCGTTTGCGCTGTTATCGATATGGCTGATTTTCCGTTATTTCAAAGAGGAACGCACCATCCGCGAGGTGTCGATCGATTACGGGGGAGCGGCTCTGTTTACCGTTGGGATGACAGCGCTGCTATTTGCGCTCGCGGTAGGAGGCGGAGAGACCTATTCCTGGACTTCTCCATTCATGCTCAGTCTGATCATCGGTTCCGTGGTGCTGCTGCTTGCATTCCTGGTAGTGGAGAGCAAGGTGAAGGAGCCGATGCTGCCGCTGCATCTGTTCAAGATCAGGGATATTACGGTATCGACGGTGGCCAACATTCTGGTCAGCGCGCTTATCATCGGGTTGACCACGTATTTGCCGCTGTGGATTCAAGGCGTTCGAGGCGGCAACGCGACCTTGTCGGGACTGACATTGGCCCCGATGTCGATCGGATGGCTCATCGGTTCGATTATCAGCGGCCGTTTGATCGTTAGATCCGGTTCCCGGAAAACGGCGATTATCGGCGTCGTATTCCTAATGATCGGAGCGGTGGGGTTGGCTTATATGCATAAGGATACAGCGCTGGGCGTGCTGCTGGTCTTTACTTTCATTTATGGCGTCGGCTTCGGATACATCTCGACGTTGTTCCAGATCATTGCACAATCCTCGGTGGGTTATCAGGTTCGGGGAGCGTCCACGGCGCTGAACTCCTTCATTCGGACGTTCGGTCAGACCGTGGGCGTAGCGGTGTTCGGATTATGGGTCAACGCGGGAATTGCGGGCAGACTTGCGGCGGAGCCGGATGCTGCAGGCATTACCAGCGACGACATTAACAAATTGCTCTCTCCGCATGGAATGGCTGAACTGCCTGAAGGGTCAGGCGGTCTGCTGAGCGGAATACTGGAGGGCAGTCTGAATTCGCTGTTTGTAGTGATGGCCGTAATGGCCGTGATCTGTTTGTTTATCGTGGCCGCCTTCCGCAATGCTCCTCCTGAACCGGAGGCGGAAACGGAAGAGGCGCAGACTTCAATGAAATGATAGATAGACTCTTATTAATAAGAAGAACCCTGATTCCGAGAAGGAGGAAGGGTTCTTCTCTTTGTTTTTTCAGCCTTGCTGGCGTACGATTTGCACCTGTTCCGCATGTTTGCCCATTTTACTCAGAAGCCCAATCAGTTGATACTTCTCTTCCTCATCCAATCCACCCAGGGCATGCTGGATGTGACGTTCATGCAGGGGGTAAAGCTTCTGCATCAATTGTTCTCCGGGCGGAGTCAGCTCGGCGTAAATCACTCTTCTGTCCTCGGGACAGGGCTTGCGGCGTACATATCCTTTTTCGACGAGCTTATCAACCACATAGGTTACGTTTCCGCTCTGCAGGAGCAGCTGTGCCCCGATCTGCTGGATGGGCTGGCGGCCTTTATAGAACAGTACTTCCATTACGGCAAATGAAGTTGGATTAAAGCCTTCGATTTTACTGCCATTCACGACATGTTCGTTGACGCTCTTGAATGACTTGGCAAACACCCGATACAGGTGCATAGCAAGCTGTGTATCGCGTTCATGTGACACCTTCATACATTCTCCCGCCTTTGATATGGACTCATGTCCTGAATTACTTCAAATCTAAGATTACGCTGAAATGAATAAATTCAACATGTGATTTGTCACAATGCAGCCGAAACATTTTCATTCTCCGGCTCCGTATCAACTACACCTCCAGCCCGATACGCCTTCTGAACGCCGATTTTATAATGAAATTATTCAGATGGGATGAAAAGGGTGGGGAACATGAATCAAGCACAAACCGTGGAATCAGAGGGATTAAAACCGCTGCTGCGCAATCGGAACTATATGTTATTGATGGGATCTCAGTTGGTGTCCAACATGGGAGAGTGGCTGTATATCATTGCGCTCTTGACGCTTGTCGGATTGAAATGGCAGGCCGCGCCCTGGGAAATAACGGCGATGACATTATGCATGGCCATTCCCGTCTTGATTGGCGGCCCTGTGGCAGGATGGATCGGTGACCGGTATGACCGCAAAAAAATCATGGTGATATCGGACGGGGTCAGAGTTTTTATCTTGATTGGGGTTTTGTTTGCAGGCAATCTAATACAAATTTATATACTGCTGATCGTTAAAGGCCTGATGGATGTCCTGTTCTCTCCTGCCAAGAGCGGCAAGATTAAAGAGATCGTAGACCCGAAGCACATCGATCAGGCGGTGACGATCAGTTCATCGATCGAGCAGTTGTCCAAGATCATCGGGCCGTCCTTGGGCGGTTTATTACTGGCGTTGTTCGGCATTCAGTTATGCTTCATTATCGATGCCGGCGCTTTTGTCGTATCGGCACTGTTTCTGCTTGGCGTGCCGGGTCGGAAGCAGCTTAAGCAGAAAGGATTGACCGGTGAGTCGCCAAATGAAGGGCGTAGTGGACATGACGGACGAAAAAAATCCTTCTTCAAGGAAATCGGGGAAGGGGTGCAGCTGATCTATGGCATACCGCTGCTGCTGGGAGGCGTCGTTACGATATGCGCAGTAGTACTGGTGCTGCAGATGGCTGATTCTCAGATTGTAACCTTGTTCCGGTTGATTCCGAATATATCAGAAGATCTGCTTGGTTACTGTATTTCCGCCAGCGGCCTGGGCACGTTGATCGCAGCTATGTTTGTCCGCAAGTTGAGCTGGAGCACGCTTGCCAAGATGGGAATAGGCGCTGCCGCAGCGGGTTTGGTGTTTGCCGTATGTGCCGTAGTCGTCGTGACCGAAATGCCGCATCTGCTGCAGAGCGTGGTGCTGTTCGGATCCTTCTTTCTGGCGGGTGCAGGCGGAGGCTTCGTGCTTGTACCGTTCCAGATGCTGCTGATGAAGAGGACCCCGGAGCATATGACGAGCCGCGTATTCGGAACGGTCAATAGTCTTACCAGCGGTGCGGCGATCATCGGACCTACGCTCGGCGGCGCTCTCGTTACAGGCCTGGGACCTGTGCCGACTTATATCGTTGCAGGGCTTGGAACTGCTGCAGTGGGTGCCGTGCTGCTGCTGTTCAAAGGCAGAATCGAACGGAAGGATGAAGCCTCTGCCACAGGGAATGGAGTCCATAGGGTCCCTGAAACTTCTACGATGTAATGTAAGAGTATTTCACTAAATGCAACGAATCCCCGTCCATCTGCGTAATACTGAGAATAGGATTAATGGATGGGGTGTTAAGATGCATAAGATTCAAGAGAATGGACTTGAGCCCGAGCCGGTGCTGAAGGTGGATATTCAGCAGGCGGGTTACGAACCAGGTCGCCCACGGATACGGGATATATCGTTTCAAGTGGTACCCGGCGAACTGCTGGGGTTGATCGGACCGAATGGAGCCGGAAAAAGCACGACCATTAAAACGGTGCTGGGGCTGCTTAAAGATAGTAAAGCCGACGTCTTTATTGCAGGCCATCCTCCCCGATATGCTTACGTTCCCGAGCAGCCGGTGTTTTACGAGGAATTGACGCTATGGGAGCATCTGGATTTGGCAGCTGCCGCATTTGGAATGGATGATGAACATTTCGAAGCACAGGCTGATCAGCTTCTCCGTCAGTTTGGAATGGAGTCGGTGCGCAATGAACTGCCAGGAGGCTTCTCCAAAGGAATGAAGCAGAAGATGATGCTGATGATCGGCTTTCTCTCCAAGCCAGACGTCTATATTGTAGATGAACCGTTTATCGGATTGGATCCCCGGGCCACCCGAGATTTTTTGAATCTGCTGCTTGAGGAGAGACGCCGGGGAGCCGGTGTATTGATGTCTACCCATGTGCTGGATACCGCAGAGAAAATTTGCGATCGCTTTGTGCTCATATCCGGCGGCCGGATTGCTTCGGAGGGCACGTTGGATCAAATCCGCCAGGCCGCTGATCTTCCCGGCGCATCGTTGTTTGATTGCTTCGATGCGCTGACATGAGGGAGGTGATGGATATGGATCGATCCTATCATTTTAGCCATCCGGGCGCCCTCTTTTGGCGAAGGGTAACTGCTCATTGGAAGAATCAACGCGATAATCTGGCAACCGTGGTCGACTGGACCGTGATGCTGTACATCATTGTTCCGGGTCTGCTGCTGGGAGGCGGGCTCTACCGCGAGTTATGGACGAGCCCGCTTCCCGGATGGGCACAGTTCTTCCCGCTGCAGGCGGTGGTAGGCATCCTGCTCTTTATGTTCTCCGGCAGAGTTCTGCTGTTCCTTGAAGAGGCTGACGTGTTGTTTCTTCGGCAGCAGGGGGGATGGATGAAGGGCTTAATGATCAGAGGCATGGTATACAGCCATACGGTCTCAGCGATCAAGGGATTGGTCGTTACAGTGCTTGCGCTGCCAATCCTGGTCAGGGAACATGGGATAACCGGTATTGTTCTGGTGACCTTGCTGATGATTACAGCTGTATGCGCCTGGTGCGCGAATCTATTAACCGCTATGATTCGTTCCAGCTATAAAGGCTGGCGGAAACATGTGCTGACTTATATCGTACGCTGGCTCTCATTCGGACTGCTGGCGCTGCTTGTTACATTTTGGCTTGAGTCCTACGTTGTACTATGGGCAGCTTCCTTGATTCTGCTCTTGGTGCTGTTTCTTCTTAGCCGCAAGCGTCTTGCCATGCAAGGGACCTTCATCGCAGATGCGCGTGAGGATGCGAAGACAAGGATCCAGTTGACGGAGAAGCTGCTCATTCAAGCTGTCGGTAAACCTCCCAGCGTACGAAGTAAAACCTGGTTTATGCGCAAGTCCGGCCGGTTGTTCAAAGGTACGGCGGAGAAGAGGCTTGCCGATGCGGGGTTAAAGGCGATTTTGCGCCACTCTGAGAGCTTATTATTATATATTCAGATTACGCTGGTCGGCATCCTGGCCGTCTGGCTGCCGCCGCCGATCATCAAAATCATCGTATATCTTGCTCTGGTATTGATGATGTCATATTGGCTGAATACAAGGTGGGCATTGTTCGCCAAAGCCGAATTTATGCAGGTGCTCCCGTTTACGAATCAGCAGCATCGTTCGGCTGGTGTTCTCGCGGTCCGAACCTTACTCGCTCTTCCCGCCTTTCTTTATTCGCTCATGACAGGGCTAACGCTTTTACAAGGGGGAATGGGATGGCTCGCCGCGCTTGTATTGACTGTGCTGGCTGTCATGGTCGCGCCCTCGCTCATGTCCTGGCCGGTCTACAAGGAGGAGAGACACCCGCAAGAATAATAAAAAGCGCGCTGGAATGCTCCAATGGATGGGGCATACAGCGCGCTTTATTTAAGATATCAGAAAGTATAAACTTCGAAGCTTGTGACTTCATGATATCGCAAGAAAAACTTCCTCTAACTGCGGTCTGTCATCTGTGAGAGTACGTCGATAGACGTTTTTCTTATTATTTGTTTATCACTGCGGCTTCGGCTGCATGCTTGCCTGCCGTATAACCGGTTGCAAAAGCGGCCGTAATATTGTAACCGCCGGTGTATCCGTGAATATCCAGAATTTCACCACAGAAGAAGAGCCCGGGCATCAGTTTGGATTCCATGCTTTTGGGTTGGACTTCCTTGAGGCTGACGCCGCCGCCTGTCACGAAGGCCTCCTTCAGCGAACGGGTGCCCGAAGCGCGGAACGTGAACTTTTTTAGAATGGAGGCAAAGGTTGTCAGCGCCGTTTTGGAGATACCGCTGCAGATCATGTCGCTGTCGATGGACGTCTTGGATAGCAGCAGGGGGATCATTCGTTCCGGGAGCATGCCTTTGAGCATGTTTTTGATGCTCTTTCTTGGCTCATCCTCCAGTCGACCTTTGAGCTCGGCCTCAAGCTCCGATTGGGAGCGGTCGGGGAACATATCGATGCCCATGTCCACATTCACGATATCAAACCTCCGCTGCACCTGGCGGATGAACTGACTGCAGCGCAGCGCGATCGGACCGGACAATCCGAAATGGGTGAACAGCATATCTCCCCGGTGGGCAATCACTTTTTTTCCTTTCGGATTCCAGACGGACAGCTCAACATCCCGCAGTGACAAGCCCTGCAGTTCTTTAGAGGCAATAAAAGGCTCGGTAGAGACGATAGGCACTTCAGTTGGATACAGCTCCGTGATGGTATGTCCTGCCGCCTCAGCCCATGGATAGCCGTCCCCCGTGGAACCGGTTTGAGGCACGGATTGTCCGCCCGTTGCAATAATCACACAGGAAGACTTGATTACTTCCCCGGATTTCAGTTCGACCCCGGCCGTCCGGCCGTTCGCATAGAGAACGCTCTTCACCGGACTGTTTGTCCGGATACCGGTACCAAGCTCCTTCACTTTGCCAATCAAGGCATTCACAACGCTCGAGGCTTTATCCGTCACAGGAAACATGCGCCCGTTGTCCTCTTCTTTGAGGCGAATGCCAAGCCCCTCAAAAAAAGACATGATATCTTTGTTGTTCCAATGCTGAAAAGCACTATATAAGAAACGGCCGTTTCCCGGGATGTTGGCAATCAATTCATCCTGTTCTTTGGCATTCGTCACATTGCATCTTCCGCCGCCCGATATGCCAAGTTTACGGCCCAGTTTATCTCCTTTGTCGATTAGCAGAACGGAAGCCCCTCTTTCCCCTGCAGCAACGCAGGACATCAATCCGGAAGGTCCGCCGCCGACGACAATAATATCATAATCAAGCATGTTTGCTCATAGCTCCTTTGGGGGTATATCAATTAATAGATGAATCTTATTATATAGGATATTTGCGAATTATCCCAAACCTCATGAAAAGGACACAGGATGGAGTTTCCCCAGACTTCGAATGAGAAATTACAATATATTGTAATATGATGTCGCCTATGCTTTAATCAGAAATATTAGATGCGTTGTCCAATTGAGGTGATCGATCGCTGTGCTGAGCCTATGGAAAGATATTTTGCTGCAAGTTTTGCTGTCTGGTACACTCATCTTTCATCTGCCGCTTCTCCTCGACAGACATCTAAAGTGCCTGAACAAGAAGAATCCGGATGATCTGCTTCGATTTCGCCAACATATTGTCATTGCATGCGGAATCAGTACTGTATTATGCGTCTTGATCTCGGCTATGAACGATTATTACGTTCCGATCCATCTTGGCGTAATCCCGTTATTTTTAGGCATATTATATGGAAGTCGGCGTTCAGGTCTATGTCTTGCAGCTATATATATCACAAGCTATGGGCTGATGAACGGCTGGTCCACGATCGGCCTCATTCTGTATATGCTGGTTCTAGGGTACTCGCTATTACCCTGGATTACCTCCAATTTCAAGAAAGGCTCCATGACCGAAAAGATTTGTTGGCTGTGGAGCGCGCTTATTCCGGCTATGCTGATTATTGTAGCCTCCCACGCGATTGAAGGAAAGGTTAACCAGGATGCTTTGAATCCGGATACGATTCTGGTAACCATTCTGTATATGCTGATCGGTATTTTTTATTCTGGAATGATTGTGTACTGGATCGAATTAACATGTGAGCGCCTAGGTGCAGGTCAATACGATGTGAAGGTCAAAGAGTGGTCATCTTTAACAAAAATGATGGAGATGATTCCTTTAGGAATGGTTGCGGTGGATCGAAGCGGCAATATCATCGCCTTTAATCAACCGCTTATCCGCAGCTTTCGAAACGTCTTTCCTAATCTGACGACCAAGGATGTCATCGACAGACCATTATTTGACTTATTGGACGGCATGATTCAAAAGGAGCATCTGCGCAGCCGGTTTCATAGAGCTATGGATGGAATCGAAAGCACCGGCGAGATTATGCGAAGCGCTACCCGGGTGTATTCCACCGGCATCTATCCACTTATACATAATGGGAACGGAGACATCTTGGGTGCGGTAGGAGTTATGGAAGACATTACGGAGCTGGAGAGGCTTCGCACGGAATTTATGAATGTAGAGCGTTTAAGCTTGGTTGGCCAAATGGCGGCAAGTATTACCCATGAGATTCGCAATCCGATGGCTGTCGTGCGCGGATTTTTGCAGCTGATGCAGGAGAAGAGTCCTGATACGCTGGACCATTATTACCGGATTGTCATGGAGGAGCTTGATCGGGCCAACGGTATCATCAGCGATTTTTTATCCCTCGCCCAAAACCGGGTGGCAGAAAAAGAAGAGTGTCACCTTCATGACATTATCCATGAGCTCAATCCGCTCTTGTGGGCCGACGCGAATTTGCGCGGACAGAGCATTGAGCTGAAACTCGGAACCGAAATTCCCCATCTGTACCTGAATACCAAGGAAATGAAACAGCTGATTCTGAATTTATGCCGAAACGGGATGGAGGCTATGGACGATAAGGGAACGTTGACGATTGAAACTCGGATGGAAGGAGACCGGGCGCAGCTGTACGTTGCGGATACCGGAATCGGCATCTCGGAGAATGAGCTGGAGCGCTTGTTTGAACCATTCTTTACGACGAAGAGTAAGGGAACGGGGCTTGGACTCGCCCTGTGCATGAGCATTGTACAGCGTCATCATGGAACCATTGATGTGAAGTCGAAGCTTGGCGAGGGAACGGTTTTCATTATTTCTTTTCCTCTTCACTCGTACCCGCAAGGTTTGCCGGAAACCCAGAGCGCTGCCGCTTTCGAATAAACGGATTGGTAATTAGGCATCATAAGGCAGAGCTTAGGGTAAAGGAGGGATTCGGATGAGTAAAAATGATTCCAAGCAACAGGAGCAGCAGGAGCGTGAAAACAAAGATCGCCGTGGTGAGCCCATCGTTGACAAGAAAAAAGATGGGGTAAACTATCCTGCTACCTAGTTCAACCAATGGAACATGAAAAACGGGCGGTATCCTATTTTGTGATGCTGCTCGTTTTGTATTTTCTTGCTTTCACTCTTTAGGATTGTATAATATAGATATCGATGAGCTGTTATAATTCGAACAATCTTGTTTATATAAGGAGTGAAGAGTTATGGGTATGTCTTTTGACCGATATATGCGCGATATGGTTCAACCGATGCGGGATGAGCTGACCAGCTTGGGAATCAAGGAACTGACAACACCTGAAGAGGTAGAGGAAGTTCTTCCTACAGCGAAAGGTACAACGCTGGTCGTTGTAAACTCCGTATGTGGCTGCGCAGCAGGGCAAGCGCGTCCTGGTGTAGCCATAGCGCTTGAGAACCAGGTGAAGCCGGATCAATTGTTTACCGTGTTCGCCGGACAGGATAAGGAAGCAACGGCTAAAGCGCGTGAGTATTTTGCTCCGTATCCTCCATCCTCCCCATCGATTGCTCTGTTGAAGGACGGGGAATTGGTGCACTTTATTGAGCGTCATCAAGTGGAGAATCGTTCTGCAGAAGAAATCGCGGCGGATTTGACCGACGCATTCAATCGCTACTGCCAGTAATCCGGCAGTTACATAGGCCCCGAAGCATTCGGCATATTCCGAAGCCGCGGGGCTTTTGTTATAGATATAGAATTTATAAGTTATCTAGCTACGCTGATGAAATTCTATATCGCAAGAAAAACTTCCGCTAAATGCGGTCTGTCTTCTGAGAAAGTACGTCGATAGACGTTTTTCTTTTATCAATGAAGTACTTCAGAAAGAGAGAACATACTGAAAGGAGTCATATATCATGAGCCTACAAGAACAAATTATCGCAGAGCTGGGTGTTAAACCTACCATTAATGTGGAGGAAGAGGTTCGCAAGCGCGTTGACTTTCTGAAAACCTATGTAAAGAACTCGGGCACTTCCGGACTGCTGATCGCCATTAGCGGCGGGATTGATTCGGCCGTGGCTGCCGGTCTGTGCAAGCGGGCCACCGATGAACTCACGGAGGAGATTGGCAAGGAATACAAGACACTCGGGGTGTTCCAGCCATACGGCGAGCAGGCTGATATTTCAGACAGCTATGCGACAGCAAATGCCTTCGATTTGAAACATACCGTCGAGACGAATATCGAGGAAACGGTGAACGAAATAGCTTTGGAGGTTGAGCATGGCCTGAAAAATATCGGGGTCCATAAGCATATGAGTATTCCGGGTAAAGGCAATGTGAAGGCCAGAGTGCGTATGGTGGTACAATATGCGCTGGCATTCGAGCAGAATTTGATCGTGGTCGGTACGGATCATGCTTCCGAGGCGATTACCGGCTTCTATACCAAGTGGGGCGATGGAGCAGTGGACATTACGCCGCTGAGTTCCCTGAACAAGCGTCAGGTTCGTATGCTTGCATCCTATTTAGGAGTTCCGAAATCGATTCTGGATAAAGCCCCTTCTGCCGGCCTTTGGGAAGGTCAAACAGACGAGAAAGAGCTCGGAATCAGCTACGAGGATAACAGCGATTACCTGGAAGGTAAGACGATTGATCCTGATGTTCAGCAGAAACTCGAGAGTTATTACGTCAAAACCGCACACAAGCGCAATACGATTCCAGGCATCTAACATACGAATATCCAGGCAACCAGCCTTCCGGTGGAATAACCTCCGGAAGGCTAGTTTATTTAGCGCGGCACTAGGTATATATGATATTGTAGGTCGGTTTGAGAACGCCGTTGGCATATTGCTTCATATCGACCAGTTCGAGTTTTAGCCGCGGTTTGACACTGCCGAACAACGGAACCCCGTCACCAACCATTACCGGGTTTACCTTTAATACAAGCTGATCGATCAGTTGATGCTGAAGCAGGCTTCCTGCCAATTCCCCACCGCCGCACAGCCATAGCTTGCCGTCTGTCTGTTGTTTAAGATTATGGATGTACGGGATGGCGTCCTCCTTGACTAATTCAACTTCTTCATTGGATTCGAATTCTAATGAGCGTGAGAATATATAATGCTTGAGTCCTTTGTAACCAGGCTCTCCTGGCTTAGCCCCCATCTTAAATCCAAACTCATACGTTTTACCGCCCATCAGCACAGCCTCAAACTCCTGGATTTCTGCCAAGAAGTCCGGAACATGCTCTCCATCGAATAAAAAGAGAGTTCGGTCGATCCTTCCATCCATCATGGCTTGATCGGCGATAAAATAGTCAAGCGAAACAGCCACGTGATAAATCAATGAGCCCATAATATGGTTCCCCTTTCACCATGCTATTTTGTACAGTCTATATAGATGAAATTTGAAATACAACAAATTTATTTAATTCATGTTGTTGTAACACCGTTGGTCTCGCGTTGACGTACATCGACTGATACAATAAGTAAGTGTATATTTTTTGGACAGGAAGACTGGATCCATGAAGGAGAGCGGACGATTGTGATCTACGGAATCGGACATGATGTGCTGGACATGAAGCGAATGGAGATGTTGATGACAGGCCCGCATGGAGAAAGATTCATGAAGCGCGTGCTTACGCAGGGTGAGCAGGTCATTGCCGCCGGTAAGGGGGCGAAACGGACGGAGTTTGTTGCCGGGCGCTTTGCTGCCAAAGAGGCGATATCCAAAGCCTTTGGCTCCGGAATTGGAGGTATAATCGGGTTCCGCGACATAGAAGTGCTGCCGGGTGTTCTTGGCAGGCCTGAGACTCGACTATCCCAGGAAGCCTGGGATCGCCTCGGAATGGAGGAGTCCGCACATTATGCGATTCATTTGACGATTTCGCATCAGACCACGCTGGCTTCCGCTTTCGCCGTGGTTGAGAAGATAAAGTAAGGTTGACGAAGGAGATTACTTATAGATGCATAATACGGAACACAAACAATACTTCAGCCAAGAGCTGCTGGATTGGTATGAGATCAACAAAAGGGATTTGCCATGGCGCCGGCATCGTGATCCCTACTATATATGGGTATCTGAAATTATGCTGCAGCAGACCCGGGTGGACACGGTAATCCCATATTTCCACCGGTTTATCGAGCGGTTTCCAACGATTCAGTCGCTTGCGGATGCGCCGGAGGACGATGTGTTGAAGTGCTGGGAGGGCCTTGGCTATTATTCCCGGGCACGCAACCTACAGGCTGCCGCAAGGCAGGTGACAGAGCAGTATGGGGGCGTTATGCCGAGCGGCAAAGATGAAGTGTCGGGACTTAAAGGCATTGGTCCATATACCTCGGGTGCCATTCGCAGCATTGCATTCAATATTCCTGCCGCAGCAGTGGACGGTAACGTCATGCGTGTGCTGTCCCGCTATTTTTTGATTGAAGAAGATATTATGAAAGTGAAGACCCGCACCAAGATGGAGGAGCTGGTGCTGACGCTGGTTCCGGATGGGCGAGCATCGGATTTCACTCAGGCGTTGATGGAACTGGGGGCGTTGATCTGTACGCCGAAGTCCCCCAAATGTCTGGTATGCCCTGTGATGGAGCATTGTACAGCACGGTTTGAGGGCAAAGAGGAGTCCCTTCCTATTAAGACGAAGGCCAAGCCGCCACGTCCTGAATACCGCCTCACGGCCATTGTAGAAGGCACTGGCGTGCACGAAGGGAAGATTCTGATCCGCAAGCGTCCATCCACCGGTTTATTGGCAGGGATGTGGGAGCTGCCACATGTGATCGTGTCGACTGAGGGGAGCGGCGTACCGGCCGTGATGTCCGAGGAGACGGCGATGAGCCGCTTGCGTCATGCCTTGCTGGAGGAAGGAGTTCCGATCCTGCCGATGGGCCATGTGATGGACGCCGAGCATACCTTTAGCCATATTCAATGGCATATGGGCGTGTACCGCTGTAAATGGCAGGATGTGCCGCCGGAAGCCCTGGAAGTAGCAGAGAGTGCAGCGGCATATGAGACAGGCGAAGAGAGCTTTCGCTGGATTCACGTTCATGACATGGAACGCTACGCATTTCCGAATGTGTTCATTCGGATTCTGAACTCGTATTTCTCATCTTAAAGCCGTATTTCCCTTGCAATGGGAGAATGTTGAAACGGCTTGTAAGGAGTAGTGAAGATTTTGCATAGCTGGAAGAATGCGCTTCTTTACATTTTTGGCATCGGGGTTTCCAATCTGGGAAACTGGATCTATCTGGTAGCGATTAATTTGCTTGTGCTGCATATGACAGGTTCTCCTGCGGCAGTGGCTGGATTGTTTATCATCCGGCCGCTCGCAACCCTGTTTACCAACTCCTGGGCGGGCAGTATTATTGACCGGGCAAATAAGCGCAGGCTTATGATCACCACCGATGTGATCCGGGGGGCTTTGATTGCCCTTATCCCCTTCATGTCCTCGGTTTGGGGCATCTACTGTATCATGTTTCTGATTAACGTTGCGGGGGCTTTCTTCGGGCCTACGTCCATGACATATATAACGAAGCTGATCCCGGCAGAGGAACGAAAGCGGTTCAACGCATGGTCCAGCTTTACGACATCCGGCGCGGTGCTGCTTGGACCCGCTATATCCGGTCTATTGATCGCTTATACGGACATTCGGATCAGCATCTTCATCAATGCCGTATCTTTCTTCATCTGCGCACTTGTCATTTACTTCCTTCCCGATGTGGATGGAAAGGAAAGCGCAGGCAATGGGCGGGATGCCATCACAATGAAGACACTGCTTCAGGACTGGGCTGCGGTTATTGATTTCGGAAAAGCGGCGAAGTATTTTATGCTTGTATACTCGTTATTTCAATCTGCCATGCTGCTAGGCTTCGCGCTCGATTCCCAAGAGGCAACCTTTATTAAACAGGTGTTGCTCCTCGGCGACGAGGATTACGGACTACTCGTCAGCGTAGCCGGAGCTGGGTATTTGGCCGGCTCAGCGGCTGCGTCTCTAACTGTCAAATGGCTATCATTGCGCATGTTTATCGGGGCTGGTGTGCTTCTATCGAGTGCCGGGTATATGATCTTCTATGCCGCATCCGGCCTCCTGACGGCCGTTATCGGCTTTATCGCGTTTGGTTTCTTCTCTTCGTATGCGAATGCGGGATATACTACCTTTTTTCAAAATCAGGTGCCTATTGATCTGATGGGGCGCTTTACGAGCGTGACCCGCTTATTGGAAGGGATGCTGCAGATTCTCTTAACACTTCTGCTCGGTTTTGCCGCCGATGCCTGGCCGCTGCAGGCCGTATGCCTGATCGGTGCAGGTGCAGCCGTCCTGATCTCGGTCATTCTGCTGGTGGTCATCTATGCACCATCCAAGGTCCGCCATTATGAGTCAGGCTCTGCAGCAGCGGTAAATAACACGTAACAGCATGATATAGATATAGAGAAAGGCTGCTTTCGCAGTAGACAGGGTCTACAGCTGAAAGCAGCCTTTTTTGGTATGATATCGGTTTTTAGTTAAGCGATATTATTTCGCGTTATCGTAACGTTTGCCGACTTCTTCCCAGTTCACTACATTCCAGAATGCGGAGATGTAATCAGGGCGTTTGTTTTGATATTTCAGGTAGTAAGCATGCTCCCAAACGTCCAGGCCGAGGAGAGGTGTTTGACCTTCCATGATCGGGCTGTCTTGGTTCGGTGTGCTGGTTACTGCCAGTTTGCCGTCTTTAACAACGAGCCAAGCCCAGCCGCTGCCGAAACGGGTTGTAGCCGCTTTTGCGAAATCTTCTTTGAATTTATCAAAGCCGCCCAGTTCACTGTTGATGGCATCAGCCAAAGCGCCAGTCGGTTGTCCGCCGCCGTTTGGTCCGATAACTTCCCAGAACAGGGAGTGGTTAGCATGGCCGCCGCCGTTGTTGCGAACCGCTGTGCGGATGCTTTCCGGTACAGCGTCAAGGTTAGAGATCAGATCCTCAAGGGATTTGCCTTGAAGCTCAGGAGCGTTCTCAAGAGCAGCGTTCAAGTTGGTTACGTAGGTATTATGGTGGCGATCATGGTGGATCTCCATCGTTTGTGCGTCGATATGAGGCTCGAGCGCGTCGTTTGCGTAAGGAAGTGCTGGTAATTGAAATGCCATAGTAAAAAACCTCCTGTAAATTTAGTTTTTGGTTATGATGAAAGGGTCTTCCTTCATCAGGAAGTCTTTATCATCCCGGAGACGTAATATGTAATCCGGCTACACTACATATATTAAACCGTTTTGGGTGATTAAATCAACTTTTATGTTTGAAAAGTCCGAGAGGGCTGATTTATTGCATGAACGAAAGTTGTGACATCGAAAATTAATGGAAAACTTTTCTGTGAAATTTGTCGTTATATATATAGTCTTGAACAAATCTATGATCGAAACGTCGATATAGAAGGGATATGTCGAGGTAGAAAGGAGTCGGTACATAACATGAATAGTACAAAGCTCAGAGTGACTGCCATTCTGATGGCTGCCATTCTGGCTGCGGCACCGCAAGTGGAAGCTGCAGCAACTAAGACACAGCCATCGCAAATCACGAAGTCGACTGCACAGAAGGGTGCAGCTCTGGCCTGGAGCGTGCAGCTTGGGAACAACGTCACAGCAAAGCTTGACCATGCCGACGTATGGCAGCAGACCGGCACGAATGTGGCGGTATTTACACTGACTTATAAAAACGGGGGGAAAAGCGCAGCGCGCCTGGTATCTTATTTTCCCAAGGTGGTGCTTCCCGGCGGTTCCGTGACGGCGGCCAATCCCATATCCAAGGATCTGGCCAAGAAGAAGGTAGAGCCCGGGCAAAGCCTGAGTGTAACCTACTATGCGAAGACCGAGAGCAGCTCATTGTCCGGCATGAAGCTGGTGATGGACGTATGGAATCCGCAAGTCAAAGGCTACCTGCAGCGTGTCGGAACGTACAGAATGCCCGCCAATTATACAGCAGCCGTACCATCTGGTTCGAGCTCCAAGCTGAATCTGGGCGGCACTCCGGTTACCGTACAGGCTGAATCACTGGAGATCATCAAGTATGACGGCAAAGTCATCGCCAAAGTCGGGATGTATATGACGAACCATGGTGGAAAGGTATGGAATGATCGGGGGTTCGAACCGTATTTGGCGACGGCAAGTGGCAGTTCGTTCCTTCTGCGTCATGAGGCAGGGGCTGAGGGTGTGCCTGTTCAGCCGAAAGAAAAGAAACTGGTTTATTACATAACAGAAGTTCCCTCTTATCTTAAAACGACCGGTTTGCATTTCCTGTGGACCGAAAACGATGAAACGCTGAAGCTGTCATTGCCGGTCGCATCCTTCAAGCTACCTGCGGCAACAGCTCCAAAGTGGGATGTTGCGGCGGGCGCGGCCAAGAAGTTGACCATCAAGGGGATTCCGGTCGATGCCAGAATCCTCCAAGCTTCGCTGCGTGCCTCAGGGGGGCAGGGCATATGGAATATCGAGATGGCCTTCAAGAATAAAGGAAAAAAATCGGTGGAGGTTCCGGCCTACGAATTTGCGATTAAAGCATCCGAAGGCTCCTTTCATCCTTACACTCCGGATAACAAAGCGGGTTTGACGCTGCGTCCCGGGGAAGAGAAAACGATGGTGATGGAAATAACGCTCCCGCTAGATCTCAAGCAGGACCGATTGAAGCTGCAAATGATCGGGACATCTGGACCAGCCAGCTCATCTAAACCGCCGGCGAGCTCGGGTGAACCGGCCGGTGAGCCGACCACCGAGGTCCAGGAGTCATTGACCCTGCCGATTGCATACTTTGCCATCCCTTATCAAACGGAACGCAAATCATCTATCGGTGTGGAGTACGACGCGCAGACAGCCAAAGGATTTGCGTACACGCTGGAATCCATCCAGCGCCTGCCATGGCAGGATCAGGATCTGATCGTTGCAAAGCTGCGCCTGCGGAATACGCAGGAATCCAAATCGCTGCCGCTGCCTGAGCTTAAAGTGAACGTCACAGCGGACGAAAAAACAAGTCTGGCTGGTTCGGAGGTTATTGCGGAGGAGCAGGGTTCCCTGATTTCCCCGGGGTCATCAACCGAGGTATATGTCATGGCCCGGATCCCGTATACCAAGGATATCCGTTCGCTTCGCTTCGAGCTGTTTACGCAGCAGGATACGGCCAAAACGTCGTTCCTTACCATGACCACGTCCGGCATGACGCAGTCGATCAGCACTTTGGAGAAAGGGAAGCCGTATACCGTTACCGCGATTGGTAAGCGCGCAGAGGCGCAGGAACGGCGGACGGTCATCTATGAAGGTGTGGACTCCGATATTGTCTATTCCGAGTTCTTGCTGACCAGCAATGAACAGCGCCGCGTCCAAGCAGCGGTGCTGAAGGGGTATTTCCAAAGCACGGATGGAAAGATCTATGAAGCGGAAACCATTCAGCCTGAAGCCTCGCTTCAGCCGGGGTCCAAGCAGTCGATTGTCTTTTGGGCCAGAGTACCGAAGGGGGCTGCAAGCGAACTGGGGCTTGCTCTGGGTACGGCGATGACCGGAGGCAAGTTTGCTGAAACGGGTAAAGATGCTACCGGCGTCATGGGCATGAAAAAATTGATGCTGAATCCGATCAGACCTGCCATAAGCTCCGGACTGACAAACCTCGATTGGTATCCTTACCACGTTTCGGTTACGAAAGCGGTAGGACATCTGCAGGAAGGCAGCTCATCCATTCCGCTGAATATCACGATTGATGTAAAACGCAGCGAGAGCATCATTGCGGCGGACTCCGGCCACAAGCTGATTTTAATCATCAAGGATAACCTCGGGCAGACACAGGAGCGCACGCTCACGCCAGGAACCGATATCCAGGTCCCAGGCACCCGGTCGATGTCGATCGAGCTGTCGGATGAGCAATACAAAAAACTTCGAGGCGGCTGGTTTAACTTGACCCTGGTGGATGAATTCCAGGATGAGCGGATCACGCTGGGCAGTCAAAGCTACAATCTGATATTCACACCTACAGCAGTTCCTGACGAGGAGAGTTAAATTAAGAACCGGAAAGGAATAGCGAACATGTTGCGTTTGGAGAATGTATCGCACAGCTTTAAGAACGGTAACGAAGTATTAAAAGTGCTCCATAATATCCAGTTCGAAGTCCAGAAGGGAGAGATGATTGCCCTGCTGGGCAGCTCCGGGTCGGGCAAGTCCACGCTGCTCAACTTGATGGCAGGACTGATGAAGCCGACGGAAGGCCATATTTATATTGCCGATCAGGATATTGTCAAGTACGGGGAAAACAAGCTTGCTGTCTTCCGGCGCAAGCATATCGGCTTTATTTTTCAGGCCTATGAACTGATCCCGACGCTCACGATTCGTGAAAACGTGGAGCTTCCCCTGGTCTTTCAATCCGTTTCTCCGTCCAAGCGCCGGAAGAAAGCGATGGAGCTTCTGGAGATGACGGGGATCGGCGATAAGGCTTCACTATACCCGTCCCAACTGTCAGGCGGACAGCAGCAGCGCGTTAGTATTGCGCGCTCGTTGATTACCGAGCCTTCCGTCATTTTTGCGGACGAGCCGACGGGTAACCTGGACACCAAAACGGAAGAGGAAATTATCCGAATCATGATGGCGCTGAACGAGTCCATGAAAACGACATTTGTCATCGTTACTCACGAGATGGAAGTCGCTGCCCAAATGAAAAAAACGATTATGCTCCGTGACGGTTATCTGGTTCAGCCGGAGGACTATACAACGCCAGCAGCAGGTCAACGGGGGCCAAACGGCCCCTCGTCCCTGCCTGGGGTCCCGGTTCATACGGAGGGGGCAGGTGAGGTCAGCTGATAATTTTAGACAGCATACGGCTGGCATGGGGACAGATTAAACGTCGTAAAGTGGTGACAGCCCTGTGCATGACTGGTATTTCGATTGGATGCGCGGCTATTATCGTAGCGATCAGCATTGGGAACGGCGCCCAGAATTATTTGGAGACGGAAATTATAGGCGGCATGAAGCTTGACGAGATTACGGTGACTCCACAGGGCTCAAGCGGGCAAGGAGAAGGCAGCGGCCCCGCGGCCGGAGCTGACCGGGGATTGCTAACGGATGATAAAGTTCAGGTGATTCAGGGCTTTGATCATGTCAAATCCGTTATAGCCACCAAGCAGCTCGGGTATTTTAGAGCCATTTCGTCCGACAACCTGATAAACGACGGCTTCAATGTCGTGGCCGTGGACCTGTCAAAGCTCAAAGAGCAGGGTAACAGGTTCAAGGAAGGTGGCGCGCTTGAACAGATTGGTGCCATGGTGCTCAATTACGGAGCAACAACCGGATGGAAGGATGCAGAGACGAGCGAAAGATTGATGAATATGATAAATACCGATCCCAATAACCCGAAGCTATGGGAAGAATATCAGATGTATGAGAGCACCGTTTCGGAGATGAACGGTAAAAATATTCAGCTGGAGTCGATGAACGCAGACAAGAAACAGCTTAGCCCACAGCTTTATGTTGGCGGCGTGCTGGATGTGCCTTCGGGGAGAGATGCCCAGTTTGCGTTCTACGATCGTCAGGCCTATATTTCCTTTGACACGGCGGAATGGCTAACAAACAGTTTGAACCTGCAAAATGGGACAACTTCGAAACAGCGAGTATACGATAGTCTAACCATCAAAGTGGATGATCTGCAGAATATTAAACCGCTTGAGGATTTAATCTCAAAACTTGCGCTGAATGCGAGCGACAATCTGGCCATGCGTGATCAGGTCGCTTCCCAATTGGATACATTCAAAGCGATCGCTCTCGGCATAGGCGTATTTATACTGTTATTGGCCTCGATATCAATCATCGTAGCCATGACGATGTCTACGCATCAGCGCCGTAGGCAAATCGGCATTATGAAGGTCCTTGGGGCGAATATGCCGCAAATCCGCAACATGTTCATCGTAGAAGCCAGCCTGCTCGGTTTGCTTGGTGGATTGCTTGGCATCGTATTCGCATTTTTGATCATCAAGGGACTGAATTCATTCATTATGGCTTCGGCGGGCATGTCAGGGCTGCAAATTGCGGTTACGTTGGAGACGCTGCCCATCGGCATCGCATTCGCTGTGATGACCGGAATCTTCTCGGGGATCTATCCGGCGATCAGCGCAGCAAGAACGAATGCACTTCTGGCCATCAAGCGGGATTAGGATAATGAGCATCGGAAAGGAAGCTAAATCGGTATGATAAAAAAAATCATAAAATGGACGGTTATCGTTGCCGTGCTGGGCTTGGTGGGATATTGGGGATACGGACAGGTCAAACCGAAAGAACCCGAGATTCCCATGATGGAAGAGCCGCAGGTCATCACATTTCCCGTAACGGAGGAAACCATCGTCTCGACCGTGCAGGTCAAGGGAACATCCGAATACGGGCGGGAGACCAATGTGTACGCACCTTTTGAAGCGAAAGTGGAGTCCTGGAACGTTGAGAACGGTCAGCAGATCAAGAAAGGCGATGCGCTTTTTAAATTAGAGCAAACGGCCATTCGCCAGCAGCTTCAGCAGAAGGAAGCCGAGCTGCAGAAGCGGAAGCTGGAGAAGGAACTGAAGGAGTTTACGTTAAATCAGGACCTCGATAGCGCCCCGACTTTAGCAACGGAGGCCGAACGCCTTAAAGTGCTGGCAGATCAGGAAAATGCTCGGCTGAGCAGTCAACTGGACGAGGTTACTAACGATATTGAGCGCCAGACGATGGCCGACTTGAATGACAGGCTGAAGAAAGCTACATACTTATCACCAGCAGCAGGCCTGTTTCTGTTCGACCCGACACAGCAGCGGCCGCAATCGGTGACGGCGAACCAGTATATCGGCAAAATCGTCGACCTGGATTCTCTTCGATTAGTGGCATTTGTCGGGGAAAACGATATATTCAGCATTAAGCCGGACATGGCGGTTGAGGTTAAGATGCCGTCCATCAAAGATCTAAAGCTGAAGGGAAAGGTGCTGGAAGTAGCTAAATTCGCCGAGACGACGGCCCAGGAGAAACAAACTTCCCAGACACCACAGTTTAAGGTGATCATCTCGCTGCCGAAGGAAGATCGTTTAATCGGCGGCCTGACGCTGAACGGAGACATTGTAACCAAACGGAAGGATAAGGCGGTTGTAGTTCCTAAACTTGCCGTTATGACGGACGGAGGCGCCTCCTATGTCATGGTGGACAAGGGAGGCGGCCAGATTGAACGGCAGGATATCGAGACCGGCTTGCAGACGCTGGATAAAGTCGAGGTTTTGTCAGGGCTGAAAGTGGGCGACACCGTCGTTCTCCAGTAAGTAAATATCATGATCAAAAAACACAGCGTTCCTCAGAGGCACATAGCCGAGAGGACGCTGTTGTTTTTTACTACATGTCTTTATCCTCGGTGGAACTAGAGAACGTTGGTTATTTTATCGAAGTATAAATCTCAAATAAGAAAGAAAACCGTTGGAAATTAATGGGTCTATTTTAACAGTGAGATAATGGTTTAGCAGCAGGAAACAAACCTAGCATTCAACAAAAAAATGGAATTTTATCCAGCTAAAATGATGAAAACGCTTCCTATAAAGCGCTTTCAGAAGAAAACTCGTGAATTTACGAGAAAGATGTGGTTTAATGGACAAGGAAAGAGGATTTTCGGGTTTTTTGTAGTAATATAAATGTCAGGTTTGCGTAAACGGAATACTAGATTTTTGTAAACCGGGTAAACCGCATCATGCTAACGAAAAGGGAGATTTTGAAATGCATGTTCGTTCCTTTCAGTTGAGTGACTGTAACCCCGTAACCGAGCTACTTCAGATTGCTTTATCGGAAGAATGCTACGAAAACACGATGGAGCCCTTCTCCAGGCAGCTAGCTTGGGATTCCGATCTGATTATGGTAGCTGAAGAAAACGGTGAAATCGTTGGTGCCTTAATCGGTACGATCGAACGCAATCATGGTTGTTATTACCGCATTGCCATTCATCCCGACTATCGTAGAAAAGGGATTGGCAAATCTTTGATTTCGGCAATGGAACAGCGTTTTCAATCACGGAAAGTCAGTCGGATTATGGTAGCCGGAGACGAGCACAACACCGCAGCCATGCCATTTTATGAAGCCATGGGATACGGTGCCAGCCAAATCCTGCGGTCGTTCCAGAAGCTCAGTATCCTTGGTCAATAGTCGTAATGACAAAAGCGGTACATACGAGCGACGCAAACGGCGGCTTTAAGCTTCGACAGAGATAAGAAACGACATTTTTTCGATATGAAGCATATCTTTCAGCCGTTGCAAATGGGTGGGAGATATGCTTTTCTATTAATGTACCTTTTTTTGAAGGTGCCGCCTTCGTTTTCCGGAGGTGAAATCGAAGTAAAGTAGGTGTAGCATGGGACAAGTGATTTCTCCGGATTCAACTGAGCATGGCGTGAACAACGAACCTCAGAATCAACCTGGCAAGAAGAACGGCTGGGCTGCCGAGCTTTGGGATTGGGTAAAGACGATTGCGATTGCATTTGTTATTATGGTGCTTCTAAATATGTTTGTGTTCAACCTGTCTATGGTTAAAGGTGAATCTATGCAGCCGACACTGGTAGCATCGGAGCGGCTATTTATTAATAAAGTGGTATATCGCTTTTCAGCACCGAGCCATGGCGATGTTATTGTACTTAAGGACCCGAGTGATGGCCCGGATAAGAAGGAGTTTCTGGTAAAACGTGTCGTGGGCGTACCTGGAGATACCATTGAGGTAAAGGACCAGAAGCTGTACGTAAACGGGGTTGCAAAGCAGGAAGGATATACCGATGTCCCGATCGAGGATCCTGGCTTTGAGCCTATAGTACTGGAAGAGGGTAGATACTTCGTTATGGGAGATAACCGCCATCTCGGAAAGAGTAAGGACAGCCGCATGTTCGGCAGCGTGAAGGAAAGCGACATCGTAGGCAGAGCCGAATTTATTTTCTGGCCGTTGTCCGAGATCAAAAAGCTGTAGCCTGAAAGACAGAACATCATCCCAGAAAAGGAGGCGCTGGAGAATGACCTACACACTCGGCTCGTACGCTCCTCCGCCTTCGGTATGGGAGGAGCTCAAGCAGGAGCTCAAGGCCGCTGCGCCGGAGCTTGGGATTGATGATATCGGCTTCGCTTCGGCGGAGCCGTTCCAATCCCTAAAGGGAATTTTGCAAAACCATCGGGATATGGGATATGAGTCCGGCTTTGAGGAGTCGGATCTGGATAAGCGGGTTACTCCCACACTCCCTGGCACGGAGCCGAAGTCCCTGATCGCCATCGCCATAACCTACCACTCCAAGATGGAGAACCCGCCCAAATCGGAGCCAGGTAAATACAGGGGGATTATGGCGCGATCAGCTTGGGGAAGGGATTATCATCAGGTGCTCCGGGAGGCCATGAGCCGTCTCGAGGAATACATTAAAGAACGCGTGCCGGATGCGAAGCTTGAAAGCATGGTGGACACCGGCGCGCTTGTCGACCGGGCGGTTTCGCAGCGAGCCGGGATTGGCTTTAGCGCCAAGAACTGCTCCATCATCTCCCCGAAATTCGGTTCCTGGATATTCCTTGGCGAAATGGTAACGAACATCCCGTTTCCTCCGGATACGCCGGTAACTGAGGATTGCGGGGAGTGCACCAAATGTATCGATGCTTGCCCAACCGGGGCCCTTGTCGGTCCCGGGCAGCTGAATGCTCAGCGCTGCGTTTCTTTTCTGACCCAGACCAAAGGGTTTCTGGACGAAGAGGCCATGCGCAAGATCGGCAACCGGCTGTATGGATGCGATACCTGTCAAATTGTTTGTCCGAAGAACCGGGGCAAGAACTGGACTCATCAAGAGGACTTCAAGCCCGATCCTGAAAAAGCCAAGCCTCTGCTCCTGCCCATCCTGGATATGAGTAACCGGGAATTCAAGGAGGCATTCGGAGATACGTCGGCTGCATGGCGCGGCCGAAAGCCGATTCAGCGCAATGCTGTCATCGCGCTTGGCAACTTTAAAGATATTTCAGCCGTACCGAAGCTGAGCGAAGTACTGCTGAAAGACCCGCGCCCGGAGCTGCGGGGAACCGCTGCATGGGCTCTGGGCCGTATTGGAGGCGAAGAAGCGTTGAACAACTTAGAGAAAAGCATGAAATCAGAAGGGGACTCCCAAGTACGAGATATGCTGCAGCAAGCCTTGAATAAACTGAATGAACCAAGTGAGAAAGAAGCGTCTGCCGTAGCTGCGGCTGCGGCTGCGGCTGATGCTTCCTCCGCTAGCACTCCTGTTGCAGGTTCCTCTAATGGGGACAAGCCGGGACAGGAAAGTCCTGTTATTCAGGGAGTCGAGCCGATGGCCGTCCCTGAGGGAGGACCGGAAATGCTGTATTACGATGAACTTCAATCTCCGATTGGACCGCTGACGGTCTGCGCAACGGAGAAGGGATTATGTCTTATTGAATTTGGCAGCTTCTATGTGAAAGAAGCGGTCATCCAGCAGTGGTCACGGACCTGGGCCGGTAACGGCGGCTATCAGCGTGACGAGGCAAGATTAGCTCCTGCGATCACGCAGTTGAAGCAGTATTTTGCAGGGGAGCTAAAGGCGTTCGACGTACAGCTGGACATGCGCGGCACCTCATTCCAATTGCAGGTATGGGAAGCGCTGAAGTCCATTCCTTATGGAACGGTTTGTTCCTATAAGGATGTAGCCGAATCCATCGGGCGTCCTAAAGCAGTTCGTGCCGTAGGTGGGGCGAACAACAAGAACCCCGTTCCGATCATCGTGCCGTGCCACCGGGTGGTAGGAGCCGATGGAGCCTTGATCGGCTATGCCGGCGGTCCGGAAATCAAGCGCACCTTGTTAACGATAGAAGGAGCCATGCCGGACCGGAAAGGGTCGTAGTTGACCAAGGCGTATCATCAGGCCTGTGCTGCCATGTATCTGTTATTTTCATTTGCTGTGATGAAAAGGACATGCTATGATAGGTTCGTGTATGCGCCATTAAATGGCAGATATTAGTAGAAGGTGGTCAAGTGATGGATATTGTCATTCCGATTATTACATTGATCGTGGGTCTGGTCGGCGGATTTTTCATCGGCGTATTCTATTTGCGAAAGCAATTGGAAAAGATGCAGAACGATCCACAAATGCTGCAGAAGATGGCAAAACAAATGGGGTATAACATGAACAGCAAGCAGATGCAGCGTGCACAGCAAATGATGAAAAATCAGCCTGTGCCGGGTAAAGGGCAAGGCCGTAAACGCAAATCATAATGCAAGAAAGCCCACTCCCGTCTGAATGGATGACGGAGGGGCATTTCTATTTAAAAGGCCGCTAACAGCGGCTATAAGTTAACCGTTTGCTTTTTATATGGAACGAAAAAGGGGGATGTACTGTGGCAGGTGTAAAGGATTATGTAAACAATAAAGTCGGCGATAACCGAGAGCAGATCGAGTATCATGTAGAGCAAATATTGAAACTGATCGGTGAAGATCCCCAGCGTGAGGGACTCCTTGAGACACCGGCCCGTGTGACGCGGATGTATGAGGAGATCTTTGCCGGATACGAAGTGGATCCCAAGGATGTTCTCGGGGTTACCTTTGACGAGAATCATGAGGAATTGGTTATCGTGAAGGATATCGTATATTACAGCCAGTGCGAGCACCATATGGCGCCGTTCTTTGGTAAAGTCCATATCGGTTATGTCCCTAGCGGCAAAATCGCCGGCTTGAGCAAGCTGGCACGTCTGGTAGAGGCGGTTACCCGCCGTCTTCAGGTGCAGGAGCGCATTACCTCGCAAATCGCGGATATTATGGTGGAGGCGCTGCAGCCAAACGGCGTGATGGTGGTAGTGGAAGGCGAGCATCTGTGCATGTGCGCGCGCGGTGTGAAGAAGCCGGGCAGCAAGACGGTCACGTCAGCTGTACGCGGTACCTTCCAGAGTGATTCTGCACAGCGTTCGGAATTTCTGTCTTTGATTAAAGACTAATCATGATCCAGACAAATGAAAAAGGCTTCGCCCACGGAGGCGAAGCCTTTTTTTGTGTTTAATAATGAATGTGAACTCATGATAATCGATGTTGGGCAAGGGTTCCTCAAGAAGCGCCATCCACTTGTTTCATATATTGCACATACTGGATGAGTGCATGTTTTTGCTCTTCGATATCCCGGATGCGGCGGGACATCTCCATAAAGAAGGTTCCAATCTGGTCGCGCAGCACATTGGCGGATTGTCCCTTCCAATCCTGCAGACGGGCGTACATGACCCTTGCCTCCTGTTCGTCGGCTCGAATGGCTGCCAGCAGTCCTGACAGCTCGCGTTCGGCTTGAAGCAAATCATCAAGCTCCAGCAGAATCTCTCGACTCATCTCCATCCCTCCCGGTAGTTTTCGTATCGATGGTTATCAGCTGTTGTCGGTCCGTTCAAATAAATCCGCTTTGAATTTAATATATTGAACGATGTCGGTGGTATGCTGCAGATGCCATTGACTCATCGACATGATGGATGTATCCAGCTGCTGGACAATCGGCTGTAGACGCCTGCTGTGGCTGGAGAACATGTATTTGGAGAGGCGCTGCCGGATTCCCTGTAGTTCGGCATCACTTTGATGGGCGTGTGCTCTCCATTTCTCGGCTACGCTTCGCAGCTCGGCAGGGGTCACCTGAATGGTTCCAGCTGAGCCTCCTGCGGAGCCGGCTATGGCTGCCAGCGAGCCGCCCAACCCTAAGCCCAGATTGCTCAGCGGCCCGCCAAGGCCAAACAAGAGATCGCTATGGGCAGGGATTCTGGGCGAATCAACGGCTTTGCCGGTAGCGCCGTCGTACAGAGGATTTGAGATGTAGCCATCCTCGAATCGATAGCGGTCAAGCTGATGATAATTGGGGCCGCCCAGTGTATTATCAATTTTTTCTTTTATACTAAGCCCGTCATTGGCGTCTTTATAACTGGAGTCTATGTAATAGGTTGAACCGACGTGGCCATCGAAGCCGCCGAGCGCACCGCTGGCAATAATGTCGCCAGGATGGGCGAAATTAGTGATTTGAGAGTCGAATTCCCCGTTCTCTGCCTTTCTTCTGGCTTCAGGGGAGAGGCTTCCGATGACCGACGGAGCACTGAAGGTGACAGCCGACATGCCCGTATAGGCGGCAGCATATTGCGCATTGGCTCCCCCCAAGGAGTGACCCGTAAGGGTGAAATCAACGTCCTTGTATTTCTCCTTCATTTCGAGCGCATAATCCTCGGCTTGATACAATTGGTTGGTTCCCCATATATCCGTTTTTTTATCGATCTGTCTAGATTGTTCACCGAACCAATCCGTGACATCGTTAATCCCCGTGACTTCTTTGACTTTGTCCACATGGTCCGCCCAAGGTGGTCGAAATTCCGGGATTTTTCTTTTGATCTCTTCAATGCCAATATCCGCATCAGCCAAATAATCGGGGAGAGCATGGGATAAATCTTTGCCTGCCTCTGTGCCCCGGTATGCGATAACGGCCTGGTTCGTTTCCTTGTTGTAGAAAGTTACCGCATCAAAACCTGATATGCTGTTGCTTTTATAGTCCTCAAGGACCTCCCATCCAGGCAAGTCCTCAACGGTATCTTCTTTTTTCAGATCAAGATAAGCCGCTTCTGACATCAATCGGTATGTCTCGTCATCCACTTGCGGTGAACTCAAATATACTCCCTCCTTAACATGACTCAGCAGGATCAGAACATGTAGTTACAGCCAAAAGGCAGCCGCAACCCATCACTCGCCCTTAATCGCTTTTCTGAGCTCCGGGTTCATCACGAAGTTGGATGTCTCGCCTGTGTTGAAATCAACGGATATTTTAAAGGTTTGTTCAGGATGATCTACGACAAACCCTTCGAGGTTGACCTTGTCCGCTACGATCGAAGGCATCATCTCTTCTTTGGTAATCTCTACATCCAAGTTGTATTTCTCTTTAAAATGCTGAACGGCTGTGGTTTTAGCCTTCGTTATGACTTCGTCCGAGCTGTCGTCTGTTGTGGCTTGGTTATTGTTCACGGGCTGACATCCTCCAACAATTAAAATGATAAGCACAAAAGCGAAAATGAAAACACGTGATCTGAACCTACTGTTCACACTGACCCATCCCTTCAGTGGTGATGTTCTGCTCTTACAGGCAAACTGTATCTTGTAGTCTTAGCATGGATCGCATAAGATTCTATTCCTTTTGCCTAGGCAATGTAGAAGCTGCATATCAAGCTCACTGTCATATCATAATCCAGCATATGGTAGCGTTCAACCGAATAAATAACCAGATATGTGGTAAAAAAGACCTAACAATAGGATCGGGTTATTCCTTAGCTTGAATTTCTTTTTCTAATTCTGGACTCATGACCAAGTGCCCGGTTTCAAGAGTCTTGTGGTTCACGGATATATTGAAAGTCTGATCGGGATGCCCTATGACATATCCTTCAACATCAATTTCATCGGCTCCCGATCCCTTTATCCAATGTGCTCCAGTGTACAGAGAGTCACCCCCTTGAATAATGATAAGCCCTCCTTAAACTCCATAATGAAGTAAGGAGGGCTATAGACATCATACCCAATATTAACCAATGTGAAGCAGCCCAGCTAGGTCTTGAATTAAAAAGGCTTCCATTTCAGCATGCTGGCATGCTTGAAGCGCTCCGCAACCTCCGGCCAGTAGACCACGTTCCACCAATCGTTGATGTAATCCTTGCGTTTATTTTGATGTTTAAGGTAATAGGAATGCTCCCATACATCCAGAGCGAGGAGAGGGACGACATCCCATTGGGAGAGATTCTGATGTTTCTCGGCCTGCAAAATTTCAAGTCGATGGCTGCGCGGACTCCAGACGAGGATTGCCCAGCCGCCGCCTTCCACTTTGTCTGCAGCTTCGCTAAAGTGCTTTTTAAAGCGGTCGAAACTTCCAAAATCCTTCTTGATCTGTTGGGCTAGCTCCCCGCCAGGCTCGCCACCGCCCCGCGGGTTCATAATGTTCCAGAAGATCGTGTGCAGATAGTGGCCGGCACCATGAAAAGCCAGCTCGCGTTCCCAATGCTTCACCAGCTCGAAATCACCGCTTTTTCGGGCCTCCTCCAATTTCTTCTCCGCCTTGTTCAGACCGTCGACATAACTTTGGTGATGGATGTCGTGATGAATCCGCATGGTTTTCTCGTCAATATGAGGCTCCAGCGCATTATAAGCGTAAGGCAGTGGAGGAAGGCGGTGCCCGCCAATCGGAACAGCCTTGCCGCCGCCGCTGTCTCCCATGCCTTGAATGGATAGCTCGGCCTCGGGAGGAGACGGCGGAGGAGACGTGGCCTCGTGTAGCGTCATCGACTGCATCGGCATATCCACATCCATGAATCTTTCCAGCGCTCCGGCGGAGTTGAGCGTCTCCAGCGTGTTCAGGAAGTATTCGGACTCCCGAATCACATGGTGCAGAACCGTGGCGGCGAGCGGAACTTTCTGAACAGCCTCACTATTCTCCTTCAATCCGTGGAGCTGGCGGATGAACTCTCTGGATTGCTCGCAGGAAGCACGCAACAGCTGCTCGACCTGGGCCAGCACTTGAGGTGAAGGAGGTCCGTCATAACGAAGAATGTGGCGCAGAAGTTCGTCTGCCGCCTTTTCCGTGTCAGCGAACACCACGGCCCATTGATCCAGCATCTTGACATAGACCGGCTCCAGATTCGGAACAATAGCTTTGATGAGCCCGGTATGCTTCCTTTCCTGATGTTTCCAATAGCGAATCTCTTCGAGTAATCGTATCGGGAGCTTCGCTCCGTAAATTAATAACATGTCCGTTCCCTCCAGTATCAGGTTCACTAAACACACTATATTCAGTTAGCGGCCTGTATTATGAGGAGGAAATTAAAAATCCCCCGCTGCATCAAAGCAGCGGGGGGAGATGGAGCGTATGATCAATAAAGCATCAGGATTCATCCGGAGTTTCCAGTTTTCCTAGAAAGGTGGATACTCTGCGCAGATATTCTTTAGGGTGCTCGCGGAAGATAAGCTCATGATGCGCATCCTCTACAATCCAGGAATCCGAATCCGTATGGGTCTGATTGGAAGCAATCTTCTCGGCGATCGGGTAAGGTGCCTTATCGTCGTTCGTTCCGTGGATGAACAAGGTCGGGAACGGATAATCGTGCTTCTTCACCTCATTGTAAGGGATCTGATCCAGGCTTGTGCCGTTAAGCACCGGGAAGAGCAGCTCCAGAATCTCCAGGGACGGATGACGAGGGAGATTGATCTGGTTGTGAATATTATGGTAAAGCGTGTCCGGCTCTAATAAAAAGGCGCTGTCCAGAATCATGGCATCCACATCCTTGGTCTCAAGCCCTGCCTGTAGTGCGGTTCCGGCCCCCATGGAGAAGCCCCAGACGACAATTTGCTTCGCGCCGCGCTGCTTCACATGTTCAATGGCTCCAAGAAGCTGGCGTTTCTCTTCCTTGCCTCCGGTCGCCACTTCCTTGCTGGTCTGGGAGGCAAAACCGTAATCAAACATAAGCACATTAAAATTCATATTATGCGCATAATGGGCGAGATCGTACATCGGTACCCAGGTTTCCTCCCGATTGGCGCCATAACCATGGCTGAGCACGATGGTTTTAGAAGAATTCTCGGCCGGTATATACCAGCCATTTATATTTCGTTTACCGTCAATGGAGTGGAATGTGACATTCTCGTAATTCATATCTTTAGCAAGCTTGGGGTTAGAATAGAGTGGAGCAACCGTTGGATTCGACAAAACCCAAGCAATATAAGCATGAAGCGCAATAAAACAGAAAACAAGGAAAAAAACGACAGATAATAACAACGCTAATATAATATGCTTTAAACGAACTAAGCCCGTCGACAGCTCGGCTGGCGTGTCATTTAATTGGGAGAGTGGGGCATTACTACCAGTCGTTGTGCTCATAAGTGGCCCCTCCTTACCATATAGTCTGGATATGTTTCGTTAACATGAAAGAGTTGAAATTATAATAATCGTATGCCCGGATGCCTATAAAGTCAATGCAAATCCATAGATTGTAAGACAACTGTAAAGTCCCTGTCTCGATGGTTTACTTTTGAGAAGAATTCTCATATAATTCTTGTAACCAGGTTTCATAGAATGAAACAGGAGAGGAGCTGGTCGGGATGGAAGATCGTAAATTAACGGTGCGTGCTGTAGAGCGGGCACTTGATATATTGATGTGTTTTACGAAAGAAAGTGAACTTGCCCTCACGGAGATTTCTTCCCTTATCGGATTACATAAAAGTACTGTACATCGGCTGTTAACAACGCTGGAAGACAAAGGATTCGTTGTTCGTAATAAAGAAACGGAGAAATATCGGCTCGGCTTGAAAATATGGGAGCTGTCTATGCATCTGTCCCAAAGCGACGACCCGGCGATTCGCCTTCTGCCCGCGATGGAAGCCTTGCGGGATCGGCTTGGGGAAACGGTGAGTTTGTATTTAAGAGACGGTTCGGATCGTCTTCGGATTCAAGCGGTTCAGAGCAACCAGGGCATTCGGCGGGTCGCCCAGGTCGGAGTACGACTACCATTGTCGGTTGGCGCCTCTAGCAAGGTTCTGGTGGCCTTTGCGCCACCGGCCGATCAGGAGGAGCTGCTGAATGCGCCGGATTGGCCGGAGTCAGTTGATAGGATCGTTTACCGGCAGCAGCTGGCCGAAATACTGGAGAAGGGATACGCGATCAGCATCGAAGAGCGCGAGCCTGGGGCCGCTGCGGTATCTGTACCGATCTTTGACCGGAATGGTCAAGTGGCGGCAGCACTGTCGATGTCAGGGCCAGTCACCCGTCTGTCAGCGGAAACGCTCCGCGAACATGCGCCAATCCTGATGGAGGCGGCACGGGAAATGGGAATGATGATTTAATTTATTCTATTGCGGGAGTGCGGACAGCATCACTATAAGTTATTGAATGACCGGGAGGCTCCATGTGTTACAGCCGCCCGGTTATTATTATGTGAGGGTCAACCGTTCGAAAACGGGAACGAAACGATACGATACGAGACGAAATATGCGAAACGATACGTTACATGGCAAGGCCAAAGGATATAAGGGAAGGGGTTTCAATCCTCATTCCAACAAAAAGACCACTCCCTACAATCTTGGCGATTGGGGACACGGTCCTTTTGTCGTAACGGCTCAACGATATAATAGGTAAGCGTCTCTTAGGTCAGCTTCAGATTCTTTTCCTTCATTTTCTGATTGAGGATCTCTTGGAAGGTGAGGGGTTTATCTTTCGCTTCCTCTCTTTTGGGTGCAGCCACCGGCTGTGGCCGTTGGTATTGATATTGGAGCGATGTCATCGTATGTATTTTGATCATGGGTACCTTCCTCCTAGGTCTGGATTTCCGCGAATGTTTTTTACCCATTAACCTCCATGGCATCATTCGAAACGGAGTTTCCAATATTCAGGAAAGAAGTACCGGAAAATAACAAAATCCCCATCATCCATGCGCGGATGATGGGGATTTATGACTAAGGCCAAATCACCTATAAGAATGCCTTATTGGTTCGATGCGATCATTTGACGCAGTACCGTTTGGAGGATACCTCCATTATGGTAGTAATCCACGTCCACCATACTGTCGAGACGGGCGATAGCTTGGAACTCGAATTGGGTTCCGTCTTCGCGCGTAGCGATAACCGTCAATTCCTGGCCTGGCTTCACGTCGTTGCTGAGGCCCAGGATATCGAATGTTTCGCGGCCGTTCAGACCAAGGCTCTTCCAGCCATGACCTTCTTGGAACTGGAGCGGAAGAACGCCCATGCCCACCAGGTTGGAGCGGTGAATACGCTCGAAGCTTTCAGCCAGGACAGCTTTGACACCGAGAAGATAGGTACCTTTTGCCGCCCAGTCACGGGAGCTTCCTGTACCGTATTCTTTACCTGCGATAACGACGAGGTTCTGTCCGCCTGCTTGATAATTCATCGAAGCATCATAGATGGACATCACTTCATCCGTTGGCAGGTAAGTCGTTACGCCGCCTTCCGTACCTGGAGCTACCTGGTTACGGATCCGGATGTTAGCGAAGGTACCGCGCATCATGACTTCGTGGTTACCACGGCGGGAGCCGTAGGAGTTGAAGTCTTTGCGTTCAACGTTGCGGTCGCTCAGATATTTGCCGGCAGGGCTGTTGGTTGCAATGTTACCCGCTGGGGAGATATGGTCCGTTGTAACGGAATCGCCCAAGAGAGCAAGCACGCGCGCTTCTTTGATGTCCTGGATGTCGTTCAAGCCGTTGCCGAGGCTTTCGAAGAATGGCGGGTTCTGAATGTAAGTGGATTGATCGTCCCACTCGTACAGCTCGCCTTCAGGAACAGGAATCTTGTTCCAACGCTCATTGGCGGTGAACACATTCTCGTACTTTTCACGGAAAGCGTCAGCGCTAACGGCTTGACCGATCGCTTCGCGGATTTCCGCGCTCGTTGGCCAGATGTCTTTCAGATATACAGGCTCATTGTTCGGATCGTAACCGATCGGCTCGTTCTGCAGGTCGATGTTCACTGTGCCTGCCAGAGCGTAAGCCACAACCAGCGGCGGCGAAGCCAGGTAGTTGGCTTTGACTTGAGCATGCACGCGGCCTTCGAAGTTACGGTTACCCGACAATACGGCGGCTACCGTCATGTCGTTGTCGGTAATCGCTTCGCTCACTTCATCCGGCAAAGGACCGGAGTTACCGATACAAGTTGCGCAGCCATAGCCTGCAACATAAAAGCCGAGAGCTTCAAGGTAGTGCAAGAGACCGGACTTCTCGAGGTAGTCGGTTACGACAAGGGAACCTGGAGTCAAGCTGCTCTTCACATAGCCGGGCTTTGTCAGGCCGCGTTCAACGGCTTTCTTCGCCAGGAGACCTGCGCCGAGCATAACGCTTGGGTTTGACGTATTCGTACAGCTGGTGATGGCTGCGATAACAACCGCACCCGTTCCCATTTCACTGGTAGAGCCGTCTTTATGATTGACTTTAACGGTTTCCGCGATTTTCTCATCGCTGAGGCCGTATCCGCCTTTGTCGATTGGCGTACGGATGATATCGTTAAAGTTTTGTTTCATGTTGGTCAGCTCGATACGGTCCTGCGGACGCTTTGGTCCAGCCAAGCTTGGTACAACCGAAGCGAGGTCCAATTCGATTACATCGGAGAACTCAGGGTCCGGCGTATCTGCCGTACGGAACATGTTTTGCGCTTTATAGTAGCTCTCCACGAGTTCAACCTGCTCGTCGGTGCGACCCGTATTGCGGAGATAAGCCAGGGTTTCACTATCAACCGGGAAGAATCCGATGGTAGCGCCGTATTCCGGAGCCATGTTGGCTACCGTTGCACGGTCAGCCAGGCTGATGTTAGCAAGACCCGGTCCGTAGAATTCTACGAATTTGCCTACAACGCCTTTCTTACGGAGAAGCTCGGTTACCGTGAGGGCAAGGTCGGTCGCTGTTGCGCCTTCCGCCAGGCTACCTGTCAGCTTGAAGCCGATAACTTCAGGTGTTACAAAATACAGCGGTTGGCCGAGCATGCCGGCTTCCGCCTCGATACCGCCTACGCCCCAGCCCACAACGCCAAGGCCGTTGATCATGGTTGTATGGGAGTCCGTACCTACGAGGGAGTCAGGGAAGACAAGCGTCTCGCCGTCAACCGTCTTCGTAGCTGCTACGGAAGCAAGGTATTCCAGGTTAACCTGGTGAACGATACCCGTTCCCGGAGGAACTGCGCGGAAGTTGTTGAATGCCGTTTGAGCCCAGCGAAGGAAGCGGTAACGCTCTTCGTTACGCTCAAATTCAAGCTTCATATTCGTTTCAAGAGCTTGGTCGGTACCAAAAGCGTCAACCATGACGGAGTGGTCGATAACGAGGTCAACCGGAACGAGAGGGTTGATCTGTTTAGGATCGCCGCCGGATTTCTTAACGGTGTCACGCATAGCTGCAAGGTCAACGACAACCGGAACGCCGGTGAAGTCCTGCAACACGATACGGGCAGGAATGAACGGGATTTCCTTGTTGTTGTCGCGTCCTTCATTCCACTTGGACAAGAGTTTTACGTGATCTTCGGTAATTGCGCGTCCGTCGAACTGACGTACGGCTGCTTCCAGCAATACCCGAATGGAGAAAGGAAGCTTGGATACATTGCCGTATCCTTGCTCTTCGAGCGCCTGCAGGCTGAAATAACGGTAACTTTTACCACCCACCTCGAGGTTGCGTGAGATGGAGAATTGATCCTTTGCTGGCATTGATGAACCTCCTTAAGTCATTTCATAAATCGAATAAAAGTGTGAGTTAAATCCTCTGTGGTTTCACTAGGTGAAACCTAATTTCATAAATTAACTACTTTAAGTATACCGTTTTCAACTCGCTGCGTAAAGCATTTTTTATAGAAGAAAAGTATTTCAAAAAGGTGAAAACAAGCCCGTTTTTAACCCGGATACAGTCGCTTGTGATCCCGGTCTTTCTGTATTCTCTTGACCGAAGTTCATAGCCCGGAGATTTTCTTCATATAGTTGTGATAGGGAACAGCGTGAAAGGCAAGGTTAGAGGAGGAGAGTAGATGAACAGTCTGAAGCAAGCAGAGAAGCCTTGGAAGCAAGCTCTATATATTTACGTCAATCAATATAACCAAAATCGCGTGGACTATTCTTCAGGCCTGAAAGAGCAGATTGTAGCGGATCTGAATTTCCTGGTAGAGAGAGGAGAAAGGCAGTTTCGGCTGCAGTCGTGGTATGCGCAGCGGGAGGCAACGCCGCTTAAGAGCGAGACCCGTGCCCGCCTCCTGCGCATTATGAGGGAGACGGATGATGATGTGGTCGCGGACGTGCGGCTTCACAGCGTATTTTATTATGAAAAAAGAGGCATGACGCACCGGGAAGATACGGTTTTTAGGGAGCGGCTGACGCTGATTCGGGACGGGGATGCCTGGTTGATCGTTGGCATTGAACGTCTGCAGGACGAACGCCATCCTCTGCAAAGAACCGATGTTCCGGCAGCAGGCGCGGATGGGGCTGGAAGAGAGCCGTCCATCCCCTATATGAATGGCCGCGTATACGCCGCCGGCAGCAGCACGCGGTCCGGCCGGTATGAGCGTGAAGCCGCAGCTGCTTATGCCGATCGTTGGTGGGATTCCGGGAATCCGGAGTTTGAGGAATTTGACGTGGATTGCACGAATTATATCTCCCAGTGCCTCTTTGCAGGCAAAGCCCCAATCCTCTATACTGGTAAAAGAGAAACGGGATGGTGGTACAAGGGGTACGTAAACAAGCGGGAATGGTGGAGTTACAGCTGGGCGGTATCGAACAGCTTTGCGCATTATTTGAACGCCAGTACCTCGGGGCTGCGGGCCGAGCGGGTGGAGCGTCCCGAGCAGCTGATGCTGGGGGATGTCATCGTGTACGACTGGGACGGTGACGGTGCGTTTCAGCACAGCACCATCGTGACGGCATTTGACGCAGGCGGCATGCCGCTGGTTAATGCACATACGGTGTCCAGCCGCCATCGCTATTGGGACTACCGGGATTCCTACGCTTGGAACGATAACACGGAATACCGGTTTTACCATATCCCCGATTATTTTTAAGATGACAGCATGTCATGCTGCAATACGGACAAGAGAGAGGTTAACATGGGACAGGATAAATTGACGGTTGGTTTAATATACGGGGGGAAATCCGGCGAGCATGAGGTGTCGCTATCCACGGCATTCGCGGTCATGAACGCATTTGATTATGATAAATATGAGATTGTTCCGTTTTATATTTCCAAGCAGGGTACCTGGAGAATCGGCAGCAAGCTGTCGGCTCCTTTTGCCCAGTTGGAGGAATTGAAGCTGGCTGAAGGGGAGGGCACGCAAACAGCGCTGAACGCCGTGTTCAGCAGATTGTATGGCCAAGAGACTCAGGCGGTGGATATTATGTTCCCGCTTCTTCACGGGACATTCGGGGAGGACGGAACGATTCAGGGACTGTTCGAAATGGCGGACATCCCTTATGTGGGAACCGGTGTGCTTGCGTCGGCTGCGGGGATGGATAAAGTCGTGATGAAGAAACTCTTCGCCCAAGCAGGATTACCGCAATGCGAGTATTGTTATTTCAATCGTACCCAGTGGGAGCGGAGCCAGCATGAAGTGCTGAAGGATATCGAGGACAAACTCGGATTCCCAAGCTTCGTCAAGCCGGCTAACCTAGGCTCAAGCGTCGGGATATCCAAGGCAAAGAACCGGGAGCAGCTTAAGGCGGCGATTGAATCCGCGCTCCGGTTCGATGACAAGATCATTGTTGAAGAGTTCGTCGATGCCCGCGAAGTGGAGGTCAGCGTGCTTGGCAATGATGAGCCGATGGCATCCGTTCCGGGTGAAATAGTCTCTTCCAGTGAATACTACGACTATGCGGCCAAATATACGGATGGACAGTCACAGATGCAAATCCCGGCCGAGATCGAGCCGGATACGGCTGATCGTCTGCGTGATCTTGCCATTACCGCGTTCAAAGCGATTGAAGGCGGCGGCATTACTCGGGCCGACTTCTTTGTCCGCCGTTCGGACGGCGCGATTCTGATCAATGAAGTGAACACGATGCCGGGCTTTACACCGTACAGCATGTACCCGCTTCTGTGGCGGGAAACGGGCGTGTCCTACCGCGAGCTGCTTGACCGGATGATCGAGTTGGGTCTTGAGCGGTACAACCGCAAGCAATCCCTAATTTATGAGAACCAGGCGTAAGCCGTCACAATAGGATATGAAACACCAGGGGGAGTCCGCGCTATTCATTACGGCTCCCCTTGAGTCTAATATTTTGGGATGAAAGGAAGATACGTAATATGGGATTTCAAACCGAGTTCAATTCCGTTTGTAAGTTTAAGAGTGAGCAGGAGCTCTATGAGCTGTTGGAATACGGCCGCGGCAAAATGCTGAAGGATGGGCTTCGGGTATTTCCGACAGGACAGAAGGTGATTGCTTATACGCCGGATAACCAGGCGGTGGCAATCGTTCTGATCACCGCATGCGTATCAGAGATTAACTTCCAGGGCCGCGAGGTCACTTCGGTCGAACTGCAGCTGATCCGCAAATTGACCGAAGAGGAAGCACGCATACAGACAGCCCTCGCTCACGAAATGTTTTTTGGAGATCATGCATGATTGTTCGTTTCGGTTATGTAGCCATGTCCACGGTTGTGCAGAATGCTTCTCCTTCCAAGACGATGACCATGAAAAGCTTTATGAAGCTGAATGACCGTGAGGCCGGCATACACAAACTGGAGCGGATCGCGAATGAGAATCTACATAATACCCTTCGGCTTCTGAAGCATAATGCGGCTCACGATATCAAGGTGTACCGCTTCTCGTCCAAGCTGATTCCGCTGGCTACGCATCAAGATATGCAGGATTGGGATCCGTTCCCGGCTTTGCGGGAAGGCTTTCAGGCCATTGGGGATTTTGTGAAAAAACACGGGATGCGGGTATCTTTTCATCCGGATCATTTCACGGTGCTAAGTACGCCGCGTCCTGAGGTGCTGGTCAACTCGATCCGTGATCTGAAGTCGCACGTCCATATGCTGCAGGCGATGGAGCTGCCTGCTTCCATGAAAAATAACATTCACATCGGCGGCGCTTATGGAGACAAGCCTTCGGCCTCGACCCGATTCGTGGAACACTTTCATGAGCTTGAACCGAATATTAAGGAACGGCTGACCCTTGAAAATGACGACAAAACCTTTACTGCGCAGGAAACGCTGGCCGTATGCCGACAAACGGGGTTGCCGATGGTGCTGGATATCCATCATCAGTGGGTCAATAACGATGGCGAGGCACCTTGGGAACTGTGGCCGGATATTCTTCGCACCTGGGAGACGCCGCTAGCGCAGGCGGATTCGGACCGGGCGCACCCGCTGCCGCCCAAGATTCACGTATCCAGTCCCAAGAGCCCTACCGATATCCGAAGCCATGCGGATGGGGTGGACGTTGTGCCATTGCTGGCGTTTTTACGGAAAATTGCGAGGTCTACGCCGAAGGTGGACGTTATGATTGAAGCGAAGATGAAGGACGGCGCCTTGTTTGATCTGATGAAGGATTTGGGAGATTATACGGCAGAGGGCGTAACGATTCTCGACGGTGCCTCCATACAAGTGAACCCTTAACCCGATAAGATGAGCTTGTTAACACTTGCAAGTTGATGGATTTTGGGTTACGTTGGAAGTATCCAAACAGAGATTCCCCTTAATACATGACATTGGATAAAAAGTTCGTTCTCGCCAAGCATTCAGGTGCACAGCATAGGACGGACTTTTATTGAAATAGGCGGAATTTTCGCGTGGCTGCCCTTTCGATTACAGCAATGACTGAATAGGATGTAGGGATTGTCAAAAATCACTAGATTGATATAGAAAGTAGAGTGAATGCTTTGAACGAGAATGAAAAGATTCCTTATGTTGTCAGCAGTAAGAGCTACACCGCCGTTGCGATTAATTGCGCCGCCAAAGCGGGAGAGTGGATTAAGAGCAAACTCGGTACAGTCAAGCAGTTGAGCACCAAGTCTTCGGCACAGGATATCGTAACCGAGGTGGACAAAGGCGCGGAGCAGATGATCCGCAAGCTGATCTTGACGCACTTTCCAGATCATGCGATTCTCGGAGAAGAAGGGGTTGCCCCGGGCACCGATGCCTATGTGAAGGCGCTCGAGGACGCCAAGGACGAAGAGTATCTCTGGATTATCGACCCTGTGGACGGAACGACGAACTATGTTCACGGATTTCCGTTTTACTCCGTGTCGATTGCACTGGCTCATCATGGTGAAGTCATTGTCGGCGTTATTTACGATCCTTCCCGGGACGAGTTGTTTGTTGCGGAAAAAGGAAAAGGAGCCTACGTTCACGGCAACCCTACCTACGTTTCCAAGGAAGATCAATTGTCGGACAGCTTGCTGGCCACGGGCTTCCCGCTGGACAGCACGGTCAACCTGCCGCTGAATATGGCTGAGCTGCAGGCGCTGCTGCCGATGGTTCGCAATGTAAGAGCCGGCGGCTCCGCTGCGCTTCATCTTGCTTATGTGGCTGCCGGCCGGCTTAGCGGATACTGGGAGCACGGTTTGAGCGCTTGGGACGTTGCCGCAGGCGCACTATTGGTTCAGGAGTCCGGCGGTAAAGTAACCGATACGGAAGGAAAGTCATACGATCTGTCGGTGCGTCATTTGGCGGCAACCAATGGGCTGATTCATCAGCGTTTTCTGGATACACTAAAAGACGCGGGCGAAGCTTTGGTTCGCTAACGACCCGGGACAACAGAGGAATGCAGGTCATTTACAACCGCTTGATAAAGGAGTGTGCTTACGATGAATGAGAAGTCGGATCAGGATTTGGAGCGCCAGCTCAGCGAGATGTTAACGGATGGTGAGATGGAGAAGAAGGATCGGGAGAAGGAGGAGCGCAGGCTTCTCTCTCCGAAATACGAGATCCGGATTCAGACGCAGCTCGATCCCATCGTGGAAGAGACGCAGAAATACCGCAGCATGGCGAAGGAAGTGGATGATCGCTATGACAAGTACATGGAGAAGGCAGTTAAGAAAGATAAGCCTGAGGATGCAGGTGAAGAAGCTTGATAGCGCTTTAGGAGATGTTTATGAAGCGGGACATCTCTATTCATGAAAGGCCGAATCAGGAATGGACAGCATAGAGCGAGCTGTCCATTTTTTTATGATCACTAGTCAAGGGAACACTTCTCAAGATGGCTCAAAATTGGAGTCGCGAGGTTTAGCCTTGTCCATAGGGGGGATTCTCATGAAACCCTATCGTCTTGGTTGATTCGGTACCATTCGCAGGTTGCTGGTGGTAAAATAAGGCTGTATCAAGATAATTGACGTTAAGGGAGTGAAGGCATGTTCAAACAATGGAAGAAGGGGCTGGCGGCAGTAACCGGCACCTTGACGCTCGCGGTGGCACTGGTTGGACCGGGCGTTGCGCCGGCTTATGCCGATGAGGTTACAGCCAAGGATACATATCATATTGTAGCGCTGGGGGACTCGCTGACCGTTGGGTATGAGCCGGGAATGGATCTGAACAGCAAGCCTTACGGTTTTGTTGACCGGCTGTATGAGCAGGGATTGTTCCATGGCCGGACAGAGGTAACGAATCTGGGGATCGGCGGCTTGAAAACCGATGGGCTGAACCATTACGTCAAGGCCGTCTTGGATGAACGCGCGATTACGGCAGAGGAGCTGCAGCCAGGGCTCAGCGGCATTGATCCGCGCACCAAGCAGATGGGCGCTGACGCAGCGAAAGCCAAGCCGATCATCGCCAATGCGGATCTGATTACCATTACCATCGGCGGCAATGACATGATGAGTCTGGTCAGTACCGTGGAAACATTAAGCGACGAAGAGCTGAAAGCAAAGATGCAGGAACTGTTCAAGACCTATACGGATAATGTCTCATCCGTCATTACCAACTTGCATGCCATCAATCCTGATGCCTCTATCGTGGTGGCGGATCAGTACAATCCGGTGCCCAAAGTCGCTGACGAGGTCGCATACGCCAAATTGCTTGCAGCATCTGGAGAGTTCACGAAGCTGGTGGAAGGCGTAGCTGACAGTTTTGCAACTCAGGGCGTAAACATCAAGGTAGCCCATGTTGCGAAGAAATTCGTGGGCTCCGAGCTGACGATGACCCATATCCTGAAAGACGATATTCATCCGAACCAATATGGATACGAGACCATGGCCGGCGTGTTCGCAGAGACGATCTGGGGCAGCTACAAGAATCCCCCTGTTCAGGAACAGGGGCAGCCGATGCGCATCATCGTGAAGGGGCAGGAGCTGAACACGCCATATAAGCCGATCCTACGCGATAACCTGAATTACGTCGCGATACAGGATATCGTAAATGCAGTGGGAGCGACGACCACATGGGAAAATAAAACGTCCAGTGCAACGATTACGTTCGGAGATCAGACGGTGGTGGTGAAGATCGGTGCCAAAACCGTTCAAGTTAACGGAACAGCTGTACCGATCGATACGCCGGCTTTCCTGCAAAAGGTTGGGAAAGAAGATAAAACTTACGTTCCGCTCGCGGTGATTGCATCCGGTCTTGGTTTTGATGTTCAATACAGCACCAAATTGCGTACCGCATTCATTAACTTGTAATCCCATAAACAAGCTGCACCGGCTGGAAGGAGTCGATGCAGCTTTTTTTGTTGTGATTACCGATTGTGGTGATGGCCAATGAGAGAAATCCATTTGATCTCCCCCGTTTGTTAACAGCGCGATAGAGAACATGCTTGGGATATAGATTAGAGATGTTTTTGCACAGCGGTGTGATATTTCTAACATGAGTAACTCCAAGCAGATGGTACAATACGACATCATTTCCTTTCATGCGTGGTTTGACATCAGATCAGAAATTGAACCCAGTTCTGACATGATGGAAAGCGGGATGCGTGAAAGCGGCAGGGAAAGGCTTATCGAATGTCGAATCTTGGAAGAAACATAGATATGGCATTATAGGGGGATCAAGGAATGAATGGACCGATGATCGTTACGTTGTCTGTTTTGGCCGTGGCATCCGTATTGTTCATGTCGGGAAAAGTGCGGTCGGATTTGGTCGCGATCGGCGTGTTGATGGTACTTATGTTAACGGACATTTTAAGTCCGTCTGAAGCCCTTTCAGGCTTTTCCAATTCGGTTGTCATTATGATGATCGGTTTGTTTGTTGTGGGCGGCGGAATTTTTCAGACCGGATTAGCCAAGATGGCCAGTGGTAAGCTGCTGAAGCTTGGCGGCGGAAGCGAGACCCGGCTCTTGATTATGATCATGTTGGTGACGTCGCTCATTGGCGGATTCGTCAGCAATACCGGCACGGTAGCGGTGATGCTGCCCATCGTTGTCAGTCTGGCGTTCAGCGCCGAGATTAATCCGGGGCGGCTGCTGATGCCCCTTGCTTTTGCAAGCAGCCTGGGCGGAATGCTTACGTTAATCGGTACGCCGCCGAATCTCGTGATTCAGGAGACATTGATCAACGCAGGATACGAACGGCTGTCGTTCTTTGCTTTTTTGCCAATCGGACTTGTGTGTTTGGCAACGGGGATCATCGCGATACTGTTTCTTCGCCGTTTTCTTCCCAGCAATGAAGAAGGGGGAGCTGGTAAACAGAGCGGGCGCTCGCTTCGAGAACTGGCCAAACAGTATCGGCTGACCCAGAACCTGTATCGGATTCAGGTTGGTGCCGATTCCTCCATTCGATCCAAAACATTGCGGGAGCTGGACATTTCGGCGAAGTTCGAAGTGAACGTCATTGAAATCCGCCGTAAAATGTCGGCCAAGAATCAATTCTTCAAGACGATCAACCAGGAAATCGCAGGCCCCGAGACCGTGATTGAGGAAGACGATATTCTGTATGTGAACGGTTCGTTCGAGCGGGCTGCGGAGTTTGCGGAGACGTATGGGCTTATCATGCTGGACCAGCGTGCACCAGAGCTTCGGAAACGTGCCGAAGAGTCGCAGTACGCCACGAGTGACGTCGGCATTGCCGAGGTGATGCTGACTCCATCTTCGCGCCTGATTGGCCATCTCGTTAAACATTCGGGTTTCCGGGAGAAGTATCGGGTGAACATTTTGGGCATCCAGCGAAAAGAACAGTATCTTCTGCACCATCTGAAAGAAGAGAAAATGCGCTTTGGCGATGCCCTGCTCGTTCAGGGCACTTGGAAGGATATAGCCCTCCTGGCTGCCGAGCAAACAGATGTCGTGGTGGTAGGGCAGCCAGTGGAAGAGTCGCGCAAATTGACGATGGACCATAAAGCGCCGATTGCGGCCGGGATCATGCTCTTGATGGTGATCCTGCTGGTGACGGAATGGATTCCGGCGGTCGCCTCCGTGATGGTTGCTGCGGTATTGATGGTTGTGTTTGGATGCGTGCGTAACATGGAGGAGGCCTATAAGACGGTCAATTGGGAGAGCATTGTGCTTATTGGCGGCATGATTCCGATGTCCATTGCCATTGAGAAAACGGGAGCTGCCACGCTGATTTCGGACATGCTGGTCCATTCACTGGGCAGCTATGGCCCGCTTGCCCTGCTGGCAGGGGTATACTTCACTACCTCGCTGCTGACAATGTTCATCAGCAATACGGCCTGCGCCGTATTATTTGCGCCGATTGCACTATCGGCTGCCATTCAGATGGGGGCGAGCCCGTATCCGTTTCTGTTCGCCGTCTCCATTGGAGCAAGCATGTGCTTTGCTTCTCCGTTCTCTACGCCGCCGAATGCACTCGTCATGTCCGCAGGCCGTTATAAATTCAGTCACTATGTGAAGGTTGGATTGCCGCTTCAACTGGTAATCGGCCTGGTCATGATGGCGGTACTGCCGATGTTCTTTCCGTTCTAGAGGGATTTTGCATATGAACACCTCTATGTTGGGTCCGTTAGGATCTAGCATGGGGGTGTTATTCTATTTGGCTATAATGCATTTTGGAGTGTACTTACCTATCAGGCAAATTTGCTCATGGTAAGTCCGTTAACAATTGGCAGGCCAGACTTAGTAAGAAGGAAATCGCCTGTCCCGAGGCTAATAGTTGAATTTGTAACTTCCTGCCTCATCGTAAAATTACGCATCATTTCCGTAGAAATGACTACGCTGGTGCTGCTGGATTGTTGCTATGCTTGAGAAAGCCGGAGGTGCAAGTACCGATGAAGAACCGCTTCAAAAATCCGCTGGGCCGCATGAATATCAAACAGCAGATGATTCTGCTGTTTCTGGTGCTGGTCATCCCGTTGTTTGCGCTAAATGCCTACGGGAATTCCATGGCCGGTCAAATCCTGAAGCGTCATGTGACTAATGCTTATATCGAACTGAACAAGCAGAACTTCAAACTGATTAACCGTGATATTGAAACCGTTAACAAAGTGACCTCTACGGTCATCCAAAACTCGCAGATCCAGCAGCTGGATCCCTTTGCGGAGGGCACTGTTCTTGCGCGCGTCAAAAACTACGAGCAGCTGGAAAAAATGCTGTTGTCCTTCTCTCAAGAGACGGATGAACGCGAACCAGTCTATTACTCGCTCTATGTGTATGATCCGGACAATAGCTACTTCTTTGCTCCCTATTACCCTGACCGCAGAAAAGCGGGGGTGTATTTTTTCTCCGACGAGAAGGAGAAGCCGGCATGGTTCGATGAGGCCGTGGCGATGAAAGGGAACGGATATCTCAAGCGGATAGCGAATCTGTCCCCGCCGGTACAAGGGCGACAGGATCAAGAGACCTTAAGCTATGTTAGGGCCGTTAACAATATTTATAGGGGCGGGACCATCGGCGTTCTGGTGGTCACGAATTTGGACGCGCGGATCGGCGAGTCGTTATCGACGGTTTCGATACCGGACGGGGAGTTGTATTTTACGGATTGGAACGATAATATTCTGACCTCGTCAGTACAGGGCATGGCGGGCAAACTGGAATTGCCGCCCGAAGCGGATCCGGGCCATTCCACGATCGGCGTCATGGACGTGATCACGTCTGATTTTATCTATGTCATCGATTATAACTACGTGCTCCAGCAAAAGCTGGTCTACAAGGTGCCTGTCAAAACGCTGCTCGCCCAGCAAAGCGAAATGAAGCGCGTCATTCAGGTCATCTCCATCGCTTACTTTGCCGTGGGCCTCATTATCGTTTTCTACTTCTGGCAGTCACTGATGACGCCGCTTCAAAAGCTGGCGCATTTCGTGAGAAGGTACGAACCGGGGAACGTCGTGCCGGAAACCCCCTATAGGCGCAGAAAAGATGAAGTCAGTGTCCTCATCTCCACGATTTATGATATGGCCCGCCGATTGAATGATCTGATCCACTACAAATACCGTATGGATCTGAAGCAGAAGGAAGCACAGCTGCAGCTGCTTTATCAGCAGATTAACCCCCATTTGCTGTACAACACCTTGGAAAGCATTTATTGGAAGAGCACGATGGAGGGCAATACCGAGTCCGCGGAGATGATCAAGGATTTGTCCAAATTAATGAAGATCAGTCTCAGCAGGGGGCGGGATCTCATCACGCTTGGGGAAGAGCTCGAGCATGCGGGGGCTTATATTAATCTCCAGCTGAACCGTTACGACTATCAGTTTACCGTCCGCTGGGAAGTTCCCGAGTCCTTGCTGGTGAACCATGTGCCGAAGATTACACTGCAGCCGCTGCTGGAAAACGCGATTATTCATGGCATTAAAAATATGGGCGAGGACGGAATCATTCGGATTTCAGGACATCTGGAGGATAAATGCTTCCGGATCGTCATCGAAGATAACGGCTTCCGTCCCGTAAACTACGAGTCTATTCATAGACTGCTCCATAATGAAGTGCAGGACCCTTCATCGGGCTACGGCATTCGCAATATCCAGGAGCGGATCCGGCTGCATTTTGGAAACTGCTATGGGCTGGAATATGAACCAAGAGAAGAAGGGGGAACCCGTGTGACGATTACGATTCCCCGAACAGAAGTTGCAACCATTACCACAACCGGACAGGAGGTCTCCTGATGTATAACATTTTGGTGGTAGATGACGAACCTTTGATCTGCAAGGGATTAGCCGGGCTGTTAACGTCCTCAGGCCTTGCCATCGATGGGATTACCACGGCTTACAGCGGGCAAGAAGCGCTGGATTACATACGGATGGGGGATATCGATCTGTTGGTCACTGATATCCAGATGGGCGAGATGAACGGCATCGAGCTGATGCAGCAGGCGAAGATCGTGAAGCCGTGGGTTCAGACAATCATTATTTCAGCCCATGAAACATTTCAATATGCGCAGCGGGCGCTTCAGCTTGGAGCCAAGGATTATTTGATCAAACCACTGAACAGTGAGCAGTTTCTGGATTCGGTCCGCAGCGTGCTGCTCAAGATGGACCGACCGGCGCCTCAGGTGGAGTCGTTTCTTATGGTCGATAACGAGCATTTTCGGATGGAGGAGCCTCCGTCCGAACGAATAGAGCGGCTGAACCAGCTGCTCTCCACAGAGTCGGATCAGCTGCAACTGGCCGGTCTAGACGAATCGGAACTGGGCTTGATTGGTCCTTATTTTGCGGTCATCAAGATGAAGCTGGGCCTAACGGAAGACAGCAGCGCTTCTTTTTCCAGGCAAGATATAAATCTGATTCAATATGCTGCGCTGAATATCGCCAAGGAGCTGCTGGAGCAGGAGCCGCACACCTTCGTGTTCTACTCGCCGGAGCGAGACATCAACATCATCCTTCAATGGAGCGAGCAGGAGATGGAGGAGAATGCGAGCAGCAAGATCCACCATCTGGAGATGATTGGCCGGAGCCTGCACCACCATGTGGAGCTGTACCTGAAACGTAGCTGTACCGTGGGGATCAGTCAAATACTGAGAGGGCCTGAATTTTTGAGTGTGCTCAGCCGTCAGGCGGACAAAGCGATGCTGTGGAGCGAGCAGCTGCATGATTTCCACGTGTTTTATTACGGGGATTTCAATTGGCACAACTATGCCCAGGAGACGTCGCAAGAGGTGCTCTCGAGCCAGAGCAACCGGATCGTCGAGAATACGAGGCAGTATATCGAGGAGCATTATCGCCAAAAGGGATTGACGATTCATGGTGTAGCCAAGAACAATCATGTGAGTCCGAACTATTTGAGTTATCTGTTCAAAAAATATACCGGCAGCAGCCTGTGGGAGTATGTCGTGAAGCTGCGGATGGAGGAGAGCAGGTCTCTGATCCTGAGCACGGATCTTCGCCGTTACGAAATCGCCGAGCGAGTCGGCTATGAATCCCCGGAGCATTTTAGCAAAATCTTCAAAAAATATTATGGTGTCAGCCCCAGCGAGTTAAAGAAGTAAGAACGGTTATACTTCACATAGTTTTAGACATGTTGTAAGACTCCCTTCCTTTTTACAATTAAAGCTGGACATTTAATAAAGGAATGAGGGAGTCAGATGGAAGAAACGGCCATGCCGCAAGGCCAGGCTCGGATAGAGCCCGGTCATCGCACCCGACAGGAGCACAAGCGCAAGCCGCTGTGGAAGAAGTATATATGGGGGTATTTGTTCCTCGTTCCGGCGATTGCGATCTTTATCGTCTTTTTGTGGGTGCCGATCTTTAAAGGGATTTTTTACAGCTTTTTTCATATCGATTTCGTAAAAGGAAACACCTTCGTCGGGTTCGATAACTATGCCAAGGTGCTGAGCAATCCGGATCTGCTGCTATCCGTTCGAAATACTTTATATTTCATGCTGTTAACGCTGGTCATCGGCTTCTGGGTACCCATCGCGGCCTCCATTGCCATCTCGGAGCTGAAGCTGTTCCAGGGCTTCGCCCGGATTGCAGCGTATCTCCCGTTTGTCGTACCCGGCGTCGTGCTCTACGGCATGTGGAGGTGGATGTATGATCCGGTAGGCCCGATCAACGCCCTGTTCGGCTTCTTCGGGGCAGAACCGGTATCGTTTATATCGGATAGCCGGTTCTCCATGGTGTCGCTTGTCGTTATGGAGACGTGGCAGCAATTCGGTTCGGCGATGCTGATCTATCTGGCCGGCGTGCTCAGCATACCGAAGGATTGGTATGAAGCTGCCGAAATCGACGGTGCGGGCGTATGGGCCCGGATTAAATACATTACGCTCCCCTCGATGCGCAATTTGATTATGCTCATGCTGATTCTGCAGCTGATCGGCACTTCGCAGGCGTATCAGTCGCAGCTTGCGATGCTGGATGGCGGACCGAACAAGGCCACGCTCACCTATGCGCTTCTAACCGTAAAGTACGCGTTTAACCAGCTGGATTACGGGGCAGGAACCGCCATGGGCATTTTGATGTTTCTGGTGCTGAGTTTGCTGGGCATCCTGCAATTCAAGATGAACAGGGAGGAGTACTAGGATGAAAGAGAGAGGCATACTGTCCGCATCGGATTTGAGAAAACCGTGGAACAAGGCGGTATACGGGTTTATGGTGCTGTGCATCGCGGTGATGGTCTTTACGATGCTGTACCCGATCGGCATGACGATGTTCAACGGGCTGAAGAGCAATCAGGAGATCAACACGTTTCCGCCACGCTTTTTCCCTTCGGAATGGCATTGGGATAACGTCCCAAAGGGGTGGGAATACATCGATCTGCCGATGTTTCTGAAGAATACGCTGCTTATTTTTGGCGGCAATCTGCTGGTGACGATTCTGGTACTGGGCTTGGCGGCCTTCAGCATTTCCCGTATCCGAGTTCCCTATCACCGCGTCATCTATTTCTTCATTCTCATGACCTTGTTTATTCCGGCGTCGAGTTACATGATTCCGAACTTCGTTAATTTGAAGGAGCTTGGGCTGTTGAATTCCTACTGGGCCTTCTGGCTGCCGGCCGGAGCCAATGCTTACTTCTTCCTGCTGATCAAAAACTTCTTCGATGGCATACATCCGGAGATCTTCGAGGCTGCGCGCATCGACGGCGCTTCGGAATTGAGCAGCTTTCTGCGGATTGCCGTTCCGCTGTCCGTCCCGATCTTCGCAACGCTGGCGATCTTTATCTTCTCCACGGCATGGAATGACTGGTTCTGGCCGTCGCTTGTCATGCAGACGCAGGACAAGTACACGCTGGCTACGGCCATCTACAAATATGTCATTAACGCAAGGAGCCTGGACAGCAGCATAAAATTTTCGATCCTGTTCATGGTCATGGTGCCGCCGATCTTTGTATTTCTGGTGTTCCAGAAATTCATTATGCGCAGCGTCAGTCTCTCGGCCGTTAAAGGGTAGGGCAGCGTATACCACACCATCGTAGCCCTGCACATGATCGTCATATGAATGCACATCGTCCTTTCCAGGTTTCAATTTTATGATGGAGATAGAAACGGACATTATCATTTCAATAAGGAAAAGGGGAGTATCCATGCGCAAGTTCTCAGCACTACTGGTCTGCCTTATGCTGTTCAGCTCCTTGCTCGCAGCATGCGGCGGCGGCAAAGCAGCACCGGAGGCCGGCAATAAAGACGGAGGGACCGCCAATTCGGGCGGAACGACTACAACGCAGACAGAGGAACCGAAAGAGGATATCGCGGATCAAAAGATAACGATCAAGATCCACTATCCGCTGCCGGATGACACAACGCTGCGTCAGCAGGAGGATGATAAAATCGCCCGTTTCCAGGCGAAATATCCGAACGTGACCATCGTGAAGGACGACTGGCAGTACAGCGTCAACGAAATTGGGGTCAAGATGGCTTCGAACGAAGCACCGACGTTTTATAACACTTGGGCTACGGAAGCACAGCTGCTCGTGGAGCGGGGCTGGGTGGCCGACATTACGGAGTTTTGGAACGACTGGGAGTACAAGGATGACATGAATCCCGTGCTGCAGGATCAATTCATCGTGGACGGCAAGGTGTACGGCGTTACGCAGAACGGTTATATCACGTCAACGATCGTGAACAAGAAGCTGCTGGACACGAAGGGCGTGCCCGTCCCGCCGATGGATTGGACATGGGACGATATGTACAACACGGCTAAAGGCGCTGCGGACCCGAAGGCCGGTATATCCGGAATCGCGCCGATGGGTAAAGGCAATGAAGCGGGCTGGAACTGGACCAACTTCCTGTTCGAAGCCGGCGGGGATATCGAAGTGAACGAGGACGGCAAAGTGAAAGCGGTGTTTAACTCGGAAGCCGGCGTGAAGGCACTGGACTTCTATAAGAAGCTGAGATGGGAAGCGAATGCTATTCCGCAGGATTGGGCCCTCGGTTGGGGCGATGCCGTCAGCTCGTTCCAGCAGGGACGTACGGCAATGGTTATTGCTGGCGCATTTGACGTGATCCAGCCGGCATTGAACGAGGGCGGCATGAAGCCTGAGGATGTGCTTGCATATCCGATGCCTGCGATGGAGAAAGGCGGAGCGCATCATGGCATTTTGGGCGGAAATTATTTGGTCATCAACCCGAATGCCACGAAGGAAGAACAGGAAATGGCATTCCGCTATATCACGTTTGATTATTTTACGGATGATGCGCTGAAATCGGTGGAAGATACGATTAATGCCCGCAAAGCCGAAGGCAAATACTTTGTACCGACGCCGCTTGAATATTTCAGCGATGATTCCGAGTATGCCGCGAAGGTGAAGGCCATCTACGATAAGTACGACAATGTCTACAAATATGATCCGCAGCTCTTCAGCCTGTTGGAAGGCAAACCGGAAGCGCAATTCGGAACCCAGGATTATTATGCGGCGATGTCCAATGTCGTGCAGGAATCGTTCTCGAAGGAAGGCACGGATTCCAAGAAACAGCTGGACGAAACAGCCAAGTTGGTTCAGGAGAATTTTTTCGATAAGATCGAACAGAAGTAAGGGTGCGGCTGTCCCGGATGGGATTGGGGAGAACTCTGCAGCACAAAAAAGAGAGACGCCGGAAACAGCGTCTCTCTTTGCTTTTTCATATCCTTGGCAATAGCTGCTAAAAGGCGGGCGAAAGGTCAGCCCTTCCCAAGCATGGCCGCCAGATTTGTGTCCGGGTCCCGAGACCGCCACAGGCGACTTTTTCTGTATTATCTATCATTTTTACTGCGTTTCTACGAGAAAAGAGCCAAAATTGGTATAATGATTGGCGATTATGATGTTTTTAAGCCAAGAGATATAACGCTGCTTACTTGGAATCAGGCTTCGGAATGATCGTATTGGCGATGCGGATCAGCTCTTCGGCAGCGATCTCTCCCTGGGCAGAGCTAAGCCTAAGCATGTAGCGGTGCCCGGTCGTTGGTTCTTCATAGGCCCAGTCCAACTGCACCGAGCTTCCGCCGTTCCACGTTTTTTGCAGAACGTCCTGCCCATTGATCTTGATCTTCCGGTTGATCATGTCACTATTGTCGTCCCAGTAGGAGGTCACGCTTCCGTGGTCCCCGTTATTCAGGATGGTCAGGGAGACTTCCTTGTTGCCGCTGGTATAATATACCGTTGAAATCCAGAAATTATCGGTGAACTTCACCGGCATCAGGGCGTAGTCCTTCCCGGAAGCTTTGGCTTTCTCAAGCAGCTTTTTGGCGATGTTGGCTTTTTCCTGCTCGGTCAGCGGGTTCACGTCAGTCTCGCGCTCCATGTGCACGCTGGCGTTATTGAACGTGTATGTGCCCGAACCGGATAGCTCCTTGGCCAGCGGCAAACCAGGCACGTTCACCATGCTTTGCAGCTTGGCGAAATCCTTGACGGCATGTGGAGTGGATTTGATATCGATGGCATGCTTCGGATTATCCGGTACGACATAAATGATGGCGGCTTCGCCCGGCTTGATCTGTTCGTCCCAGATGGTGTTCATCAGATGTATGCGGTTCAGTTCCTCTTTTGAATAGTTTTTAGGCGAAGGCGACTCTGCCTTCGATTTCTCCTCATAGACAACCTCTCCCTGGCCGTTGGTTAAAGAGTGGTACTTTACTGCTGCGAAACCGGTCGATGCGGTAAGCAGCATGCCGGTAATTAAGAGAATGCTTACTTTGTTTTTCACGAAAAATCGCTCCCTTTTAAGATGTTTTTCCCGAATTTGGTTCATGACGCGTTCCGGGAGGGCCGTCCCGAGCGGCTCAACCCTTTGAAAGAGTGGTTTCAGGTCCTGGTCGTTGTCCATGCTCATTCGTTTCTTCCCCCTCGGCCATGGCATAATGTTTGCGGAACTTGGCTGCGGCCCGCTGAAATTTTTTCCTAAGATAGGTCGTGTTTTGTTGCAAAATAAGGCTGATCTCATGATAGCTCTTGTCCTCAACGCAGCGCAGGATGAGCAGGCTCCGTTCCTCGGCGGTCAGTTTGGCTAGCGCCCGGAGTACGGACGGATTGTAGTATTTGTGCTCGATGACCTGATCGACATGCCTGTTATCCTGATCCTTCTGATACAGAAAGGGGAGGTATCGGGATATCTTTCGCTTACGGAGGTAGTCGATGCACTGGTTGGAGGCGATGCGGTACAGCCAGGCTTCGAAGGGCTTGTCCAGTTCGAATTTAGATAGATTGCGATAAGCTTTCAAAAAAGCTTCCTGGGTGCAATCTTCGGCTTCGGCATAGTCGCCAAGCATGTGATAGCAATAGTTGAAGATGGCTTTGTGGCAACGGTTCATGATCAGCTCATATTTGTCGATCTCTCCCTTCAAAACATCAGCAACGATCTGATGGAATGCTGGTTCATCCAAGTGGTTTCACCCCTTTACAATTTGTATTACGCTTGGGCAGAGCACAAATGTGACAAATGGATTCAATTAATCTTGGTTGCAGGAGAGCGCATTTCGAAAATCCGGTTGGAGTAAGGGAGCGCTCCCGGATGGGACTGGAGAAAATTCTGCATCGCAAAAAAAAGAGACGCCGGAGCGGCGTCTCTCTTTGCTGATTCATTTCTTTGCAATTGGGAGTTGATTTGGACCCGTGGTCAGTCCTCCTCGAGCACGGCTGCCTGATTCCATATTTGGAATCAAGGGAACTGCAGCTTCCGCAATCTTAATAAATCGCCTTCGCATCCGCTGGCAGCTGCCGGACATGCTGCAGGAAGCCCGTTACACGCCGATCCTGCCCCATATCGTATTCAAAGCCCAACTGCTCAGCGACATCCAGTGCGGTTCTGCGGAACAGCGCTCCCATCGTAAACAGCGCCTCCCACACCTCTTCGTAGGTTCCGCGAGGGTAGGTGGACATCAGCTCTTTCCAGCTGTCCGCAGACAGGTAGTTTTTCAAGTACTTGCCGTTCTTGCCCACGCTGAGCGAGAAATCGGTCTGGGTGCCTACCTGCCACTCCAGCATTTTCATCAGCATCGGCCGCATGATGTTGTGGAAGTGGTCTTGGGCATACAGTATTTCTTCCCGCCACAAGCCCTTGGCTACATACGTGGATACCCACCAGAACTCATTGCAGCAATCCTCGAAGAAGGCTGCGGACGGACGCTGTACCCAGAAATCCTCGTCGGACGGAGCAGGAATCTTGGGAAAAGTCTGATCTTTATCCATTAAGATCTGGATCAGTTTGTCTCCCTTGCAGTATTTCTCCTTCTCCTCGATGGGAATCAGAGTCATGTCAATCCGGTTGCCGTCGGTAAATAACATCAGGTACGAGAACCAGCCTCCAAGATCCGGAGGGAACATGGCCATATCTTCCGGCGTCTGCAGAATCAACTGCTCCCCGAAGACATCAATCCAGTTCGGATTCTGAATAAAGCTGTCCATGTCCGTAACATGAAAGCTGATATCGTAATCCTGAAAAATATCCTTCGGGACGTTGGGATTCGTTCGCGAGCCCTCCAGGGTCACCGCCCGAACCCGTTCGTCGCGGGCTGCGTAGCCCAATACCAAATCCATCATTTCTTGTTCGCTTCTCATGTTATCCAGCCTCCGCATTCATATTTAGATGACTCATGATTCGAATCGGACAGGTCAGGAGGTCCACGAATCCGGACCGTAGAAGCATGGCATGGATATGGAGCATGTTATAACTTGTTCAAGCGCTTTTTCATAAGGAAATCTCCTTTTCCGATGTTGAATGTATTTAAATTAATTCTTCATGGCCTTAAAAGATTCCTCCGCAGCCTCAAGCGTAGCCTCGATGTCAGCATCCGTATGGGCGGTGGTCATGAACCAGGCCTCGTATTTGGAAGGAGCCAAGTTCACGCCGCGGTCCAGCATATGACGGAAGAATGCAGCGAAGGCTTCACCGTCGGTGTCCTGCGCTTCGTCATAGTTCGTGACCGGATGATCGCAGAAATGAGTGGAGAAGGAGCCGCGGATGCGGTTGATTGTGAGCGGAATGCCGTGGCGGTCGGCGGACGCCTGCAAGCCTTCCGTCAGCTTGATGGTCAAGCGCTCCATTTCTTCATATACGCCTTCGCCCTGCAGAACCTCCAAGCAAGCGATTCCGGCTGCGATGGAGGCGGGATTACCCGCCATAGTTCCGGCCTGATAAGCAGGGCCGAGCGGTGCGACCTGTTCCATCACGTGTTTACGGCCGCCATAGGCGCCGATAGGCAGGCCGCCGCCGATGATTTTGCCAAGAGCCGTAAGATCCGGCTGAATCGCCTCGTGATTGGCCAGACCCGCATAGGTTTGGGTAGATCCGTAGTGGAAGCGGAAAGCGCTGATAACTTCGTCATAGATGACCAGCGAGCCGTTGTCGTGCGTCATCTGACATAGGCCTTCGAGGAAACCCGGCTTCGGCATCACCATCCCAAAGTTGCCGACGATCGGCTCTACCATAACGGCAGCCACATCATCGCCCCATGCGTCGAGGGCAGCGCGCAGGCCTTCCAGATCATTGAACGGAACGGTAATGACTTCCGTCGCAATGCTGGCCGGGATCCCGGCACTGTCCGGAATACCAAGCGTGGAAGGGCCGGAGCCTGCTGCCACGAGGACAAGATCGGAATGGCCGTGGTAACAGCCGGCGAACTTGATGATCTTGTTGCGCTTGGTGTAGGCGCGGGCGACCCGGATCGTGGTCATGACCGCCTCGGTACCGGAATTGACGAAACGCACCTTATCCATGGACGGAATGGCGGCCTTCAGCATTTTGGCTAAGGTGATCTCAAGCTCTGTTGGCGTCCCGTAAAGAGTACCGTTTTGAGCTGCTGTTGTGATTGCAGCCGTAATATGCGGATGGGCATGTCCGGTTATGATCGGACCATAAGCCGCCAAGTAATCGATATAACGGTTGCCATCCTCGTCCCAGAAGTGGGCTCCGCTTGCGCGTTTCATAAAGACGGGGGCACCACCGCCTACGGCTTTAAAGGAACGGGAGGGACTGTTTACGCCGCCTACGATATGCTGCAGCGCTTCTTGATACAGAGTTTCGGAACGGTTTCTTGATGTTGCCATGATAGTAAAACTTCCTTTCTTCATGAAGCAGGACAGGAAGCTAAAATGACGTAGCGTCCTGTCCTGCTTGCTGTAAGTGTATTAGTTACGATCCGTTGTTGCAGATGGGGCAGTGGAGCTTTCGGACTTACCATTCTCAGAATCGTTGTTCTCAGAACCACGGGTCTCAGAATTGTTTTCCGTACCTTCGCTGCCTCCGGTTTCAGGGTCAGGCGTTGGTGGATTTAAGATGTCCTGGATATACTGTTTCAGCGTATCCGGATTGCCTACCGTTAGAACGGCAGCACCGCCGATATGTTCTTCCTTCAGGAGTTTCATCGGAGGAACCTGTTCGCTGCCACTCATTTTACTCTTATAGGCAACGTTCGCAAGCTTCCACATATCCTCGACATCGAGATTGGTATCAATATATGGGCTGACGGACTTCAGAATGTCCGGAAGCTTCATGATGGACGTGGTGGTCTGCATTTTCTTGGCTACGGCCTTCAAAAGCTCGCGCTGCCGCTCGGTGCGGGTAAAGTCGCCCATCGCATCATAGCGGAACCGGACATATTGCAGCGCCGTGTTGCCATCTAGATGCTGCATGCCTTGCTTCAATTCAATGTCGTATTCGTTTTTGTCTGCTTTACTGGAATAATTCATGTCCTTCTCAACATAGAAATCAACCCCGCCGACGGAATCAACCAGCTTCATGAAACCCTGGAAATCCGTATAGACGTAGTATTGAACCGGAATGCCCAGCAGATCGCCTACAGCCTTCATGGCCGTATTCGGGCCGTGCGTGATGGCCGTATTGATTCGGTTTCGGTCATATCCGGGTATTTCTACGTAAGTATCGCGCAAAATAGAGAATAAGTGCATTTTTTTCTTCACCGGATCAATCGAGGCAACAAGCATACTGTCGGAACGAGGAATTTCGCCTTCCTCAAAACCGCGTGCATCAACGCCCATCAGCAGAATGTTAACCGTCTCCGTTCCTTCCCACTCAGGTGGCGCAGGAACCTTGGCATCTACCTTTTCAATTTCGCGAAAAGGGGAGGAATCACCTGATTTCTGAAGACTTTGCAAGCCGTCGTAGAACGACGCCGCATAATAAATGCCGTAACCAATAACAGCGGCGAGGATGAGGCTGACACTCCATATAATCGTCTTCTTTGTTTTTTTGGTCATTGTGTTCTTCCTTTCGGATTACGCTGATGAATAAATTCGATAGAACATTTGAACATTCGACATTCATTCTATTATAATTTTTTTCGAAAAGACAATCAATTTTCGGGACTAAAGTCCGTATAGTAGGAGTTGAGCCTTATCGTAGATCAAACGCAGTTGACAGTCGGAAGCCAGGTGCCGGATTTTTCACTTCCGGCTTCGAACGGGGAGAAGGTAGCATTAAGCGATTTTCGCGGACGTAAAGTCGTGCTGTTCTTCTATCCGAAAAATATGACCCCAACCTGTACCGAGGAGGCTTGCAGCTTCCGGGACAACTATGGTGCGTTGGAGCAAGCTGGCGCAGTGGTGATCGGGATTAGCCCGGATCCACTGAAATCCCATGCCAAATTCATTGATAAGCATAGCCTTCCCTATTTGCTCATGTCTGATGAAGAGCACAAGGTAAGCGAAATATTTGGCGTATGGCAGATGAAGAAGATGTTCGGCCGCGAGTATATGGGTATTGTACGCTCTACCTTCTTGATTGATGAGCAGGGAAAGCTTGCAGGCCAGTGGCGGAAAGTAAAAGTGAAAGGTCATGTCGAAGCGGTTCTCACAGCCGTGCTGTCATAGCTATATGAAGAACGGTCCCTCAGCATGCCTGGACAGGCATGATAAAGGACCTTTTTTTAACAAATAAGACCAGAGGAATAATGAATTCAGTTTACTCAAATTCTAGTCTTTTTTTGAAACACCCTCCATATAATCTATCAGGAAGCCGAACTCATAGAAACGATGGAGGTAGAGTTGATAATGAAAAATATGGTGCGGGTAACATCAATTGCGGTATTTTTCGGCGTATTGGCAGTGCTCATCATGATCGGAATGGGGCTTGAGGTCCAGCAGCCGACTGACATATATATGGAACACGCTCCTCTGGCAGCAGCGCCAATGACAGTGACTGGGCAGGATATACAGGTGAAGCCGGAAGCGTCAAGCAAGCCTATCGTTACGACTGCATACAAGAATACATCTGTTGTGAACGCCGCACCTGTTCAATATAAGAAACAAAGTGACAAAACGGTATACCTGACATTTGATGACGGGCCATCGGATTTGACGCTTGATGTGCTGAATATTTTGAAGCGAGAAGGAATTAAAGGCACGTTTTTTGTACTGGGTAAGGAAGCGGAGACCCGTCCCGAGATTATTAACCGCATCTATGAGGAGGGCCATGTGATCGGGAATCATACATATGATCATCGTTATGACAAGCTCTACGGGCATTTTCAGGATTTCTGGGGACAGATTAAGAAAACGGAGGAAATCATTCGTTTAATTACGGGGGAACGGCCGCAGCTGGTCAGAGCTCCCGGGGGAACGGCCGGCCATTTTGACGAAGCCTATTTTCAATTCATGAAGCAGGGGGGCTATCATGTATTCGATTGGAACGTCGACAGCGGCGACTCCAGGTATCGAGGCGTCCCGGTTAAAGACATCGTAAAAGGGGCAACCACGAAAGTGAACGGCAATGAGGCAATTGTGCTTCTTCATGACGGTAGAGGTCATGCCGAAAGCGTAAAGGCTCTGCCGGACATCATTTCTTATTATAAAAAGCAAGGCTATGCCTTTGATGTACTATCTCCGGAAATCCAGCCCGTTCAATTTCGTGCCCAGCAGAGTGCACGTAAGGTTTCGCAGCCTTCAAAGCAATGGATCGAGGAGCATGTCGCAGCCAATGCCGCGCTATTTGAGACTGGGCGAACGCTGGCCGTGGAATTCGGAGGAATGGAGACTGCGTTCGCGGCAGGGGAATACAAAATGGTGGACGGCCGGTTGATGGTACCGCTGCGCGCCCTGGTGGAGCGGCTCGGCGGAAGCGTGTCCTGGAAGTCTCACAACAAGACCGTGCAGGTGACGCTGGCAGGGAATCGCTGGGAAGCAGACCCGGTTGGCGGCTTGCTATTCCCCATGCAAACAGGGGGCAAACCGGTGTCTTCGGATGTTCATTTAATCGGCGGTACTGCTTGGATTCCGCTTCGGGAAGCGCTTGACTTTTCCGGCCGCCCTGTTACAAGAGTGACATATGAAGAAAGCGAGTATCGCGTTCTAACTTTGTAGTCGAAAATTGCATTTTATGTTTGTAATTATGCTTCACAAGTTATAGACTAGTACTTAGAGATATTTATCACAATCCCTAAGATTGTTTCAGAATAAAGGAGGGGGAAGTTTCCCCCTGCTTTATTTTTGGCGATAGTGAGTCACCCTTAAGTTCGCACTTTTGTAAGTGATGCATAATAGATACCGGTTATCCCAAAATTAAAGCTAACCGGTTCGATCGTCGCCAAGTCCATCTTGGGAATTCACTTAAAGAAAAGGAGGCAATTCTTTATGACAGAAACATCTTCTCCACAGCCGTCCGAAACTCCGGAAAATGTTGTAGGAAACCAAGAAGCTGCGGCGTCCAGCCGTCCTGATGTGCTGCTCGAACAACTGCTCAAGCCCGAGGTTCAGGAATCCCTCACAACTCTCGTGGACAATCTTCCAAAACTTGCAGAAATGCTGACCGTCATGACTAAAGCTTATGACTTCGGTAAATCCGTAGCTACGGATCCCGTGCTTGCGGAAGACACTATGGCTTCCCTTAGCGGATTCGCGAAGCCGGTCACGACAGCAGCGAAAAGCGTTGCATCTGCAGCTATCGAAGCCGGTGACCGTGTACACGCTCAAGGCGACCAGGCTCAGATTGGCGTATTTGGTCTGATGAAAATGCTGAAAGATCCTCAGGTTCAAAAGGGTCTTCGCTATGCTCAGGCTTTTTTGGACGTTCTTAACGAGCGCGACCAACAAAACAAGCGTTAATCCATAAATCATACGAAGAACGGAGGATGGTCATGTCTAAACATATTTTAATTTTGGGCGGAGGCTATGGCGGCTTGCTTAGTGCGCTTTCTGCACGCGAGCATTTTGGTGCTGGTGCAAAAATCACGCTGATCAACCGTTTCCCAACCCATCAGATCATTACGGAATTGCACCGTCTGGCAGCAGGCAACATCGCAGAGAAAGCAGTAGCTTTGCCGCTCGATAAGCTTCTGCGCGGCGCGAACGTTGACCTGCGCATCGGCAACGTTAAAGAAATCAAGCCGGATGAGCGTTCGGTTTCCCTCGATGACGGCGGAAACTTCACATATGATGCCCTGGTTATCGCACTGGGCAGCGAAACGGCCTTCTTCGGCATTCCAGGACTGCAAGAGAACAGCTTTATCCTGAAGTCCGTGAACGATGCTAACCGTCTGCGTGCTCATGTGGAGTCCCGCATTGCGGAATATAGCAAAACGAAAAACAAAGCGGACGCTACCATCGTTGTTGGCGGCGGCGGCTTGACAGGCGTTGAGCTTGTTGGTGAATATGCCGATATGAAAAGCGAGCTGGCTCGCAAATACGGTATCGATCCACAAGAAATCACGCTTTATTGTGTTGAAGCAGCTCCTTCCATTCTGCCAGGCTTCCCTGCAGAACTGGTTGACCGCGCAACAACAAGCCTGCAAAAACGCGGCGTGAACTTCCTGACCGGATTGCCGATTACCAAAATGGATGGCACTACCGTTGAACTGAAAGACGGCAGCACGATCGAAACCAGCACATTGATATGGACTGGCGGCGTACAGGGTAATTCCGTTGTGGCTAACTGCGGCATCGAAGTCAACCGTGGTCGTGCGGTTGTTAACGAATTCCTGCAATCCGCATCCCACCCTGACGTATACGTTGCTGGTGACAGCGCGGTTGTTATGGGACCGGAAGGTCGTCCATACCCGCCAACAGCACAGCTGGCATGGCAAATGGGCGAGCTGATCGGCTACAACATCTTCGCTCAATTGAATGGCGGCGTACCAGCTTCGTTCACACCGGTATTCTCCGGTACGCTCGGCAGCTTGGGACGTAAAGATGCCATCGGTACCATTGGTGCTAACAAGACCCAATTGAAGGGTCTGCCTGCAACCTTGATGAAAGAAGCAAGTAACATGCGTTACCTATCCCACATCAACGGTTTGTTTACACTGGCTTACTAAGCCTAGAAGGCGGCATTATATTCACATATAAAGAGATGGACCCTGAGTTTTCGGGTCCATCTTTTTTTATTTTGCAGCCCAAACATAAGCAGATGGACTTAGGGACATCGACATGAAAACATAATACGATGGTTACACCCGGGAGCGAGGAATACTAAGGGATTTCACACGCGTGCTCCAGAGCGGGATGTTAGAGAAGGAGGTAAGGGAGAGACTGAAAGGTCAAAGTCCAAAAGGAAGAAGAAAGAAGTTTAAACAGTTATGTAAGCGCTATCACAAAAGGTTCGCAGTTTTCATTTTATGAAACGGAGGGAGCATGTATGCGGGGATATCATCGCCTTCATTCCATTGTCATTCAACTTTTTTTGTTTTTTTTCATCGGCACCACACTCCCGGTTCTCATCATGGGTTTCCTGTCGTATCACAAGTCAGCCTCAATCGTGGAGGAGCAGGTCAGTAAAGTGGCTTCCCTCACGATCACCCAAGTCAGTGACAAGCTGAATATGTTCTTCAAGAAACTGGATGACTCCTCGATGATGGTGCTGAACAGCAAAGTGGTTCACGGCATCCTCGAGGATCAGGATATCAGTAAATACGACCTGACGTTGAAGGTGAAGGAGGGAAAGGATCTGTTGACCTCCATCATGATTAATTCGCCGGAGATATTGGACGTGTACGTGTTTGACGTGCAGCGGAACAATTCGGTCCTGAGCGCCGATTCCTTGATGTCCATCCCGGACCAGTGGGATTCTCCTTGGTATCGAGCGATACTGGAGGCGAACGGGCAGGCGGTATGGTTCGGCTTGTCGGATACCTCCTACCTGAAGCAAACGGGAATGGGATTTCCCGTGTTTGGGCTGGGCCGGGCAATCCGGAGCTGGGATACGGGGGAGATCGTCGGGGTGATGTTCATCGAGATTATGGGGGATGTCCTGATCGATGAATTAAACCATGTCCAATTCGGCAACACGGGGTATATGTACGTGGCCAATGACGAGAATCGTTACTTTTACCATCCCGATCCTTCCATGTACGGGAAGCCGTCCAAAATCAAGCTGCCCTCGGGATTGACGGAATACAACCTGAACAACAACAAAACGCTGATGATCCCTTCGCGCCTGAACAACGGCTGGCATGTGGTCGGCATGGTGCCGCTTAAGGAATTGACGGCCGATTCCGCCAGCATCCGGAGTTTCACGGTCTGGATTGTATTCGGATCGATTCTGGCAGCGATCGGGATCGGTTATTTCATGACGCGGAGGATCGGCAATCCGCTCGTTCATTTAAGCCGCTTGATGCGCAGAAGCGAAGCAGGCGATTTATCGGTCCGCAGCAAGAATGTGGGTCCCAGTGAAATCGGTCAGCTGGGCAGAAGCTTCAACAAAATGATTGAGCAGATCGATCTGCTGATCCGGCGAATCGCCGCGGAGGAATCCGAGAAAAAAAAGGCGGAAATCCGCGCGCTGCGGTATCAGATCAACCCTCATTTTCTCTACAATACACTGAACTCGATTCGCTGGATGGCCAAGCTGAACCGGACGAATGACGTGGATCGATCGGTTACGGCCCTTGTTCAGCTGCTGGAGGGGAGCCTGGAGCGCAATGGGGTGTTCATACGCCTTGGAGATGAACTGGAGCTGCTTCGGAAATATATGATCATCCAGAATTACCGATACGACCATCAAATTGAGCTGAGGATCGAATGTCCCGAGCCAATGGAGGATCTCTATGTTCCCCGGATGCTGCTGCAGCCGATTGTGGAGAATGCGATCTTTCACGGGATCGCCCCGCTTGATGATCCTGGCGTTATCACGATTCGAATAACATCGCACCAGCAGGATGTCATGGTTCGGATCGAGGACAATGGAATCGGCATCAAGCCCGAACGAATAGCCGGACTGCTGTCGTATGAGCAGGATCACTCCAAGCAAGGCATGACCCACATCGGGCTGCGTCATGTTCACCAAACGGTCCAGTTGTATTACGGCAGTCGCTACGGGGTATGGGTAGAAAGCCCGGAAGGCGGAGGAACGCGGGTCACGATAACATTTGCGAGGCAAAGGGGGGACGATTATGTACAGAGTGCTGCTCGTGGATGACGAAGCGATCGCACGTACAGGACTTCGATCGACCTTCGATTGGGAGAAATATGGTTACCGGCTTGTGGGCGAGGCCTCCAACGGACAGCGGGCCATGAAATGGATTCTGAACGGGGATCTGGACATTCTGATCACGGATATCGCGATGCCGGTCATGGATGGTTTGGAGCTGACCCGCCGGACAAGGGAGCTTTGTCCTTGGGTGAAAGTGCTGCTGCTCAGCTGTCATAGCGATTTTGAGTTCGTGCGCGAAGGCATCAGGCTTGGCGCATCGGATTATATTCTCAAGCCGACGCTGGATGCGGACTCTTTGGGTGCTGTGCTTGATCACATGCGTTTGAAGCTGGAAGAGGAGAAGCAGATGCAGCGGATTTTGACCGAGCATGAGCAGCAGCAGCGTTTGAATCAGAAGAAGGCCGCGGAAAAAGTCCTCTTTCAGGCGCTGTCCGGGGAGCCCGGTGCGCTCGCAAAGCTGGAAGCATGGAACCATAACGGTCCTTATCTGCTGGCCGTGCTCCAGCTTAATTCTGATCCAGAGGCTTGCGCGACCGGGGTTCAGCACAAGGATTGGCATGACGAGATCGAGCGATTAATGGGACAGTTATATGACCAGGTGCCGGAGGCGCTGGCAGCTCGGCTGGAGACGGATCGGATCGCTGTCTACAGGCCCCTACGGCATGCAGGAAGGCTGCCAGCTTCAGAGCACGAAGCGGCCATCCGTCTGCCGATCCGATGCGCGATGGGGCTCAGCAGGAGATATAACGGCATGGATAAGCTGCAAGAAGCGTTTCAAGAAGCTAGCGAGTGCCTGGAAGGCCTCTTCTTTCATAAAGATCAACAGATTCTTCGGGCAGAGGAGCTCCCTCTGACCGAGGCCGATTCGGCTCAGGAGAGGCCGGCCGCTGAACTGCATGCCCTAAGAGCCGCGCTGACCGTCGGGAACATGGGTATCAGCGAAGATCGCCTGCAGTCCATTATGCTGCGCTGGCAGCCCGGAAGGATGAAGAAACGGGCGGTCCTCCGGGAAGCAGAGGAGCTTCTGAGCTTGCTCGCTATGTTTCATCTTCCCGGCTGCCCGCCGTTTCCGCAAATCGGAGAAGTGGGCAAGCTTCGCTCGGTGGAGGAAGTGAAAGAGCTGGTGCTCCAAGGCTTCCATACTTTGCGGGAGGAAGCCATGCGTCACCCCGTACCGGAATCCACGCTGCATGAGCGAATCGTGCTGCAGGCAGTCCAATATATTAAGGCGCACTTCAATGAGCCGATCTCCCTGCAGGAGGTGGCGGACGAGGTGGCCGTAAGCCGCAACTATTTTAGCGAATTGTTTAAGCGCGTCACGGGGCACAACTTCATTGACTATGTGATTGATCTGCGGCTGAAACGGGCCAAGGAGCTGCTTTCCACCACATCGCTACGAGTGTATGAAGTGGCGGATCGTTCCGGATTTAATGACGTGAAATACTTTAGCAAGCTGTTCAAGAAGTTGGTAGGCATGACGCCTGCTGAGTACCAGGGACAGCATCGAAAATAATGGGAATTTCTTAGGATCCGAAAAGAATCCACTTTTTCGGAACATAATCCGTTCAAAAACTTTTTGCCAAAATTTTATAATTAAAGCGTTTACAAGAGCTGTGCCAGCGAGTCCAAATCTGGTTTGAATGGAGGAAATGAAATGACAAGGAAACAGGTGAGAGGGTCATTGCTTGCAATCATTCTTCTACTATCATCCATACTCCAAGCGTGTGGAGGCGGCGGAACATCAGAAGGCGGTGAGCCCGGAAGCGGCGAGAAGGTCAAGATTAAATGGGCGACCTGGGGAAATCCCGGGGAGCTTAGCCGCTTTCAGGAGCTCACGAAGGACTTTAATAAGAATCACTCGGACATTGAGGTCGAATTTATTCCGATTCCGGGCGAGTATGATCAGAAAATATTAACCCAATTAACAGGTGGGACGGCACCGGATATCTTCTATGCAGGGGACGCCCTGGTCGTGAAACTGATCGAGAATCAGAGCATTGAGAATTTGACGCCGTATATGGAAGCACCGGAAAGCGTGATCAAGAAAGAGGATTATTTCGAAGGCTTGTGGGGCGCAGCCGTACGGGATGATCAGACCTTCGGGGTACCGGTGGACTGTAACCCGATGGTGCTGTGGTACAACAAGAAGGTGCTCAAGGAAGCAGGGATCACCGAGATGCCGGCCGATCTTCAGGCGAGCGGACAGTGGACCTGGGACAAATTCAAGGAGATGTCGGACAAGATCCGGGACAGCAAAAAGTACGGCTACGTGCTGGATAACTCCTGGAACAGCTACCACAGCTGGGTTACTTCCAACGGCGGCCGGGTGTATGACGACGAAGGGAACTTCGTGGCGGCTTCGGATCCGAAGGCGATGGAGGCGTTCCGCTTCCTGTACGACAACGTAAAATCCAAAAACATCACCTTCTCCGGCACGCTTCCTAAAGGGCAGGGCGGGGATGCCATGTTTATGTCCAACCAAGTTGGATTCGTTGCTGCAGGCCGCTGGTACTTGCCGCTGTTCAAGAAGAATCAAGGACTTGAATATGACGTGGTCACATGGCCAACCAATACCGGCAATAAGATCGAGCCGGCCGGTATCCCGACCGCATACATGGTGATGAACAAGGCATCGAAGAATAAGGAAGCGGCATACACCTTCTTCTCCGAGTACGTAAGTAAAGAGGGTCAACGCTTTCGCCTGCAGGGCGGCGGCAATGCTGTCCCGTCGGTACAGGGAACGGATGAGGTGGTGCTGGAAGGGAATCTGCCGGAGCATGCCCAGTTATTCCTGGACGCGCGTGAGATCGGGTATTCCCTGACTCCGTTCGAGGCCGGCATTCCCGGGCTTAGCCAGGATATTACGTCCAAGTTCGAGGCACTATGGCTGAAAGATCAGGATCTTGAAAGCTCGTTGAAGGACATTCAGGATATGGCTAACAAGAAAATTCAAGATTACAAGAGCGGCAAGAATTGATCCAGCTCTGGGGAGGAACGGTGAGATGAAATGAACACGCAGCCTGCAGGAAGCTCCGGCGCCGCTCCTTCTCCGGAGCGGTTTCCGGAGAGGAGAACGACCTTAAAGAGCAAGACGTCCGATGGTTTATGGGGCTACTTTTTTATCTTTCCCCAGATGATCGGCTTGATCGCTTTTTCATTGATCCCGCTCATCTCGGCTTTTGTCATCAGCATGATGAACTGGGACGGAATGGGAGCCAAGAAGTTTATCGGTCTCCAAAATTTCGTGTCCCAGCTTCAGGATGAGGAGTTCCACATCGCACTGGTGAACACGGTGTATTACACGATTCTTTCGGTACCGACAGGCATCGTTCTGGCCATGCTGGTGGCGGTAGGCTTAAACCGGGTTCGCGGGAAGATTCTGTACCGGCTGATCTACTTCATGCCGAACATTACGATGTCCGTTGCCGTCGCCGTCGTGTTTATGTGGCTGTTCAACGCCGACTTTGGCCTTATTAACATGTACTTGCAGCAGTGGTTCGGGATAACGGGCCCCTCCTGGCTGACGGATTCCAGGTACGTGATGCCTTCAATTGCCCTGCTGAGCGTCTGGATGGGGCTGGGAGGCAATATGGTGCTGTTCCTTGCCGGGCTTCAAGGCATATCGAGAAGTTATTACGAGGCGGCCGAGATTGACGGTGCCGGCAAATGGCAGCAGCTGATCCATATTACGATTCCGCTGCTGTCCCCGACGACCTTTTTCGTAACGATCATGTCCATTATCGGTTCCTTCCAGGTGTTTGACCAGTCGTTTGTCATGACTTCCGGCGGACCGGCGAAGGCCAGCTATACGCTTGTCTATCACATCTATGAGACGGCCTTTGCGGACTTCACTTTTGGCAAGAGCACGGCGTCGGCGGTCATCCTGTTCGTGATGATCCTGTCGCTCACCTTGTTCCAGATGAGGATGTCCAAGCGGTGGGTGCATTACGAAGACTGACGGTCGAACCTTTAGGAAGGAGGGAAAATGAATGATACATCGGGGATTGAGGATGTCCACCGTAGTGCTGCATATCGTGCTGATCATAGGCGCGTGTATGATGGCCTTGCCGTTTGTCTGGATGGTGCTCAGCTCGCTCAAGGATTTGTCGCAAGTATTCGTCGTTCCGCCCAAATGGATTCCTGACCCGTTCATCTGGTCCAATTACAAGGATTCGCTGACGGCGCTGCCGTTCGGGCGCGCGTATTTTAACAGCTTCTACATCAATATGATCGTTGTGGTTTCACAGCTGATTACCTGTTCCATGGCGGCCTATGCGTTTGCCAAAATCACGTTCCCGTTCCGGGAGCCGCTGTTCATTCTGTTTCTAGCTACCATGATGGTGCCGGGACAAGTGACCATCATTCCGCTCTATCTGATCATGAAAAATATCGGATGGCTGGATACACATCTGGCGATTATCGTCCCTTCGGCACTTCTCAACGCCTTCGGGGTGTTTCTGCTCCGGCAATTCTTCAGAGGCATTCCGAAGGAAATGGAGGAGGCGGCCATCGTGGACGGCGCGAACCGCTGGACGATATACACCCGGATTATGCTGCCTTTAATCAAACCGGCTTTATCGGCACTCGGGATTTTTACCTTCCTCGGGATGTGGAACAACTTCTTTAACCCGCTGATTTTTCTCAGCAGCACGGATAAGTTTACCGTGCCGATGATGCTGAATTTGTACCGGGGCATGTATTCAACGGATTGGACGCTCATGATGGCCGGAGCATCCATTGCGCTCATCCCGGTCCTCATCGTATATATCATCGGTCAGAAATATATTATTGAAGGCGTTACTTTATCCGGGATTAAGGGATAGGTGAGCTTAATCAGCCCGTAAGCGGAGCTCCTTGAATGAGGAACCCGCTAACGGGTTATTTGTGTTCTGACCAGAATCAAGAGGGAGTACAAGCAAGGTACAAATACGCTTCATGTGAATGATTTGTCAGCTGAAGAACGGCTTCTGCTCCAGAAGAGGGTCATGGCTGAGGCGGAGGGAGAACTGTGCCAATATAAAGCAGCCGAGCTGCAGTATATTTTCATAGATATACTAGTATGGTAGTACAAGGTAAAATGGATGCGCTTACATAATTACGCTCGTGAAGGGGGACGAGGATATTGTTCAATGTACTTCTGGTGGATGATGAACCATGGGTCCTAGAGGGACTTCGAACCATGATCGACTGGAACCGGTTTGGATTTCAAATATGCGGAGAAGCTCTGAGCGCTCCGGAAGCGCTAAAGTTAATGGAACAGTGGAAGCCCGAACTGGTGATGACGGATATACACATGCCAGTCCTGAACGGCCTTGAATTGATTGAGCACAGTAAACGGATACTGCCTCTTCCTCCGAAATTCGTTATTTTGAGCGGTTATGATGATTTTGGATATGCACATCAAGCCATGCGCCAACGGGTCGCCGAGTATTTGCTGAAACCGATAGATGACGAGGAGATCGAAGCTGTGCTTGCCAAGCTCAGCCATGAGATCCGGGAAGAACGAGACGCTGAACGCAGCCACCGGAAGAAGGCGGGCCTTGCCGTCCATTATTTGTTGAACCGGTTAATTCAGGATGAGCTGAGCCATGATTTGGCCGAGCAAGCGCGCAAAGCGATGTTAATCCAGGGCAAGCCGCTGCTGCAGTGCCTACTGATTGAGGCGGAGATTATTGAAACGGGAGTGGATTGGATCGAATGGATGGCCGATTATGGGCCCGGGAGCTCGCTGGGATGCTTCCAGGACAACAGCGGGAGCATCGGAGTGGTGCTTCATGTGGAGCATTCGACTCCGGATGATGTTATGGAGACCGCGCTTCAATTGCAATCCGCTCTGGCCCAGGAGCTGAAAGGACCGGTTATCGCAGCGTTAAGCGGAATGGGGACAGGAATTCAGGCGATTGGAGAGCTTTACAGGCAAAGCGCGGAGGTGCGTGATGATAAACGGAGCCAAGGCAGAAGCGGCGTGTTTTGTTATCAAGAGTGGAGGAGGGGCGAGCACCTCCGGTGGCTACCCTTCGGATGGATAGACGAATTGTTTTCTGTGATTATGGCGGGGGAGCAAGCGTTCATCGAGTCATGCTTGGCACGGATTTATGCAGCCATGACTGATCACCTGCCCCACCTGAGGGCTCTTCAAGCCGATGTGGCCGATCTGGAATTGAAGCTGTGCTGAAGGATCGCGGAGATGAAGGGAGATCCGGATCTTTTCATGAACCGGCTGCAAGGGGAACTTGGACATCTGGGTGAAGCTTGCCATAACGCAGCGTTAAAGAATTATTTGCGGCTGCTCTCGTTCGAGGCCGCTTCGCAGTTGGCCGAGTTAAGAAAGCTTAACGAGCACAACACCATTTTTCAAGTGATTCAGTATGTCGACAGAGAATATCGAAGCAAGCTTCAGCTACAGGATTTGGCACGGCATTTTCATATGAACGCCACTTATTTGGGACAGCTGTTCAAGAAGCATGCAGGCAAGCCGTTCAAGGAATATCTGAATGACAAGCGGATCGAGGAGGCCAAGCTGCTGCTGAAACGTAGCGGCATGAAGGTTTCTGAGGTTGCGCTCCATGTCGGGTTCCCGAACGCGGACTATTTTATCCATAAGTTTAAGCTGACAACCGGGGTACTGCCCTCGAATTACAAGAATCATGTTGAAAGCAAGCAGCGCTAAACCGGGAGGGTGCCTTCATGAAGAGGATGTTCAGGCTGGGGAATTTCGTGAACGATATTCCGCTGAAAACTAAATTTTTTCTTATTTTTGTCGTTGGGGTACTGCTGCCTATTCTGGTGGTCAACCTCATCTTTATGGATCGGATGTCGGAGCTGAGTCGAGAGAGAGAGGAGCAGAACCTCGATATTTCGATGGAGCGGGCTAGGAAGGATATCCATAATTTCATCGACGGTGGGGTCGCTGTAAGTCATGCGCTGAGCACAGATAAGACCCTATACGAAATGCTCGACCGTGAATATGAGTCCCAGTTGGACTTCTACGAGACCTTTGATGAGCAGCTCCGGAGCCGGGTAACCAGCTACATACCGGTTAACAACCAGATTCAGCGAATTAGCATCTTTACCGAAAATTCCACTATTGTGTCCGGCGGCAATTATCATGTGATTGACGATAACGTGCTTGAGAGCGACTGGTATGCGTTGTGGAAGAGTTCGGCCCATCCTGTGCTGGTGGCGGCATATAGGGCTACGGAGGCAAACAACTCGGCTTCGACGGTTCCATATTTAAGCGTCATTGAGAAGATGGATTATTTTGATAGCTATGCTACCTATGAGAAGCTGCTTCGCATCGACATCGACCTGAGCAAGATCTATGACGTCATAGTGCGGGAACGCGATTACCTGGATATGTATTTGGTCAACGAGAACAATGAGATTATTATGTCGGCAAGCAGCGGTTATGAAAGAGGGAAGTACAGCGCATATTCGAAGTTTGATCTGGGGCAATACGATGAAGAGGATCGGCATGTGTTCTCGATCGGAACAGCCAGGTACGTGAAGGGATGGAAGCTGATCGGCATCAACCGGGGCAGCCGGATCACGAGCGCCATGCTGGATATGCAGCTGTTTACCGTCGTATTGGCAGCGGTTGTTACGCTGGTTGCGGCGGTCTTTATTACCGTTATGCTCCGGTCCTACAATTACCGGGTGAAGCGTTTGTCCCGTCATATGCAGAAGGTGAGCAACGAGAAATTCGACTTGATTGAACTGGACGAAGGCCGGGACGAGATCGGCGGACTCATCCGGAATTTTAATCAGATGACAACGAAGATGAACTCCCTGATCAACAATGTGTACAAGCTGGAGATTCAGAAGAAGAGCCTGGAGATGGAGCGGGTTCGGGCTGAATTAAACTTTTTGCAGAGCCAGATGAATCCCCATTTCCTGTTCAATACCCTGAATGCGATATTGGTGGTCTGCACGAAGAACCGTTACATGGAAGTGACGGATATTATCAAAAGCTTGTCCAAGCTGCTTCGCAGACTGCTGAGCTGGAGAGAGGATCTGGTCTCCGTGGAGGAGGAATTCAGATTTATCGAAATGTATCTCAAAATCGAAAAATTCCGCTTTCGGGATAAATTCGAATATCAATTCAACATCAATTTGGAAGCGCTTCATTATAAAATTCCGAAAATGAGCATTCAGCCGCTCGTTGAGAATGCATGCAAATATGGTCTGCAGGCGATGGATGGAGCCGGGTTGGTGACCATAAGCGCTTCGGTTGCCCACGACTACCTTCGCATCGTCATAACGGATAACGGTAAGGGAATCGAGCAAAGCAAGCTACGGGACATTATTCTCTCGGTCCGTAACGAGCAGTTCTCGGGCAACAGCTTCGGCATTCGAAACGTATATCGGCGGCTGGAGCTGTACTACGACGATCATGTCATTTTCAACATTGCCAGCACGCCGAATCAAGGGACAACCGTTTCCTTCGAGATTCCGATCCGGCTGTTGGAGCTTCGGGAACATGAAGGCGGAGGGGAGGAGAACCATGCCATTCAAAGTGTTGTTGATCGATGACGAACCGGGTGCGCTGGAAGGGCTGGCGCTGTGGATCGATTGGGAACGCCTGGGGTTTAGCGTCTGCGGAACTGCCGGCAACGGAGTGGAAGGCTTGAAGATGATTCATGGGCTTGCGCCGGATTTGGTCATTACCGATGTGAAGATGCCGCTAATGGACGGACTTCATATGATTGAAACCTGGCAGCAGCATCACCATGACAGCGGCGTGAAGTTTGCCATTATGAGCGGCTACAGTGAATTTGAATATGCAAGGAAGGCATTGCGGCATGGCATCCATCACTATATGCTGAAGCCTATTATCGCAGAGGAAGCCGTGGAGGAGCTCGGCAAGATTCATGCAGAGCTAATGCAGGAGCATCGCAGATTAAGCCTGAGCGTGATTGCTAAGAGGGAAGAGGATGTTTCGCTGATCAAGCAATCGCTCCTGGAGATGCCGCTTCGGGCTAGCAGCCTGTCGAAGCTTCAGGTTATATCCTCCGCCCATCAAGAGTGGAACGTATGTCTGATCCAGGCCGAGTCTGCCTTGTTTCCTGACGTCAGGGAAACCGTCGCCCGTTTGTCCGCCCAAGCGAATTCGGAGTATGTCATCGATCTGGAACCGAACCGGCTTGGTTTGGTGTACGGCTATTCTCCTGACAAAGGGATCGTACCCTCGGGCACGATCCGCGAGCTGCTCCGCCGTTTTGAAGGTCAACGGGTGCTTATGGGTGAAGGAGAAGGGAGGCCTTCTCTGATGTTGATCCATCATTCCTACGGGACCGCCAAGGAGGCTGTCGAGCATACATTTTATGATACGGATAATGGCCGGGTTATATCTTATCTGGAGGCACGGGATCGGCCGTTTCGTTATCATTACCCCACAAGTCTGTTGGATGAGGTCATCAGGTCCGTGGAGCTCCTCAGCAAGGATGATTTCCGTAAGGCTACCATATTAGCGGCATCCAGGCTTCGGGAGCAGCGAATTGCACCAGTCATCGTGAAGAAAATGGTCATCCATGTTCTATATAAGATCAGGAGCCTGGTGAAAGAGACTGGAGGCGGGGAAGATCATATCCTGTCAGCTAAAAATAATATAACCGAGTTAACAGACGGGACGACCCATTTGGACGATTGGTTCAGGGAACTGATACGCTGCGGGGAAGCAAGCATCGAGCTTCTTCTCAAGGAGCAGGCCCGGCAATCGCAAGGCGTAATCCAGGAGATTAACGATTATATTCGGCTGCACTACCGCGAGAATCTGACGATTAAGCGATTGGCGGAGCTTTTTTATCTGCACCCCGTCTATCTCGGCCAACTGCTGATGCGTAAAAATGGGATCGGCTTCAACGAACTTATACATAATTTGCGGATCGAGGAAGCGGTCGCGCTGCTGAAACAGAACAAGCTGAAGAACAGTGAGATCGCCGAAAGGGTCGGCTACAGCCATTACAATCAATTCCTTAAGCATTTCGAAAAAAGATGGGGCATGGCACCGAATGAATTCAAGAACAGGATGTTCTAAAGTTTTTAAGGTTAATGCTTTAATTATAGTATAGTCCGCCTTTGAAAGCGCTTTTACAATATAGATAGGTTACACGCAGAGGCATTTTAACCAACGGTGTAACCACATTATGACGGAGGTGCTTTTATGGGGGGAAAGACAAAATCATGGCTTCGGCTCAGCACGGTGTTGTTGTTGTCGCTTAGCATCGTCCTTACGGGCTGCGGGGGCGGAAACGGGAATAACGGGGCGAAGCCGGAACCAAAGGACTCCGCTGAACAAACAACACCCGGGACGGACGGGAATAAGGTCGAACCATTTGAGGTGAGCGTTTTTATTGGGGAGGCTGGGCAGCAGCCGACACCGGATAACAAAATCTATAAGAAAATCAAGGATGAACTCGGCGCCACCTTTAACTTTGAGTTTCTGGCCGGCGATATCAATCAGAAACTGGGCGTTATGATTGCCGGTTCCGATTATCCGGATATGATGACCGGAAATACGAAGCTTACAGCGGCAGGCGCTTATATTCCGCTGGAAGATCTGATTGAAGAGCATGCTCCCAACTTGAAAAAGCATTATGAAGACTACTGGAACATGATGAAGGACCCGAATGACGGACATATCTATATTCTTCCGAATTATGGCGTGTTCAACGGCAAGCTGAACAGCACATGGTATTCGGGTCCGGCATTCTGGATTCAGAAGGCCGTGCTGGAGGAGTTCGGATATCCGAAGGTAAAGACGCTGGACCAATATTTTGATTTGATCGCCAAATATAGAGAGAAATATCCGACGATTGACGGCAGCCCGACGATCGGGTTCGAGATCCTGAATTATGACTGGAGAAACTGGGGGCTGTTCAATGCGCCGCAGCATCTGATCGGACATCCGAACGATGGCGGCGTCGTCGTTAAGAATGGCGCTGCCGAGGTGTTTGCCAACAAGGATTATGCTAAGCAGTACTACCAGAAACTGAACGAGATGAATGCGCAGGGCCTGATTGATAAAGAGACCTTCGTGCAGAACTATGACCAGTATCTGGCCAAGCTGTCCAGTGGGACGGTGCTGGGGATGTTCGACCAGCACTGGAACTTCCAAAACGCAGAGAATTCCCTGATTACGCAGGGCAAGGATGAAAGAACGTATGTAGGCCTTCCGCTGGTCTACGACGAGAGCATCAAGGATCACTACCGCGACCGGGGGCCGCTGAACCTGAACAATGGCTTCGGCATCAGCGTGAATGCCAAGGATCCGGTCAAAATCTTGAAGCTGCTCGACGCCTTGATTATGGAGGATTGGCAGAAAGTATTGAGCTGGGGAATCGAAGGCGAGGATTACATCGTGAATGAGGAAGGCCGCTTTATGAAAACGCAGGAGCAGCGTGATGCGTTTACAGACGGGACCTGGAAATTGGCGAACAAAGCGGATGCCTTCTTCGGCTTCGCGCCAAAAATCGAAGGAAGCTTCAGTGACGGCAACGCCACGGATGCGGCGGCTCAGCCTGAGGAGTATAAAGCCGGCCTGAAGGAATACGACAAGAAGTTCCTGGAAGCTTACGGCTTTGACAGCTACGTGGACTTCTTCAGCGAGCCGCCGGAGAATGAGGTGGCCTACCCGGCATGGACCATCGATTTGGTTGAAGGATCCGAGGCGAAGGTGGTCAATACGAAGCTGAATGACTTGTCTACCAAATACCTGCCGAAGGCCATCCTGGCTAAACCGGCTGATTTTGAATCGGCATGGAGCGAGTATACGGCCGAAATCGGAAAAATCAACATCAAAGCCTATGAAGATCGAATTAACGAACAGATCCAATGGAGAATCGACAATTGGAGCAAATAACCGGTTGAAGATCAGAGGGTGGAAGGCGAGCTATTGGCCTTCCACTTTCTAAAATTAAGGTTGGTGGGGAGAGCAGCTTGATATGGATGAGACCTTAGCGAAAAAAAGAGCCATGCGAAATCCCAAGAGGGGGAAGAAACAGCCCATCACATGGACCCTCATCAAAAATCAGAAGCAGCTGATCATGATGTCGGTCCCGTTGATGCTGTACATTATCCTGTTTGCCTACGTTCCCATATGGGGCTGGACGATGGCTTTCCAGGATTACAAGCCGGCCAGGGACTTCGGGCAACAGACGTGGGTGGGGCTGAAACACTTCAAGTTCCTGTTTACGGACGACAATTTCCTGCGCGTGCTGCGCAATACGGTAGGCATGAGTTTGATCAATCTTGTGCTTGGGTTTGTTACCGCCATTATTTTGGCGCTCCTGTTGAACGAAATCAAGAAAGTATTCTGGAAAAGAACCGTCCAGACCATTTCGTATCTGCCCCATTTTTTGTCCTGGATTATCGTAACGGGCATCGTGGCTACCTCACTGGCCTCGGATGGGATCATCAATGATCTGTTGATGAAGCTGCAGATCATCCAGGAGCCAATTCTTTGGTTGAGCGAAGGCAAATATTTCTGGGGCATCGTCGGGAGCTCCCATGTTTGGAAAGAGGTGGGCTGGAACACGATCATCTACTTGGCTGCCATTGCCTCCATTGATCCGGCGCTCTACGAAGCCGCCGAAATTGACGGGGCCAGCCGCTATCGCAAGATGCTCCATGTGACACTGCCCGGCATCAAGGCAACCATCGTGATCCTGCTGATTATGTCCATCGGACACATCCTTGAAGCCGGATTCGAAGTGCAGTATCTGCTTGGCAACGGGCTTGTGGTGGATTGGGCGGAGACGATCGATATCTTCGTACTGAAGTATGGAATTGCGCAAGGGAACTACTCGATGGCAACGGCCGGCGGGATCTTCAAGACGGTGGTCAGCGTCACTATGCTGCTGCTTGCCAACTGGACCGCAAAGCGGCTTGGGGAAGAGAGGTTGTTATAGACATGGGAAATCAGCAGCTCAGCCCGCCAAACGCGGCAAACGCTCCCGTGAAGAAAGATATCGTCAGAACGCGCGTGGAGCCGGTTCTGTTTAATATGTTTAACACCGTATTTATGGTCTTCCTCGTGATCGTGACGCTGTACCCGTTCCTGAACACGATTGCGGTGTCGTTCAACGCGGGGAACGATACGATCCGCGGCGGAATCTACCTGCTCCCGAGAGAGTGGACGTTGCAAAATTACAAGGCTGTATTCGCTTCGGGAACGATCTATGACGCATTCTGGATCACGGTCGCTAGAACCGTGCTCTCCACCGTATTGAATATCTTCCTGACGACGATGCTGGCTTACACGTTAAGCCGGCGCGAATACGCCTTCCGCAAGCCGATTACGCTTGTATTTGTGTTAACGATGTACTTTAACGCCGGTTTGATTCCGGGTTATTTCCTCATCAAGGATCTGAATTTGCTGAACAGCTTCTGGGTATACATCCTGCCGTCCATGGTAAGTGCCTTCAACCTGATTGTGATCCGAACCTATATCGGCACCCTTCCCGAAAGCCTGGTCGAATCCGCAAGAATCGATGGCGCGGGGGATTTTAAAATCTTCATGCAAATCATCTTCCCGCTGTGCAAGCCGGTGCTTGCCACGATCGCGCTATTTGTTGCAGTAGGCGCATGGAACACATGGTTTGACGCGTTCCTGTATACGTCGTCCACGCAGAAGCTGAGCACGCTGCAGTATGAGCTCATGAAGCTGCTGTCGTCGAGCATGAATTCCAACAGCAATCCGAATGTGGCCGCTGGAGCAGGCATGACCCAGGATTCTGCCGCCGCCATGGTAACGCCGTTGTCCATACGGGCGGCCGTAACGGTCGTGGCTTCTGTACCCATTCTGGTGGTGTATCCGTTTTTGCAGAAATATTTCGTTGTTGGTTTGAACGTGGGCAGCGTCAAAGAATAACCAAGAATTCGATAAAAGACAGACTAAATATGCAACGAATGAGGAGGCAAGCATTCCGTGTCTAAGAGAACCATCATTAGGAAGATCAGCCTGATGCTGATCGCGTCCCTGCTGCTCATTCCGCCCAGCTGGAGTGTGGCGGCAGTTGAACCGGCCCATACGCCCGCTGATCAGAATCTGGTGATTCACCATCATTTTGATGGCGGGACGGAGGGGTGGTTTAAGCGAGGGACGGAGACGGTGACTTCCGCGACCTATGCCTATGAAGGGACAGGGAGTTTATTGACGGAGGGAAGGACGGAGACCTGGAACGGACCTGGGTTTAATCTAGCCGCCACGAATCGGATGGACAAGGGAGCTACCTATGAAATTTCCGCATATGTCCATCTGAAGGAGGGTACCCAAGGGTCTCAGAAGCTTCAGCTTGCCATGCAGCAAACCGGAGCTGAGCCGGAATACGTGAACTTCAGCAGCCCGGTCGATGTAACTGCCGACGGGTGGGTAGAGGTGAAAGGCCATTATAAATACGATGCTAACGCTTCAGCACTGCAGGTTTATCTGCAATGCCCGAGCAGTCCGGACGCTGCTTATTATATGGACGAATTCAAGGTTCGGTTGATTGAGCCGGCACCAGACCCGGGGAATGGGGTACCAGGAGGAGAGAATACGGTCGTATGGGATTTTGAAGACGGAACGACGATGGATTGGGGACCACGCGATTCGGAGACCGTAGAAGCTGTGCCAGAAGCTGCCCATAGCGGCGGCTACGGATTAAAGGTCCATGATCGGACAAACAACTGGAACGGACCTAGCCAAGACGTGAAAGGCATCATGGTGAGCCAAAAAACGTATACGATCTCAGCCTATGCGAGGCTTGAGCAGGCGCCTGCCGCTCCGGTCAAAATATCGCTTTCGATGCAGAACAAAGCGGCGGGCGCAGCGGACACATCCTATACGACCCTCGCCTCAGCCTCGGCGAGCGGCACGGAGTGGGTGGAGCTGAAAGGAACCTTCGGCTTCCGTTCGGATATGGAAACATTGAAGCTGTATATGGAAACCTCGGATCTTTCCAATTTCTATATCGATGACATTAAGATAGCACTGCCGGGCTCCATTCAGACGGATATTCCCGCACTGAAGGATGTGTACCAAGAGTATTTCGAGATCGGGGCAGCCGTTGAACCCAAGCATCTGTCCGGCGTGCACAAGGAGCTTCTCGATTACCATTACAATTCACTTGTTGCCGAGAACGTGATGAAACCGGAATCTCTTAGTCCGAGCGAAGGAACTTATAACTTTACCAATGCGGATCTGATCAGGGATTATGCCAGGGATCATGGCATGAACCTCCGGTTCCATACGCTGCTGTGGCATCAGCAAGGAGCCGAATGGATGTTGAAGGATGATCAGGGCCATTATCTCGAAGCCACGCCGGAGAATAAAGCGCTTGTCCTTCAACGGCTGGAAGCTTACATCCATGAAGTGGTCGGTCGTTACAAGGATGACGCCCGGGATTGGGACGTCGTGAATGAGGTCATTGACGAAGGGCGTCCGGATGGCATGCGAGACAGCCAGTGGTACCGGATGACGGGGCTGGATTATATTCGTACGGCATTTTACGCGGCCCGCGATGCAGCCGGTCCCGAGGCCAAGCTGTACATCAACGATTACAGCACGCACAATCCGAAGAAGCGTGATTACCTGCTGAAGCTTGTGAAGCAGTTGAAGGCCGAAGGCGTTCCGATCGATGGCGTGGGCCATCAAACGCACATCAATATAAGCGGGCCGTCCATCCAGCAAATCTCGGATTCCATCCGGATGTTCGGCGAGGCGGGCTTTGACAATCAGCTTACCGAGCTGGACGTTTCGGTGTACACGAACAATACCGACGTCTACCAGACCGTTCCTCAGGAATTGCTCGACAAGCAAGGCTATCGATACAAAGAGCTGTTTGAAGAATTGAAGCGGCTGGACCAAATGGGCGCTGATGCAGGCGTAGAGGGGGGCTGGATCAGCAATGTCACCCTTTGGGGGATTGCAGACGACCATACCTGGCTGCATGATCGTCCCGCGGGGACGGGCCGCCAGGATGCCCCGTTTCCTTTTGACAAGCAATATCAGGCCAAACCTGCTTATTGGGGAATGGTCGATCCTTCCCGATTAACGATCGTGAGAAAGACCGGAACGGCTATTGAAGGTACAGCAGTCATCGACGGACAACCGGATTTTGCATGGAATCTGGTTCCGGCACTTAAGACGGAGCAACTAGGATCGTTATCTGCTGAATTTAAGACACTATGGGACAAGGAGCACATATATGTCAGGGTTGACGTGCAGGACGGATCGATATCCCCAGGAGATAAGATTGACATCTTCGCTGTGGTGAATGGTACCCTGCAAAAAGCCCAGATTCAACGTGGAGCCGCCAACACGGCAGAGACCGCTGGAGGTTACGCAGGGGAAGCGTTGCTTCCGCTTAACGGAGAAGGATCGCTGGGCGGCGACATTTATTTCGATATCAGAGTAACGGATTCCGGTACGGATGACGGCTCCGAGCATGGCAAGAATGGGGCGATGGTGTCCTGGAGCGATCCAAGGCATGCCCAGGAGAGCGATCAGACCGGACTCGGCATTCTTACGCTCGCTGCCGCGCCGAAATCGGCCCAGACCCGCTATGGCACCCCGAAGGTTGACGGCGAGCTCGATGGTATCTGGAAGGATGCCGGGGAACTGGCAACAAACGTGTGGGTCGAGGGAATCAGCGGCGCGACCGCTACATTCCGGACTCTGTGGGATGAGAATCACCTGTACGTTTATGCCGTCATTAGCGACAGCTTGTTATCGGATGCGAGTTCCAACGTATGGGAGCAGGATTCGGTAGAGATTTTTGTGGATCAGAATAATGGAAAGACGGATGTTTACGAAGAAGATGATGGACAGTACCGGATAAACTTTAACAATGTTCGTTCCTTTGGCGGTCATGCGGGCGAGGATAACTTTACATCCGCAGCGAAGGTAATCGACGGGGGATATGTTGTTGAAGCAGCGATCGGCCTGGATAAGATTAAACCTCAGAAAGGGACTGTGATCGGGTTCGATTTTCAGGTGAACAACGATGAAGACGGCCAAGGTACAAGAGACAGCGTGGCCATATGGTCGGATCCGACCGGCCAATCCTATCAGAACACGACCAGATTCGGCGTGCTGGAATTTACGAAGAGCTCCGCTCCCGGCGGAGGAGATGGAAGCGGCGGCGAACATAACAGCGGCGGTAACGTAGGGAGCGGTGGAACTGCGGGCGGTGGCGGAAGCAGTACGAGTCCAGCTCCAAGCACGCCTTCACTCGAAATCCGGAACCATGACGGGCGGATCACGGTTGGAGTCTCGAGCCTAATGCTTCAGCAGGCATTGGAAAGGGCAGTGGCTGGTACGGACGGAACGAAGCGGACGCTTGTAGACGTTCCGGTGCAGAAAGGAGCCCAGTCCTATGATATTCAGCTGCCGGGTAAGTGGCTGCTGAGGAATCCGCAGGCAGCTCTCGTAGTCCAAACGGAGCTTGGTACGCTGGAAATGCCAAGCGTGTTGATTCAGGGGACCGGTGTAACGGATACGGAAACCGTAACGCTGCGTCTGGAGAAAGCGTCGGGCGGCAGCCTGGATGCGGCCCTTCGCTATAAGATCGGCGATCGTTTGGTGTTCCGGGTAGAGGTTCTTGCTGGCGAGCGGGCTTTGTCCTGGAAACAGGGCACGCCTCGTCTCATCTGGTCGGTGCCTTATTCCCCAACCAAGGAAGAGCTTGCACGAACGAATCATATCATAGTTTGGAGTATCGACTCTAACGGACGCGGGGTTCCGCTTTCCAACAGCCGGTATAATTCCGCAGATGGGATCGTTCGTGCTGCGCTGCCGCATGGAGGTACGTTTGCAGTCGCTTCCGCGTTCAAGACATTTCATGACCTGAAGCATGTGCCATGGGCGATCGATGCGATCGAAACGATGGCATCTCGCGGGATCATTCAAGGTGAGACCGAAACGAGATTCAATCCGTTGAACCCGATTACTCGAGCCGAATTCCTCGTTATGCTCGTACGCGCGTTGGAGCTGGAGGGCTCGGGCGAAGGCCGGGCAGCGTTCGGAGATGTTTCGTCTTCGGCATATTATTACGAAGACGTGCAGATTGCCGCAGAGCTTGGGCTGGTCCAAGGTGTCGGAGGAAACCGTTTCGTGCCGGACACGCCAATGAAACGCCAGGACATGATGGTGATGACGCAGCGTGCTCTGGAGGCAGCCGACAAGAAGCTGAAAGGACAGGGGTCTCTGGATTCTTTTGCTGATGGGGATCAGGTTGCCGAGTATGCCAAATCGAGTGCAGCGGCGCTTGCAGGTTCGGGCATCGTGAGCGGCATGAACGGCAGCATTGCGCCTAAGGCGTACTTTACGCGTGCTCAGGCTGCGGTGATCCTTGACCGGATTTGGAATTGGAATGATTAAGGATGTGAATCGTTAATATGATGATCGGACGTGAACGATGAAAGTCAGCATGTAAGTAGAATGAATTGGAGGCCAGCCGTGAGCAACGGGCTGGCCTTTTTCGTGTAGATGCCGATCAGGCTAGGTGGACCGTACGCTATAAATCATGGAGGAAAGGCCAATCCTTTTCTAGCAAATGACGTCTATCTTCTTGCTTTCTTGGAAAACCTATTCATAGATTCAAGATTCCAAGTTACCGCTATCTAATAATCTATGAACATAGGTTGGAGGTTGATGTTCTTGTTTAGTTCATCCGTTCATGCTGAAGAAGCAAATCATCCGGAGTGGGCACCTGAGCTTCTGGGGAGGGTTACCAAACGGATCGGGAGTGTCATTGTCGGACATGAGGAGCAAATCTCGTTAACGATGATTGCCTTACTGGCCGGAGGTCATGTGCTGCTGGAGGACGTGCCGGGAGTCGGGAAGACCATGCTGGTGAAGTCGGTGGCTGCGTTAATCGGCTGTGATTTCAGCCGCATTCAGTTTACGTATGATTTGATGCCAGGTGATATTACAGGGGCGTCGGTCTATTATCCGCATACGGGAGAATTTGTATTTAGGCCCGGACCCGTGATGTCCAATATTGTGCTGGCCGATGAAATTAACCGGGCATCGCCACGGGCACAATCCGCGCTGCTGGAGGCGATGGAAGAGGGGCGCGTCACCGTGGACGGCCATACGTATCCGCTGCCGGCCCCCTTCTTCCTGCTGGCAACACAAAATCCCTATGAATATGAAGGGACAAGCCGTCTGCCGGAGGCGCAGCTGGACCGCTTTTTGATGAGATTATCGCTGGGATATCCCAATATAGAAGGCGAATTGGAGCTGCTGGAGCGGGGGATGGGCAGTTCCAGACTGGACGATCTAAAGCCCCTTATGATGGGATCTGAGCTCATCCGGATGCAGCAGATGGTTTCCCGTGTATTTGTGGATGACACCATAAAACGTTACATGGTCAGTGTGGCCGATGCTTCCCGAAAACAGCAGGGCGTGACCCTGGGGATTAGCCCGAGAGGGACATTGGCGTGGCTTTGCGCTTCACAGGCGGCTGCGTTTCTGACGGGACGAATGTATGTCATCCCGGATGACTGCCTGCGTGTTGCCGTACCGGTGCTGACCCACCGGATTCATCTGTCTCATGAGGCACGCACTGCCGGCGTAACTTCTTATGAAATGGTGGAGTCCATCATTACGAGGTTTGATCTGCCGCGCCAGCGAAGCCGCAAGGGAAATCCGTCATGAGACGCCGTCTGCTGGAATGGTCGAGAGGAGTGGCCATCTGGTCCGTTTCGTTGGGCCTTTATGTTTGGTTAGGCGGGGAATCGCTGCGGCTTGTATGGTGGGCATCCACGATTCTATTGCTTGGCGGGGCTTTAACGAGCTTGCTGGGCCCAAACCGAATCACCATATCACATACAAGCTTTCCTTCGTGCATAAAGGCGGGAGATTCTGCTCAGATGACGGTTCAAGTAACCTATCGTTCCCTTCTGCCCGTGCCGTGGCTTATCATAACCGACCGGATCGGCAGCAGGGAGTATCGCAAGCTGCTGTTCCCGGGCATGAAGCGAAGGCTCGAGTATACCTACAGACTGAACCAGGCTCCCCGCGGAGTCTGGTCTTCGATCTATAGCGAGGTGGAATGGGGCGATATGTTCGGCTGGTTCAGGACAAGCCGGAGTGTGGAAAGCGATACAGCCGGCATGATCGTGCTGCCAAGGCCCTCCGCGTGGCCGGAGGCCCAGGTGCCCATGCATGGAAGCGATATGGACATGGAAGATGAACGGGTACGCTTCAAGGTTTGGAATGAAATGAGAGGATCGGGCGTGCGCGACTATGTTCCCGGTGATCCTATGAACCGGATTCATTGGAAGAATTCCGCGAAGCTCGGACGCCTGCAATCCTTCATGCCGCATGAGGGTTATGGATCAAGACAGGGGGTTGTCCTGGATACATCGCTCCAAGGGTATGCAGGTCTTGGAGCCTTGAAACCGGAGGATGCATTTGAAGACGCGGTATCTGCGGCAGCAGGATTTGTATCTCGGCTCATCCGCTACAAAGTTCCCTATCAACTATGTATGGATGGGGATGGGATGGAGGATCGGTGGATCGAATACAAGGGTGTGTTCAAGGCGCAGCAGGATACGTTAGTACCGTTTGCCTCCGTTCAGCTAACCGGGAAAGATCCTTTACGGAACCGAAGTTTCGAGAAGTCTCTATCTCCCTCGCAAAAGAATACAGATTGGGCGATTATCACAGGCGTTTTTCATCAGGGAGCGGCTGTTGCAGCGATCAACCTGCTGAATGCTGGAAGCAGAAAGGTTACCATCTTCTGTACGCAAAGTGTAAAGCGCTTGAAACCGGCTGGAAATTCAAGCTCATGGGTTAGTCCAAATAGTCCAATGGAGAATCAGGCGAAGCCAGAATGGGCACGAGAGTTCTTCAGCAAGGGCGGGAGACTGGTTTATTTGCATGAACAGCCGACAGAAGGGAAGCCAATGCAGATAGGAGGTGCCGGCCATGATCGAACCGGAAAGCTCGCCCGTTAGGGAAGGAGGCCATCGGAAGACCAGTATATCCGGAGCCCATAGTGTACCCCATATTTTCGTCTCCCGATTGTCGCACGGAACGCTTCTTCATCGCATATTGATTACTCTGCCGGTTATGGGACTGCTGTCAGAGTGGCTCTTGCCACTTCGGGATGCAGGGGACATGGGCGGCCATCTTATGCTGCAAACCTTATTCATCTGGGCTTTATTCTTGCTGCTTCAAGGATTGTTTACGCTGCGGGGCTGGGTATGGCTGCCGCTGAACGCTGTTCTGGTGGTCTGGCTGTGTGCCCGATTGTTTGAATATAGCGATCCGCTGGCATGGTTATCCGATTATGCTTCGGCTATACTTCCGGGTGACGTTTCGATATTCGGAAATGTGTGGGAGTTTACTGCCTTAAGCCAGGAGACGAGAACGATCATCCTGCTTGTCGGCTGGGCTATCATGGTATCCGCGGTCCATATGCTGGCTTTGTATCGCCGAACCGTGTGGTTGTTTGGCGGTTCGACGCTGGTTTATTTAGCAGTGCTGGAATCTGCCATGGATGAGAGCATATACCGTGATATGCTGCGGGCTGTATTGTATATTTTGCTGGCCCAGGGCATGATGCTGATTCTTAAGCTGAAGCAGGAAACCGTTGAGGCAACCCATAGGGGAGCGGACATCCCTGAGCCTGTTCGATCCGGCCGCTTGTCTGGGCTGCCTGTGCTTCGCTGGAGTCTGGTGGTGGTGCTTGCTTCCTGTCTAATCGCCGGAATGACCCGAGTGGGAGGAGCTTTTAGCGAGCCTTCGGCGGGTATGGGATTAACGGTATCCGAAATGGCGGAACGTATGACGGGATGGGGGGATCGGCTCTGGAGAAACGCGGAACCGTCGATTCCTGCCTCTCAGGTTGCCGGATACACTTCCCAGGGAAAAGATTTGGGGGGTCCGCTGACGCTGAGTGATGCGTTGTATTTTACCGCCCAATCGCCTGAACCGACTTATTGGCGGGGGGATACGTATAACCGGTATGACGGACGGAAGTGGGATGCAGATCCTTCCATCCGCAAGCCCGTCAAACTATCCGAAGACTTGAGCGGCATCCTGCCGTATTGGGAGCGTCCTTCTGGAGAGACGATCGTTCAGTCGCTGACTTTTGAACAAGATACCCCCGTGCAATCTTTGTTGTCCGGAGGTATTATTACCCGCGTAAAGGAGATGCATTTCTCCAAAGAGAGAGGTACACCGAGGCTTGCCGTTGACAGGCTGTCCGAAACGGTGTCCCTGCAAGGCGATAGGGCGGTATCCGGTTATTCCATAGAAACTCTATATAGTCAGCCGGAGGAGCAGTCGCTCCGAAGTGCAACTAACAACGATCCCGAATATATGAAGGAGATGTACCTGCAGCTTCCTGAGGAGCTGCCCCTTAGGGTGAGGGATTTAGCGCAGAAGATCACATTGGACGCTGAGAACAGGTATGAAAAGGCGAAAGCTATCGAATCCTATTTGGAGAAGAACTATACGTATACGCTGCAAACATCCGTGCCACCGGAGGGCCGGGATTTTACGCATCACTTTTTGTTTGATACGAAGGAAGGGTACTGCGTTCATTTTGCTACGACAATGACCGTCCTGCTCCGATCTGAAGGCATCCCCGCACGCTACGTGACCGGATTTGCACCGGGTGAGCGGGTAGCAGGTACGGTTGATCGTTATGAGGTGGCCCAAAAGAATGCGCATGCATGGGTTGAGGTTTTTTTTCCGGGACAAGGCTGGGTGATGTTTGATCCGACCCCAGGCTTTGGCATCGAGCAGATATCCACTCCTCCGATTGCCGGTGATTTTGGTTCTGCCGGGCTTAAGTACTGGAACAGCATGTGGAATTCCATGCTTTACGGCGTCGTTAAAGTACTCTTTTTGATAGCCGCCATCGGTCCTGTGATGTTTGGGGGCGTTCTACTATTGATTCTTCCCATCCTTGTGGCAGTTGTTTATCAAATGCCGACCGTGCGCCAAAGCTTGGCCTTCATGAGGATGGCCAGAACGATAGCGATAAGCAGGCGGGAGGGGCTCGTATCGGCCTCAGTGTGGGTTTGGGACAAGCTCCAGCGAAGATTTGGAGATGTGGAAAGAGGGCAGACCATGCGTCAATACGTCAATGCTTTGTCGATTGCCGATGTCGAATTCAGGGCGGAGCTGGAGCAGTTTGCGCAGCGCTGGGAGCGGGCGGCATACTATGATAAACCGTGGTCCCGTACCGAAAAAGTACTCTTTTTACGCCAATGTATTCGAATTGTCAAAAAACTGGCATGAAAACAAAAGGCCCTCTTTCTTGACGGTATGAATTCGGGTTGCGTATAATTAATTTCATTAATCAAGGGAGGCCCGGTAATGAATAAGCCTAATGAAATCATCGTCGTTTTGGACTTCGGTGGACAGTACAACCAACTTATAGCACGACGCATTCGCGATCTTGGCGTTTATAGTGAGCTTCTGCCATACAACACGCCCGCTGAGAAAATCAAAGAACTTTCCCCGCGCGGCATTGTTTTCTCAGGAGGTCCTTCCAGCGTGTATTCCGAGAATGCACCGCATGTGGACCCAGCCATCTATGATCTGGGACTGCCGATTTTCGGCATTTGTTACGGCATGCAGCTGATGGCTCAACAACTGGACGGAAAAGTAGAACGTGCTTCGAAACGCGAATACGGTAAAGCCGAATTGGAATTTGCTCCGAACTCGACGCTTGTCAAAGGGATTGAGCAAAAACAAACCGTGTGGATGAGTCATGGTGATCACGTGGTATCGCTGCCTACCGGGTTTAAGCTGGATGCAGGAACGGAATCCGCTCCGATCGCTGCGATGAGTAACGAGGATAAGAAGCTGTACGGCGTGCAGTTCCATCCAGAAGTTCGTCACTCCGTCCACGGTAATGAAATGATCAAGAATTTCTTGTACGAAGTGTGTGGTTGTGAAGGCAACTGGAGCATGGAGACTTTTATCGAGGACCAGGTTCGCGAAATCCGCGAAGTTGTCGGCGAGCAAAAAGTGCTGTGCGCGCTGAGCGGCGGCGTTGATTCCTCCGTTGTGGCCATGTTGATTCACAAGGCAATCGGTGATCAGCTGACATGCATGTTCATCGATCATGGACTGCTGCGCAAAGGCGAGGCTGAGAGTGTTATGGAAACCTTCGTTGGCAAGTTTGATATGAAGGTTGTTAAGATTGACGCTCAGGAACGCTTCTTGTCCAAGCTGAGAGGCGTAGACGATCCGGAGAAAAAACGGAAAATCATCGGCAACGAGTTCATCTACGTATTCGATGAGGAGTCCAGCAAGTTTGACGATTTTGCATTCTTGGCACAAGGCACGCTGTATACCGATATCGTGGAGAGTGGTACGGACACGGCGCATACGATCAAATCCCACCACAATGTCGGTGGGCTGCCTGAAGACATGAAATTCACACTGATCGAGCCGTTGAAAGCTCTCTTTAAGGATGAGGTTCGTAAAGTCGGCGAGGAGCTTGGTTTGCCGGATGAGATCGTTCACCGTCAGCCTTTCCCTGGACCGGGTCTTGCGATCCGCGTACTGGGCGAAGTAACGGAGGACAAGCTGCAAATCGTTCGTGATTCCGACTACATCCTGCGCGAAGAAATCGCGAAAGCGGGACTGGATCGCGAGATCTGGCAGTATTTCACGGCGCTTCCGAACATGAAGAGTGTCGGCGTAATGGGTGATGCACGTACGTATTCCTACACCGTAGGTATCCGTGCCGTAACCTCCATTGACGGCATGACAGCGGACTGGGCGCGTATCCCATGGGATGTGCTGGAGAAAATCTCCGTCCGCATCGTGAACGAAGTCGAGAACGTCAACCGTATCGTGTATGACGTGACGTCCAAACCGCCAGCAACGATCGAGTGGGAGTAGTTTATTTTCTGCTGTACTAAAACAAATGCCTTCAATCCACATCTGTGGGATTGAAGGCTTTTTTATGTGTGGTTGTACCACACGAACTTTTTCCTGTAATCAATAGACGGATAGATGCCCATGGTTTTATTGTATGCATCTTTTGTGTAATAAGATCAATAATACGTTAAGGTGCAAAAGTTAGGTGCGAGCGTTTAGGAGGTTGAGCCGAGTCCTAAAAGGAAGTTGAACCAAGACCGAGGAGGAAAAAGAATGAAAGCTATCGTCATTGATCGATATGGGGGCAAGGAGGAACTACAGGAAAGAGAAGTGCCTACCCCTACACCACAAGCTCATCAGGTCTTAGTTAAGGTGGCCGCCACCTCGATAAATCCAATTGACTGGAAGCTCCGTGAAGGCTATTTAAAACAAATGATGGATTGGGAGTTCCCGATTATTTTAGGTTGGGATGTTGCCGGGACAATTTCAGAAATTGGGCACGAGGTAACGGATTGGAAATTGGGAGACGAAGTGTTTGCCCGTCCGGAAACGACTCGTTTTGGCACTTATGCCGAATATACTTTGGTGGATGAACACCTGCTGGCGCGTAAGCCTGCTGCTATTTCATGGGAGGAAGCCGCATCCGTTCCGCTCGCAGGGCTGACTGCTTGGCAGGCGCTTTTTACACATGGTGAACTGACCAAAGGAGAGAAGATATTGATCCACGCAGGCGCAGGCGGTGTTGGGATGTTCGCTATCCAGTTTGCTAAACAAGCGGGAGCCTACGTTATTACGACCGCTAGTGAGCGTAATCATGAACTGCTGGCTTCACTTGGAGCTGATCAGATTATTGACTATCGCACGACCCCATTTCAAAATGTATTATCGGATGTGGATGTTGTGTTCGATACGATGGGCGGTGACGTTCAGAAGAACAGCTTTAAAGTGTTGAAAAAACACACCGGGCGAATCATATCGATTGTCAGCGATTTTGATGAGGAGCTGGTAAGAGGATACGACGTAACCGCCAAAAATATATGGCTGGATCCCAATGGTCAGCAGCTTCAGGAAATAGCAGATCTGTTGGAGCAAAAAAAAGTAAGATCAGTAGTGGGAGCTACGTATCCTTTTTCGCAAAAAGGGCTCTACGATGCCCAGGCATTAAGTGAGACCCACCATGCTGTCGGTAAAATAGCAATAAGTTTCTCCTGAGGAGCACACGATCCCAATTTCTCCCTGCGTGGGAAACAATCCGGTTTCGACTGCTTCTGCTACCATCGAGTGAAACACCTCCCGAACGGATTTCAGTGATCATGTGCGCCATATTCCATGGTGTATTTTGTCGTATGTAGTTCAGTTGTCCCAGAATCAATAGGTGGCGAAGTATCAATTTCCGAACATTTCTTTAAATTGACAAGTATAATATTCGCTTTTCTTATTGACAAGATTGGGCTTCTCGTCCTAGAATATGTGTAGAAACTGACATGACAACTACAAATAACGAGCTTTTTCGTATAATCCTGGGAATGGGCCCGGGAGTCTCTACAGGTCACCGTAATGATCTCGCTACGAAAAGAAGAGCGGCAATATAATGATGCGGACTCGTCCAGCATTCGAGATATCGGCCTGTTTATGGAGCGCCGCTCCATAAAGCAGCAGCCGGTTATTCGATAAGGATGCTGCCTGGCAGCATGCGAATGATTGTTTTGCGGCTCTTTTTTCAAGCGATGGCCCTGGGGATTTATCCTTAGGGTCTTTTTGTATGTTGTCGGTCATTAATTTTAAGGGGGATATCTCTACAATGGAGCGTTTCTTTAAACTAAAGGAACACGGAACAAATGTAAGAACCGAGATTATCGCAGGCTTGACGACATTTATGACCATGGCTTACATCCTGCTGGTCAACAATCTGTTCCTGGGTCCTGATGGCGCAGGTATTCCGCAGGAAGGCGTATTTTTCGCTACTGCAGTAGGTGCCGGCCTTGTGACGATGGCGATGGGCTTCTTCGTTAACATTCCGGTTGCGTTGGCACCGGGTATGGGTTTGAACGCATATTTCATGACAGTTGTATTAAGCTCGAACGGAGCGATTACTTGGCAGGCCGCACTTGGTGCAGTATTCATCTCCGGTATTGTCTTCATTATTCTTACGGTTACCAAAGTCCGCCAAATGCTGCTGACTGCGGTTCCAAACAATTTAAAGATTGCCATTACGGTCGGTATCGGTTTGTTCATTACCATCGTTGGTCTTAAGCTGGGCAACATCGTGACGGCTTCCATTAACCCAGGAACGGATATTACTCATCCGGTACCAGGCGGTGCCTTCAATCTTGGTCTTGGGAATTTCATTCAGAACAAAGATACGCTGCTTGCGATAATCGGGCTGTTCCTGATCGCCATCCTGATGGTTCTCAAATTGAAGGGCGCTTTGCTTATCGGTATCGTGCTGACAACGCTGATTGGTATTCCAATGGGAGTAACCGATCTGTCAGGTCTGAGTACTGCAAGCTGGATTCCTTCATTTGATAATCTGGCTGTCGGTCAGATGGACTTGAAGGGCGCGCTTGGCATGGGTCTTCTAGAAGTTATTTTCATCTTTACATTCGTTGAACTGTTCGATACGTTCGGTACATTGGTTGGTACCGCAGGCCGTGCGGGACTTCTGAAGAACAAAGAGGAAGGCGAGAAGAAGCTTGGTAAAGCGATGCTCGTGGATGCCGGCGGCGTAAGCGCGGGCGCATTCCTTGGAACAAGTACAATCACTGCTTTCGTAGAAAGTACCTCCGGTGTTGCAGAGGGTGGACGTACAGGTTTGACTGCGGTTACTACTGGCGTGCTCTTTATTCTGGCATTGTTCTTAGCTCCGATTGCTCTGGTTGTTCCTTCGGCTGCTACAGCTCCAGCGCTTGTCATTGTCGGTGTACTGATGATGAGTCAGGTACGCGATATCGAGTGGGATGACTTCAAGCAGGCGTTCCCGGCATTCTTGACCATCATCCTGATGCCTTTCACTGGCGGTATCGCAAACGGTATCTCTGCCGGCATCATTGCTTATGTGATTCTTGCAGTATTCGGCAAGCTGACTGGACGTACAGACACCAAGGTGCACTGGCTAATGTGGATCCTGTTTGTGATCATTTTGATCCGGTACGCTTTCCTCGGTGCCGAATAGTTTCGGAATTCTATTCTAATGAACAATTAAAGCGAAGGCTTCGGGTATCTATCCGGAGCTTTCGCTTTTTTTATGTCTACAAATGCATGAACGGCTTTTTACTAAGATAACAGGATTTTGGAAAGCTGAGGGCTAAGTTGGTCATATTATTATAGAAAGGTTCCGTCATCGAGTAGACATGTCATCAAGAGCAGGAGCGAAAAAGGGTTCTGTTTCTTTTCTAATTCATTATGGGACTGTAATTGACATCTGCTCATTACGAACACATGTGTATATCCGATAAGAATGTTGCTTTTATTGTAGGAGTGTCACAGCCTATACTATATTCAGTGGTCTTTATATTAGATAGAGAGCAATTCTATGAAAAAAACTTTTGAAAAAGACTTGCATTCTAGTTCCGCCCATGGTATATTATATTTCCGGCCAAGAAATACGGTCGAAACAAACGTTTGGGTCAACAAGCCAAAATGAATTTGAAAAATAAATTCAAAAAAAGCTTGCAATGATCGAGCGGATGTGATAAGATATAAGAGTTGCTAACGAGATAAAATGTTGGCGGCAAACGAAGAAGTTGATCTTTGAAAACTGAACAACGAGTGAGTAAAACGAACCACTTAGGTGGAATGTTGAAATAGAGAATTGAACAAATTCTCGTCAGTTAAGAAATGAGCAAGTCAAACACTTTATTGGAGAGTTTGATCCTGGCTCAGGACGAACGCTGGCGGCGTGCCTAATACATGCAAGTCGAGCGGACTTGATGGAGTGCTTGCACTC